>CAJTZI010000006.1 GCA_910584075.1 uncultured Oscillibacter sp.
CGATGCTGTCCCCCGGCAGGTCTGTCCAGGTCGCGCCGTCGTCCTCGGTGAAGCGGGGGGGCTCGCCCTTTGCGATCTTGGTGCGCTCGGTGACCTGGGTGAGGAAGTGGTCTGCCGTCTCCTCGCACACACCCCGGGCCACAGTGCCGTTCTCCGTCACCGTGTTTTTCAGCAGGTATCCCACCATAACGTACTCGTACAGCGCCCCGTCGGGGTGGCCGGAGAGATAGGTGTAGATCTCCCGGAAGGCCTCCGGGCCGTAGTAGTCGTCGGCATTGATGACGGCGAAGGGGCCGTCCACAATCTCCCGCACGGACAGCGCCGCGTGGGCGGTGCCCCAGGGCTTGGTCCGCTCCGACGGGACGGAATATCCCTCCGGCAGGTCCTCCTTGAGCTGATAGGCATACTTCACGTCCATCAGCCGGGCCGCCCGGTCGCCGATGGCGGCCTTGAAGTCCGCCTCGATCTCTGGCTTGATGACAAAGACCACGGTCTCAAAGCCCGCCCGGCGGGCGTCGTAGACGGAGTAGTCAATGATCAGCTGGCCGTGGTTCCCCACGGGGTCCAGCTGCTTGAGACCGCCGTACCGGCTGCCCATACCGGCGGCCATGATGACGAGAACAGGCTTGTTCATGTTCCGTCCCTCCTTATCCTTTATATCCGCCCGGGTTCATGGACTGCCATTTCCAGGAGGAGGCGCACATCTCCTCGATGCCCAGCTCTGCCTCCCAGCCCAGCTCCTCCCGGGCCTTCTTGGGGTCGGCGTAGCAGGCGGCGATGTCGCCGGGACGGCGGGGGTCCACCACGTAGGGCAGAGTCTTGCCGCAGGCCTTCTCATAGGCGTGGAGCACGTCCAGCACAGAGTAGCCCTTGCCGGTGCCCAGGTTGCAGATGAAGAGGCCGCAATTGGTCTCCAGCTTCTTCAGCGCCGCCACGTGGCCCTTGGCCAGGTCGACAACGTGGATATAGTCCCGCACGCCGGTGCCGTCGGGGGTGTTGTAGTCGTCGCCGTACACGTGGAGCTTTTCCAGCTGGCCCACGGCGACCTTGGCGATATAGGGCACCAGGTTGTTGGGGATGCCGTTGGGGTCCTCGCCGATCAGGCCGCTCTCATGGGCGCCGATGGGGTTGAAGTACCGCAGCAGCGCCACGTTCAGCGCGGGGTCTGCGGCGCAGTAGTCGGAGAGGATGCGCTCCTGGAAGAGTTTGGTGGTGCCGTAGGGGTTGGTGGTGCCGCCGGTGGGGAAATCCTCCCGGATGGGCACGGTGGCGGGATCGCCGTACACCGTTGCGGAGGAGGAGAACACGAAGTTCTTCACGCCCTTCTCCCGCATGGCCTGGAGGAGGTAGAGGGTGCTGATGAGGTTGTTGGAATAATACTCCAGGGGCTTGGAGACACTCTCTCCCACGGCCTTGAGTCCGGCGAAGTGCATCACGGAGTCGATGTCCGGATACTGGGCGAAGAGGGCCTCCACCTGCTCCTTGCTGCACAGCTCCGTCCGGACAAAGGGGATCTTCCTCCCCACAATCTTCTCCACCCGCCGGACGGCCTCCTCGCTGGAGTTGTAGAGGTTGTCCGCCACGATGACCTCATAGCCCGCCTGGATCAGCTCCACGCAGGTGTGGCTGCCGATATACCCGGCGCCGCCGGTGACAAGAATAGACATAAAACCGCTCCTTTCATATTATGAAAATTTTTCGTCCCGGTGAAAGATTTTCAAGATTCATCAATCCCTATTGTAGGCTCCCTGGTTGAAAATGGGAAGAGAGGAACGTACTGATTATTAGAAATATCGTCCGAATTATGCGTTTATTATACTAGAAATTCAGGAGTGTGTCCAGCTGTTTTCACAACGGCATTGAATCCCGCAGGCAGGTCATGGTATAATCCTCCCAAATCCCCCCTCACGGGTTCGCTTTATATTCCGGAGCACGCCGTTTGGGGCGCTCCATGCCGCAGGAGAAAACCATGAAAAACAGCCGCCTTTTTGAAATCTTATATCTGCTGGTGGAAAAGCGGGCCGTCACCGCCAGGGAGCTGGCGGAGCGCCTGGAGGTGTCGGAGCGAACCATCTACCGGGACGTGGACGCCCTGTCCGCCGCCGGCATTCCGGTGTTCACCCAAAAGGGGCAGGGCGGCGGCATCCGGCTGATGGACCAGTTCGTGCTGGACAGAGCCCTCCTCTCCCAGGCCCAGCAGGATGAAATTCTCTTTGCCCTCCAGGCCATTCTGGCCACCGGCGGCGGAGCGGAGGAGGAGACCCTGTCCCGGCTGACCGCCCTCTTCCGCCGGGAGGGCACCGGCTGGCTGGAGGTGGACTTCACCGACTGGGGCAGCGGGGCGGCGGAGCGGGAGAATTTCGCCCTGGTGAAGGAGGCCATTCTCACCCGCAGGCCGTTGTCCTTCACCTATTACAGTTCCGCCGGGGCGCGGAGCCGCCGGACCGCGGAGCCCGCCCGGCTGGTGTTCAAGGGCGGGTGCTGGTATCTCTCGGCCTTCTGCCAAAAGCGTCAGGACTGGCGGGTCTTCCGCCTGATGCGGATGGAGGCGCTGACGGTGGAGGAGGGTGTCTGTCCAACCCGCCGCCCGCCGGACCGGCTGGAGGCCCCGGCTCCCGGCGGATACCGGGGCGTGGACCTGCGGCTGCGCTTCGCTCCCTCCGCCGCCTGGCGGGTGCGGGACTACTTCCACCCCAGGGAGATCACCCGGGAAGAGGGCGGCTGCCTGCTGGTAGCGTGCAATTTTCCGGAGGACCAATGGCTGATGTCCTTCCTGCTGTCCTTTGGCAGCCAGCTGGAGGTGCTGTCGCCGGTCTATTGGCGGGATCGTCTGGCCGGAGAAATCAAAAAATCTTTGCAGCTCTACAAAACCTGACATACCCTGTCGGGTTTCAGGGCGTATCCTTGGATTAGCGGCGGGGGAAACAAGCCCCGCCCAATATAAGGAGGTTTTCCCAAATGGAAGAGAGAAGATTTTGCCAATGCTGCGGTATGCCCCTGGACAGGCCGGAAGACGCGGGCACTGAGACGGACGGCTCTCCCAGCGCCGACTACTGCCATTACTGCTACCAGAAGGGGGGCTTCACCGCCCCTGACGCCACGATGGACGACATCATCGCCTTCAATCTGAAATTCAACGCGGAGAACGGCCATCCCTTCGGCCCCCAGGAAGAGGCGGAGAAGATGATGCGCAGCTGGTTCCCCTCCTTGAAGCGGTGGAGAGAGGCATAAGCCGCATTTCGGCGGGACCGGGCGGGATTTCAACAGCGCGGGGAACCCTTCTTGGGTTTCCCGCCCGCACCTTTTCCTGCCCCGCGTCGATTTTCAGCGTTTTCGGCAGCCGCCCGGTCCTCCGGTCTTACCAGATGTCGTACAGCGCCGCCATTACCTGCCAGATCTGGGAGAAGGGCCGCATCAGGTTCCAGACTCCGCCGCCCTGGAAGCCGTACTCCGCGATGAGCCGCAGCTTGGCGTCCATGCTTCTCGCGTCCTCAAACCACACCTCGTGGACCGTGCCGCCATTGTCGGTATAGTGGAAGAAGGGGGCCTGGGCGGTCTCGTCGAACTGGATGGCGATCTCGTGCTCCAGGGCCAGCTCAATGGCCCGCTGGTTGGAGATGGACTGGGCCCGGGTGGTGCCCCGAACGAAGGGCAGGGGCCAGTCGTAGCCGTAGTTGGGGATTCCCAGGAAGATCTTTCCGGCGGGGATCTCCGTGACGGCGTAGTCCAGCACCGCCCGGACATTTGGCAGGGGGGCCACCGCCATGGGAGGACCGGCGGTATAGCCCCACTCGTAGGTCATCAGCAGCACGCCGTCCACAGCGGCGCTGACGGCGGCGTAGTCATGGGCCTCGTACAGCAGCCCCTGCTGGGCGGAGGACGTCTTGGGCGCCAGGGCCGCCCACAGAAACAGCCCCCGGGCCCGCAGCATCCGGTGAAGCCGGTCCAAAAAGGCGGCGTAGGCCGCCGCCAGATATCCGGGCAGGTACTCAAAATCCACGTCCAGCCCCACGTAGCCCCTGTCTTGAATGGTCTCAAAGATCTCGGAGATCAGCCGCTCCTGCACGGCGTAATCCGTCAGCACCATGGCCCCCCGCTCCGTGTCGAACCCGCCGGACTCCGTCAGGGTGGAAAGGTGCATCACCGGGCGGGTGCCGTGGGTCCGGGCGGAGGAGAGCATGGCGCCGTCGTCCAGGGGCAGCAGGCCGCCTTGGGCATTGATGCCGTAGGTAAAGGGGGCCATATAGGTGAGATAGGGCAGCTGGGCCTCCAGCAGCCTCGGGTCGATGAAGGGATAGGCGTAGCCATTGAAGGCGGCGGCTCCGATCTTCTCATCAAAATAGGAGATTGTCAGAAGCTGTCCCGCCGTCAGGGCGTCTCCTCCGCTCAGGGACCAGTTGTTCTGCCAGAGGGCGCGGGTGTCGGTGCCGTAGGCCGCGGCGATGGAGCTGAGCGTCTCTCCAGGCCGGACCGCGTGGACCTGCCGGGGAAACCGCACCACCAGGGTCTGTCCCACCGCCAGGGCTCCACCGGCGGGGACGTCGTTAGCCGCGCCCAGCTGGGCGGGGTTCACCCCGTACTGGGCGGCGATGGCGTTCAGGGTCTCCCCGGACCGCACAACATGGATCGTCATGGAATATCACCTCTCCATCAGGCTATGCCGGCAGGAATAGTTCTAGACGGTCCGGGGAAAAAATAGAGTTTTCCAGAGACTGTTTTGGAAGGCGGCGGGAGCAATGGGGCAATTGGGAGAGGTGGTGCTGATCACGGCGGCGGCGGGCATCGGCGGCACGGGGATCGGCGGGCTGACCGCCTGTCTGTTCCGTCGGGACTCCAGCCGGGCGGTGAGCCTGCTTTTGAGCTTTGCCGCTGGGGTGATGACGGCGGTGGTGTGCTTTGACCTGCTGGCGGACGCCGTGTCCCCGGAGAGCGGGCATCTGTGGCTGACGGTGCCGGGCATCCTGCTGGGCTGCGGGGTCACCGGCGTGCTCAACGCCTGGATCGGGCGGCGGAGCGGGACAGGCGGGGAGCTGTTTCTGGCGGGTCTGGTAATGGCGGCGGCCATTGCTTTGCACAACGTGCCGGAGGGGATGGTCATCGGCACCGCCTTCGCCAGGGGGGCTGCCCACCCCTCCTCGGCCCGGGGCGGAATGGTGATGGCCGCAGTCATCGGCCTGCACAACATCCCCGAGGGCATGGCGGTGGCCGTTCCTCTGATCTCCGGCGGCATGGGACGGGCAAGGGCCGCCGGAACCGCGGCCATCACCGGCGCCCCCACCGTGCTGGGGGCCCTGCTGGGGTTCAGCCTGGGGACCCTGGGTCCGGTGACACTGACCCTGGCCCTGAGCTTTGCCTCCGGGGCCATGCTGTACGTGGTGTTCGGGGAGCTGCTGCCGGAGTCGTCCCTGATGTGGCGGGGAAAGGCCCCCGCCCTGGCGGCGGTGCTGGGGATCATCACCGGGATGGTAATTGTGTACGCATAGACGGCGCTTCCCAGATTATTCTGTTAATTCTTCCAGAAAATCCGCCTTCCTCTTGCGAAAGGGCAAAAGACATGATACACTTGCCGGCAGGAAGGTGAGAGTATGTATCAATACGTCTTTTTCGATCTGGACGGCACCCTGACCGACTCCCAGGAGGGTGTTCTGGAATGTGTGCGGTACGCCATAGAGGCCATGGGCCGCCCCCTGCCGGAGGGGCAGGACCTGCTGAAATTCATCGGCCCGCCGCTCCAGGACTCCTTTATGCGGTACTGCGGCTTCAGCTGTGAGGAGGCCCAGGAGGCCCTGCGGCTCTTCCGGGAGCAGTACGTCCCCGTGGGCCAGTTCAAAAACCGCCCGGCCCCGGGCGTCGCGGAGATGCTGGGCCGTCTGAAGGCCCGGGGAGTCACGCTGGCGCTGGCCTCCTCCAAGGCGGAGTCCCAGTGCGTCTCCATCTGCGAGCGGTTCGGATTCGCCCCTCATCTGGCGGTGATCGCCGGCAGCTCCGACAGCCGGGACCAGAGCAAGGCGGACGTCATCCGGGAGGCCATGGGCCGCCTGGGCCTGACGGACCCCCGCCCATGCCTGATGGTGGGGGACCGGAAGTACGACGTGGAGGGCGCCAGGGCCTGCGGCATGGACTGCGCGGGTGTGGAGTTCTTCGGCTACGCGCTCCCGGGGGAGCTGGAGGCGGCGGGCGCCGCGGCGGTGGTAAAGACCGTTGAGGAGCTGGAGTCCTTTATTCTGACCCACGGCGGGACAAATCCATAAGACGCAGAAAGAGGGAGCGCCTGCGGCGCTCCCTCTTTGATCATTCGTCACTTTCTGCTCTGGCCTTCTCGATCTTGGCCTGTTCGATCTTGGCGACCTCCGCCAGGGTCCAGCCCTTGCCAGTCAGGTCCGCCTCCATCACCGGGTCCACGGGAACGCCCAGATACATGCTGTTGCCCTGGGCAAAGGCGCCGGTGGTGACGGCGATTGCCTGCCCATAGACGTTCATCAGCACGCCGCCGCTACTGCCCTTGGAGATATCCGCCGTGTTCATGACACAGGGCCAGGCGTAACCGGGCACCTCCCGCTCCGTGGCACTGACCACACCCTCGCTGACGGCCAGACCGCCGCCCAGGGGATTGCCCAGGGAGTACACCTTGTCGCCGGGGCGGACATCGCCGGTGCCCGCCATCTCCAGGTATTTGAAGGCGGAGGTGGTCTTGCCGTCTGTGGTGGCCTGGGAGACCTTCACCACGGCGATGTCAATCTCCGGGTCGTAGTAGAGAACCCTTTCCACAGGGAAGGTCTCCCCGGTGGAAAGTGTGGCGGTGGCATAGACGCCTCCGTCGATGGAGTGGTAGTTGGTGACGGCCAGACCGCTGTCGGAGATGAAAAATCCGCTGGCAGTGGAGGTGGGAGTTCCCCTGTCCACATACTTCTGCTTTTCATAGAGGTCGACGCGGAAGACGGCGGCGCTGAGACGGTCCGAGACCTGGCGGGCCGTCAGGGCGGTCTCCATCAGGCCCAGGGCGTTGGCCGCGGCCCGGATGGAGGGAGTCCTTTCCACCAGACGGCCGATCACCGTGGCGCTGCCGTCCTTGTAGGAGAAGGTCAGGGCGTCCGCGGCGGACTGGTACAGCTGGCCCCGGGTCAGTCCGCCGCTGTACCCCCTGGCCGCCAGGCCGATCTGCTGGGCAAACACCGCCGCGCCAGACACCGCAAAGTCTCCGGACTTGTCGCTGTACCCCAGCATCCGCAGCAGAAATGTAAACCAGGCGTTGGCGGTGACGGTGCTGTCGGGCTTGAACTCCGTCAGCGCCGCGCCGGAGGCCCAGCCGCGATGGGCGGCGTAGGTGATCTCCGCCCGGGCCCAGGCGGGAACGTCGGTAAAGCCGGAGATCCAGTTGTCGTTCTCCGCCTCCTGACGGACCCCGGCCAGGGCCACCAGCAGCACCGCCGCCTGGGCCCGGGAGGCGGACTCGTTCAGTCCGTAATCGCCGGAAACGGCGGTGTCGATCAGCCCCAGTGTGGCCAGGGTATCCGCCGCCCGGGCGGCCTCCCCCTGGAGAGCGGAGGCGGAGGGCAGCGCCCCCGCCAGCAGAACCAGGGCGCAAAACAGTGACAGGATTCTTTTTTTCATGATGTTCCTCCGAATTCAGGGTAGCTCTGTTGTGAAAGCGATGTGCGTTGATCCGGCCGGCGCCGGCAACGCATTCTATTGTAACACCATCCGGCCCGCGGCGCAAGAAAAAACAAAAGGAGCCTGTGGAAATCTCTGCTCCGGCGCGGCTCTCCGCCGGAAGAGGCTGGACATTCGAGGCAGAACTTGTTATACTCTTCACCAAATAAGAGAGCGGAGGCGCGTATGGCGGAGCAACTGGCGCGGGACCTGTGGCGGCTGGAGATCCCGCTGGAGGGCAGCCCTTTGAAGACCCTGAACAGCTACCTGATCCGGGGGGAGCGGAGCCTTTTGATCGACACCGGCTTTCGCTGGCCCTCCTGCCGCGCCGCCTGTGAGCGGGAGCTGGCGGAGACCGGCGCGGACCGGGACCGGACGGACATCTTCATCACCCATCTTCACAGCGACCATGTGGGGCTGGCGCCGGAGCTCATCCGGCCCGGGTGCCGGATCCTCATCGGGGAGGTGGACGGCCCCGGCGTGGCGGACTACATGGACGAGAGCTGCTGGCAAAACCTCTACGCCCGCTATATCCAAGACGGCTTTACCCGGGAGGAGACGGACCGCCTTCGGGCCGGCAATCCCGCCCAGACGGCCGCCCCCGCCGTATGGACCCAATACCGGTACCTGCGGGACGGAGACACCCTGTCCTATGGCGGGCACACCCTCCGCTGCATCCTGACCCCGGGCCACACGCCGGGCCACATGTGCCTCTATGAGCCGGAGGCCGGATGGCTCTTCACGGGAGACCACATTCTGTTCCACATCTCCCCCAACATCTGCCGCTGGGAGACCATGCCGGACGCCCTGGGCAGCTATCTGGAGAGCCTGCAAACCGTGCGGGACCTGCCGGTGGAGCTGCTGCTCCCCGCTCACCGGCGGGATACCGGCGTCCTCCGGGACCGGGTGGACGAGCTCACCGCCCACCACCTGCGCCGGGTTGAAGACGCCTGGCAGACCGTCCGGGAGGAGCCGGGGCTGACGGGCTACGAGATCGCCGGACGGATGCGCTGGAGAATCCGCAGCCGCAGCTGGGAGGACTTCCCCCTGGAGCAGAAGTTCTTCGCCGTGGGCGAGGCCCTGGCCCACCTGGACTATCTGGAGGTCCGGGGCCGGGTGCTCCGCCGGGAGGAGCGGGGAAAATACCGCTACTATGTGACAGTATAAAGGAGTGTCCTGAAATGGAACTGAAAGACATCTTGAGCAAATGCGACCACACCCTCCTGACCCAGACGGCCTCCTGGGAGGAGATTCAAAGCCTGTGCGATGAGGGGATCCGGTACGGCTGCGCCAGCGTGTGCATCCCCGCAAGCTACGTCAGGCGGGCCGCGGAATACGCCGCCGGGCGGATTCCTGTCTGCACGGTCATCGGCTTCCCCAACGGCTACGACACCTCCGCGGCCAAGTGCTTCATGGCAAAGGATGCCGTGGACAACGGCGCAGACGAGGTGGACATGGTCATCAACCTCGGCTGGGTGAAGGACCGGCGGTGGGAGGACCTGCTCTCGGAGATCCGGGCGGTGAAGGCCGCCTGCGGCAGCAAGGTTTTGAAGGTCATCATCGAGTGCTGCATGCTGACGGACGAGGAGAAGATCCGCCTCTGCGGAATCGTCACAGACTCCGGCGCGGACTATATCAAGACCTCTACCGGCTTCGGCGGAGGCGGCGCTCTCCGGGAGGACGTGGCCCTGTTCGCCAGGCACATCGGCCCCCATGTGAAGATCAAGGCCGCCGGCGGCATCGCCGGCCTCCAAGACGCAGAGGACTTCATCGCCCTGGGCGCGTCCCGCCTGGGCACCAGCCGCATCGTCAGGGCCGTGAGGGCCATGGAGGCGGAAAAATAATTCCTCTTTGTAGAAAAACGTCTGACAAATCCCCTCCGTTGTCGAATCATACGGCATCGGAGGGGATTTGATCAGCCCAGGACGTATTTTCGGAGGGCCAGGGCCAGAACTGCGGACAGCAGGCCCTGGAGGACCTTGCCCAGGAGGCAGTTTCGCAGGCGCAGGCCGCTGCCCTCCAGCACCGCCGCCGTCTGACACAGCACGGACAGCCCGCCCCAGCCGGCACACCCCGACGCCAGGACAAAGCCGAAGCCGTCCGCCGCCAGCAGGGGCGTCAGGGAAAAGAGCTCCGTCAGCCCCACCAGCAGCGGCCCCATCCGTCCTCCCAGGGCGGCCAGGGGGGCCGCCAGCACGTAGAAGAAGATCACGAAGGCGCAGACGGACAGCATCCCCGCCGATCCGCCCCGCACCGCCTCCACCAGGGCGGCGAAAAAGGAGCCTTTCTGAGAAGGGGTTCTCCTTGTCATATGTTGAGAAGAGCCGTGTTCCCTGCCCCGGCGGAAGGCCAGACCCGTCAGCAGAGCAGCCAGAATGTGGATCAGCCACAGCCACACCCCGGTCCGGACGCTGCCAAAGACCCCGGCCCCCAGCACGCTGATGAGGAACACGGGGTTGGAGTTGTTGCAGAAGGCCAGCAGACGCTCCGCCTCTCCCCGGGTCAGGGAGCCCTCCTGATAGAGGCGGGCCGCCGTCTGGGCGCCGATAGGATACCCGCCCGCCAGCCCCAGCAGCAGCGCGGAGCTGGCGCACCCCGGCAGGCGGAACAACGGCGTCATCAGCCCCGCCAGGTGGGGCGAGACCAGTTCTCCAAAGCCCAAGGACACCAGCAGACCGGACAGCACCAAAAAGGGAAACAGCGCCGGGACTACGGACCGCCCGCACAGAGTCAGGGCCTCCGCCGCCCACCGGCGGATTTCCCCCGTGTCCGCCAAAAACCAGGCCAGCACCGCGCACAGCCCCAGGCAGGCCAGTCCCCGCCACCGCATTCTCATACACATCACCGCCCCTACCCTATGCCGGAGGAGGCGGGCTTATGTCCGGGACGCTTTCGTTTTCAGGCAAGTTTTTGCCCCGGGCTGCATAGGGTCAGACAAGGGGTGAACTGGAAATGGAGCGAAATCGAAAAGACCGGACGGGCGGCGTCCTGACCACGGTGGCGGAGCTGTTCGACCTGCCGGCGGACGTGGTAGCAGGACTGCCCAGGCTGGAGATGGTGGGCAGCCGCCAGCTGTACCTGGAGCACCACACCGGAATCCTGGCGTACACAGATCAGCAGATCGATGCCAATACCGCCGGCGGCGTCCTGCGTGTAAAGGGAGAACGGCTGACACTATTGGCCATGACGGCGGGAGAGCTGCGGATCGGCGGGCACATCCAGTCCGTGGAGTGGGTGAGGTGAGGCCATGCTGAACGGAATCATCAACCGTCTCCGCGGTCAGGTCCGCATCCGGGCGGAGAGCGCCTTTCCGGAGCGGATCCTGAACCTGTGCGGTGCCCGGGAGCTGGCCTTCTGGGACGTGGTGTGGGAGTCCCCCACCGCCTTTACCTGCCGTCTCAGCCGCCGGGACTGGCACATCCTGCGCCAGTCGGCAAAGCATCTGGACTGTGAGCTCACGGTGGTGGGCCGGGAGGGAGCGCCCTACTTTCTCTTCCGGTTTCGCCACAGGCAGTCTCTGCTGATCGGCCTGACCCTCTGCGCCACGGCACTGTTTCTGGGCTCCTTCTTCGTCTGGGACTTCGTTGTGGAGGGCAATGAGACCGTGCCCGCGGAGAAAATCCTGCGGGCCCTGGAGAAAAACGACGTCCACCTGGGCTCCTTCGGCCTGTCTCTGGACGGGGAGAGCATCCGCAACCATGTGCTGCTGGACATCCCGGAGCTGAGCTGGATCACCGTCAACGTCTCCGGCTGCCGGGCCCACGTCCAGGTGCGGGAGCGGACCCCGGCCCCGGAACGGCTGGACCGGCAGACTCCCTCCAATCTGATCGCCCGGCGGGCAGGGCTGGTACTGAAGGTCCGGGCCGTGGACGGCGTAGCGGCCGTCCAGCCGGGGACCGCCGTGACGGAGAACCAACTGCTGGTCTCCGGCGTGGAGGACACGGAGACCGTAGGTGCCCGGGTGCTGGCGGGAATGGGCAGCGTCACCGCCCGGACATGGTACACATTGACCGCCGCCATGCCTCTGGAGGTACCGGAAAAACAGTACACTGGAGAGGAAAAGACGTGTTTCTCCCTGGTCTTCGGCACCCGCCGCATAAAATTCTTCTCAAACAGTAGCATCCAGGGGGAGAAATATGATAAAATAACAAACAGGCATCCTCTCTCCCTCTTCGGGCTGCGGCTGCCGGCAACGCTGGTGACGGAGACCTTCCGCTTTTACGAGGCCGTTCCCTCCTCCCGGGAGGCGGCGGAGGCGGAGCGGGCCGGAGAGGAAATCCTGACCTCGCACCTGGCCTCCATCGTGGAGCCATACGGCACCGTCAGCTCCACGCTGTGCTCCTCCCGCCAGAAAGACGGCGTGCTGCTGGTGACCCTTTCGGCGGAGTGTGTGGAGGAGATTGGGACGCGGGTGCCCATCTACACGGAAGAACCGGGCCAAGGCCCGTAAACACAGGAGTGAATCTATTTGGAACAGAGAATCAGCATCGAGCGGCTGGAGCAAGCCGTGAACATCTTCGGCTCCTTTGACGAGAATATCCGCCTTCTGGAACAGGAGTTCTCTGTCACGGTGACCAACCGGGACGGGGAGCTCCGGATCAACGGCGAGGCGGAGAACACCATGCCCGCCAGCAAGGCCATCCAGGCCCTGCTGACCCTCTCCAGCCGGGGGGAGGCCATCGGAGAACAGAATGTGCGCTATGTCATCAATCTGGTGCGGGCGGGAAAGGAGAGCCAGATCGCGGAGCTCACCGGCGACGTGCTGTGCATCTCCGCCAAGGGCCGGCCCATCAAGCCCAAGACCATCGGCCAGAAGGAGTATATCCAGTCCGTGCTCAAGAACACCGTCACCATCGGCGTGGGGCCGGCGGGCACTGGCAAGACCTACCTTGCCGTGGCCGCCGCCGTCCAGGCCTTCCGGGACAAGCAGGTAAACCGCATCATCCTCACCCGCCCCGCCGTGGAGGCTGGGGAGCGGCTGGGCTTCCTGCCCGGGGATCTCCAGAGCAAGGTGGACCCCTACCTGCGGCCGCTGTATGACGCCCTCTTCGATATGCTGGGGGCGGAGACGTACCAGAAGTATCTGGAGCGGGGCAACATCGAGGTGGCCCCCCTGGCCTATATGCGGGGCCGGACTCTGGACGACAGCTTCATCATCCTGGACGAGGCCCAGAACACCAGCCGGGAGCAGATGAAGATGTTCCTCACCCGGCTGGGCTTCGGCTCCAAGATCGTCATCACCGGCGACGCCACCCAGATCGACCTGCCCGACGGCAAGACCTCCGGCCTGAAGGAGGCCATGCGGGTGCTCAAGAACGTGGAGGGCATCGGCATCTGCCAGCTGACCAACGCCGACGTGGTCCGCCACGTCATGGTCCAGCGGATTGTCCAGGCCTACGAGGAGTATGAGACCCATAAAAGCCGGAGGGATGGGGGGAAGCGGAAATGAGGCGGCACTATATTCCCGTCACTGCCAGCGTCCCCGGCGTAAACGACAGCCGGAAGGCCCTCATCCGCAAGGTCATCCGCACAGCTCTGGCGGCGGAGGGGGTGGACTTTCCCTGTGAGGTGGATGTGCTTGTCACCAACGACGCGGAGATTCACCGCCTGAACCGGGAAACACGGCAGGTGGACCGCTCTACGGACGTGCTGAGCTTTCCCTCCTTTGCCCTCTCCCCCGGGGAACTGCCGGAGGCGGAGGATGCAGACCCCGGCACGGGGCTGGTGCCCCTGGGGGACATGGTGATCTCCATGGAGCACGTCGCCGCCCAGGCCAGGGAGTACGGTCACTCCACCCGCCGGGAGCTGGCGTATCTGGTGGTGCACTCGGTGCTCCATCTGCTGGGATATGACCATGTGGACGAGGGGCCTATGAAGGCGCAGATGCGGGAGAGAGAGGAGATCATTCTCGCGGGGTTGGGGATTGGGCGCTGAGCCGCCCCCGGCAGGGGCAAATTCCCCCCTCCCGGCATAGGCTGTTCTTGAGGTGATTTACCATGACATTACTTCAGGACGGCTGCATCGCCTTTCTCGCCGCCGTAGGCCTCACCACCGTGGTCTGGCTGGCGGCCGGCGCCATCTTCCACGCGGGCCGGCCCGCCATCCCGGGCCTTTTGCTGGTCCTCCCCCTGCGGGGCGAGGCCCTGTCCATGGAGTCCGACGTGCGGGAGCTGCGCCGGGTCCAGGGCCAGCTGCCCGGGGCCAGAATCATTCTGGCGGACTGCGGCCTCACGCCGGACGCCCGCCAGCTCGCCCAATACCTGGCGGGCCGCGGGAAAAACGCCGAGGTGGCGGACGGCGGGGATTTTCAAATGAAATAAGACAGAGGGAACAAAAGACATGGAAGAGCTGACCTGCTGCGAGGGGACCGTACATAGCGTCATCTTTCAAAATCCAGAAAACGGATATACCGTCCTCCGCCTCCTGACACCGGAGGGGGAGGCGGTCACCGTGGTGGGGTGCGTCCCCTGCGCGGCCCCGGGGGAGCACCTGGCGGCCTCCGGCGTCTGGGAGACCCATCCCCAGCACGGAGAGCAGCTGCGGGCCTTGGAGCTGGAGCGGTCACTGCCGGAGGACGAAGAGGAAATTTTCAGCTACCTCTCCTCCGGCATCTGTAAAGGCGTGGGCCCCGCCACCGCCCAGCGCATTGTGGACCGGTTCGGGGCGGAGACCCTGGACATTCTGGAGCGGGATCCGGAGCGGCTGAACACCATCAAGGGCATCACCTCCAAAAAGGCCCGGGAGATCGCCGAGGGATTCCGCCAGCATATGGGACTGCGGCGGCTGATGGCCTTTCTGGCCCAGTACCAGCTGCCGCCGGTGCTGGCCATGCACCTGCGGCGGCTGTATGGCGGCGAGGCGCTGGAGATGGTGCGCCAAAACCCCTACCTGCTGGCCGGCGATGGCTGGGGCGTGGCCTTCTCCGCCGCGGACGAGATCGCCATGAGCTTAGGGCTGGCCGCCGACAGCGGCTGCCGGGTGGAGGCGGCGGTGGCCTATGAGCTGGGCCATAACGAGAACAACGGCCACGTCTTTCTGCCCCGGAACAAGCTGCTGGACGCCACCTGCCGCCTGCTGGACTGCGGCCTGGAGCCGGTGGAGGCCGCCCTGGACGCGCTGATCCAGCGGGGGGCGGTGGTGCAGGAGCACGTGGCCAAGGTGGACGCCTGCTACCTCCGGCGGCTGTGGGAGGCGGAGCTGTCCGCCTGCACCCGGCTGAACGTCTTGCTGACGGCGGAGGCGGACGAGAGCCGCGCCGCGGAGCAGACGGTCCGGGAGATCGAGGGGGAGCAGGGCGTCACCTACGCCCCCCAGCAGCGGCAGGCGGTGGAGCTGGCGGCCCGGAGGGGGGTGCTGATCCTCACCGGCGGCCCCGGCACCGGCAAGACCACCACCCTGCGGGGCATCGTGGCCCTGTTCCGGCGGATGGGGCTGGACACGGTGCTGGCGGCCCCCACGGGCCGGGCCGCCAAGCGCATGAGCGAGCTCTCAGACTCGGAGGCCCAGACCATCCACCGCCTCCTGGGGGTAAAGTGGGACGAGAACACCCGGGAGCCGGTGTTCTCAAAGACGGAGAAAGAGCCCCTGGAGGCGGACGCGGTGATTGTGGACGAGATGAGCATGGTGGACCTGCCGCTCTTCTCCGCCCTGCTGCGGGCACTGCGGCCCGGCACCCGGCTGGTGCTGGTGGGAGACGCGGACCAGCTGCCCTCTGTGGGGGCGGGGAACGTCTTCTCCGACCTCATCCGCAGCGGCCGGGTGGAGACGGTGTTTTTGCGGGAGGTGTTCCGTCAGGCGGAGCAGTCCGCCATCATCCGCAACGCCCACGCCGTGAACCTGGGCCAGCCTCCCGCGCTCGCCAGCAACCAGGGGGACTTCTTCTTCCTCTGCCGCCGGGAGGCGGAGCGGACGGTCTCCACCGTGGTGGAGCTGTGCAAGACCCGCCTGCCGGGGGGCATGGGCATTCCGGCGGACCAGATTCAGGTCCTCTCCCCCATGCGCAAGGGGTCCAGCGGCACCGTCCGCCTCAACGGCTGCCTCCAGGAGGCGCTGAATCCCAAATCGCCGGACAAGCGGGAGCTTTTGTGGGGAGAGCGCCTCTTCCGGGAGGGGGACCGGATTATGCAGACCCGGAACGACTACGACGTCATCTGGGAGAGAGAGGACGGCTCCGTGGGCAGCGGCATCTTCAACGGCGACATGGGCCGGATTGAGAAGATCGACCCCTCCGGGGAGGTGCTGGAGCTGGCCTTTGACGACGGGCGGCGGGCGGTCTACGGCATTGAACAGCTCAGCGAGCTGGAGCTGGCCTACGCCGTCACGGTCCACAAGGCCCAGGGCAGCGAGTACCGCTGCGCGGTGCTGGCGGCCATGCCCTCGGCCCAGTCGCTGATGGTGCGGGGGGTGCTGTACACCGCCCTGACCCGGGCCCGGGAGCTGCTGGTGGTGGTGGGGGACGACGCCGTTCTCCGCTCCATGGCGGCCAATGACCGCCAGCAGCGGCGGTACTCGGGCCTGCGGTGGCGGCTGGCCCACAGCGGAGAATGAATATGCCGCCTCCGGCAAAGCCGGAGGCGGCATATTCTTGCCTTCTGGGGAATTTTGTGGTATTCTGATGCTGCTTCTGAAACAGGGGCAGAGCGTCGCATCACAAGCGGGTGGTCAGCTACTCCCTGACGAAGGGGGGTGACGCTATGCGGATCACATTACATATTAGAGCCTTTACGGTGACAATTGTTGTGAAAAGCAGAAACCGTCACCCTGGCCGGTGACGGTTTCTCATTAGAGACCCAAGCCTAACATGAGCTGACCGCTTGCCGCGGCGCTCTTTCTTTTCTCAAGTATAATCCCGCACCCATTTCCTGTCAAGCCCTGAACCGCCTGTCCGGGGCGGTTTTTTATAGAACGGGTTCCACGTTTCATGCAGCTTCTCCGGGAGAGGCGGGGGTGTTTAGGGGGCAGCGGCCCGGTCAGGGGCCGGGGCCCCACAACAGAAAAGGAGAATCACACATGGAACAGACCGCAAACTACCACCTCTCCCAATGGAAGGGAGAGGAGCGCATCCTGGTGGAGGACCTCAATACCGGCAACGCCAAGGTGGACGCCGCGCTGAAAGCCTAAGCGAAGGTCCGGCGGGCTGCCGGCGAGGCCGAGACCCAGGCCCGAACCGCGGCAGTGTCCTCCCTGAGCGCCGCCGTGGGCAAGCGGGGTAACTGCAAAATCTGGACCACCAGCTACCAGGGCACCGGGACCGCCGGCCCCGGCGCTCCCACCTCCCTCACCTTTCCCAAAAAACCGGTGGCAGCGGCTATTGCCGACGGGAACGGTGCCCTGTATTGGCTGCTGCCAAGGGACGGCTGGATGATCTGTAACCGGACGTCCAATGTCCTCCGCTGGTCGGGGAGCACGGCCAAATGGTATTGCAGAGATAATGAGGCGTATACGCAGCTCAACATCAGCGGCGCAACCTACCACGTCTTTGCGCTGATCTCCATGGACTGACAGCCAGGGAAAGGCCCCCGCTCCGAATGGAGCGGGGGCCTCGTCTGTTTACCTCAGCACTTGCTTAAGCAGTTCACTCTATGCAAAAGTTTGGTAAATCAGGCCTGAATGGTAGTGGCAACCTCAAGCGCGGCAGTGACCTTTGTAATCTTAATGGTCACAACCACGGTCGCCTTCGCGGCGTCAGTACCCTCGTTGATCACAAGCTGGCTCCCGTCAGCCGCGGTCGTAGTAACCTCAGCCGGAGTGGCGCCGGTAACAGCGGCCTTCTTGGTAGAGGCGCTGCTCAGAGTGGTCACACCGACCTCCGCAGCCGTGTAGGTGATGGTGATCGTATCACCAGCCTTGATCTTATCGGTCGCTCCGGAGTCAATCACGTAAGAGACCTCGTAGTCCACAATACTTCCCACACCGGTGAGCTTAGCCTTGGCAACCGCGGCGTAAACCTCGCTGTCAATATCCTCGGTGCTCGTGACATCAGCGCCTCCAGTGCCAGCGCCGCTCATCTTCACAGTGATCTTGCCGGTGCCTGCGTCAGCCGCCCACGTCAGACCGTCAGCGGTCGCCTCGAGAACCTCCGTGGAATCATCCTCGTAAGTTACCTCAACGGAGAAACCGGCAGCCTTGACAGCCGCGCCGATCTGGGCGGAGCTGGCGCCAACCGGAATCTCGATCTCGGCGAGGGCGGCTCTGGCGGCGGGCGTCGGGATGACCTTCACACCCTTGACTGTCATTTTCACAACCGCCACGGCGATGGCGCCGGTGGTGCTGGCGTCAATCAGCTGTGTGAAGTCCTCGCCGGTAGCGCCGGCCTTGAGCTTATAACCAGTGGGAAGGTCGGTGAAGCTGGCGGCGTCCAGATCGGCAAAGCCGGCGGCGTCCAGGGTGAGGGTGACATTCTGATACCCAACCTGAGTGGCGGCATCGTCCTTGTCCGTCCGATAGCTCACGCGCACGGTCTTGGTGCCTACGCCGGGATCCGGGGCGGCGCCGTCGGCCTCATACTCGAAGGTCACGCTCTTGTTGTCGGCGTTCTTCTCCCAGGTGACGGGGATGGTGGCCAGCTTGGGATGATAACCGGTCTTGATGGGAGCGCCGTTGATGGTATCGGGATTGGGAATATCCACAATGTTGCCGGTGGCGGGCTTGCCGGCATTGTAGGTGCCCCACTTCTCAGCAGCATCGCTGCCGGGGAACCGGACGTTGATGGTCACGGTCATGGTAGCGCCGCCGACACTGGTATCATTGCGGTTCTGCACCATGGTGTCAGAGTAGAACACGATCCACTCGGCAACGCCCTGGCTGTTCAGAACGGCGGTGATGATGCCGCGGAACTCCCTGGTGCCGGCAGAGGCGGGCACGGCGTCGCCCAGGCTGTCAACGGCCTCCTGGACAGTGCTGTAGGCACGGGTCTCCAGATCGGCCTGCTCATTGCCCTGGCTGTCAATATAGCCCTCAGGCTGGATCACAACGGCCTTGGCGTCGCCGACGAAGTCCAGGCCGTAGTCGTTCTGGGCGGCGTCCACATACAGAGTGCGGCCCTGGAGACGCAGGGTGCCCATCTGGGTGGTCTTGAAGGTGAAGTCGCCGCCATAGTTATGCTCCTCAGTGTTGGCGCGGGGACGCTCCACATAGTCGAAGGTTGTGGTGTGCGCCACAGCGTCATCCTCGGGGCCGGTCAGGACCACGTCGTAGACGGTCTCGTTGTCCTTCACCTTGTGGCCGCCGGTCAGGACCTCGCCGAAGGGATAGCCGTAGATCTTATCAGCGGCAGCCGTCAGATTACCGCTGACATCGCTGCGGTCCATCTCCTTGACGTCGGTGACGATCTCGCTGTCGGCGTCCTTGTAGCGCAGCTCAACGATCTCGTACTGGTTGTTGCGCATGGTGTCGATGGTGCTGGCAAACTTGCTCTCGGCCTCCTGGGTGACGATCTCGCCGTTGATGACGGCCTCGAACTGCCAGTAGTAGGTGCCGTTCTCATAGCGCTCGTATTTCACGGGATCCAGGATGTAAGCCTTGGTGCCGTTGTTGCCCTCGGCCTCGCCCAGGATGACGGCGCCGATGATGAAGTTGTTCTTGTCGAACACAGCGTAGGCGTTCTCGCCCAGGTAGCTGTGCGTGTCGCCGGGAACGGCAATGTAGTTGTTCTCGGGATTGGTAGCAACGTTAACAGCAGAAACCCAGTCATTGGTGGGAGTCGCAGCCTTGGCGCCGTTCTTGGCAACCAGATAGTCGCCCACAACGCGGTCGCTCAGACGGGTGATGATGTCCACATCCTGCACACCGGTGTAGACACCGTTGACGTCGGTGATGGCCTTGGTGATCTCACCCTTGCCAGTGCCGGTGCCAATGTAAGCGCCGCTGACATCGTCGGTGTCCACGGTGATGAAGACGGAGTCGTCCTCGCCGTAGGCCCGGGCGGAGGTCAGGTCAAACTTGGCAGGACCGGCGCCGATGTTGACGCTGCTGTTGACATAGATCATGGTCTCGCCCATCAGCAGAGCCTCGTTGTCATCCACGCCGTCCAGACGCAGCTTGGCGCAGTTCATCTTCAGCTCGCTGTCGGCGGCGTTGCCGGTCTTGGCGGCCAGCATCATGGCCTCGCCGTCCTTGTTCACGCAGGGCTTCAGGGTGTAAACACCGGCCTCGGTCTTGGTGTAGGTGTACCAACGGTTCAGCAGGAACACGCCGTCGCTGGCGTTGGTGCCCCAGATCTGATAATAGGCCTGGGCGTTGGTGTCGCCCTTCGTGGTGACCATGTTCTCGATGTTCTTGTTGGTGTCCTTCACGTTGACGGTCATGGTCTCCATGGTGCCGTCCAGGAAGATGCCGGAGGCCTCAGCCGTCTTGACGGAGAGGTTGCTGTTGCGCATGTCGTAGCCGGTCACGAACACATACTGCTTGGTGCCCTCGAACAGGTCGACGCCGATGAAGTAGCCGTACTTGTCGAGATACACATTGTAGGTGTTGGTGGTCAGCAGGTCGGCGTCGTACTGGTTCAGAGTGTCGGCGTCATAGTAGGCGCGGTTGCTCTTCTTGTACTCGTCGCCGCCTGTGGTCAGGGTCTTGGGATAGAGAGCGGCGGTGCTGTCGTCCTTGCCGTTGGAGAACTTGGTGACAGTGCTCTCCTCCAGGATCTCGGGCTCCTCCAGGTCAACGATCTCCAGCAAAGAGGTGTCCTTGTCGGACATCCGGATCAGGTAGAAGGCGTCGGAGGTGACGTCAACGGCCTCGGGAACGTCCTCGGAGTGGGCGTTCTTGCTGACGCTGACAACACCGGTGCCGGTCAGGCCCTTGAAGACCTTCAACGAGGCGGTCTCGCGGCTCTCGTTGTAAGAGCTGGTGGCCTGGCCCAGCCAGGTGTGGATGGAGACGATGCGGACGATCTCGGCGTCCTTGTCGATGAAGATCTCGGTGAGCACGCCGTTGCCTGTGATGCCCAGATCATCGGTGTTGGAGCGCTTCAGCTCGGCGGAGATGATCTCCTCGGCGGTGCCGATATAGTTGTACTGGGTGTAATCGGTGCCGTTGGTGCCGGTGTTGTTGGCCTCGTGGCCGTCCACGTAGACCTCGAGATCGAAGTCACGGATGGTGGCGGAGCCCAGCAGGTCGTACAGGTCGCGACCGGAAACGCCCTTGGTGTAGGTCTCCAGCAGCTTGTCGTGGTCGACCCAGGTGCCGATCTGGATCTTCTTGTCGTACACCCAGGTGTGGGCGGGACGCATGAAGATGTCGTCATCGGGGGTCTTCACCAGCTTGCTGAAATACTCCTCGGCGAACTGGATGATGTCATCCTCGCGGATGTTGTTCACCCGGCTCTGCTGAGACTTCCAAGTACGGCTCTGCGCGCCGCCGGAAGACAGCGTGACCTCAGTGCCGTTGATGTTGGTGGTCAGGCGCTGGCCGTACTCCACCAGGTCAGCCTGGAGAGTGTTGAAGGCATACAGGCAGGCCTCCTCGCGGTTCACGGCCTTGATGCCGTTGAACTCGCCCACGAGGCCGGAGTTCAGGCCGATGCCGATGGCCTGCTTGGCCACGTTGATGGACCAGTTGTCGCCAACATAGCCCTCAAGGGTGGAATCGTAGCCCAGAGCGCCCAGCAGCATCTTCATGAAGGCGTAGCCGGTCAGGGTGCCGCCGGGACGGAAAGAACCGTCGGCGTAGCCGCTGATGATGCCTTCCTTGGCGCAGTAGGCGATGTAGCCGGCGAACTCGTGGCTGGCGGGAACGTCCCGGTAGGGGGCGGTGTCCGCGTGGAGCTCGACAGCGGTGGTGGGACCCAGGATCAGGTTGCAGATGATCTTCGCGGCAGCCTGACGGGTCAGGGTGTTGGTGGGATTGAACTTGCCGTCGGCATAGCCGTCGACAACTCCAATCTCGGAGATCACGGCGACGGCTTCATCATAGGTGATGGTGTCGCCATCCGTGAAGTCCTTGGCCCCGGCGCTGACGGTCACAAGGCTCATGACCATAACCAGCGTCAGGACCAGAGAGAGAAATCTCTTCATGGGGTGTCCTCCTTTTTGATTTTTGCGAACCGTCCGCCGGGGCTCCGGAAACCGTCCGGGCTTCGTGCCGGGGCTAGCACCTCAGAAAAAATCCGGGATCCAGCACCAGGCCGGGAAGAGCGCCGAAGCGTCCAGCATCCGCTTCGCAGGTTCAATTTAGCAGTCCCGCCCCCGTCTGTCTACGATTTCAGGGGTTTTGTTAAGAAGGTGAAAAAATGCGCATTCTATCTATTTTTTGCTTGAATTACAAATGTAACCCATAGAAATATTGCCGTAACAAAAGGGCGGGGCGAAGGCTCACCGCGCCTCCGCCTCCGCCCGGGTATTCAAATAGTATTTCTGCCGCACCTGGACCAGCTCCCCGGCCTCCACCAGATGCCTCAGAATTACGCTGCACTGCTTGCTCCCGACGCGGAGCACCCCGGCGATGTCCTGCCGGTAAGCAAAGCCCACCTGCTCCAGATATGCCCGGATGGCGGCGGAATGCTCCTCCGGCGGCACCACCGTGCCGGGGAGATAGTACTTGCCCCCAACCCGCACCAGCTTGTGCCCGCCGGTCATCCGCCGCAGGAGGTTGTAGGCCGAGGCGCTGGTGACGCCCAGAGCTTCCATGACGTCCCCCCGGGAGACGGCCCCCTTCCGGCGGACCAGCTCCAGCACTCCTCCCTCCGTGCCGCCCCGGCTGACGCTGCAGTGCAGGTCCCGCAGCGTCACCTGATCCATGCCGCCCCGGATGAGGGCCGTCCGCACAATCCGGGAGAGACGGGCCACATCCACGGGGCGTCCGGCGCTGTCGGAGAGGAGGACGCGGGGGTCCTCCCCGCCCCGCTCCCGCCGCTCCAGCAGCAGCTGGCGGACGGTGCTGCTGATCTGGACCTCCCGGCCCTCCAGCCTCAGGACGCCGGCCTCAAAGTCCACCTGCTCCCAGGTCAGGGCCGCGATCTCGCCGCCGGAGAGGCCCATCTGCCACGTGAGCCACAGCGCCAGACCCGCCGCCGTGTTCCTCTCCGCCTGTAAAATTTTCCAAAGGCGGAACTCGTCCACGGGGACGGGCTGCCGGGGCTGGCGCAGGGTGGGCCTGCGGTCCGCCTCCATATGCTCGGAAAAATGCAGCTGGAGCGTCCGCACCTCCATGCCGGTGATCTGGGCCACATAGGCGGCGGTGCGGGTCTGGAGCTGGCGGATGATGTAATCGTGGCGCAAATCGATCAGGCGGACCGCCGTCTGGTCCTCGCTGTCCAGCTCCCGCCGGGCCGCCCGGGAGATGGCTTGGGGCTGCATGGGCTTGCCGAACCGCTCCGAGCACACCACGTACTCCGACACCCGGCTCCGCTGGCCGTAAATCCGCCGCAGATATTCCTCCATCTCCCGCTCCATGGGCATCTCCCGCCCCGCCAGAAGGACCCTGTGGTCCAGAAAGGAGACCTGATCCCAGGTCAGCGTGGTGATCTCCTCCCGCAAAAGCCCCTGGAGCCACGCCAGGCGCAGAATGGCCCCGGCCGCGTTTTCCGGATTTTTCTCCAGCAGCCGGCGCATGGCCGCCTCATCCGGCCGGTTGACGGTGTATGTTCCCATATGCGGCCTCCTCTCTCCCGTTGGGTTACACTTGTGATGCAAGCGACTAAAATGTAAAGATTTTCCATTTTCAAAATGGTTTGTCTCCCATTTTAGTGAGAAAAAGCCGGTTGGAATATGAGCGATTTCCGGGGAATTGTCGTATTTTTGACAGTTTTCGAAAAATTGTAGTATGCGGAAAATAAAAAGTCCGGCGTCCTCCGAAGGCGGATGCCGGACCCTGCGAAATTATTTACAGAAAATTACCGCCGGGATTATTTGCCCCGGGGCGAAAATGTGTTATCATAGAAAAAACGAGAGAGGGTGATGCATATGCGGGAATGGGTGCGGAAGATTGTCCACGCCCTGGAGGCAGGCACACCGGCGGAGCTGGTGGCTGTGACGGAGGCCAGCGGCTCCACCCCCCGGGGGGCCGGGGCGCTGATGGCGGTGTTTCCCGGTGGACGGGCCCTGGGGACAATCGGCGGCGGCAGTGTGGAGTACGAGGCCCAGCGGCTGGCCGCGGAGCTGCTGGAGCGGGGCAGCTGTGCCCTGCGGAGCTTCCGGTTCGTCCAGGGGGACGCCGCCAGCCTGGGCATGGTCTGCGGCGGCGATGTGACGGTGCGGTTCCAGCACCTCCCCGCCGGGGACGCCCGAATCATCGCCGTGCTGCGGGACCTGATGGAGGCCTCCGCCGGGGACCTGGACACCTGGCTGGTGCTGAATATCCGGGAGGACGCCGCCGTTATGGGCACGGCGGACCGGAACGGCCCCCGGCACCTGGAGACTCCTCCGGAGGACCTGCCCGCCCTGCTGCAAAACCGGCCCGCCCTCTGCGGCGGCTGGCTGGCCGTCCCCATGGTGCGGGCGGGACGGGTCTATATCTTCGGCGGCGGGCATGTCTCCCGGGCGCTGGTGCCCGCTATCGCGGCGGTGGGCTTCCGCCCGGTGGTCTACGATGACCGGCCCGAATTTGCCGCCCCCGCCCTCTTCCCCCAGGCGGAAGCGGTCCTCACCGGGGATTTCAAGGACATCGGCCGGCAGATTGTCCTGACGGCGGATGACTACGTGGTCGTCATGACCCGGGGACACCAGGCGGACTACGAGGTGCTGGAGCAGACCCTCCGCAGCGGCGTGAAATACCTGGGATGCATCGGCTCCAGGCGGAAGCTGGCCCTGTGCGAAGAGCGCCTGCTGGCGGCGGGGTTCACGGCGGAGGAGTATGCCAGGGTCCACGCCCCCATCGGGCTTCCCATCGGCGCGGAGACGCCGGAGGAGATCGCCGTCTCTGTCACGGCCCAGCTGATCGCCGTCCGGGCGGGACTGCCGGGAGTCTGAGGTCTTGCCAAATCCCACAAAAGTGTGTTATAATTTGCGGGTGCAGTGATACAAATTTCCAAATAGAAAGACGGAGGGCTGTCCATGAAGCGCATCAGCAAGGAGAACTACTATCTGGACATTGCGGAGACCGTGCTGGAGCGGGCCACCTGCCTGCGCCGGGTCTACGGGGCCATCATCGTGAAAAACGATGAAATCATCGCCACCGGCTACAACGGCGCCCCCCGGGGCCGGGCCAACTGCGTGGACCTGGGCTACTGCTCCCGGGAGGCCATGCGGGTGCCCCGGGGCGAGCGGTACGAGCTGTGCCGCAGCGTCCACGCCGAGGCCAACGCCATCATCTCCGCCGCACGGCGGGACACCGTGGGCGGCACGCTGTATCTGGTGGGCCGGGATGCCCAAACCGGCGCGCTCCTCTCCGACGCCACCTCCTGCTCCATGTGCCGCAGGCTGGTAATCAACGCGGGACTGGAGAAGGTGGTCATCCGCCGCACGGAGACCGAGTTCCAGGTGGTGGACGTGGAGGAGTGGATCGCCCAGGACGACCTCCTGGTTCCTCCGGAACAGGTCCCGGACCTGCCCTGACAGCAGAGAGCGCCATATGGCCATATGAAAGAAAGGAAGTCTTGGCCTTGAAAACAGGACTTGTCACCTTTTACCACATTCACCACTACGGGGCCCTGCTCCAGGCCGCGGCCACACAGCGGGCGGTGGAGTCCCTGGGGGGGGACTGTGAGATCATCGACTACTACGTCAACCAGAACAACGATCTCTTCCGCGCCCCCGCCGGCCTGGGCCCCGCGGCGGCGGACGCCCATACGGCTCTCCATTACAAGCCCCTGAAAACCCGTTACGCGCGGTTTGAGGACTTTTCCCGCCGGCAGCTCCGTATCTCTCCTCACCGGTTCGAGAGCTTTGAGGAGCTGCGGTCGGCGGAGCTGCCCTACGACCTGATTCTCTCCGGCAGCGACCAGATCTGGAATCCCACGATTTTTCCGGACGGCCGGTTTGACCCGGTGTTTTTCGGCGCGTTCTCGGATAGGCGGAAGATCGCCTACGCCCCCTCCTTCGGCGTTCCCCGGATTCCCGACGGGATGGAGGCGGAGCTGCGGGGCTATCTGGAGCAGTTCTCCCACCTCTCCGTCCGGGAGAGCCAAGGGGCGGCCATTGTCCGCCGAGTTGCCGGACGGGAGCCGGCCCTGGTGCTGGACCCCACTCTGCTGCCCACCCGGGAGGACTGGGCCGCCATGGCGGCGGAACACGCCGGAAAGGACTATATCCTCTGCTACTGCATCAGTCCCCCCGGCCCGCTGGCCCCCTATATCCGCCGCCTGGCGGAGGAGACGGGCCTGCCGGTGGTACAGCTGTGCGGCACGCGGCGGAAGGTCCATCCAAAGGCCAAATGCGTGCTGGACGCCGGTCCGGCGGAGTTTCTGGCTCTCTTCCGGGACGCCAGCTTCGTATGCACCAACTCCTTCCACGGGACGGTGTTCTCCGTCCAGTTTCAAAAGCCCTTCTTCACCGCTGTCTCCCCCCGGGAGCTGGCCGCGCCGGAGACCTCCCGGACCTTCAGCCTTCTCAGCCGGCTGGGGCTGACGGAGCGGATCGTGGGCAAGGGCGACAGCGCGGGTCTCAATGCCGCTGTCAACTGGGCATCGGCGGAGACCCGCCTCCAGACAGCCCGGCAGGCCTCCCTCCGGTATCTGGAGGCCGCTCTGCGAAACGAGTCCGGTCAGGAGGCTCCCACCCCGGCGGCGGAAGCGGAGGGCCCCCGTCTGGCGGACTACGCCGGCTGCACCGGCTGCACCGCCTGCGCCGCCGTCTGCCCCAGGGACGCCGTCGCCATGGAGCGGGATCGGGAGGGCTTTGCCCACCCGGCGGTGGATCTGAACAAATGTATCCTCTGCGGCCGCTGTACTGCTGCGTGTCCCACGCTCCACCCCCAGGAGGCAAAACCCCTGCCGGCGGCCTTTGCCGCCTGGAACCGCAGCGACGCCATCCGCCGGGACTCCACCTCCGGCGGCGTCTTTACCGCCCTGGCGGAATACGTGCTGGAGGGCGGCGGCGTGGTGTTCGGCGCGGCCTTTGACGGCCGTCAGCACCTGCGCCACACGGTGTGCTTCCGCAAGGAGGAGCTGTGGCGCCTCCGGGGCGCAAAATACGTCCAGAGCGACCTGGAGGGCACCTTCCGCATGGTGAAGGAGTGTCTGGAGAGCCGCCAGGTGCTATTCTCCGGCACGCCCTGTCAGGTGGACGGCCTTTACCGCTATCTGGGGCGCCGTCCGGAGAATCTGACCACCTGCGACCTAGTGTGCCACGGGGTGCCGTCCCCCGGCGTGTGGGAGGACACGGCCCGGTGCATTGAGCGGCGGAAGGGCAAGGACCTCCAGGCGGTGCGGTTCCGCAACAAGGTCACCGGCTGGAAGGACAGCCACTTCACCGCCGTCTACGACGACGGCTCTGTGGACTCCGCCCCCCTGTTCCGCACGGAGTACGGCCGGGCCTTTGGACGGGCCCTCTTCCTGCGGCCCAGCTGCTACCGCTGCCCCTACGCCTCCATGACCCGCCCCGGGGACTTCACGCTGGGGGATTTCTGGGGCCTGCGGCCCGACGAGCTGCCGGAGCAGCAGGAAAAAGGGGTCAGCCTTCTGCTGGTGAACACCGCCCACGGCAGCCACCTCTTTGATCAGCTCCCCCTGAGCCGGCAGGCCTTCCCCGTGGAGCGGGCCATCGCCGGCAATCCCCGGCTGGCCTCCCCCACGGCCTGTCCTCCGGACCGGGCGTCCTTCTTCGCCGCCTACGCCCTGGAGCCTTTTGATTCGGTGCGCAAGCGGTTTTTCGCCCTGCCGCCCCTGCCGGTGCGGGCCGCGGGATCACTGCTGTCCCCGGAGCTGAAGGCAAAGATCCGGAAAAAACTGCAATAGCTGGGAAATTGTTGCAAATGCAATCGCGGTTAATGAGGGAGCACTGTATAAATAATAAGAGCAATCCAAATTTGACAAAAGGAGAACCCGTTATGAAAAAATATGAGTGTGAGCCCTGCGGCTATATCTACGACGAGGCGGCCGGCGATCCTGATAACGGCATCGCCCCCGGCACCAAGTGGGAGGACCTGCCGGAGGACTGGGTGTGCCCCGTCTGCGGCCTGGGCAAGGACGTCTTCAAAGAGGCCTGAAAAAACGCGTCCCGTTTTTAACGGGACGCGTTTTTTCTGAAGAAGGCGCATTATGCCTGCCCGGCAGAGCGGCGTCGCAGAGCGGGCACCTGGTTCAGCGCCCGCAGCAGCAGCGTGCCCAGGATGAAGCACACCAGCGCCTCTCCCAGTCCCACCGTAGCGGCGTTCATGGCAAAGGCGGGGAGGAAGGCCACACCGTCCAGAGTGGAGAAATAGGCGATCTCCGCCCCCACGATCAGCGCGTTGCAGACCACCGGCGGCACCGCAGCCAGATACCGGTTGGGCATCCTGGCGGTCCACAGGGCCGCCAGAAGCGTTGCCAGGGTGCCGAAGACCCAGTCCAGCACATAGGGGGAGCCCAGCAGATTTGCCAGGAAACACCCCACTGCCAGACCAGGAATGGCCTCCGGGAACAGGAAGGGCAGCAGGGTCATGGCCTCCGCCACCCGGAACTGAATTGGGCCGTACTGGGGGATGGGCAGGAGCAGGGTCAAGCCGGCGTAGGCGGCGGCAATGACAGCCGCCAGGGTCAGACGTTGGACGGAAAAACGGGATTTGGGCATGAAAAAAGACCTCCTTTTGATGGTGTGGAGGCCCGCGAACGCAGAAAATACCCGAGGTAAGGCCCGGGCGGCCTCCATTTTTTTGTTTAGAGAACGATGCCCCATCTGGTACAGCGCATCGAACGAACGCCCGGAACACTCCGGCCGCTTGGACAGGGAGATGGCACCTGTCAGGAGATATCATACCACAGCGCCGCCCAAAAGAAAAGGGGGAACCGCACAAATCTGCGGTTCCCTCTTCCCTATTCTTCCGTCACATACACCAGATCGTATCCCACTGGGAGATTCTCCGTCTCCGGGGCCGCCACCTCCTCCGGGACAATGTTCCGCTCCGCCAGTGCCGCCAGAAGCGTGTCAAATTCCTCCCGGACCAGCTGATACCGGCGGACGCCGTCCTCTCCGACATCACCGGTCCGGTCCGACAGCAGCTCCCCGGCCTGGTCCGCCGTCAGGCGGATCACTCTGGCCGCATAGTCCGGCATCCGTTTGCCGTTGGCAGCCGCCGTGCCTTCCTGATCCTCCTCCGGGAAAGCGCTGAACAGCGCGGAGGGGGCATCCGCGGCGGCTGAAGCAGTCGTCTCGGACGATGAATCGCCGGAGGCAATCCGGAGCTGCACGTCATTTTCCGGCAGCGCCTCCGCCATCTGCGGGGCAATGCCGGCAGGGCTGTACTGCCCGGCGCCGCTGTCGCCGGCGGGAACAGTGTTGTTTGCAGCTTCCGCCGGGGCCGGATTCGAATCCGTCCTGAAAGCTCCCTGATTCCCGACCCCGGGGATGGTCCGCAGCACCACCGCCACGGCAAAGCAGGCCGCCAGAGGCAGCAGAATCTGTTTCCAGCGTCTGTTTTTCCGGGTGCGGCCTCGCGCCTCCTCCGCCCGGACGACGGCCATCACGCCCTGGACGAACCCCGCCGGCACCGCCGTCTCCCGGATCTCCGGAAAGGCGGCCCGGATGGCCAGGGCCCCGTCCGCATAGGCCTGACAGCCCGGACAGCTCTCCAGGTGCGCCCGCACCCGGGCGGCCTCCTCCCCGGACAGCTCCCCGTCCACATACGGGTCCAGCAGGGCCGCGAATTCCTCGCAGTATTTCATTGGCAGCCCTCCTCTCCTGGTTCTTTAGACGGCGGCCGGCCGGAAAAGTTCCCGCTCTCCATCAAAAATTTTTGCAGCCGCTTCCGCCCCCGGCTGATCCGGGATTTCACCGTCCCCGGGTCCAGGGACAGCGTCTGTCCGATCTCCTCATAGCTCAGCTGGTGCATCTCCCGCAGGATCAGCACCTGCCGGTACTCCGCCGGCAGCGCCCGGAGACCGTTTTCAATCTGGCGCCGCAGCTCCGCCCGCTCCGCCGCCTCCTGGGGTGTGGGAGCGGGGTCCGCCGTCTCCAGCCTCAGCTCTTCATCGTCCAGAGAGGGCCCTGCCGCGGCGCGGTACCGCCCCTCCCGCCGCAGCAGGTCCACACAGGCGTTGGAGGCCAGCCGGTACAGCCAGGTGGAGAAGCTGGACTCCCCCCGGAAGAACTTCAGCCCCTGCCAGACCGCCAGAAAGGCCTCCTGGGCGGCCTCGGCGGCGTCCTCGGGATTGCCGCACATCCGCAGTGTCAGCGCGAAGACCCGCTTCTCATAGGCCCGCACCAGCTGTTCAAAGGCGTCCTGGTCCCCCTGCCGGGCGGCCTCCACCCATTGTCGTTCCTGTAAAGCATTCATTTCAAATCCCGTTTGATCCCCCTTGTCACCCGGTAGACGTCCTCCAGGGTGTTCATCTGTACGATCTGCTCCTTGTAATACCCCGAGTGGGACACGCCCTTGAGATACCAGCAGTAGTGGCGGCGGGCCTCCAGCACGGCCACCCGCTCCCCCTTGGCCTCCGCCGCCAGCTCAAACTGCCGCACGGCGGTGTCGCACCGTTCCGCCAGGGAAGGCAGGGGCGGGACGGGCTCCCCCGCCAGCGCCGCGGCGGCCTGACGGAAGATCCAGGGGTTGCCGAAGCACCCCCGCCCGATCATGGCCCCATCGGCTCCGGTGTAACGCAGAATTCGGACGGCGTCCTCCGGCTTCCAGATGTCGCCGTTGGCGAAGACGGGGACAGAGACCGCCTCCTTCACCTGCCGGATGCAGTTCCAGTCCGCCTGCCCGCCGTAGACCTGGGCCCGGGTCCGCCCGTGGACCGCCACGGCGGAGACACCCGCCTGCTCCAGAATCCGGGCGAACTCCACGCAGTTGCAGCTGCCCATGTCCCAACCCCGGCGGAATTTGGCGGTGACGGGCACGGGCACGGCCTTGACCACCGCCTCCACGATGCGTCCGGCCTTCTGCGGGTCTTTCATCAGCGCCGCGCCGTCGCCGTTGTTCACGATCTTCCCCATGGGACAACCCATGTTGATGTCGATGATATCCGTTCCGGAGGCTTCCAGCGCAATCTGGGCCGCCTCCGCCATGCACACCGGGTCGCTGCCGAAAATCTGCACGGCGCCAGGGTGCTCTCCCGGAAACTGCCGCAGGAGGGAAAAGGTCTTCTTGTCGTGATAGCACAACGCCTTGGAGGAGATGAGCTCCGTCACCGTATAGCCTGCGCCCTGCTCCGCACAAATCCGGCGGAAAGCAGCGTCCGTCACCCCCGCCATGGGGGCCAGGGCCAGCTGCGAGGGAATGTCTACTGTTCCAATCCGCATAGGGCGGCCTCCTTTTTCTTCTTTCCTATAAAAAATATCATTCTTATGGAAAAATGTCAAATTGCCAAGCCCCTGCGGCTTCTTCCATTTCCCCAACGGGAAATTCTAAAAGAACTTTTCCCGACGGGATTCTCCGTCTTCTCAGGATAAACTGGTGGAAAACCATGATTTTTTGGAGGGACAAGCTGTGAGATACGGTCAAATCACTCTTCGGCGGCAGCCGCCGGCCCGCCTGCTGTCCTGGGGGATCCGCTTCTTCCTGACGGCAGCCCTGACCGCCAGCCAGACGCCGGACGGCCACGCACCCTTCGCCCTGGGCTGTATCGCCGCGGCGGGACCCGGGGCCGAGGGAATCGCTGCCCTGGCCGGCGCCGGAGCAGGCGCAATCCTGTTTCTGGATTTCGGCGATGCCCTGCCTTTTCTGGCGGCGGGGGTCCTCATCCTCACCGCCGCCGCAACCTTTCGGGGAACCGTCCTGTGGGGGCGGCCGCTGTTCATGCCCCTGGTGTCCGCGGCTCTCTTTGCCGCAGTGGGCGGAATCTACGTCATTCAGTCCCTGGCCCCTGCGGAGCACCTGGCCCCCTACATAGCTGCCTCCGCGCTGACGGGGGTGTCCGCCTGGTTTTTCCGCCCCCTGCTGCGGCCGGCGGGGGACCGGCCCGCTCCGGAGAGCCTGCTGTTCCTGGCGGCGGCGCTGCTGGCGGCCGTCAGCGACCTCACAGTCTCCGGCGTCTCCGTGGGACGGGCCCTGCTTTGCCTGCTGCTGGCTTACACCGCCTATGAAAAAGGCCCCACGGCAGGGGCCGCCGCGGGGCTGGGGGCCGGATTGACTGCGGACCTCTGCGCCGGGACCGGAGGCGTGCTCTTTGCCGCTGCCTACGGCTTGGGCGGGCTTTTGACCGGCAGCCGCCTCCCCGGAGGGCGGGCCGCGGCGGGGCTGGCCTTTTTCCTCTCCTCCCTGGCGGCCCTGCTGCCAGCCCGGACATCTCTGGCGGGACCACTGCTGCTGGAGTCCTCCATCGGGACGGCCCTCTTTCTGTTGCTGCCGGGACGGCTCTTCGGCGGAAAGCGGGTACGGCGGGCGGAGAGCCCGGAATCCGCCGCCGTGTCCGGCGGACGGCTGAAAGATCAGCTGAACCGGGCGGCAGCGGCTCTGCGGGAGCTCTACGACAGCATGGGCCGCACACCTCCCTCCTCCGATGAAAACCCAGCCATTGTCTTTGACCGGGCGGCGGAAAAGGTCTGCCGGGGCTGCGCCCTGTGCGATCTCTGCTGGCAGAAGGAGTACACCGGCACCTTCAATGCCTTCAACGATGCCACCCCCTACCTGCTGGAGCGGGGCCGTGCCCTGCCCAAGGATTTTCCCGCCCACTTCACCGGACGCTGCATCCACCTGCCGGACTTTCTCGCCGCCATCAACGGGGAGCTGTCCGCCTTTCTCCTGCGGCGGCAGTACCGCCGCCAGCTGGAGGAGACCCGACGCAGCGCCAAGGGACAGTACGCCCAGCTCTCCGAGCTGCTGACTGCCACCGCCGCAGGGCTGGGAGAGGCGGTGACCGCCGCGGGGGACGCTCCTCTCTGCCAGGTGGGCGCGGCCCTGCGGCCCAGGGACGGGGAGACGGTCTGTGGGGACACGGTGGTGTCCTTCCGGCGGGAGGATGGCCTCTGGTGCCTCCTGCTGGCCGACGGCATGGGCAGCGGCGAGGCCGCCCGGAAGGAGTCCTCCCTCATCTGCCGCCTGCTGCGCCAGTTTCTGGAGGCCGGCGTGGAGCCGGAGGCGGCGCTCAAGACGCTGAACTCCGCCATGGCCCTGCGGGGGGCGGAGACCGGCAGCTTCACCACCATTGACCTGTGCACCTGCGACGGCGCCACCGGGGAGACGGTCTTTTACAAATTCGGCGCGGCCCCCAGCTACCTGAAAAAGGGGGGCGTGGTCCGGCGGGTCACCGGCGGCACCCTGCCGGCGGGCCTCCGGGGCGCGCCGGCCGCGCCGGATGTGACCAGGGTGAACCTGGACCCCGGCGGCTTCGCGGTGATGATCAGCGACGGCGTGGCAGACCCGGGCCGGGACGAGTGGCTCCAGGACCTGCTGGCAGGCTGGGAGGGGGAGGACCCCCAGACCCTGGCGGGGCTGATCCTGTCGGAAAGCATCCGCCGGGAGCGCCTCCAGGACGACTGCGGCATCCAGGTGCTGTACCGGCCCAGGATGGGTGCGGCAAAAAGCGCTTAGAGGCAGTATAAAATTTCCCGCTCTGCGGAAAAATGGAAGTATCTCAAATGGTTAAGTTGGAGGCATGGAGGAACATGGTAAAAGGTATTTCCAGGCGGGTCGTGGTGGTGGATTCCCCGGACCAGCGGTTTTTTGAGCAGGCGATCTTCATTGTGCGCAACGACGCCGCCGGGGAGGGCGTCACCTCCCGGGAGCTGGTGGAGGAGGCCAAGCGGGTGGCCCGCAGCTACACCGGCAGCGGCCACGGGCGGCTGAGCCGGGCCTGGCGGGACCTGAGCCCCGCGCTGTACACGCTGATGGGGGCGGCGGTCATCGGCCTTGTGTGGCTGGTGGCGGCGCTGACCTGACACCGAAACGACTGGAGCGGCATATGGCAAAAGCCATATGCCGCTCCAGTCTTGTAAAAAGGCCTCCAGCCCGGCCAGTCATGCGCCCGCTCTTGAAAGCCACACACCAGACGGACGGGGAATGGGGCGTACAAGCTCCCGCGAAAACCAACAGATGCCTGCGGCGCCTGGAAAACCATGCAAAAGACAGCGTGCGGCAGCCGGTCCCGGCTGCCGCACTTACCTGTGCTCTGAAGGATCATTTTGCTTTTTTTCTGATGCGGCAGACCATTGGGACACGGTCTTTTCCGTCACACCGGCTTTTCAAAGTAGAAGAAGGTCTCGTCCTCCCCGCTCCGGCGCATACAGGAGGAGAGCATCTTGAAGGATGCCTCATTCTCCTTGTAGCACTTGGCCAGCACCCGGTTCAGCTGGACCCGGTACAGCCCCCAGCTGGCCACAGCGGCAAAGGCCTCCGTGCCGTAGCCGTGGCCGTCATAGGCTCTGTCGATGCGGCAGCCCAGCTCCGCGCCGCCCTGGTAGTCAAAGCGGTACAGCACCGCCTCGCCGATCAGCTTCCCGTCCAGGCGAATGGCGAAGTTCACCGCCAGCCGGTTCTCAAAGTCCCGGTGGGCCACGTCAAAAAAGCTCCTCTCCTCCACCGGCCCGCCCAGACCGGCCACATCGTCATAGCCCCACCAGCGGTTCCGCTCCCGGTCCAGCACTAGGGCGTTGTAGGCGGGGATGTCCGCCTCTTCCAGGACGGAGAGTGTCAGCCGCTCCGTCCGCAGCTCCGGAATGGCCTTGACATGGCTCAGCAGCTCGTTCTGGGGCTCAAAGCGGTACTTGGGGGCCAGCTTCGCCGGGCCGTACTGTAATTTGGAGGTGCGGAGGCCCCGGTCCGCAGCGTCATCCTCCCGGTTGATCCACTGGCAGTCCCCGCCGAAGGCCCCGGCAAATTCCTGCACCAGGGTGGGGTACACGCCGGTGTAGGAGTACAGGGCCTTTTCGATATGGATGATGAGGGTGTCCCCGCAGCGCTCCGCCAGGGACAGCGCGATAAGCCTGTCCCCGTCAAATATCCCTCCGGCGATAAACCAGGGCCTGCCCGACAGTTCCAGCATCTTCTTGGCCAGGGACAGCTCGTCCCGGGCCTTGGCGTTGTCCCCCTTGGGGAACTCCGCCTCGTAATCCTTCCAAAAACGGTCCACCGCGTCTTTGTCCGCCGCCGTCAGGGAGCGGAAGCGGGCCTCCGGCCACTGGGTGCGGAACTTCTTGATGTGGTTGCGCTGGCCGGAGTACCGCCGTCCGGTGAAGAACTGGAGGTCCTCCCGGTAGTACACATAGTCCCGCCAGGTGCGGATGTTGCTGACCCGCACGTAGGGATACCGGGCCAGAAGCTTCGCCGCCCTGCACTCCGGCACCACGGAGATCACCGGGCCCACTCCCTTTTCCAGGCAGTATGCCTCAATGGCGGCCAGGGCCGCGTCCTCGTCCCCCTCGGGACCGGGGACCGGGTAGTCAAAGGCGGTCTGCCCATCGATGGTGTTGCGGATTACCAGGCATCCGGCGATCTCCGCCCAGGCGGGGTGGAGGGTCTTGCGCCACATGAGCTTGGTGCCCACGGAGTATTCGCACAGGCCGTAGCTGCAATTTTGATAGTAGCGCCGCAGCTTGGGCGCGTCCTGTTTTGTCACTGGTTTGAAGCTCTGCATAAGTCACCTGTATTTCTCTGTATTTCACATTCCGGAAAGAGGAGAGGGCGCCGCCCTCTCCTCTGTTCGTCAATTCATCTGCCTGCGGCGGGAGATATTCATGGTGCCGTCCTGGAGAGAGTTCAGATCAGCCAGGCTCTTGCCCGTGCCCAGGGCCACGCAGCTGATGGCCTCCTCGGCGATGACGGCGTGGATGCCGGTGCGGGCGGTGACCAGCTTGTCAAAGCCGGAGACCAGACTGCCGCCGCCGGTCATGACGATGCCGTTGGTGGAGATATCCGCCACCAGCTCCGGCGGCGTCCGCTCCAGCACGGAGTGAATGGCCTCCATAATCCGCTCCACCGGCTCCTCAAAGGCGTCCATCATCTCCGTGGAGCTGACGGTGACCACCTTGGGAAGGCCCGTCAGGAGGCACCGGCCCTTGACGTCCATGGTCTCCTCCTCCTCCTTGGGGAAGACGCAGCCAATCTGCTTTTTCATCTCCTCGGCGGTGCGCTCGCCCACCAGCAGGTTGTGCTTGCGGCGCATATACTTCACCACGGCCTCGTTGAGCTGGTCGCCGGCGATCTTGATGGAGGCGGACTCCACCACGCCGGAGAGGGAGATAACGGCGATGTCCGCCGTGCCGCCGCCGATGTCCACCACCATGTGCCCGTCGGGCTGGGTGATGTCGATGCCGGCGCCGATAGCCGCCGCCACCGGCTCCTCAATGAGGTAGACCTTCCGGGCGCCCGCCTGGATGCCCGCGTCCACCACGGCGCGCTCCTCAACCTCCGTGATGCCGGAGGGGATGCAGATCAGCACCCGGGGGCGGAAGAAGGACACGCCCGTTACCTTATGAATAAACTCCCGGAGCATCCGCTCCGTCATGTCGTAGTCGGAGATGACGCCCTCCCGCAGGGGGCGGATGGCCACGATGTTGCCGGGGGTCCGGCCCAGCATGGCCTGGGCCTCCGCGCCCACCTTCAAAAGCTTGCCCGTGTTCTTATCCAGCGCAACAACGGAGGGCTCGTTGAGAACTATGCCCTTGCCCTTGACATATACCAAAACCGAAGCGGTTCCCAGGTCGATACCAATATCTTTTCCCATGGATTTACCTCACCTCATGCTCTTTCTATCTTATTATAAACGGTTTTTCCGCAAACAATCACAATACAGGTTCTATTATACTGGCAGTTTCTGTCGATTGCAACCCCATTCTTCTCCGAAATTGTAAACCTTTTTCTCCGGACAGTGCCGGAATTTGGTCAAAACAGCTCCTCATCCGAGGCATCCGGCCGGCCCGGCGGCGTTCTGGCCGCCGCCGCGCAGACCACCGCCTCCGCCCCGGCATCCAGCAAAACGGCGGCACACTGCCCCAGCGTGGCCCCGGTGGTGCAGATGTCGTCCACCAGCAACACCCGGCGGCCCCGGCAGTCTCCCGCCGCCCGGTAGGCGCCCTTGACGTTTTCCCGCCGGGCCTCTCTGTCCGTCAGGCCGGACTGGGCGGGGTTGTCCCGGGTCTTCTCCAGCAGCCGCTCCGGGCGGGTATCCCACCGGCGGCAGGCACTGCGGGCCAGCAGCTCCGCCTGGTCGTAGCCCCGCCTGCGCAGGCGCTTCCGGCTCACCGGCACCCAGGTCACGGCGTCAAACTCCCCGGACAGACGCTCCGCGGCGCACTGGGCGATCAGTCCGCCCAGCGGGTCCGCCGCCCCGGCGGCGCCCTGAAATTTGAACCGAAGCAGCCCCTGCCGGACAGCGCCTTCATACCACAGCGGCGCGGCGCACCGCAGTGCGCCGGGAAGCTCCCAGAGGCTGCCGGCCTCCCCTGTCCAGGGGAGGGAGGATTCACATCCGGCGCAGATGCCGGGCCGGTCCAGCACCCGGCCGCAGAAGGGGCACCTGGGGGGAAAGAACAGGTCCAGGACCCGTTCCAGGGCCCTCACGGCTGCCTCCGCTTCCTGGGGTAGGGGGCGGGGGCGTCGGTGAGGCCCACCAGGTAGTCCATGCTGACTTCGTAGAACTCCGCTAGTTTGACTACCGCGTCCAATGGGAACCGAGAGGTCCCAATCTCATACTGGGAATAGGTGTTTTGGCTCACATGGAGAATTTTCGCAATCTGTTTCTGCGTCAGGCCCCTGTCGTTCCGAATATCGCGGATTCGGCCGTATTTCAAAATTTCGGTCCTCATATATATCACCAAAGATGAGTATATGTATCTGGTTTTCAGATATTTTGTTCTATCGTATTTCCAGATAGATATGGGACTGGGTGAAATCGCCCCACAGAGGCAGGAGGGGTTATTCCTGCCCTTGCGGGCGAGAAAGAGTTCCCCCCGCCTGAGGCGGGTCCACCTTCATATGCCCCGCATATCAAATTCCGGCGTATACTCCTCCCGGGCGGAGGTCCGCTCCTGAGTATAGCCGTCGGTAATTCCGCAGTTCGCCATATACTCCGCCGCGGCGCGGTACTCCCCCTTTGTCACATGGCGGCCCAGCCGCCCCTCCGCCCCGGGCTGGGGCGTGTACTGGCTCATAAGGGAGAACAGCACCTCCCCGGGGCGGAAGGTCTCCGCCACCCAGTCGATGCAGCGCCGTGTGTTCTCCAGCTCCCCCGGAAGAATCATATGCCGGATCAGCACGCCGGATTTCAGGAGGCCGCCCTCCATCCGGCAGGGTCCCGTCTGGCGGAACATCTCCAGAATGGCGGCCGAGGCCCAGTCAAAATAATCCGCCGCGCCGGAGTACCGTCCCGCCGGACCCGGCATGGCATATTTCAGGTCCGGCAGGTACACCTGGACTCGGCCCTCCAGAAGCCGCAGGGTCTCCGGCTTTTCATACCCGCCGGAGTTCCAAACCACCGGCACCGGCCAGGGCTCCTCCCCCAGAGCCTCCAGGATGGAGAGGGTGAAGTGGGTGGGGGTCACCAGGTCCAGACACGCCGCCCCCTGGGCGATCAGCTCATGGAAGATCTCCCGCAGGCGGGAAACCGTCACGGGCATCCCCGCGCCCTCTTGGGAAATGGGGGCGTTCTGGCAGAAGACGCACCGGAGATTGCAGCCGGAGAAGAACACCGTCCCGGCCCCGCGCTCTCCGGTGAGGCAGGGCTCCTCCCACTGGTGGAGCATGGCCCGGGCCGCAACGGGGAGGGCGGGCATGGCGCACACGCCGCCGGAGACGGTCTCCGTGCGTTCCGCGCCGCAGTTCCGGGGACAGAGGCGGCAGATCATGAGGGAGCCTCCTCTTCGTTCCCCTGGGCGTCCCGGAAATAACCCTCCAGCTCCTTTGCCTCGGGAGACTCCGGCCAGGTGTAGGGCTCGGTGACTCTCCGCATCCCCTTGGCGTCGATGACCATCTTCTCGCAGTCCCCGCAGTACCAGACCGTCTTATAAGGGGTAAAATCCCCTTCGTCATTTACCCGCAGACTGCGCTCCCGCACCTCTTTGGGCGGACCGATCCAGGCGGACCGGGCAGTCATCCATCCCGGCCTCCAGATCAGGTCGCCTCTCCCGGAGACCATGTAGCCCCGCTCCATCTCCCTCCCGCACCAGGGACAGACCTCCCTGGGCTGGGCCTCCAGCTCCGCCTGCTTGGCGGCGGCCCTGGCTTTGCGCTCCTCGTTCCAGTCCCGCAGAGTCTCCAGGGGAGTCTCTATGGGCTCCCGTTTTTCCCGCGCCTTGGCGGGATCCACATCCCAGGGGTCATCGCTCTTTTTCCAAAAGGCCATGGCTCACTCCTCCTCGTCCTCTACTTCCTCGTAATCCACGGTGTACACCGGTCCCTTGAACTCCGGGTCCTCCCCCTTGCGGACGGACCGCCGCCACAGGAAAAACAGCAGCGCCCCCACAACTAAAAAGGGCAGCAGCCGCCCCAGTGTCATCACTACGGCCAGTAAAATCCGCAATACCGCCATGCTATCTCTCCTCCTCCAGCAGTCTCCGGGCCTCCTCGTAGTACCGGGCGAAGGCGGAGGGCACCGCGTGGGCCTCCAGCCCCGCCCCGTCCACCCAGAGGAAGGGCCCCTCCCCGGCGGCCTCCAGGGCGTAGCCGGTCATGCGCCATTCCACGTGGGTGAAGATGTGTTTCGCCGTCAGTTTTTTTCTCCAGGCTTTCGGCTCCAGCCCCCAGGCGCGAACCGCCGCCGCGGCCTCCGTCTCGTTTAGTGCGCCCTCCGCGTTGGGAAACTCCCACAGTCCCGCCAAAAGGCCGGTGTCCGGCCGCCGCCGCAGGGCGATTTTTCCCTTTCGCAGCAGGAGGAACACCGTCTTCTCCTCCACCCGGCGGGCCTTTTTCGCCGCCTTCACCGGCAGACTCTCCGCCGTGCCCCGGATGCGGCCCAGGCAGAAGTCCCGGGCGGGACACGCCCCGCACTTCGGGGAACCGTTGGGGACGCACACCGTGGCCCCCAGCTCCATCACCGCCTGATTGAAAATGCGGATATCCTCCGCCTCCTCCGGCATCAGGCCGCGAAGTTGCTCCCGGGCGGCCTTCTTTGTGGCAGGGGCGGCGATGTCGTCACCGCAGTCCGTCAGGCGGGCAGTGACCCGCAGAACGTTGCCGTCCACCGCCGGCTCCCGGAGGCCGAAGGCCGCCGAGGCAATAGCCCCGGCGGTGTACTCGCCGATCCCCGGCAGAGCCAGCAGCTCCTCATAGGTGCCGGGGAAGCCGCCCCGCTCTGCAATCAGCTTTGCCGCCTTTTGGAGATTCCGGGCCCGGCTGTAATACCCCAGGCCCTCCCACAGCTTCATCAGGCGGTCCTCAGGGGCGGCGGCCAGGGTTTCCACCGTGGGGAAGGCCGCGAGAAACCGGGCATAATACCCCAGCACCGCCGCAACACGCGTCTGCTGGAGCATGATCTCCGAGACCCAGATGCGGTAAGGGTCCTCCGTGTGCCGCCAGGGCAGGTCCCGGGCGCTCCGGCGGTACCAGGCGAGCAGGGGACCGGGCAGGCGGGACAGAGGGGATTCCGTTGTCAAAATTTTTTGTTCCATAGTGGGATTATACCATAGAATCGGGGAAAAGGAAAGTAGGGGCCGCCGCCCTCGGCGGCCCGCCTCCTCCGGAGCCCCGGCGCTCCCGAAAATTATTCCCCCGAAACCCGGGCACTCCCGGGGAAACGGGCCGCCGGGCGCCCGCAGGGAGTGCGCCGCATCCCTAAGCGGCAAAGGGCCCCTGCCGGGGGAGGCGCCTGCTCCGCCTTTTCCATGTGCTTTACAGAATTTTTTCAAAAAACCCTTGACCTTCCCCCTTCTGGAAGGTGTATCATACCCTCAGAAAGCGAGGTGAGCGGCCTGAAAATCAACGAGGTGGAGGCCCTGGTGGGCATCACAAAGAAGAATATCCGCTTCTACGAGGCCGAGGGCCTGTTGACGCCCCGCAGGAACAGCGAGAACGGCTACCGGGACTACGGCGAGGCGGAGGTGACGGTCCTGCGGCGGATCAAGCTCATGCGAAAGCTGGGCGTGCCCCTGGAGGAGATCCGGAAGATGCAGTGCGGCGTCCACACCGTGGGCGACGGAATGCGGCGGCACCTGGTGACGCTGGAGCGGGACCGGGAGAACCTGGAGCAGGCCATCCGATTGTGCGGCGGCCTGACAGACTGCACGGCGCGGCTGGAGGACCTGGACGCCGAGAGCCTCCTCACCCGGATGGAGGCCATGGAGCAGGAGGGCACCACCTTCCAGAACAAGCAGCGCAGCGACATCCGCATCCGGTATGTGGCCCCGCTGGTGATTGCCGGGACCATGACGGCGCTGCTGGCGGGACTCATGGCCCTGCTGATCTGGGTCTTTCTGCTGGACCCCGTCAGCGGACTGCCCCTGCCGTTGCTGCTGGTCAGCCTGGCCCTGCTGGCTCTGGTGGCCGGAGGCGTGCTGGCAGCCCTGATCCAGCGGCTGCGGGAAATCGGGAAAGGAGAGATCGACGATGCGAAAAACTACTAGGAAGAAGATCGCCCCCATTGTCATCACCGTACTGGTGATCGCGTATATCGCCCCCCTGATGGCAATCGTTTTGGGGACCATGGGCCTGTGGAGCGGCGGGGAGAGCGTGAACGTCATGTTCCCCCTGCTGTGCTGGCTGATCGTGGGCGGTGCGGTGATCGCGGGGGCGCTCAAGGCCCTGCGGGAGCGGCTGAGGGAGATCGACGGAGGGGAGGAAGAGGATGCCAGCCAATACTGAGGACCGCCGGAACCGGCGCCGGCGGCAGGCGGTACTGGGAGTCGTCCTGTTTGGCCTGCTCCAGCTGGCCTGTGGGGCGGCCTTCGCCGCGCTGTGCGCTATCCCCGGCCTGCCCCGGTGGGCAGCCCTGTTATTCGCGGTGCTGACCGCCTTCTGCGCCGCGCTGATGATTCCGGCACTGATGGTGCTGAGACAGAGATTGAAAGAAATTGAAGGAGGAGAACTCGATGAAGCTCTTAAATATTGACTATATCCCCGGCGGACAGGAATTTGAGGCCCTGGGCATCGTGAAGGGCACGGTGGTCCAGTCCAAAAACTTCGGCAAGGACTTTATGGCCAGCATGAAGACCCTGGTGGGCGGCGAGATCGTGGGCTACACGGAGATGCTGGTAGAGGCCCGGCAGATCGCCACCAAGCGCATGGTGGACGAGGCGGAGGCCCTGGGGGCGGACGCCGTCGTCAACATCCGCTACGGCTCCTCCTCCGTGATGCAGGGAGCCGCCGAGATCATTGTCTACGGCACGGCGGTAAAGCTGAAATGATAACAGTCACCTTTCTGGGACACAGCGGATTTCTGGCGGAGCTGCCCTCCGTGGCGCTGCTGTTTGACTGGACAGAGGGGGAGCTCCCGTCCCTTCCGGAGGATAAGCCCCTGTACGTTTTTGTCAGTCACGCCCACCCGGACCACTTTGACCCCAAGATCTTTGCCCTGGATCAGTGGAAGGGGGAGGTTCTGGATGACGTGGACGGCGGGAACCGGGACATCTATTTCCTCTTGGGCCACGGCATCACCCTGGATGTCCGCCGCCTCCAGCGCTGGGGCATCTCTCCGGAGACGGCGGGGAAGGCCCGGGTGCGCAAGGGCGGCCAAAGCCTCTCCCTGCCCCGGGCGGAGATCGAGACCCTGTCCTCCACCGACGAGGGAGTGGCCTTCCTGGTGACGGCGGACGGCCTCACCCTCTTCCACGCCGGAGACCTGAACTGGTGGCACTGGGAGGGGGAGGACACGGCCTGGAACCGGAACATGGAGGTGAACTTCAAGCGGTACACAGAGCCCCTGCGGGGCCGCCGGATCGACCTGGCCATGCTGCCCCTGGACCCCCGGCTGGGAGAGGACGGCTTCCGGGGCCCCAGTTACCTTCTGGAGACGGCGGATATCCGGCGATTTCTTCCCATGCACCAGTGGGGAGACTTCGGCTTTACGGAGAAATTTCTGACCCGTTACCCGGAATTTGCGGAACAGACTGTCCCCGTCGCCGGGGCGGGACAGGTATTCTCTCTGAGGGAGGGTCCGGACAGCGGCAATTGAGAATCCCCGGCATCCGGCCATCGAGGGTGCCGGGGCGAAAACCACCCGCCCGTCCTCCGGGAAATCCGGTGGTTTGAAGAGGACAGGCGGCGGGCTGCCGCCCCGTTTCCCCGCAAATGCCGGGGTACCGGCGCAGGGACGGCGCTTTGAACCGGCAAAGGCCCCGGCAGCCAGACGGAGCTGCCGGGGCCTTCGCTGTTCCGTGGGATGAACCGCGGGGAAATTTGAAATCTTTTATGCAACTTTTCCCTTTTCTTTCGGGGAATTTCATGATATCATCTCCCTACGCAGAAAAGTAATACCTATTTTCAGGAGGCCGGTTATGAAGAATCTGTCCGACATTGAGATCGCGCAGCAGTGCGCCATGCGTCCCATCACGGAGATCGCCCAGACCGCCGGGGTGGAGGAGAAATACCTGGAGCTCTACGGCAATTACAAGGCCAAGGTGGACTACCGCCTCCTGCGGGAGCGCGCGTCAGGCGGCGGGAAGCTGATTTTAGTCACCGCCATCAATCCCACCCCCGCCGGGGAGGGCAAGACCACCACCACTGTGGGTCTGGCGGACGCCATGCGCCGCCTGGGGAAGAACACCCTGGTGGCCCTGCGGGAGCCGTCCCTGGGGCCGGTGTTCGGCGTGAAGGGTGGTGCCGCCGGCGGCGGATACGCCCAGGTGGTGCCCATGGAGGACATCAATCTCCACTTCACCGGGGACTTCCATGCCATCGGCGCGGCCAACAACCTGCTGGCCGCCATGCTGGACAACCATATTCAGCAGGGCAACCAGCTGGGCATTGACGTGAAGAAGATCACCTGGAAACGCTGTGTGGACATGAACGACCGGCAGCTGCGAAACATCGTGGACGGCCTGGGGGGCCGGATGCAGGGCGTGCCCCGGGAGGACGGGTTTGACATCACCGTGGCCAGCGAGATTATGGCGGTGCTGTGCCTCTCCGCGGACATTCCGGACCTGAAAGCCCGGCTGGGCCGGATGGTGGTGGGCTACACCTGCGACGGTAAGCCCGTCACGGCCCACGACCTGAAAGCCGAAGGTGCCATGGCGGCCCTGTTGAAGGACGCCTTAAAGCCCAATCTGGTACAGACTCTGGAGGGAACTCCCGCCTTCATTCACGGCGGTCCCTTCGCCAACATCGCCCACGGGTGCAACTCCGTGATGGCCACCAAGATGGCCCTGCGGCTGGCGGACTACGCCGTGACGGAGGCGGGCTTCGGCGCGGACCTGGGAGCAGAGAAGTTCCTGGACATCAAATGCCGTCTGGCGGGACTGACCCCCAGCGCCGTTGTGGTGGTGGCCACGGTCCGGGCGCTGAAAAACCACGGGGGCGTGGCCAAGGCGGACCTGAACCAGGAGAACCTGGAGGCCCTGGAGAAGGGCCTGCCCAACCTGCTTCAGCACGTGGGGAACATCAAGGACGTGTTCGGCCTGCCCTGTGTGGTGGCCGTCAACGCCTTCCCCACAGACACCGCGGCGGAGCTTGCACTGGTGGAGGAGAAATGCCGGGAGCTGGGCGTCAGCGTGGCCCTGAGCGAGGTGTGGGCCAAGGGCGGCGAGGGCGGTCTCAGTCTGGCGGAGGAGGTGGTCCGCCTGTGCGAATCGCCCAATGAATTCCGGTTTGCCTACGACGCGGAGGCCCCCATTGAGGAGAAGCTAAACGACATTGCAAAAAAGATCTACCACGCCGACAGGGCGGAGCTCACCGCCGCCGCCCGGAAGCAGATGAAGGAGCTGGAGGAGCTGGGGTTCGGCAGGCTGCCCATCTGCATGGCGAAGACGCAGTACAGCTTCTCCGACGACGCATCGAAGCTGGGGGCTCCCAGCGGGTTCACCGTCACGGTGCGGAATTTGAAGGTCAGCGCCGGGGCGGGATTCCTGGTGGCGCTGACGGGAGATATTATGACCATGCCCGGACTGCCGAAGGCACCGGCGGCGGAGAAGATCGACGTGGACGAGAACGGAAGGATTACGGGGCTGTTCTGATCAAATTGGGATCAGGCCTTTTGAATAGGCCTGCGGGGGTGCAGGGGGCAGAGCCCACTGTAAATCTCCCGTAATTTCGGCGGAACCAAAGACAAAAGCGAGATAACCGCATTTTGACGGTCATCTCGCTTTTCAGCCACTATTACTATTTATACTGACAGATAATTTTTCCGGCAGTTTCATCAAATTTGTGTCTTGCATCATACCAACAGACCATGATACAATCAGACAGAAAAATGGAAATATGAGAGGTAATCATATTAGAAACCGAAGAGAGACTGTTTGATCAGTATAAAAGAGTGGACAATATTTGACGCGATATGTTTTCAAGTCAGAGCGGGATCAGTCAATACATCACGGAGATGGAACGGAATCCTTTCCACAGCCGTTCTGCGGTGCCGCTGTGGGATGAGGATTATCGCAGATTGAAGCGTGTGCGATGGATGCGGAATCAAATAGCTCATACGGCATCTGCGACGGATTGTAATGAAAACGACGTGGCGTGGCTGGGGGAATTCCACATTTGGCTTTTGGAACAGCGGGGTCCACTTGCATTGCTGTGGAAATCAGATCAAAAACGGTCGAGGCCCTCTCCCCGGCGCGAATGTGAGCAAAGGACCGGCGAGGAACAAAGAGTAAGCGAAAACGCCCAGGGGCAGAAAAAAGAGGATATTTCCTTGAAAAGGATATTCATGGTGCTTATTGGGATGGCTATCACCGCAGTGTTTCTTATTTTCTATCGGATCATGGCCATATAGTTCGTACATTTCTCTCGCTTGGTTTATTTCTTTATTTTTTATGGATTGGGCAGTCATCCACCACGGATGACTGCCCGCATAGCTATTTTGACGAGGAATCAGGGGAGCGCCAGGGGCTCTGCCCCTCGCCCCCGCAAGCCTTCGAGAAGGCTTGGTCAAAACCCTTTCCCCGCTTACTGCGGCAGCGTCTGCACAACGCCCCGGGCGCAGTCCACGGACACCAGCACGCCGTCCTCCAGCCGCTTCGTGGCGGACACAGCCCCCACAATCACCGCCTTGTTCAGGGTCAGGCCCACTGTGGCGGCGTGGCCCTCCGTACTGCCCTCCTCGCAGATGACCGCGGCGGCCTCCCGGATGTAGGGCAGGAAGTCGTTGTTGGTATAGGGCACCACCAGCACGTCGCCGGGGCGGAACTTCTCCGCGGCCTCCGCCGCGGTGCGGCAGACGCAAAGCCGTCCGCTGGCCATCTGGGCCCCCACGCCCACGCCGTTGATGAGGGAGCCGCCCACCTGGCGGACCCGGATCATGTTGGTGGTGCCGGCCACGCCCACGGGCACGCCGGCGGTGACCACCACAATGTCCCCCTGCTTCACAAGCCCCGCGTCCTCCGCCGCCTGGACGGCGAAGTCCACCAGCTCGTCGGTGCTGCCCGCGTAGGGCATCATGATGGGCGCCACGCCCCAGTAGAGATTCATCTGCCGCCGCACCTGGGGGTCCAGCAGCAGGGCCACCACGGTGGTGCTGGTGCGGAAGCGGCTGACCATCTGGGCGGTGGTGCCCCCCTGGCTGACGGTGAGGATGGCGTCCGCGCCGATGTCCAGGGCCGTGGTACAGGCAGCATGGGCCGTGGCAGCGGTGATGGACATCTTCTTGCCGTCCATCTTCACCCGCTTGGAGCAATCGATGCTGGACTCCGTCTTACGGGCAATGGCGTCCATGGTCTTCACAGCTTCCACAGGGTACCGGCCCGCCGCCGTCTCGCCGGAGAGCATGATGGCGGAGGTGCCGTCGTAGATGGCGTTGGCCACGTCGGTGATCTCCGCCCGGGTGGGGCGGGGGTTCTCCATCATGGAGTCCAGCATCTGTGTGGCGGTAATCACCGGCTTTCCGGAGGCCAGGCACCGGGTGATCATCTGCTTCTGGATCACGGGGATCTCCGTGAAGTCGATCTCCACGCCCAGGTCCCCCCGGGCCACCATGACGCCGTCCGCCACGGCCAGAATCTCCGGGAGATTGGAGATGCCCTCCTGGTTTTCGATCTTGGCGATGATGCGGATCTGGGAATCCCGCTGGTCCAGCAGGCGGCGGATCTCCCGCACGTCGGCGGCGGAGCGGACAAAGCTGGCGGCGATGAAGTCAAAGCCCTGCTCCGCGCCGAAGAGGATGTCCTCCCGGTCCCGCTGGTTCATATAGGGCATGGAGAGGCGTACGTTGGGGATGTTGACGCCCTTGTTGTTCTTCATCACGCCGTCATTCTCCACCCGGCAGCGGATGGCGGAGGCAGTGGTCTCCAGCACCGTCAGGCGCACCAGGCCGTCGTCCAGGAGGATGGTGTCCCCCTCCTTCACGTCCCCGGGCAGCTCGGCATATGTGATGGCGCAGCGGCTCTCGCTGCCCACGATGTCCTCCGTGGTCAGGGTGAACTCCGCCCCGGAGCGCAGCGTCACAGAGCCTTCCGCGAAGGTTTTAAGGCGCACCTCCGGACCCCGGGTGTCCAGCATGGCCGCCACCGGCAGGTCCAGCTCCTCCCGCAGCTTTTTCAGCTGGTCCAGACGGGCTCCGTGCTCCGCGTGACTGCCGTGAGAGAAGTTGAACCGGGCCACGTTCATGCCCGCGAGCATCATCTCACGCAAAACACCCTCCCGGTCCGTGGCAGGCCCCAGGGTGCACACAATCTTTGTCTTTCTCATGATTTTTTACCACCTTTCCTCAATGGTAATCGTTTTTCTCATCCTCTGATACCTCTCCATTGTATCATGCCCGGGCCAAATGTAAATGCACAAATCCGCACAAAAGACGGGGGAAACCGGCGGTTTCCTTGGCGCGGGTCCGTCAAAAGGAAAAAAACACAGCGGACGGAGGGCCGCCGTGTCAGGCACTTTTATGTACCGTTCAGCCGCAAGAGTCCCCACAGCAGTCCATAGATCACCGGCTGGTGCAGCAGATACACCAGCAGGGAGTACCGCCCCAGGGCGCTGAGCACCGGGACCCGGGCGCCGCCCATGGGAATCCGCCGGCGCTCCCGCCAGAGGCGGTTTACGAAGTACCCCGTGAGGAACAGGAAGAACCAGGGCAGCAGGGAGAAGTAGTCCGTGGAGGAAAAATCCTCCGGGGGAAAGCCCAGGAAGGCCGTCAGCAGGTTTCGGTACAGCCAGGGCGGCAGGGTGAAAAACCGCAGGCCCTCAAAGCCCAGGCTGCCACTGTTCACGTTCCGCAGCAGGAAAAACAGCGCCGCGCTGCCCACCAGGCCCACCCGGGCGGGCAGCCGGTTCAAAAACCGCTCCAGAGGGACCATCAGCAGCATGCAGCTCCCCAGCAGTGTCAGCACGCCGAAGACCACCCGGTTGGCAGGCATGACCAGCAGCGTCACCGCCGTCACCAGGAGACCGCCGCCGAAGACCTCCAGCCCCCGCCGGAGGGGCTTGCTCCCCAGGGAGAAGCAGAAGCCGGAGAGGAGGATGAAGGTCCAGCAGATGCTCTGCTGCCAGACGCAGGCCGCGGCGGAGGAGTACCAGCCCCAGTCCGCGCCGAAGAGATAGACCATGTCCCAGCAGGCATGGTAGGCGATCATGCTCAAAAGCGTCAGCCCCCGCAGATTATCCAGCGCCGCCCAGCGCCGCACATCCCACTTTTTTCCCGTATAGCGTCTCAAAACCGCCCCTCCTCTGTTCATCCCGCGCAAGAAAAGGGCGGCCGGACCGCCCTTTTTCTCTCTCAGGCTCTTAGAAATCCGCGCTGCCCACCGTGCGGGGGTGGGGGAGCACGTCCCGGATGTTGCTGACGCCGGTGAGGTACATCACCATGCGCTCAAAGCCCAGACCGAAGCCCGCGTGCCGACAGGAGCCGTAGCGCCGCAGGTCGCAGTACCACCAGTAGTCCTCCGGCTTCATGCCCAGCTCCCGGATGCGGCCCTCCAGGATGTCCAGCCGCTCCTCACGCTGGCTGCCGCCGATAATTTCGCCGATGCCGGGCACCAGGCAGTCCGCGGCGGCCACGGTCTTTCCGTCGTCGTTGAGGCGCATGTAGAAGGCCTTGATCTCCTTGGGATAGTCGGTGACGAACACGGGACGCTTGTACACCTGCTCGGTAAGGTAGCGCTCGTGCTCCGTCTGGAGGTCGCAGCCCCAGCTGACCTTGTAGTCAAATTTACCGTTATTCTTCTCCAGAATCTTCACAGCCTCGGTGTAGCTCACCCGGCCGAAGTCGGAGGAGACCACGTGCTCCAGCCGCTCCAAAAGCCCCTTGTCCACGAAGCTGTTAAAGAAGGCCAGCTCGTCAGGGCAGCGCTCCATGACGTACCGGATAACGTACTTGATCATATCCTCGGCCACGTCCATGTCGCCCTTGAGATCGCAGAAGGCCATCTCCGGCTCAATCATCCAGAACTCGGCGGCGTGGCGCTGGGTGTTGGAGTTCTCCGCCCGGAAGGTGGGGCCGAAGGTGTACACGTCCCCGAAGGCCATGGCGAAGTTCTCCGCGTTCAGCTGGCCGGAGACGGTGAGGTTGGCGGGTTTGCCGAAGAAGTCCTGGGAGAAGTCCACCTGGCCGTCCTCCGTCAGGGGCGGGTTTTTAGGGTCCAGGGTGGTGACCCGGAACATCTCGCCGGCGCCCTCGCAGTCGCTGGCGGTGATGAGGGGGGTGTGGACATAGACAAAGCCCCGGTCCTGGAAAAAGCAGTGGATGGCGTGGGCCGCCACGCTCCGCACCCGGAAGGCGGCGGAGAACAGGTTGGTCCTGGGCCGCAGGTGCTGGATGGTCCGCAGGAACTCCACACTGTGGCGCTTTTTCTGGAGGGGATACTCCGGGGCGGAGACGCCCTCCACCGCGATGGTCTCCGCCTTCAGCTCCAGGGGCTGCTTGGCCTCCGGGGTCAGCACCACCGTGCCGGTGACAATCAGCGCCGCCCCCACGTTCTGGGCGGCGATCTCCTTGTAATTCACCAGGGCAGCGGACTCCATCACCACCTGGAGGTTTTTGAAGCAGGAGCCGTCGTTCAGCTCAATAAATCCAAAGCCCTTCAAATCCCGGATGGTGCGGACCCAGCCGCCCACGGTGACGGTCTGTCCGGACAGGGCCTCGCGGTCAGCAAAGACAGCGGCAATTTTCGTATAGCTCATGAATCTTCACCCATTTCTCCTTTTTGTTCCGTATCATGGTCTTTGATTGTACCACGGTTCTTTCCATTTTACAAGGGGGCCCATCCACCTTTCACACCCTTTAGACAAAACTTCCCCAAAAGCGCAAATACGGCGGAAGCAGAAGAGGCGGCCCTCCCACCGGAGGGCCGCCTCAGCTTGTCGAAAAACGACCGGATAGAAAAACAGGAGGAACGCGAGGGTCAGCGGCCCATCCCGGCAATGTAGATCTTCGGGTTCATCTTCTTCGCCAGAGCCAGCACCGCCCGGGCGTCCTCCGCCTTCATCACAAAGACCCGGGTGGTGATGTCCTTTCCAAAGTGAAGCATCACGTTGGGGGCCGCCTTTTGAGTGTCCTGATGGATGGTGGTAATCTCCTCCCAGGTCCAGCAGCTGTGCTGGGAACAGCCGAACAGGCGGCTGTGGATATCCACTCCCTCCTGGGAGACGATATGCTCCTTCCGAAAAAAACAGGCCAGAACCACCAGCAGCATCATCGGCACATAGATCCACTGCTTCCGCGCGATCTCAAGCAGGAGCATGCACACCGCCAGCAGAAGGAGAACCGCTTTGACCCAGGTCTTGCGCTCTCGCAGGATTCCATAATAACGCATTTATTTCTGAGCAGCTTTCTCCGTGCCGCGGATTTTGGCCAGGGCTGCCATCGCTTTCTCATGGGCGTCGTCCGGGGCGCCGGCAGGCGCGCCGCCGGTCTTCAGCTTACCCAGAACGTTGGTCCGGGACCCGTCGGCATAGAGGATGTTGCCGCCGTAGCTGGCCGTGATGATGGCGTAGATGGGGTTGATGATGTTCATGAAGCAGAAGGGCAGATAAGAGAGGGTGGGCACACCCAGGATCCGGGAGTGATACGCGCCGCAGGAGGACCAGGGGATCAGGGGAGACCACAAGGTTCCGCCGTCCTCCAGGGTCCGGGAGAGCATATTGCGGCCAAGGCCCAGCTCGTCGTACTTGTCCTTGTACATGCTGCTGGGAATGATAAGTCCCAGGTACTGGTCACACATGGTGGTGATGCAGAACATAGAGGTCAGAATGGTGACCACAATCAGCTGGAAAGGCGTTTTGACCTTCTTGATGAGACTGCCCAGCAGAGACTCCACCGCGCCGATCTTCTGGAGAATGCCGCCGAAGCCCACGGCGATGATCACCAGGTTGTTGGTCCAGAGCATACTGTCCATACCGCCCCGGTTCAGCAGGGTGTCACACAGCTCGTTGGCCGTCTCGGCGGAATAGCCGTAGTGGGCCATGGTGATGCAGTCGGAGAAATTAGCGCCCTGGAAGATCACAGCGAAGATGCAGCCCACCACGGAGATCAGCAGTACGCCGGGGATGGCCGGGCTCTTCAAAAGGGCCACCACGATGATAAACAGCACGGGCAGCAGCAAAACGGGGCTCATGTAGGCGTAGTGGTCCACAATGGCCTCAGACAGCTCGTTAGCCATCTGGGGGTCGTAGCTGGCGCTCCCCTGGAGGGAGATGACCGCGTAGATGACAATGGCGATCACAAGGCTGGGAAAGGTGGTGGTAACCATGGCCCGCACATGGTCGAAAAGCCCCGTCTGGGCGGAGCCGGCGGCCAGATTGGTGGAATCGGACAGGGGGGAGAACTTGTCACCGCAGCAGGCGCCGGAGAGGATCATGCCGGCCACTAGGCCCGGGTGCAGGCCCATGGTCTCGCCGATGGCCATAAACGCGATGCCCAGGGTCGCCACCACGGTCCATGCGGAACCCAGGGCGATGCCCACGATGGCGCAGAGGATGCAGGCCAGGGGCAGGAACATTCCGGGAGTGATGCACTTGAGACCGTAGTAGACCACGGCGGGAATGGTGCCGCACCACTCGAAGGAGCCGATGAGGCAGCCTACGCAGAGGATAATGATGATGGCCTCCAGGGACTGGTTCACCGCGTCCAGAGCGCTGGCCAGCATCTCTTTATAGTCATAGCCGCACCGCCAGCCAACCAGCATGGCCACCGCGCAGGCGATCAGCACCGGAATATGGGGGTCCTGTCCCCAGCCGAAGGCATAGTTGGAGATCATGATTGCCAACAGAACGACGATGGGGATCAGCGCCTCAATCTTGTTTGGCAGACGTTTGGCAGGTTTCTTCTGTGTTTCCATTTCTCTTCTCCTTCATAGCAAATAATAGCTGTGAACCCCCTCATATCCGGCCGGGTCTCGGCCTATGCGGGTCCACAGCAACGTTTGGGACGTGGATTGTCTCCTTTCCGGCCAAACACGGCCCATATCCCTAAAATGCCCCATTTATATTCTATACCAGATAGTTCTCAATTAGCAATATATGGTCCGCCATATTTGGACAGCAGCAGTTGTGAAATGTAAACAAAGCGGCGGCGCGCGAAGGCCAGACCTCCGCGGAGGCCGCCGGAGGTCTGGCCTTCATCTTCTCAGTTCAGGGCAAAATATATCCACAGCCCCAGGGGGATGAGAATCTGGAGGGCCAGAATGGCGGGGATGCCGAAGCGGAAGGTCTTGTGGAGAGTCTTGTGATGAAAGGCCCTCATGCCCAGCAGCGCCCCCGCGCTGCCCCCCAGGGCCGCCAGCAGGAACAGCGTCCTCTCCGGCACCCGGCGGGTGCTCTCGTGGGACGCCTTCCGCTTTGCCTTCCACTTGTCGATCCCGAAAACAAAAAATGTCACCAGATTGATGGCGATCAGCCACAGGGCCAGCAGCTCCCAGGGGGAGCCCGCCACGGCCCAGATCAAAACACTGTGCTCCTCCGGAAGATATACCGGTTTCAGCATCTCTCAACAGCTCCTCTCCCCGCCTTCGGGCGGAATATTATTGTTAGCGGCAGGTGTCCTGGTACTCCGATGGGGTCATGCCCGCCAGCTTTTTGAACGTGGCGGAGAAGTGGGTGATGTCCCGGTAGCCCACCCGCTCTGCCACCTCGTAGACCTTCACCCGGCAGTCCCGCAGCATCTCCATGGCCTTGTGGACCCGGTAGCGGGTGAGGTAGTTCAAAAGGGTGTAGTCCGTCTCCTTCTTGAAGGTATGGCTCAGGTGCCCCTCGCTGAGCCCCAGGTGCTGGGCAATGGCGGCGATGTTGATATTGGGGTCGTTGTAGTGCTCTCCGATGTAGTCCATGGCCTCCAGCACGTATTTGCTCTTGTCCCCCTTCTTGAGGCCCGGCAGGGGGTACTCCGCCTCCCGGGGAACGGAGGCGGACCCAATCCGCCGCCGCAGGGCGGCCACCGCCCGCTCCAGGTCCCCGTCGTGGAAGGGCTTGAGGAGAAAGTCCACCGCCCCCAGCCGCAGGGCGCTCTGGGCGTAGGTGAAGCTGTCGTAGGCGGTGAGGATGATGACGTAGACCCCGTTCCCCCGGGCCCGCAGCTGCCGCAGCATTTCAATGCCGTCCATCTGGGGCATTTTCAGATCGGTGATGATCAGGGACGGGTCCAGCCGCTCCACGGCGTCCAGGGCCTCCAGGCCGTTGGCGGCCTCCCCCACCACCACGCAGTCCATGGCCGCCCAGTCCACCGCCAGCACGATGCCCCTGCGGATCATCTCCTCGTCCTCCACCACCAGAACCTTCAGCACAGACGCTCCTCCTCTCTTTGTACCGGCAGCACCGCCGTCACCGCGGCGCCGCCTCCGGCCTCATTTTCCAGGAACAGCCCGCAGCCGTCCCCGTAGTACTTCGTCAAAATCGTGTTCACGTTGTAGAGACCCAGATGCCTCCCGGCAGGGCCCCGGCTCCGGTACTGCCCCGCCTCCATCTCGGGGGGCAGGCCCGTGCCGTTGTCCCGGACGGTGATCCGCAGCATCCCCGCCGCCTCCCGGACCGTCACCTCCACCGCGCCGTTCTCCACGCCCTCCAATCCGTGGAGGATGGCATTTTCCACCAGGGGCTGGAGAATCATCTTGGGAATCCGGCACTCCGCCAGCTCCTCCGGCAGTGACACCCGGAAGGTGAAGGCCCCGGACATCCGGATCTCCTGGATCTCCACATACCGCTCCAGAATCTCCACCTCCCGCCGCAGAGCGACAAACTCCTCCGGCGAGATGCAAAAACGCAGGATGTCCGCCAGATTCGCCGACATCTCCGCCACCTGGGGCACCCGGTTGATCTTGCTGATCCACTTCATGGTGTCCAGGGTGTTGCACAGGAAGTGGGGGTTCAGCTGGGCCTGGAGCATCCGGATCTGGGCCTGGTTCAGCTCCCGCTGGTTCTCCACCAGGGCCTCCCGGTTCCGCCGCAGGGCCTCCACCATGTTGTTGAACCGTCCGGCCAGCTCCCCCAGCTCGTCCTCCCCCTCGGCGGGAACGCAGACATCCAGGTTGTCGTGCTCCACCTCGCCGATGCCCTGGCGCAGGCGCTGGATGGGCCGGAACATCTGCCGGCTGAGAGCCAGTCCCATGCACACCGACAGCGCCACGCACACCACTGCGCACCCCAAACTCACGGTGTGCAGCAGGCGGATGGTCTCCGCCGTGAACACCTGGGGCCGCCGGAGCACCAGATAGAGGCCGCTCTTTTCATGGCGGGCCGCCGCGTACAAAAATGCCTCCGCCGGATCGTCCAGCTCCCGGCCCGCCAGCAGGCGGCTGCGCAGCCGGGGCGCCAGGGCGTCCGCCAGGGAGGGCTGAACGCAGTACACCGGCCGCCAGTAGGGGCTCAGCAGCACCAACTCGTTCTGGGCGCCGTACTTGCCCTCCAGCAGCTGACGGAAGCCCGCGTAGTACACGCTGACCACAAGGTATCCTGTCTCCCGGTCCCCGGCACCGGTCAGCGTCACCGCCCCCTGGAGCAGGGGGGATTCCGTGTCCGTCACGTCCCCGCAGGCGGTGAACCGCAGGGACTCCCCCTGTTCCGCGGCGCCGTGCAGCACGCCCCAGCCGGTGGGGAGAGCCGCCTCCCCCGCCGTCTGCCGGGTGGAATACCGCCGCCGCCCTCCGAGGTCGTAGAGGTCAAAGGCGGCATAGCTCCGGGCCTCTCCCGCGGCGGCGAAGAGCTCACCGTTCACCAGGGTGTCCTCTGTCGCCCCGTCCCCGGCCAGGGCCCGGGCCGCGATGGCGCTGCCCTGGAGGCGGGAGGCGGCCTGGGAGAAGGCGTCAAAGGCCGTGTCCAGGGCGGCGGAGGCCGCCGCCAGATGCTCCGACATCTCCCGTTCCGCCTCCCCCGCCATCCGCAGGCGGAAGACCTGGAGCATCATGGCCGAGCAGGCCAGCGTGGGGATCAGCGAGGCCGCCAGAAATCCCACGAAGAGCCGCCGGCGGAAGGATGGGGGCCGTCTCATGCCTCTCCCTCCTCTCCCAGGTAGAAGGCCCAGCTCATCAGCACCGCGTCCCGGCGGCCGCTGGCCCCGGCCACGTCGTAGTCCGCCATGGGGATCTCCTCCAGGGGGACCATGGACCGCTCCATCTCCAGATCCCCCCGGACGGAGCGGCGGCAGAACTCTCCCGCCAGCAGGCTCTGAACCTCCCGGCTGACGGTGAAGTCCAGAAACAGCTTCGCGTTTTCCCCGTGGGCCGCCCCCAGGATGAGGGCGCTGCCGTCTGGGACGCAGCTGCTGCCGTCTGCGGGGTACACCAGGGCGATGTTGTCTCCGGCGGCCATACGCTTCAGCGCTGTCTCCTCCAGCGTCACTCCCACCAGGTCCGTGCCGCCGGCCACGGAGCGCACCACATCGCCAGAGCCCTCCAGCTGCCGCCCGTCCAGATTCTCCGCGAAGCGGCTCAGCGTCTCCTGCTCCTCACCGCCCACCGCCTCCAGCATAGTCACAAGAGCCGTGAAGCTGGAGCCGGACACCGCCGGGTCCGCAAAGGCGATGCGCCCCCGCAGCCGGGGGGACAGCAGGTCCGCCCAGCCCGTAACGCCGCCCTCCGTCACCAGCTTGGTATTGTACACCAGCACCACCGGCAGGGCGGAGAAGGGGGTCCAGAGCCCGTCCGGGTCCCGGAACCGCTCCTGAATCTCCTCCGCCTCCGCGCAGGTATAGGGGGCGAAGCAGTCCCGGCAGGACTCCAGACTCTCCACGCCGCCGCCGAACATCACGTCCGCCCCGGGGCTGTCCCCCTCCTCCCGGATGCGCTCCAGCAGCTCGTTGGTGCCGCCGGCCACCACGTCCACCCAGATGCCGGTGCGCTGCTCGAACTCCAGAACGATGGGCCAGTAGACCTCCTCCTTGTGGGAGGTGTAGATGACCAGCCGCTCGCTCTCCGCCGGGGCATAGGCGGCGGTCTCCGGCTCCTCCGCCCCGCAGGCGGTCAGCACCGCCAGCAGCGCCGCCAGCAGCAGCGGACAGACTCTCTTCACGGCGCAGCCCCCCTCCCAATCAGTGATTTATCCATAGTATACCACATTCTCAGCGGTGTTTTCATCCAAATCCGACAAAAATATCAGAAGTGCCCAAAAAAACGCAGAATTGTCCACTGTTCTTTTTTTTCATTGTCTCATACAATAAAATTAACAACCGGCGGAATTTGGAAGTGCCGGATTTTGTTGAAAACACCGAAGGAGGAACTGAAATGAAAAGAATCTCTGCACTGCTTCTGACCCTGGTCATGCTGTTCACTCTCACCGCCTGCGGCGGCGGAAGCAATCCCCCCGCCCAGGAGAACACCCCGCCGGCCCAGACCGGCGGCGACAGCCAAGACACCCCCGCCCCCGCTCCCGCGGACGACGCCAGCCTCACCGAGACCCAGAAGATCATCAAAGAGGCCGAGGGCATGACCCTGGAGGAGCTGGCTAAGAAGGCCATCGAGGAGTCCAACGGCAAGACGTTCTTCGGCGTGGGCAACTCCAGCCGCGGCAAGAGCGCTCTGCCCCTGTTCATTGAGTACCTGCAATCCATCGATTCCGGATACAGCATGGAGTTTGACTGGCAGCAGCCCAAGAACAACAAGATCTTCGACCAGCTTACCGCCGACTCCCTCAAGCCCGAGGGCACCTTCGCCATGACGCTCATCCAGGACGGCAACCAGATTGAGAGCAAGATGGTTCAGACCGGCATTCTGGACACCTTCATCCCCAAGGAGTGGGCCGAGGCCAACGGCACCACCGCCGACGGTTATGACGGCTACCTGGCCCTCCAGACCCTGAACAAGGTCTTCATGTACAATAACACCGGCTCCAAGACCTACGACAACTGCTGGGACTTCGTGGCCGAGGGCGAGCACGGCCTGTTCATGGACATCGACTCCGAGATTGTAGGCAAGAACTTCCTGTACATGCTCACCGAGGACACCTACGCCGGCTGGCTGAAGGAGGCCTTCAACGCCCTCTCCGCCGATGAGCAGGCCTACTTCCAGCCCACCATCAAGGCCATGGAGTCCGAGGCCGCCGACCTGGGCCTGGGCGCCGACGGCGCGTACGCTCTGGCCTGGATCAAGCTGTGGGTGGAGAGCTACAACGCCCAGACCGACGACGGCCCCATCTGCAACACCCTGGTTGACAAGTCCGCCACCGACCAGTTCGGCCTGCTGGTGTACTCCAAGCTGCGCTCCGTGGAGGAGTCCAGCTCCGTGTCCGTCAACAACATCAACGTGGCGGCCTACGACGATGGCTACACCGGCATCGGCGGCTACGGCTACTGCCACTATCTCTTCGTCACCGACAACTCCCCCCTGCCCTGGACCGCCTGCGCCTTCATCGCCTACATGACCGAGACCGTGGACGGTTTCTCCGCCTGGGGCAAGGACATGGGCGGCTACTCCTCCAACCCCACCGTGGCTGAGGGCACCGAGGCCCAGTACGGCCACTCCAAGGGCGGCATGGCTGAGGACGGCACCACTGTGGAGTTCGAGGCCAAGAACGACCGGGGCTACGACTGGTGGACCACCGAGGGTAAACTGGTCTTGGAGGACCCCGAGTACTGCGCCGACGTGGCCTTCACCGTGGGCAGCTGGGTGGAGATGCTGACCAAGTACTCCGCCGGTTGATCCGCGGATATGAAAGAGTACAAAGTGGTGACCGTGAACACGCCTGAAGACGCGGATTCGTAGATGAACGCCCGCGCCCGGGAGGGCTGGGAGGTCCGGGCTGTCACGCCCTGGAACCCCTGGGAGGGCACGAGATGCCAGCTGACGATCTCTTTTGAACGCACGGTCTGACCGCAGGCCATTCACCCAATCAGGTCCGGGGGGCGCGGACGCGCGCCCCGGGCCTTCTCTATTCCCACTGGCTCTGAAAGGACGGATTCTTATGTCCAAAGCAGTCATATTTGACATGGGCGGCATTCTGCTGGACTTCCCCATGCTGGAGCTCACCGCCGCCTATTCCGACACGCCGGAGGACGCGCGGCTCCTAGACCAGGCCATCTTCAAATGCCCGGAATGGGTGGCTTTGGACCGGGGCATTGTGTCGGAGGAACAGGTCCTCTCCGCCGCCCGGAAGCGGCTGCCGGAGGGGCTGCACGGGGCCGCGGCCCGGGTAATTGAGCACTGGGATGAGTTTCTCTTTCCCAAGCCGGAGATGAACGCCCTGGCCCGGGAGCTGGACGCCCTGGGCGTGCCGCTGTACCTGCTGTCCAATACCTCCGCCCGCTTTTACCGTTTCCGGGAGAAAATCGAGGTACTGCCCCTGCTGCGGGGTGCTCTTCTCTCCTTTGAGGAAAAGCTCCTCAAGCCGGACCCGGAGCTGTACCGCCGGCTGTTCTCCCGGTTCGGCCTGTCCCCCGGGGAGTGCTTTTTCATCGACGACCTACATCTGAACGTGGAGGCCGCCCGCTGGTGCGGAATGCGGGCCTTCCACTATCAAAACGACATCTCCCGGCTCCGCGCCGCCCTGCGTGAGGCCGGAATCCCCGTCGCTTCGGAACGTTAGGAGGCGTTTTTATGAATCAAACAGCCACCCTCCAGGCGAGCAAATCCACGATTTTTCTCAACAAGGTCAAGACCTTTTTCTCCAAGCCCCACAACGTGATTCTGGTGCTGATGGGCATTGTGCTGACCGTGACCACCGTGGCCCCCATCATCGCCATTGTGGAGGACACCTTCAAAATCCACCCCGGCACCATTGACGCCCACCTCACCGGCCAGGCCGCGGGCTATACCGTGGTGAACTACATAGACCTGTTCACCAGCCGTCTGGCCAAGACCAACCTGTGGACACCTCTTTTGAACACCGTGCTGCTGGCGGTGGGCACCTGCGTGGTATCCATCCTGTTCGGCGGCGTGTTCGCCTTTCTCATCACCCGCACCAATCTGGCCTGGCGGAAATATCTCAGCTCCATCTTCATCTTCCCCTACATCATGCCCCAGTGGACCCTGGCCGTGGTGTGGCAGAACCTGTTCAACTCCAACGCAGTCACCGGCACGTCCAACGGCCTGCTGGCGGCCACCCTGGGTGTGAACATGCCGCTGTGGTGGTGCCAGGGCCTGTTCCCCAGCCTTGTGGTGCTGGGCCTGCACTACGCCCCCTTTGCCTACATCCTGATCGGCGGCATCTTCCGCAACATGGACGCCAATCTGGAGGAGGCCGCCACCATACTGGACACGCCTAAATGGAAGATCATGTGCAAGGTGACGCTGCCCATGGTGAAGCCCGCCATTCTCTCCACCATTTTGCTGGTGTTCGGCAGCTCCATGGGCTCCTACCCGGTGCCCCACTACCTGGGGCTCACCACCCTCTCCACCAAGTACGTCTCCATGAACTCCAAGTACACCGGAGAGGCCAGCATTCTGGCCATCATCATGATGTTCTTCGGCGTGGCCATCATGCTTTTGAACCAGCTCTCCCTCACCAGCCGCAAGAGCTACACCACCGTCACCGGCAAGTCCGGCCAGATCTCCAAGATCAACCTGGGCCGGGCGGGAAAGTACGTCATCGCCCTGGCGCTGGTGATCGTCACCTTCTTCACCAGCATTTTCCCAATCGTCTCCTTCGCCTTTGAGACCTTCCTGCCCAACCCCGGGGACTACTCCTTCCTCTACACCGGCGACACCGACAACCTCACCACAAAATGGTGGGTGACGGACGAGAACGTCTCCGAAAACGGCATGTACGGCCAGAAGGGCATTTTGCACAACGAAACCATCTGGCGGGCCTTCAAGGGCACCATCTGGGTCAGCGTCTGCTGCTCGCTGATCGCCGGCACCATCGGCACTCTCATCGGCTACGCCGTTTCCAAAAACAGGCGGAGCAAATGGGCCAATTACGTCAACAGCGTGGCGTTTTTGCCGTATCTGATGCCATCCATTGCCGTGGGCGTGGCCTTCTTCATCCTGTTCTCCAACCAATACGTGAACCTCTTCAACACCTACACGCTGCTGATCATCACCGGCACCATCAAGTACATCCCCTTTGCCAGCCGGAGCTCTCTGAACTCCATGCTCCAGCTCTCCGGCGAGATCGAGGAGGCGGCCATCATCCAGGACATCCCCTGGTTCAAGCGCATGACCCGCATCATCATCCCCATCCAGAAGTCGTCCATCATCAGCGGCTACCTGCTGCCCTTCATGACGTGCCTCAGGGAGCTGAGCCTGTTTATGCTGCTGTGCACCCAGGGCTTCATCCTCTCCACCACTCTGGACTACTTCGACGAGATGGGCCTGTACGCCTTCTCCAGCGGCATCAACCTGATTCTGATCGTCACCATTCTGGTGTGCAACACGCTGGTCAATAAAGTCACCGGCGCCAGCCTTGACAAGGGAATCGGAGGCTGATTTTGCCAAAAACCCGCTTTGCCGGGCTTTCCAGCGCGGGGGACTACGCCCTGCTCCGCGCACTGCGGCTCGCTTGCACACGCCTGCGGGCGCAGCCGCTTCCCTCGCACACTGCGCAGGGCGGGATGTGATTTTTCCCACGCACATGCCGCGGGAAAAATCAAGTTAAAATTTATTTCGCCGCCGCACGGCGAAACTCTGCGAGGCTTTATATGCTGAGGAGGTTAAATTATGCCTGAAATCAGATTGGAACACGTTACCAAGCGGTGGGGCAAGTTCTACGCCGTGGACGACCTGGACCTGGTCATTGCCGACAACTCCTTCGTCACCCTGCTGGGCCCCTCCGGCTGCGGCAAGACCACTACCCTGCGGATGATCGCAGGTCTGGAGACCCCCACCAGCGGCCGGATCACAATCGGCGACAAGGTGGTGTTTGACAGCGCCCTGGGCATCAATGTCCCCGCCAACAAGCGCAAGGTGGGCTTTTTGTTCCAGAACTACGCCCTGTGGCCCAACATGACCGTCTATGAAAACATCGCCTTCGGCCTCTCCAACATCAAGGAGGACCTGCCGAAGATCGACTTCGAGGCCCGGAACAGCGCCCGTCTGGCGGAGATTCTCTCCAATCCCGGCGAGGTGGTGAAGGTGCTGGAGGACTGCCGGGACAAGACGGGAAAAATTGACGAGAAGAAGGCCTACATCAAGCTGATTGACGCCTTCACCATCTCCCTCTACACCGCCAAAAAGCTCTACGGCTACCACCTGGAGAGCGGAAAGGACGTCTCCGCCGAGGCTGCCGCCCTGCGGGAGAAGGCGGAGAGCGCCAAGAAGGCCCAGGGCCTCAACGACCATTTCGAGGCCGTCCAGAACGGCCAGCCCGTACTGGAGGTCCGTAAACTCACCAGGGAGGAGATCGACCTCTCGGTCCGCCGGGTGTCCCGGATTGTAAAGATCGGCATGTTCATGGACCGGTATCCGGCGGAGCTGTCCGGCGGCCAGCAGCAGCGGGTGGCCATCGCCCGGACGCTGGCTCCGGAGCCCTCGGTGCTGTTCATGGACGAACCCCTCTCCAACCTGGACGCCAAGCTCCGCCTGGAGATGCGATATGAGCTCCAGCGCCTCCATGTGGAGACCGGGTCCACCTTTGTCTACGTCACCCACGACCAAATGGAGGCCATGACCCTGGCCACCCAGATCTGCCTGATCAACAACGGCGTGCTCCAGCAGTACGACGCGCCCCTGACGGTGTACAACCGCCCCAACAACCTGTTTGTGGCGGACTTCGTGGGCAACCCCTCCATCAACTTTGTGGAGGCCAAGGGCGCCCAGCGGGGCGACGGAGCTGTGGAGCTGACCGTCTTCGGCGGCCAGAAGGCCGTCTTCAAGCCCGCCCACCCCCTGGATCTCTCCGGCTGGTTTCAGGACCGGGACGACCGCGACGCGGCCCTGGCTCAGGAGCACCAAAGGAAGGCCGCGGCGAAGGGCTTTGTGGAGAAGGGCAACAAGGACGAGACCTTCCGCTATCACATCGCCAAGGTCGAGGAGGAGGACCTGTCCCTCCAGGAAGAGCCTGTGCTGACCAACGAGGACCTGGTGCTGGGCATCCGGCCGGAGTTCATTGACATCGCGGAGGGCGGTGCGCTGGAGGGTGAAATTTACGGCGCCATGCCCACTGGAATGGAGTCCACCATCAAGGTACGCATCGGAGATTTCCTGCTTACAGGCGTGGTGTTCGGCAGCACCCTCTTTACCATCGGGGCCCAGGTCCGGGTAGACATCTCCGGGGAGAATATCATGCTCTTCGACCGCAAAAGCGGCAAGTGCGTGGCGTTCGGAAGCCTGGAGTTCTGAGACGGATTCCCTGTTGCGGGGCGGGAGGTTTCCCGCCCCGCGTCTTTATGGCGGGCTGCGTTGTGACTGTTAAGGTCTGGAGCCGCCCCTTTCAAAGGGCGGTGGGGGTGCGCGGCCCCCCCTGCGGATTCAAGGAAAGCGGAAAACCATGCGGGAAGGGCCAGAGGCGGGAGCTACTCTGCTGTCGAGGGACGCTGTCTGCCATCCTGCAGGCGGCCGAGACGCTCTCAGCTGCGGCTTTTTGATCATGCTGAAACGGGAGTGGGTGTTTTGCACCGCTTCATGTAAGCAACTGGTATTTCGCGCCTTGCGAGGCGCGCCCCGGGGCTTTACCTCGGGCCTCCACAGCCTTTGAAAAGGCTGGTGAAACTTTTGTTCTCGCTTCGCGCTTTTTCCGATATTCCGTCTCTTCCACTTGCATTTCCCGCTGAAGGTGCTACAATAGAGACCAGAATCATGATAATTTTTTAACCAGAGACATATTTATTCAGAGAGGGTGACTTTGGAACTATGGAATGGACGATGACAGCCAACGCGCCGGGACAGGTCTGCCTGATGCAGGGCAACGAGGCCATTGTCCGCGGCGCGGTGGAGGCTGGGATCAACTTCGCCGCGTCCTACCCCGGCTCCCCTTCCTCCCAGGTTCTGGGAATGCTGGGCAAAATCGCCGGGGAGCGGAACTTTTACGCCGAGTGGTCCACCAACGAGGTCTGCGCGCTGGAGGCGTGCGTGGGCGCATCGCTGGCGGGGGCCAGGGCACTGTGCATTGTGAAGCAGAACGGGCTTCTCTGTACGGCGGACTCCCTGCACTGCGGGGCCCAGCACGGCGTCAAGGGGGGCCTTGTGATCGTGACCTCGGACGATCCCAGCGCCCACTCCAGCACCAACGAGTTTGACTCCCGCTGGCAGGCGGAGTCCGCCAGCGTGGCGCTGCTGGAACCCACCACCATGCAGGAAACCAAGGACATTGTGCCCTACGCCTTCGAGCTCTCCGAGCGCACGGGGCAGATGGTGATCGTCCGGCTCACCACCCGGGTCTGCCACGGGCGGGGGATCGTGCGGCTGGGAGACCTGCCGGAAAAGCCCCACCCCATCCAAAAGGTGCGGGAGTGGGACAGGCTGGTGTGCGTCTCGTACCTCCACACGCCCATGCTGGAGCGGCTGGAGGCCCTGCGGAGCGAGTTTGAAAGCTGCGAATACAACCACTACACCGGTCTGGAGGAGGCCAAATTCCTCATCGTCGCCAGCGGCACCGGGCGGCTCTACGCCCAGGAAGCGCTGCACCGCCTGGGCCTAACGAACCGGGTGGGCCTTTTGACCCTGGGAACTCTCTGGCCCTTGCCGGAGGACTACATACTGCGCTATCTGGAACACGCGGATACTGTGCTGATTCTGGAAGAGGTGGACCCCTTCCTGGAGGAGCACCTGGAGGCCCTGGCCGGAAAGCGCCAGCTGTCCATCTCCTTCTGGGGCCGGGGCGACGGGGTCCTGCCCAAGACCGGCGAGCTGGACCCGGACAATGTGACGGCGGCCATTGCGGAGTTCACAGGGATACCCCTGCCGGAGAGGAAAACCGCCTCCACGCTGCCCCTGCCGGAGCGGGAGATGACCTTCTGTGCCGGGTGCCCCCACCGGGCCACCTTCCACATCCTCAAGCGGGTGCTGCGCCAGGAGAAAAACCCCGGTGTGGTCATCGGCGATATCGGGTGCTACATCATGTCCGGCCAGTTCGCCGGACAGTACGCCTTCCAGGCCTGCAACTGCATGGGCTCCGGCATCAACCTGGCAGAGGCCCTGGGCCAGCTGACCCGCTACGGCCTGGACCAGAAGGTAGTCACCGTCTGCGGCGACTCCACCTTCTTCCACACCATCATGCCCGGCGTGGTCAACGCCGTGTACCACAGGGCCAATATGCTGCTTCTGGTGCTGGACAACTCCGCCACCGCCATGACCGGCTTCCAGCCCCACCCCGGCACCGGCATCACCGCCATGGGCACTCCCGCCGAGCCCATGAACATCCAGAGGATTCTGGAGGCCATGGGCTGCAAGGTAGAGGTGGCAGATCCCTTCGACGTTCAGGAGACGGAGAAGACCTTGAAGCGGCTCCTCCAGGAGGACGGTATGAACGTCCTCATCATGCGCCAGCCCTGCGCCACGCTGACAGCCAAGAAGCAGAAAAAGCCCGTTCGGGTCTGGGTGGACCAGGACGTGTGCCTGGGCGAGGGCTGCGGATGCGACAAGTACTGCTCCCGGGTCTGGGGCTGTCCCGGCAACACCTGGGACTTCAAAAACGGCAAGGCCCAAATCGACCCAGTGACGTGCGTTGGCTGCGGCGTGTGCGCCAAGTTCTGCCCCAGCGGGGCCATCCATGTGGAAAGAGGTGAGGAGGCGTGAGGGAATTGAAGTTCGATCCTCTGAATATCGTGGTGTGCGGCATCGGCGGGCAGGGCAACGTGCTGGCCGCCGAGGTGCTGGGCAGCGCCATGTGTGACCGGGGCTTCCGGGTGGCCGTGGGAGAGACCTACGGCGCGTCCCAGCGGGGCGGCTCCGTCATGAGCCACGTGCGGGTGTCCGCCAAAATGGACCCCAGCGTGCTGATCCCCTCCGGGGAGGCCCACCTCATCATCGGCTTTGAGCCCCTGGAGACGCTGCGGATGGTCCGCAAGTACGCCGGGAAGGACACCACCGTGGTCTACGATCCCCGGCCGGTGTACCCCCTGGGGGTGCTCCAGGGCATCCAGCAGTACCCGGCGGTGGAGGACATCGCCGGCGAGATCGACCGGCTGACGGCCATGGCCTTGGCTGTCCCTGCCGCCGAGATCGCCATGGAGGCCGGGGACTCCAAGTCCGCCAACATCGCGCTGCTGGGGGCGTTCAGCCAGCTCCCCGGAGCGCCTCTGAGCCGGGAGGACCTGGAGAAGATCCTCACCCAGAGGTTCAAGGGCGCGGTGCTGGAAGTCAACCAGCGTGCCTTTGCCATGGGCTGCAAGGCCGCGGGAAAGGGGGCGGTGTGATGAATGCCATCCAGGTGCGCTTCAGCGACTTTGTCAAGCACACGGAGCTGACCCTCTCCCTGCCCCGGGACACCCGGTTCTCCGCCCTGACGCCGCTGCTGTATGAAAAGGGCTTCCTGACGCCTCAAAAGCCCGGTTACCGATATCTCTGCCAGGACCATCTGTGCGGCGAGAACCACCTGCTGGAGGACTACCTCCCGCCCCAGGCCCGGTCTTTGGAGCTGGAGATCTTCCGGTATCCGCAGATCATGGTATAAGGAGGGGACGGCAATGTTAAGTACAATCGCGCTGGATACCCAGGTCATCAAGCCGGGCCTCTGCACCGGCTGCGGCGCCTGCCAGGGAATGTGTCCCTACTGGGACTCCGTGGACGGGCGGACCATCTGCTACTTCGACTGTGAGCGCCGGGACGGCCGCTGCCAGCGGTTCTGCCCCCGGATGCCCACGGACCTGGACGCCCTGCGGCGCCAGTTCTTTCCGGCGGAGACCATCCTGCCGGAGATCGGCCCCTTCCGGGGCCTGTACCTGACCCGGGCCGCCGACGAATCCATCCGGGCAAACGCCCAGCACGGCGGCACCATGACGGCCCTGGTGGAGCTGGCTTTGAAAGAGGGCTTCATCGACGCCGCCGTTCTGACCCGCTCTAAAGGAGGCCTGAACCCGGAGGGAACCCTGGCGGCGACGCCGGAGGAGATCCGGGCCTGCCGCGGCAGCAGCTTCCAGGTGCCGCCCACCCTGGCGGTGCTGAACCGGGCCTTGCAGGAGGACAGGTATCACGCCATCGGCGTGGTGGGCACCCCCTGCAAGACGCTGGCTGTCTACAAGATGAAGGGCAATCCTCTGCCGGACCATGATCACCACGCATCGAACATCGGCATGGTCTTCGGTCTCTTCTGCGGCTGGGGCCTGGACTGGGAGGGCCTGAACGCCCTCACCGCCCGCCACGCCGGCCCGGAGAAGGTCAGCCACACGGATATCCCCCCCAGCAAGTACCACTCCCTGGAGCTGCGGACAGGCGCGGAGACCGTCTCCGTGAATCTGGACGAGGTAACACCTCTGGTGCGCTCTGGCTGCCATTACTGCACGGATATGACGGCGGAGTTCGCCGACCTCTCCGTGGGTGGGGCCCGCAGCGCCGACGGCTGGGATGTGGACAGGAAATGGAATCAGGTCATTGTCCGCTCCGAAAAGGGCGAGCAGCTTTTGAAGATCGCCCGGGAGAAAGGCGTCCTGGAATTTAAGGAGGTCCCGGAGACCGGCCTTGACAAGCTCAAGGGCGCGTCCATGGGCAAGCGCCGCAATGGCGAGAAATGCCTTGCGGAGATTCAAAAATAACGCTGAACCAGCGCCCCCGCCGGCTCTCCGGCGGGGGCGCCGCCTGTGGAAGAGACATTTCCGGCAGAGATCCGTATGTTTTACAGCAGGCGTCAAACTCCCAGCAGACAGGGCGGCTGAGCGCATACCATTTTCCCCACGGCGCATACTACCTCCGCAAAGGAGGCGATGCCAGTGGAAAAGCACCGCAAGGGGGACACGCCCATGGACAAAGCCAGGGAGATGTCCCAGTTCACCGCCGCGAAGACCGACCCCCAGGGCAGCTGGACCGGCTGTCCCGCGGATCCCTATGAGGTACCGGTACAGGACGCGGACGACCTGTAAAACTCTATAAAAATGGGCCGGAGGAAAAAACCTCCGGCCCATTGATTCAGCCTGTTTACTTTTTCAGAGCGTCCACCCACTTGCCGTACTTCTCCACATTGGCGGCGGCGTCGGCGGCGTCGGTGCCCTGGGCCAGGATGTAGACCTTGATCTTGGGCTCCGTGCCGGAGGGCCGGACAATGGCGCTGGTACCGTCGGCCATCTCAAAGCGCAGCACGTTGGACCCGGAGAGCTCCATGGCGCTCTTCGCGCCGCTGGCGCAATCGGTGACGGAGCCGTCGGCGTAGTCCTTGAACTGGAGGACCTTCACGCCGGAGATCTCCGCCGGGGGATTCTCCCGCAGCGCCTTCATCAGATTCGCCATATCCCGCAGGCCGTCCAGGCCGGGCATCACCAGGTTGTAGGTGTGCTCGGCGTAACAGCCGTACCTCTCATACAGGCCCTCCAGGGCGTCCGCCAGGGTCTGGCTCCGGGAGGCGTACCAGGCGGCCATCTCGGTGAGCAACAGGGCGGCAGTGACGGCGTCCTTGTCCCGGACGTAGCTGCCCAGCATGTAGCCGTAGCTCTCCTCGTAGGAGAAGATGACATTCCCCTCCCCGGTGCTCTCCAGTTTGTCCTTCTTCTCCGCCAGGAACTTGAAGCCGGTGAAGGTGTCGAAGCACTGGAGGCCGTTGACCTCCGCCACCTTCCGGGCCATCTCTGTGGTGACGATGGTCTTGAGGGCCACGGGCTTTTCCGGCAGCCTGCCGGATCGCTTCATGGCGCCGATCAGATAGTCCAGCAGCAGCACGCCGGTCTGGTTGCCGGAGATGGTCTTGAAGCTGCCGTCCTTCGTGCGGACCATGATGCCCACCCGGTCGGCGTCGGGGTCGGAGCCCAGGATGAAGTCCGCCCCCTCCTTCCTGGCCAGTTCCACCGCCAGAGCGAAACCCTCGGGATTCTCCGGATTGGGAGAGACCACGGTGGGGAAATCCCCGTCGATGACCATCTGCTCGGGGACGCAGATCAGATGCTTGATGCCCAGGCGTTTCAGGGCCTCGGGAATCAGCTTGTGTCCTGTGCCGTGGAAGGGTGTGTACACCAGCTTGAAGGTGTCCGCCACCTTGGCCACGGTCTCGGCGTCGTTGACCTGAGCCATGACATTTTTGAGGAACTTCTCGTCGGTCTCCTCCCCCAGGACCTCGATCAGGCCCGCCTTCACGGCGTCATCATAGGCCATGGTCCTGATGTCGCTGAAGATGTCCAGCTCCTCCAGGCGCTTTGCGATGGCGTCGGCGTGATGGGGAGGCAGCTGGGCGCCGTCCTCCCAATAGACCTTGTAGCCATTGTACTCCTTGGGGTTGTGGCTGGCGGTGACGTTGATGCCCGCCTGACAGTGGTACTCCCGCACGGCGAAGCTCAGCTCCGGCGTGGGGCGCAGGGACTCAAAGATCTTCACCTGGATGCCGTTGGCGGCGCAGACCTCTGCGGCGGCCCGGGCAAACTCCATGGAGTGGTTGCGGCAGTCCATGCAGATGGCAACGCCCCGCCTCTTCCCCTCCGGCCCTTCGGCGCAGATGACGTCGGCAAAGCCCTGGGTGGCCCAGCGGATGACGTGGATGTTCATATTGTGGAGGCCCACATACATGGTGCCCCGCAATCCGGCGGTGCCGAACTCCAGCGGCCCGTAGAACCGGCCCTCGATCTCCTTGGGATCGTTTTTTATGGCCTCCAGCTCAGCCTTCTCCTCCGCGGACAGGGCGGGGCTGGCCAGCCACTTCTCGTATTCCTTCATGAAATCCATATGCGTTTCCTCCTACATTGAATTTATGCAAACTGGATGATACAGGGGTTCTCTAATCCGGAGACGGTGAATCCTCTGCGCTGACAGACGGAGCCGCGGAGGACGGACCGGGTTCAGGCGGCGGCGTGCCCGCACCGGGCACAGCGGCGGCAGGCGGTGTTCAGAGATCTCGCCGCAGGCGGACATCCTGGTCCGAGGGCCGGGGCATGGAATGGTCCGGCTTTTTCACATCTCCGCCTCCCCGCCGTGCTTTTTGTCCCAGTACGGCGTGAAGTCACAGTCCGGGCAGCGGAAGAACCGCCACAAAATGGGCGTCCAGGCCCAGTCCCACTTGCGGGGCCGCCGCCCGCAGAAGGGACAGCATCCATAGGTCATAAACACGCCCGCCAGCGTCCCCGCCAGCAGGGGGAGAACGGCAAAGAGGGCGGGACCTGCCTGGGGAGCATCCGGAGATGTCAGTGCGAAAACCGCCAGGACCACACCCAGTACCAGGCAGACGTCGGTGCACACGGCCCTGCGGCGAAAAATCCGGGTGATCCGGGCCTTTTCCTCCTCTGAAAGATTCACATCCGGGCAGGGCTCCTGGGGCCAGCTGGCTTTCATGGCAGATTCTCCTCTCCCGGCGATTCAGGGCTCCCGCGAAAACGGTGAGCCGCTCCTTCCGCTCACTTATGATATCTGGTTCCGGCATTGATCTGGCAGGCCCGGTAGATCTGCTCCAGCAGCATCACCCGAGCCAGGTGGTGGGGGAAAGTCATGGGGGACATGGAGAGCTTTTCCGCGGCCCGGGCCTTGATGGACTCGTGGAGCCCGTAGGACCCGCCGATCAGGAACACCAGCTGGCTCTCCCCCCGCCCGGCCCAAGTCTCCATGAGGCGGGCCAGGTCCTCGCTGGACCGCTCCCGTCCCTCCACGCACAGGGCAATGAGTCTGGCGGAGGAGGGCAGCCTGCCCCGGATGGCGGCGGCCTCCTTCTCCAGCGCCCCGTCAATCTGGGCCTGGGATGGATTCTCCGGCAGCCGCTCCTCGGGCAGCTCCATCACGGTCAGCTTGCAATACCGACCGAGGCGCTTGACGTACTCTGACGCCGCCTCAGCGTAAAACCGCTCCTTCAGTTTCCCTACACAGATCAGCGTCACCTTCTGCATCGGCCGGCCTCCAGCACCACATGGGCCCCGCTTGGAACATCTCGGGGCGCGACAAACAGCGCCGGGGCCAGCCCCGCGGCGGAGAGGGCCGTCTCCACGGCGTTCCGCGCCATGGCAGGGGTGTTGTTCTCCTTGCTCAAATGGGCCAGGACGATCTCCGCCGCCCCCTGCTCTGCCAGGGTTACGGCAAAACGGGCGCAGTCCTCGTTGGAGAGGTGGCCCCTCTCCCCCAGAATGCGCCGTTTCAGGAAATAGGGATAGGGCCCGCTGCGGAGGGTCTCCACGTCGTGGTTGGCCTCCAGCACCGCCAGCGCCACACCGGGCAGAATATCCGCCGCCTCCTCCGTCACATAGCCGGTGTCCGTCATCAGACCGGCGGCGCCGTCAGGGGTGTCAAACCGAAAGCCGCAGGCGCCGGGGGCGTCGTGGGCGGTGGGAAAGGCGGTGATCTCCACTGCCCCCAGGGATACCGGGCGGCACAGCTCCAGCGTCTCCAGCCGTCCTTTGATCTCCGGCAGGCGGAGGGCCAGGTCCCGTCCCGCCGCCTCCGCGGCATAGACGGGGACATTCCTCCGTTTCAGCAGCGTTCTGAGACCGGAGATGTGGTCGGTATGGGTGTGGGTGATCAAGACGGCGGTGAGGTCCGCCAGCCCCAGCTCCCGCAGCCCCGCTTCAACGCGGCGGCAGGAGATGCCGGCGTCCACCAGCAGCCGGACATCCCCGCAGGAGAACACCAGCGCGTTCCCGGAGGAACCGCTGGCAAGGGTATGTACAGTGGTCAAAAGTCCAACCTCGTTTCCAAAATTGAAACGCGCCCGCGCAGGAGGCCGCCGACGAAAGCCGCCATCCTCTCATCGCGGACGCAAACCATGATGCATATTTATGCAAATTCCTCTCTCCAGCCCGCAGGTGCAAACGCAGAAAAAGGATTCAGTCCCCCGGAATTCCCCGGCTGATTCGCCGCGGCATATACGCCCCGGGGCGCGCACCGGCGGCCGGCGGCTCTGACGGAGGGATTCTCCCAAGGGGGGACCTGTCCCCCCTTGTAGGCCGGCATTATCCAGCGTCCAGAGCCGCCCGCTCCGGCTCCTCTACGGAGCGGATCTCCGCCCCTACGGCCCGGAGCTTTTCCACAATGTTCTCATAGCCCCGTTCAATGTATTGCACGTGGCTGATCTCGCTCTCGCCGTGGGCGGCCAGAGCGGCGATCACCAGGGCCGCCCCGGCCCGCAGGTCGCTGGCCTGAATGGGCGCCCCGGTGAGATGGTCCACACCCTCCACCACGGCGGTCTTGTCGTCCACCTGGATCTTGGCGCCCATGCGCCGCAGCTCATCCACATAGCGGTAGCGGCTGCTCCAGACGCCCTCCGTCACCAGGGACGTACCCACCGCCAGGGAGAGAACGGTGGTGATCTGAGGCTGCATATCCGTGGGGAAGCCCGGATAGGGCAGGGTCTTGACGTTGGTGCGCTGGAGGGGGCCGGTGCGGCGCACCAGGAGGGTGTCCTCATTCTCCTCCACCTCCACGCCCATCTCCACCAGCTTGGCCGTGATACAGTCCATGTGTTTGGGGATAATATTCTTGATGAGAATCTGCCCGCCGGTGGCAGCAACGGCGGTCATATAGGTACCCGCCTCGATCTGGTCGGGGATGATGGCATAGGTACCGCCGGTAAGGCGCTCCACTCCCCGGATCTTGATGGTGTCCGTGCCGGCGCCCCGGATATTGGCACCCATGGAATTGAGGAAGTTGGCCAGATCCACGATATGGGGCTCCCGAGCGGCGTTTTCAATGACGGTATTGCCCTCGGCCATGGCGGCTGCCATCATGATATTCATGGTGGCACCCACAGAGACCACGTCCAGATAGACATTGGCCCCTTTGAGCCGGGGCCGGTCCGTGGCAGCGCGGATGAAGCCGCCCTCCACCGTCACCTTGGCCCCCAGGGCAGTGAAGCCCTTTACATGGAGGTCAATGGGGCGGACGCCGCCGAAGTTGCAGCCGCCGGGCATGGCCACCTCGCCGTGGCCGAAGCGGCCCAGCAGCGCGCCGATGAGGTAGTAGGAGGCCCGGATCTTCCGCGCCAGCTCGTAGTCGGTCCGGGTGGAGTGGATGTGGGTGGAGTCGATCTCCACCGTGTGACGGTTGATCGTGCGGATTTGGGCGCCCAGGTTCTCCAGGATTTTCAGGCTCATGGTCACGTCGGAGATCTGGGGCAGATTCTCCACCCGGCACACGCCGTCCACCATCAGGGCGGCTGGGATAATGGCGACAGCGGCATTCTTCGCGCCGCTGATCTCTATCTCGCCAAACAGGGGCTTTCCGCCCTGCACAATATACTTCGTCAAAGTCTGACCCTCTTTTCAAGGATGTTCTTTTGTGGCGGCAAGCCGTCCCGTCATTTCACAGGAACAGTTTGCCCACCCAGTGCCGCTTCATACCGGCGGCCGCGGGAGCCGGACAGAAAAATCTCCGGCTCAAACAATCAAGTTCTCAAATTAAAGAGAATGGTTATAAAACTTTGTGTCAAAAACGGAAGAAATGCATCTCACAGACCGATGGCATTCCCCCGGCCGGCGCCGCCGGAATCACTCCGACATCCGGGCCGGACCTTAGTATATCACATTGGAATGGAAAATGCAAATCCTTCCTGATATTCGTCCGGCAAAAAAATTGGGCAGTCTTTTCCTATACGGTTTCAATCAGCCTGCCGCGGCACGCGCCTTTTACCTGGAGAAAAAGGTAAAGAGAGACATGCATTGCATGTCTCTCTTTTTGGTGGAGCGGCCGCAACCAACGGCGAACACCCCGCATAGTTAGAAACGGCGCTTTCAAAGTGTCCTTCTATCTCGTCCAGCAAAATTTCGTCAATGGTGATCGGCCTGTCTCCGCCGTTGAGGATCAGCGTCATTCTATCGTCGTAAAGGTAGATGGCCCGCAGGAAAATATTCACTATTCCCCG
>CAJTZI010000007.1 GCA_910584075.1 uncultured Oscillibacter sp.
CCCACAGAGGTTCTATCACCGCTTTCGCCGGCGTTGACCCTGGCGCTAACCAGTCCAGTGAGCGTGAAGCTAAAAGCGTCAGAACTTCCAAGAGTGGCCCGCCGGAGCTGCGCAGGACGCTGTTCCTTGTGATGGACGGCCTGCTGAAATCCATGCCCCAGGATGACCCGGTCTACCAGTTCATAGACAAGAAACGCGCCGAGGGCAAGCCCTACCTGGTCTACATGACCGCCGGGGCCAACAAGTTCCTGCGCATCTACTACGGCAGGGTCAAAGAATATCTGGCATCGCTGGAAAACGCCGATTGACCGTCCCCGCCCTGTTTCCATTTGACCGGCGTTTACACGGCGGTCTTTTTGTGTTGCTCTTTTTCACCTTCCTCTATGTCCACAAATTTATTTCATTTTCCTATTGACTTTTCCTTTGCAGACTTTTTATGGTTCCGATAAAAGGGACAGAGATGACAGCGGAGCCTCCAAAACATAATCACCCCAGCAGGAAACCTGCAGGCACAGGCTGTCCTCCGTCAGGTAAAAATGCCTGTCTCCGTCATAGAAGTCAGGGTCCGTGTACCGAGACGCCAGTTTCTCCAGGGGAGGGAGGTCAGACCGGTTTCCAAGGGGCGTGAAGGATTCGGCAATGAGCCGGGCCAGGTCCTGGGAACTGTCAAATTCCAGAATATCAGAGAGCCGGACAGGCCTGTTGGACGCGCGGTCAATGGTTACGGCGTATTCGCTGGAGGACGGATGTGCGGCGCCTTGGGTAATGGCGCAGAACAGAAATGCCGCTGAGAAATACTGCGCGTCGTTCCGTGTGACCTCGTAATTCACTGTGATGGTGGTATTCGGATACGACGACGCAAGGTCCTCCATCGTCCGGCCGTTGTACGCGGCCTGATGATCAGCTCCGCGATTTCATCCCCGTCAGCCTGGTAATAGTCGGGATAGTCCACAAATACGCGGATGCCGGTACTGGAATCGATATAGTAGTCGCTGATCCGGCAGGGGCTGACTGTGTTGCCGGAGTCATACCGGACGGTACCGCACACGGCTTGTCCGGCCTGGGACGAATCCGGCGGGACCGCCTGTCCGCCGCAGCCGGTCAGAAGAAGCAGGAGCAGTGCCGGAAAAAGCAGGAACGGACACGCCATTACCCCAGGAATTCCTTTGCTGCCCGGCGGTAGGCTTCCACCGGGTCGGCGGCCTGGGTGACGGGACGGCCCACCACAATGTAGTCGCAGCCGCTCTTTCCGGCCCTTTCCGGCGTCATAATCCGCTTCTGATCCCCCGCGTCCCCGCCGGCGAAGCGGATGCCGGGAGTGACGGTGAGGAAGTGTTCGCCGCAGTGCTCTTTCACCAGCGCCGCCTCCAGAGGGGAGCAGACCACGCCGTCCAGACCGCACCGTGCGGCGTTTTGGGCGTAGGAGAGCACCGTCTCCGCCATGGGGGCGCCGATCAGCAGCTCATCTTTCAGGGCCGCGGCGCCGGTGGAGGTCAGCTGGGTGACGGCGATGAGAAGGGGACGGCTCCCGTCTGGCCGGGTGAGGCCCTCCAGCGCCGCTTTCATCATCTCCGAGGCACCGGCGGCGTGGAGATTTACCATGTCCACATCCAGCCGGGAGAGGACGGACATGGCCCGCTTCACCGTGTTGGGAATGTCGTGGAGCTTCAAATCCAGGAAGATTTTGTGCCCCCGGGCCTTCATCTCCCGGATGATGGCGGGCCCCTCGGCATAGTAGAGCTCCATGCCGATCTTCACAAAGGGTTTTTCCCCGGTGGGGAAGCGGTCCAGAAAGGCCAGAGTTTCCTCTCTGGCGGGAAAGTCCAGGGCGATAATCACGTCGTTAGCCATGGTGCGCGCCTCCTGTCAGTTCAGAAATTTGTGTCACGCCCAGCCGGTTACAGACGCCGGGCAGGTTTTCGATGATGGTTTTGCAGGCCCAGGGATCTTTCAGATTGGCCGCCCCCACCTCCACGGCGGCGGCCCCCGCCAGCATCATCTCCGCCGCGGCCTCGGCACTGTCCACGCCGCCGCAGCCGATGATGGGGATCTTCACCGCCTCATACACGTCCCACACCATCCGCACCGCCACCGGGAAAACTGCGGGGCCGGAGAGGCCCCCGGTGCGGTTGGCAATCACCGGGCGGCGGGTATTCAGGTCGATCCGCATCCCCAGGAGGGTGTTGATCAGACACAGGCCGTCGGCACCCTCGCTCTCGCAGGCCCGGGCGATCTCGGCGATGTCGGCGACATTGGGGGTCAGCTTCATGAAGACAGGCTTTTTTGTGGCCGCCCGCACCGCCCGGGTGACCTCCGCGGCGGCGCGGGGGTCGCAGCCGAAGTTCTTTCCCCCGGCGTGGACGTTGGGACAGGAGATGTTGACCTCCAGAATCGCCGCCTGCTCCACGCCGTCCAGCTTCCGACAGTTTTCGGCGTACTCGTCCAGGGTGAAGCCTCCCACGTTGGCAATCACGGGTCCGCGGAAGATTTTGGCGATGCGGGGGACCTCCTCCCGGATGACGGCGTCTATGCCGGGGTTCTGGAGGCCCACGGCGTTGAGCATTCCGCCGGCGGTCTCGGCAATGCGGGGCTGGGGGTTGCCGCCTCGGGGGGCGGCGGTGGTGCCCTTCCAGGAGAAGGAGCCCAGGATGTTCAGATCATAGATTTCCGCGAACTCACGGCCGTAGCCGAAGGTGCCGGAGGCGGGAATGATGGGATTTTTCAGCGTCACGCCCGCAAGATTGACCGACAGATCTACCATACAATCTCCTCCTTTTGGAAGATGGGGCCGTCCTTACAGACCCGGCGGGGGCCGTTTGCCGTTGGGATGGAGCACCCCACGCAGGCTCCGAAGCCGCAGGCCATTCGGGCCTCAAAGCTGAACTGGCCGCCGGTGACATTGGACAGGCCGTGAACGGCGCGCAGCATGGGGACGGGCCCGCAGGCCAGGACATAGACCTCCTCCGCAAACGCCTTCAGCACATCGGTGACAAAGCCTTTGGTGCCGATGCTTCCGTCCTCCGTGGCAATTTGGATGTCCACGCCGATGGCGGCGAACATCGTCTGGTAAAAGCTGTCCTCTGCCGAGCGGTACCCCAACACCACTGTGGGATTTTGTCCCTGCTCCCGCATACGGATGGAGAGGCCCAGCAGCGGCGCGATGCCGATGCCGCCGCCTACCAGGACGGCGTTCTTCCCGGCGGCTTTCGCCGGGTCAAATCCATTCCCCAGGCCGCTGAGCACGTCCAGCTCTGTGCCCGGGGCCATGCGCACCAGCTCCCGGGTGCCCTCCCCGGCCTCCTTCACCAGCAGGGTCAGCCCGTCCGCAGTCCAGCTGCAGATGGAGATGGGCCGGCGGAGAAACCTCCCTGGCAGGGCGATGTTGACAAACTGGCCCGGGGCGGTGACAGCGGAGGTGTCCCCGTTCAGGTTCAGCTCCCACACGTCCCGGGTAAGCTGGTGCGTGTGCCGGACAGTAAAGTTAGACTGCTTCACAGTAGACCCTCCTCCGGATTTTGTAAATTGTGGTATACGATCTCCCCGCCGCAGATGGTCAGGGCCGCGGCGGCGGAGACGCCCCATCCGTCGAAGGGCGTGGCCCGGCCCAGAGAGCGGAAGGAGCCGCTGTCGACGACGCCGGGCCGGTTCAGGTCCAGCACCGTCAGGTCGGCGGGCTGGCCCGCCGCGATGCGTCCCCCCGGCAGGCCGAAGATGCGCCGGGGATTGACGCACATGGCGTTCAAAAGCGTCTCAAAGGGCACGGTGCCGGTCTCCACCAGATTGGTGTACAGCACGGAAAAGGCGCACTCCAGCCCCACAATGCCGTTGAGGCTTCCCCGGAGGCCCTTGGATTTCTCCTCCGCTGAGTGGGGGGCGTGATCTGTGGCGATGCAGTCCACAGTGCCGTCCAGCAGGCCCTCGATCAGGGCGTCCCGGTCAGCGGCGGAGCGGATGGGGGGATTCATCCGGAAGCGGCCCTCGTCCAGCAGGTCCTCATCACAGAGGAGCAGATAGTGGGGGCCGGTCTCGCAGGTCACTGGCAGGCCCTCCGCCTTGGCGGCGCGGATGAGGGTCACGCTCTCCTTTGCGGAGACGTGGCAGACGTGGTATTGGCAGCCCGTCTCCCGTACCAGCCCTAGGTCCCGCTCCACCTGCCGCCACTCGCTGGCGGGGTCGTTGCCCGGGAGACCGCTCCGGCGGGCGAAGTCTCCGCTGTGGACGCACCAGCCCTTTTGGAGCAGGGATTCATCCTCGCAGTGGGCAGCGATGGGCCTGTCCAGTGATTTTGCCAGCACCATGGCCTCGCGCATCCTCTCCTTCGACTGGACGCCCCGCCCGTCGTCGGAGAAGCCGGGGACATAGGGAGCCAGGGCGGCCAGGTCCGCCATCGCCTCTCCCCGCTCCCCCCGGGTAATGGCTCCGTAGGGATAGACGCGGACCTTGGCGTTTTTTTCAATGATGTCCAGCTGGGCCCGGAGATGCTCCGGGCTGTCGGGCACTGGGTTCAGGTTGGGCATGGCGCACACCGCCGTGTACCCTCCGGCCGCCGCCGCCGCGGTGCCGGAGAACACCGTTTCCTTATAAGAAAATCCAGGCTCTCGAAGATGGACATGAACATCAACGAAACCTGGAACCAGACAGCGGTTATGCAGTTCAATGACGGAAAAGCCTTCCTTTGGAAGGGCGGGGGAGACGGAAACAATACGGCCGTCGGAGATCGCGACGTCCAGATTCAGAAAGCGTCCGTCCAAAAAGACGGCCCCGCCGGTCAGCAGCAGTTTCATACGCGGACTTCGTCCTCCTTCTCTCCTTTTGTTCAAAAAAGTATACTACCGGATTGCGGCGGGATTGTCAACAGTTTTTGGCGGAGAAACTTTCCAGGATCCCCGGCGGAATTTTTGTTGCAAAGTTCCAGGATTATGATATAATACCGTCTGAGAGAAAATCCTGGCCTCCAAACAGGCGGTGTTCCATCCGACTTGACAGGGGGAGGGGGCCGCGCCGGAGCAGCTCCCTGATTTTAATGGCGAGAAAGGATGTCATACTTATGCGCAAAAGTATCAACAAGATGGTAGGGTACAGGGTGGCCGCGGCGCTGATCTCTGTGGTGCTGTTCAGTGTTGTCACGACGGTGAACATCATGCGGATCAAGAACGCCGAAGAGGAGAACGCCGGAGCATTTGTCCTGCTGAACCGGGCTCAGACCGCCGAGGCGGCCCACTACAAGTGGTCCAGCGGCCTGAGCAACGCCCTGTACGCCGGCAAGGAGTTCACCGGCAGCATCGATCCCACCACTTGCGTTCTGGGTAAGTGGCTCTATGGCGAGGCGGGCACGGAGGATGAGAAGATCCTCTCTCTCCGCGCCCAGATGGAGCCTCTGCACAAGGAGCTCCATGAATCCGCCGCCGAGGTGCTGGCAATGCTGGAGACCAACCCCGCCCGGGCCCAGTCCTACTATCAGGAGACCATTCAGGCCAACCTCACTACCCTGGTGGGACTGCTGGAGCAGGCGGTGGAGGAGGGCAGCGCCATCAGTGAGAAGAGCATGGCCACGGTGCAGAGCATCACACTTTTGATGAATATCCTGTGCCCGATCTGCCTGGTGGTGGCCCTGGCGTGCCTGCTGAGCCTGGTGCAGTATGTTCTGCGCCGTGTGGTGCACCCCATTCTGGAGATCACCCGGAACACCGCCCCCCTGCAGGAGGGCCGGCTGGATCTGGAGATGGGCCGGTACGGCAACAACGAGCTGGGGGATCTATCCTCCACGCTGGAGAAGTCTATGGCCCAGGTCCACGGCTATGTGCAGGACCTGAACGCCGTCATGGACCAGCTGTCCCAGGGTAATTTCGACGTGCAGACCTCTGTGCCCTACATCGGAGACTTCAAGTCCATTGAGGACTCTCTCAACAGCTTTACATCCACCATCTCCGCCGCTCTGGGCAAGATCAGCCAAGCCCAGGGACGGGTTTCCAGCAACGCAGACCAGCTCTCCAGCGGGGCCCAGGCCCTGGCTCAGGGCGCTACCGAGCAGGCCAGCGCCGTGGAGGAGCTGTACGCCACGGTGGACGATTTGAGCAAGAATGCGGCCCAGAACGTGAAGATCGCCGCCTCCGCCCAGGAGAACGCCCGTCTCACCGGCGAGCAGGTCACCGTCTCCAGCCGGCAGATGGAGCAGATGGTCTCCGCCATGGCGGACATCACCAACGCCTCCGAGCAGATCAGCAAGATCATCTCCACCATCGAGGATATTGCCTTCCAGACCAACATTCTGGCCCTGAACGCCGCCGTGGAGGCCGCCCGGGCCGGCAGCGCCGGCAAGGGCTTCGCCGTGGTGGCCGACGAGGTGCGGAACCTGGCCGCCAAGTCCGACCAGGCCGCCAAGGCCACCAAGGATCTGATTGACAACTCTGTCCAGGCCACCGAGCGGGGCAGCCACATCGTGGAGGAGGTCTCCGCCACTCTGAAAAAGACCTTGGAGCTGGTGATGCAGTCCAACAGCGCCATCGGCGAGATCGCCCAGGCGGTGGAGGGCGAGGCGGAGTCTATTGCCCAGGTGACCGAGGGCATCGGACAGATCTCCGCCGTGGTCCAGACCAACTCCGCCAGCAGCGAGGAGTCCGCCGCCGTCAGTGCGGACCTGTTCGAGGAGGTCCACAAGCTGGAGGCGGAGACCAAGCGCTTCAAGCTCCGGGCGGACAGCGCCGGCGCCATGGGCGCATACTGAGCACCTGCATAAGCAAAAGAGAGCCGCGCCCTGGTAGGCGCGGCTCTTGAACTTTCTGGGTTTTACAGGAAGATGATTTTCCAGGCGCACCACACCAGCAGCAGGGCCATGACTACGTTGATGACGGTGTTGTACTTCTTATACAGGGGGAAGAGCATGGTGCCCATGGTGGCCCAGATCAGATTCCCGGTAGCGGCGCAGCCCGCCATGGTGACTGCAAAGCCCAGGGTCATAGACGCATGGAAGCCGTGGGGCAGGATGTAGCCGGAGTAGGCGGCGATGCCCAGAGAGAGGATTTTCACGTTCAAAAATTGCAGGAGGAAGCCGTTGACATAGGTGAGGGGAGTGTCGCTGTCCCCGCTGGCGCTGCCGGTTTTGCGCAGCAGGGTGCGGTAGGCGAGGTACAGGATGTAGGCCGCGCCGACGTACTTGGCGTAGGGGACGATCTGAGGGGCCAGTTCGCCCAGCCAGGCACAGCCGAAGCCGCAGATCAGCATGACCGACAGCAGGCCGGTCCAGATGCCGAAAATCAGGGGCAGGCATTTCCTGAATCCGAATTTGCTGGTGCAGCTGAGCAGGAGAATGTTGTTGGGGCCGGGGGAGAAGGTGGTGGCGCAGGCGTAGGCCGCCAGCTCCAGAAAGATCGCTCCGGGCATGGAGAATCTCCTCTTTTCTGTCTGGATTCGCCGCCCTCCTCGGGAGCGGACGGCGCTCGTATGATGGTAGCACCGGGCTTCGGGAATGTCAAGCGGCTTTTTCGCCCGGTTTTTCCGCCGGTCCCGTTTACCTTTTGTACTGCCGCACTTCGGTATTGACGATTTCATGAATCCAAGATTGAAACGCAGAGACCGCCATGATACAATCGGAACGGCAAATCAGAAGGGATGGAGATGCGGTTATGAACTATAAAGTGGACGATAAAAGGCTGAATGCTTCAACGTTTATTTCATTTGCCAGTCAAGTGTGGCAAGGAAATTATGACCTGGAAAGGACGCGGAGCGCTCTGTTGAAAACAATCAATATAACTGCCTATGACGATAACATGTTGGTGGGATGCTTGCGCATTCTCTCAGACGGCTATTTTTTTGGGACAATTACGGAACTGCTTGTTCTTCCGGAATATCAAAAACGTGGGGTGGGAAGCAGACTTCTTCAACTGGCAAAAGATCACGCGCCAACGATGCTATATTTCGGTTCACAACCTGGAATAGAGGGGTTTTATGAAAAGAATGGATGCCGAAAGAGTCTGCAATCTTATATGATAGAGAAGAAAAGATAACACCAACTGCAATTTATCGGACAGTTACCCCAATTTGAATAACTGCCCGATGGACTATTTTAGGGCCTGTTCACATAAGCCCATGCGCACGTCTTTTCGGCAAATTTTGTCGCCTGCATCGTTAAAATTTTTGCCGTACGCCAGTACGCCTGCAAATTTTTGCCTCGCATCCGGCTGAAATTTGGTCAAAAATCCGCACATGTGGGCTTATGTGAACAGGCCCTGGCGAAGTATTTCAAAACCGGCTCCCGGCAGCGCGAAAGCCAAAAGGGAGTTCCGCCGGTGTCTCTTGCCTAAAGCGGCGGTCTGCGGTATACTGTACCGGTAAACTGGAGAAAGGAGCCTCCCCATATGAGCGCTCAGAAAAAGAAGAAAGCATTGGACCCCGCCTCCCGGCAGGCGGAGATGGAGGGCGCGCGGCTCTTCGGCAAGCACGTGTCCAGGACCAAGGGCCGGCTGCTGCTGGCGGTGACCCTGGTGTGCTGCGCCCTGCCCGTCGGCCTGGGGCTGCGGCTGTGGGAGGAGATCCCGGAGATCGTGGAGACCGGCCTGATCGGCATGGACGGCAGGGACGACTCCCTGCCCCGGGCGGCGGTGGTGTTCGCCCTGCCGGGGCTGATGTGTGTGCTGGATCTTCTGGCCCACTATCAGCTGATGGCAAACCAGAAACGCATGACCGTACCCAAAGCCCATGTCCGTCTGGTGGGGCGGTGGGGATTTCCCATTATCTCTGTGCTGTTCTGCGGCGGCATGATCCTCCAGTCCGCGGGGCGGGCATGGGATCTGCCCTTTGTGGCCCCCTGTGTGCTGGGGCTTCTTCTTCTGCTCCTGGGCTCCCATATGTGGGACTGCGCCCGGGACTCTCGGGTATCCCTGGGGTTTGCCCTGGCGGGGCGGCCCGGGGCGGACTGGGACGCTGTCCACCGCTTCACCGGCGGCGTCTGGCTGGCGGCGGGGCTGGCGGCCATCGCCGGAACCATGGAGGGGGCGTCCTGGGTCGCCGCGGCGTGCGGCGGCTTGGCACTGATCGTTCCCGGGGTCTTCATTTGGCGGCAGGGGTGACGGGACTGTGAAAGTTTGGAGGGACGATGTGTCGGATTGGCGGCTGCGGCAGGAGAATCTTGCAGAGCTGTTTCCATATGTCTATCCGCAGATGCCGCCCGTTTCCGGCGGTGCGTGCCTTTGCCGGAGGTCTGTCCCTGCTGGAGTGGGGAGCGGTCGGAGGGAACTTTAACGAAAAGGGGGCGTGTGGAAATGTTTGAAAAATGGGGCGGATATGTTCACACGGACTGGAGCGAGCTGGGGAGTTGCGCTCATTCGAAGATTGGGAGGCACTATTTTGTGCCGGTGGATTTTTCCAAAGAGGAACAGAATATTCTGGACCTTGAGGACGAATTGGCTATCACGTTCCCCAGTGATTTTATGGGGCTTTACAGGGAGATCGGATTTGGATTTTTATGTGCGGGAGACAGGGGGAAAAGGGGACATTACCGTGTTTTCTCTCCTGGGGAACTGCTGGAACTGTATTTTGAGCCGGAGAACGAATGCAGTGAGGATCTTTTTGCCACCTTCAGAATGAGTGCATGGGAGAAGCTGGAGGGGAGCGGCCTCCTTGCACTGTGCACCTTTGGCGATGAGGACAGCTTGATTTATCTGGGAATTTCAGATGGGGCGGTCTACTACCTCTCCTCCGCCCGCAGAATCGCGGATTCGCTGTGGGATTTTTTGACACGGCTGGATGAAAAGGCGGATTACTTCCTAAAATGAGCGGCGGCGTCAACGCCGCCGTTTTTTATGTTATTTCTTTCGTTGACACCAAATGGGTTTGATGGTAAGATGGCCTTACCAGAAGGGGGGGGAGAGGATATGCAGCTGGAAAAGATTCAACACACGCTGCCTAAAATCCCGGAGCTTGTGATGCAGACGCTGATTACCGCCATTGACCAGGGAGACGTCAAAGTGGGGCAGGAGCTTCCCTCCGAACGGGACCTGGCGGAGATGCTGGGCGTGGGCCGGGGCTCTCTGCGGGAGTGTCTTGCCATTCTGGAGTTTCTGGGCGCCATTGAAAACCGGGGAAACCGGAAGGTGGTGATCCGGGATGCGGACTATATTCAGAGGTCCATTTCCTTTGTTCGGGTGTCCAACAAGCCCAATATCCAGGAGGATTTCGGTGAGTTCCGCCGGATTAACGAGGTGGCGATTGCGGGGCTGGCCAGCCAGCGGGCCACGGAGGAGGATCTGGCGGCCCTGGCGGAGGCGGTCCGGATGCTGGAGAGCGACCCGGACGACTATATGAATGACCTGCGGTTTCATGATGCCCTGGCCATCGCCAGCCACAACATGATGCTGGCCGCCACCATCCATCTGGTCAACAGCATGATCGCCGACATCCGCGTCCGCTTTTTCGGCAGGCCGGACTACCAGCGGCGCAGTCAGGAGTCCCATATCGCCATCTATGAGGCGGTACGGGACCGGGACGAGGAGCGGGCCAAGCGGGAGATGGATCTCCATTTGAAGATCGTGGAGGACTTCGCCCGAAAGTATCCGGATCATTAGGCCCTGTTTGAAAAATGTCAAAACGCCCTTTTGGCCCGGTTTGTGCAAACTGTTGGGAATCCGGTGCTTTTTTTGGCGTTAAGACTTTTTCAATACGCTTGACGAACGGAGAGAAAGCTGGTATTGTAAGGATATCGGTTGGATGGTATGACCAACAGACCGCCAGACCGTCTTGACGCGGTCTGCGGAAGGAGACATCAATGTCAATGACCTATGTGGAGACCGGGTCGCAGAACCCGTATTACAATTTGGCTTTTGAGGAGTTTGTTCTGACACACCGGCTGGAGGGTGAGTACCTGCTTTTGTGGCAGAACGACAACACCATTGTGGTGGGCCAGAACCAGAACACCGAGGCGGAGATCAACCGGGCGTTTGTGGAGGCCCACCAGATTCATGTGGTGCGCCGGTCCACCGGCGGCGGCGCCGTGTATCACGACCTGGGGAATCTCAACTACTCCTTCATCACCGGCGTGGGCGACGCGGAGCGTCTGACCATGGAGCGGTTTACCCGCCCCGTTGTGGAGGCCCTGCGGGGCCTGGGCGTTCAGGCGGAGGCCTCGGGCCGGAACGATATTCTGGTGGAGGGCCGGAAGGTCTCCGGCACCGCCCAGCGGATTGTGCGGGGCCGCATCCTCCACCACGGCACCCTGCTTTTTGACGCGGACCCCGGCATGGTGGCCGGAGCGCTGAACGCCGACCCGGCCAAGTTTCAGTCCAAAAGCGCCAAGTCCGTCCGCAGCCGGATCGGCAACATCCGGGATTTCCTGCCCGAGGACCTGGAGATCGGCGCCTTCTGGGAGTACCTGAAAAAGGCCCTGGCGGGCGGCGGTATGGTGACAGGCGGCCTGACGGCGGAGGAACTGTCCGCCGTGGAGGAGCTGAGACGGACAAAGTATGACACCTGGGAGTGGAACTACGGCCGCTCTCCGCAGTATGACCTGATCAACAAGCGCCGCTTTGAGGGCGGCGGCCTGGAGGTTCGACTTCAGGTGAAGGCGGGCCGGATTACCGGCATCGTGTTCTACGGCGACTTCCTGGCGGTGGCCCCCCTGGACGGCCTCACGGCCGCGCTGGAGGGCTGCGAGTTCCGCCGGGAGGCCGCGGCGGAGGTGCTGGATAGATTTCCTCTGGGAGAGCTGTTCGGCGGCATTGCAAAGGAGGAGATTCTGGAGACCATGTTCTACGTGAGCTGAGCCCGGCCGGTTTTGTCCCGGGGCAAAAAAAGAGAGGACGCATCATGCGTCCTCCAGGGTCTCCTGCTGAAAGGGTTCCGACAGGAGCCGGACGTCCACGCCCTCCAGCAGCGGCGCGGACTTGAGGGCGGCGGCCCGGTAGCCGTAGATGTCGTCCCCGGAGAAGGGAAGATGACATACCAGCAGCATTTTGGGCCGGATGTGTTCCTGGACAAAGCGCCGCCCCCGGGGCAGCGTCAGCCAGGGGAAGTCCAGGATGGCCAGATCAATGGGACCGTCCTCCGCCAGGAATTCCACCAGTTCCGGGGCACAGAGCTTGCAGTCCCCGGTGATGAGGACCCGGAGGCCGTGGGACTCCAGAATGCAGCCGTAGTGGGGCTTGTCCGCGTAGCGGGGGCCTTCATGGGTGAGGCGGATGAAGTCCAGCTTCAGTTCCGGCAGCCGCACCCGCTCCCGCCGGCCGGAGAGCAGGGCCTGTCCCGGAAAGCGGTCCTCCGGCAGGACAATCTTCGCCTGAGGCCAGAGGTCCAGGGCCTCCCGGGCCATCCACTGGGAGAAGTGGTCCGGATGGCAGTGGGTGAAGAACAGCAGGTCCGGCGCGGCAAAGGCCGGATGGGCCCGCATGGCGGTCCAGAGCGATGGCGTGACGGTGGAAAAGCCCGGGACCTTCTCGTCGTGGAGGGCGTCAGCCCAGAGGCGGAGTCCGCCGAAATCCAGGGCGATGCCGGCGTTGGCGCTGAGGGTCACTTTGCAGCAGGACATAGAGAGCCTCCGTTCAGCAGGTCCGGCGGGGCCGGACACCGCGGGAATGGGACTATTATAGTATGGTTTTCTCCAAAGGAAAACGGTAGGATCCCGGCGGGAGCGCATTTTCGTCGGAAGCGGAAAAAATCACAGGGACGGCGGCGCCGGATCTGTGAAAAGCCACCAGGGGGAAGGCCCCCCGGAGAGAGAAAGTCCACAAGCAGAGACCTCTGTTTCTGTGGAGCGGCGGCGCGGGAAGCGGGCGGGAGCCGCAGGGCCCGGAGCGCGGCGGCGCCGGCCGCAGTATAAAGGAAGGGAATGGTTTAATGAAACTCTACAAAAAGATCATGAGCGCCATTGCCAGCGTTGAGAAAATCGTCATCAGCGTGGTATTGGTGTTTGTGACCGCGATCACCTTCGCCAACGTGGTGGTCCGGAAGCTGACCACCAGTCAGTTCGCCTGGTCGGAGGAGCTGGTCATCAACCTCTTCGTTCTGCTGATCATGCTGGGCTGTGCGCTGGCCGCCCAGGAGGGCAGCCTCATCAGCCTGTCTCTGATCTATGACCGGCTGGGTATTTTCGCGAAAAAGGTGTTCATCACAATCATCAGCGTATTCAATCTGGTCTTCTGGGGTGTCCTGATCAAGACCGGATTTGACAAGGCCATCAATCAGATTGCCACCGGCAAGCACACCTCCTCCCTGAATTGGCCGGAGTGGGTGTTCACCATCTTCCTGCCCATCGGCGCTATCTTCCTGGTGCTGCACACCATTGAATTTTTCATTGACAACGTGTTTGGCGACGGGCTGAAGGTGGGAGAGGAGGACAGCAATGATTAACCTGATTCTATTCGGCAGTTTCTTTGTCCTGCTGTTCCTGAATGTGCCCATCTGCGTGAGCCTGGGCATGAGCTCCATCTTCGCCATGCTCTTCTCCGGCGACAAGCTGTCCGTGGTGCCCACCAACGTGTACAGCAGCATGGCAAAGTTTTTGCTGCTGGCCATCCCGTTCTTCGTGCTGTCCGGCAACATCATGGCCAAGGCCGGCATCTCCACCCGCCTGGTGCAGTTCATTGATGACTGCATCGGCCACCGGCGGGGCGGCATCGCCATCGTCTGCGTGGTGGTGGCCTGCTTCTTCGGCGCCATCTCCGGCTCCGGTCCCGCCACCGTGGCGGCCCTGGGCATCATCCTGATTCCCGCCATGATCAACCGCGGCGGCTTCTCCGCCGCCTTCTCCTCGGCCATGATGGCCACGGCATCCTCCATCGCCATCGTCATCCCGCCCTCCATCGCCTTCGTGGTCTACGCCTCCATCACCGGCGTCTCCGTGGGCGACATGTTCATGGGCGGTATTCTCCCCGGCATCATGATGGGTCTGGCCCTGGTCATCATCATCATGATTGAGGTCCGCCGCAAGGGTCTGCCCCCCTCCCGGGAGAAGGCCACCTGGGGCGAGCGGTGGAAGTCCTTCCGCACCGCCTTCTGGGGCTTTTTGATGCCCGTCATCATCTTGGGCGGCATCTACGGCGGCATTTTCACCCCCACTGAGGCGGCGGCCGTCTCCGTGGTGTACGGCCTGATCGTGGGCCTGTTCATCTACCGCGAGGTCAAGATCAAGGACCTGTACGATCTTCTGGTGGACTCCGGCAAGACCACCGGCGGCATCATGCTCATCATCGGCGCCGCTTCGCTGTTCTCCTACATCTGCACGGTCCACGGCATCTCCAAGGCTGCCCAGACGCTGCTGCTCACCGTGGCCGGCAACAAGTACGTGTTCCTGATCATCATCAACGTGATCTTCCTGATTGCCGGCTGCTTCGTGGACGCCAACTCCGCCATGTACATCTTCATCCCCATCATGTACCCTGTGGCCCAGCAGCTGGGGATTGACCTGGTGCACTTCGGCGTCATCGCCACCGTGAACCTGGCCATCGGCCAGGTAACCCCGCCCGTGGGCGTGAACCTGTTTGTGGCCATCGGCGTCAGCGACAAGCTCCAGAATATCAAGGACAAGACAAGGGTCACCATAGAGACCATGTCCAAGGCCGTGTGGCCCATGATCATCGCCTGCATTGTGGCTCTGCTGCTGGTGACCTACATCCCCTTCTTCTCCACCGTGTTCCTGAAGGGCGCTTAACCGGATCTGCCATCACATCACGTGATATCAGATAAACGCAACTGCAATTATTTAGAGGAGGAAAACAAATGAAAAAGTTTCTTGCACTGCTCATGACTCTCGCCATGTGCCTCTCCCTGGCCGCCTGCGGCGGCAACGGCGGCGGTTCCACCCCCCCTGCCAACAATGATGCCCCCGCCGCCGACGGCGGCAGCGATACTCCCCAGTTTGAGAAGATGACCTGGAAGTACACCTGCTCCGCCACCGAGAACACCTGCTGGGCAGACATGGGCCGCGATTTCGGCCAGATGGTCAGCGAAGCCACCGGCGGCGCCGTCACCGTTGAGGTCTATGCCGCCGACCAGCTGACCTCCGGCAACCAGACCGAGGGCATCCAGGGCGTTATGGACGGCACCATTGACCTGTCTGCTCACTCCAACATCATCTACTCCAACTTCGATAAGCGCCTGAACGTGGTCTCCCTGCCCTTCCTGTTCAGCTCCTTCGACGACGTTGACGCCAAGCTGGACGGCGACGCCGGCAAGGCCGTGGGCGAGGTCGTGGAGAGCATGGGCCTGCACCTGCTGGGCATCGCGGAGAACGGCTTCCGTCATCCCACCAACAGCGTCCGTCCCATCGAGAAGCTGGCCGATATGAAGGGCCTGAAGCTCCGCGTGGCCGGTTCCGACCTGCTGAACGCCGAGTACGCCGCCTGGGGCGCCAACTACACCAACGCCAACTGGTCTGAGGTCTACACCGGCCTGCAGACCGGCACCTATGACGGCCAGGAGAACCCCCTGCCCACCGCCAATGGCGCCTCCATCCAGGAAGTTCAGAAGTACGTCACCTATTGGACCGGCGTGTATGACTGCATTTTCTTCACCATGAACGGTGAGCTGTACAACTCCCTGTCCCCCGAGCTGCAGAAGATCGTTGACGAGTGCGGCCTGAAGGCTGCCCAGAATCAGCGCAAGCTGGAGCGTGAGGGCGACCAGGAGGTGCTGGCTGCCTGGAAGGAAGCCGGCGTTACCGTCACCGAGCTGACCCCCGAGGCCGCCGAGGAGTTCCGTCAGGCCGCCGCCGGCATCTACACCGATCCTCAGTTCGTTGAGATGATCGGCCAGGATCTGATCGACGCATTCACAAAATAATTAAGGGGATTTCCGAATCTGAGAATGACGCTCCACGGAGTGCGTTCCCCCTGACAAACGACTCGTTTTAAGGTTGCGTTAGAGAGAAAGCACGTGGCGGCAAGAGCGCCGCGTGCTTTCTCCATGCCCAAATTTCTCGCAGATTTATGCAATTCTTACAAAAATAGAGGGTAAAATATGGACAACAATGACAACAATATTCAGATGGCCGAGGGCAAGCTGGGACGGGTCGTGGTGCTGCGGCTGAAGCCCGGCACGGACGTACTGCTGGGGCTCCAGGCGGCCTGCGAGAAGGCGGGGATCAGCAACGGCGTGATCGTCAGCGCCATCGGGAGCCTTGCCCATGTGCGCTTCTGCGACCCCATTGAGATTGCGGAGAAGCGGGCCCGGTACGGCTACGGCGATCCCCTCCAGCTGGACGGGCCCATCGAGCTGCTCAGCGCCAGCGGCATCATCTGCCACGATGACAGCGGCGCCACCAATCTCCACGTCCATGTGGACCTGGCGGACCAGAACGGCAGGGCCTACGGCGGACACCTGGTGGAGGGCACCAAGGTGCTGTTGACCCTGGACGCGGTGATCGGGGAGATCGAGGGCGTGGATATGCGCCGGAAGATGGACCCGGAGCTGGAGGTGCCTCTGCTCTCTCCCCAGCAGCTCTGAGCCTTGCCAGAGCGCATGACTTGAAGAACCTGCCCCTTGGGCCGCCCCGCCGCGGGACAGTCCCGGGGACAAGATACATTTATGGAAAGGCGTGAAAACATTGGCTAACAAGAAATACTCCAAGGAACAGCTGACTGATTTTTACCGCACAATGGTGCGCATCAGGACCTTCGAGGAGAAGGCCGCCGAGTGCTTCACCAAGGGTATGCTGGCCGGCAACATCCATCTGAGCATCGGGCAGGAGGCGGCTGCGGCGGGCGCCTTTGCCGCCATCCAGCCCCAGGACTACTTCACCTCCACCCACCGGGGCCACGGCCACGCCATCGCCCGGGGCATGGATCCCAACCTCTGCATGGCGGAGCTCTTCGGCAAGAAGACCGGCTACTGCCAGGGCAAGGGCGGCTCCATGCACATCGCGGACATGAAGAAGATGAACCACCTGGGCGCCAACGGCATCGTGGGCGCGGGCCAGGGCATCTCCGCCGGCAGTGCGCTGGCCTCCAAGATTCTGGGGGACGACGCCGTCACCGTGGGGTGCTTCGGCGACAGCTCCACCAACGAGGGTACCTTCCATGAGAACCTGAACATGGCCGCCGCCTGGAAGCTGCCGGTGGTCTGGTTTATCGAGAACAACTGCTACGGCGTGTCCACGGAGATCCACCGGGTCACCAACACCCCGGACCTGGCTCCCCGCGCCGCCGCCTACGACGTGCCCTTCGCCGTGGTGGACGGCACCGACGCGGTGGCCGTCTACGAGGCCATGGTGAAGGCCATGGACCACGCCCGCAGCGGCAAGGGACCCTATGTGGTGGAGGCCAAGGTGTACCGCTATCAGGGCCACTACTGCGGCGACCCCGCCGTGTACCGTCCGGACGAGTATATGGAGAAGGCCCTGGAGAACGACGCCATCGAGAAGATGGGTAAGCGCCTGATGGATATGGGCGTCAGTGCCGGGGAGCTGGAGGCCATCAAGAAGGCCGCCGACGACGAGATGAACGCCGCCGTGCAGTTTGCCGTCGATTCCGAGTATCCCGATCCCTCCGAGGCGGTGACGGATGTCTATGCCTCTGACAACGAAAGGTGTGTGGCAAGATGAGCAAGAAGATTACCGTCAGCAAGGCCATTGGCGAGGCCCTGCATGAAGAAATGGTCCGTGACGACAAGGTGTTCATCATGGGCGAGGATATGGCCGTCATGGGCAACGTGTTCGCCATCACCCGGGGCTTTCTGGAGGAGTTCGGCCCCAACCGGGTGATCGACACCCCCATCTCCGAGGAGGGCTTCTGCGGCATGGCCGTGGGCGCGGCCATGCGGGGCATGCGTCCTGTGGTAGAGCTGATGTATGACGACTTTGCCACCGTGGCCGCCGACCCCCTGCTGAATCAGGCCGCAAAGATGCGCTACATGAGCGGCGGGCAGGCCACCGTTCCCATGGTGCTCCGGGCCCCCATGGGCGCCGGACGGCGAAACGCCGGCCAGCACTCCCAGTCCCTGGAGAACTTTTTCTGCCACTTCCCCGGATTGAAGGTCATTGCCCCCTGCTCCGCCAAGGACGCCAAGGGCATGCTGAAAACCGCCATCCGGGACGACGACCCCGTCATCGTGCTGGAGCACAAGCTGCTGTACGCCAAAAAGGAGGAGATCCCCGAGGAGGAGTACCTGATCCCCCTGGGCCAGGCCGATGTGAAGCGGGAGGGCAGGGACCTAAGCATCATCACCTGGAGCCGTGAGGTCAACTTCTCCCTGGAGGCCGCCCAGACCCTGGCCGCCGAGGGCATCGACGTGGAGGTGCTGGACCTCAGAAGCCTGGTGCCCCTGGACTGGGACGCCATCGTGAAGTCTGTCTCCAAGACCCACAATGTCATCATCGTATCCGAGGAGGTCAAGCGGGGAAGCTATGCCGGCGAGCTTTCCGCCCAGATTGCCGAAGAGCTGTTCGATGAGCTGGACGCCCCCGTGGAGCGGGTTTGCGGGCTGAACATCGTGCCCCCCTTCAGCCCCACCCTGGAGGATGAGAATTTCCCCCATCCCGACACCATCGTCAAGGCCGTCAAGCGCGTGCTGAACAAGTGAGGAGGGTGAATCATGGCTTTTGAAGTACTGATGCCCCAGCTGGGACTGACCATGGAGGAGGGCACCGTCTCTCAGTGGATCAAGCACGAGGGCGATGAGGTAAAGGCCGGCGACGTGATTTTGGAGATCACCACCGACAAGCTGACCAACGAGGTGGCCAGCGAGCACGACGGCGTGCTGCTGAAAATCGTGGCCCAGGAGGGGGAGGACATCCCCGTCAAAGGACTGCTGGCCTACATCGGCCAGGCCGGAGAGAGCATCTCTGGCGGAGCGTCCGCCCCGGCCCCCGCCGCGGTACCCGCGGCTGAGGCTGCTCCCGCCGCCCCCGCTGCGGCACCTGCCCCCGCGGCAGCCGTGGGCGGCGTGAGAATCCGCATCTCCCCCCTGGCCCGGAAGACCGCGGCCAAGCTGGGTGTGGACTACACCGGCATCGCCGGCACCGGCCCCTCCGGCCGCATTGTCCTCAAGGACATCCTGGCGGCCTCCGAGGCCCAGAAGAACGTTCCCGCCGCCGCTTCCGCGGCCGTCCCCGCTACCGCCCCCGCCCCCAAGGCCGGGTCCCTGGAGCTGATGGAGGGCGACACCGTCATCAAGCTGGCGGGTATGCGCAAGGTGGTATCCCAGCGGATGTGGGCCTCCCACAACGAAATTCCGCCGGTGACCCAGAACATCAAGGTGGACGTCACCGCCCTGATGAAGTTCCGCAAGATGCTGCTGGCGGAGACTGGCAAGAAATACTCCGTCAACGACCTTGTTTTGAAGGCCACCGCCAAGTGCCTGCGCCAGCACCCCGAGATGCTGGTGAGCCTGGACGGCGACCAGATCATTCAGCGGGCCCATGTGAACCTGGGTATGGCCGTGGCGCTGGACGCGGGGCTCATCGTCCCCGTCATCCGGGACGCCGACAAGCTGAGCCTAGACGCCCTGTCCGCCGCCGCAAAGGACTTGGCCGTCCGCGCCAAGGAGAACAGGCTGGGGGCCGACGAGTACAAGGGCTCCACCTTCACCGTGTCCAACCTGGGCATGTTCGGCATTGAGACCTTCACCCCCATCATCAACCAGCCGGACGCCGCCATCTTGGGCGTTTGCGCCATTCACGACGAGCTGGACATGGACGATGAGGGCAAGCTCTTCAAGAAGCAGGTCATGCGCCTTTCCTGCACGTTGGACCACCGTCTGCTGGACGGGTCCGTGGTGGCCAAGTTTGAGATGGACCTGCGGGATCTGCTGGAGAAGCCCATGAGCATCCTGCTGTGATGAGGAGGAATCACCAATGGCTTTTGAAGTGAAAATGCCCCAGCTGGGGCTGACCATGGAGGAGGGTACGGTCTCCAAGTGGATCAAGCATGAGGGCGACGCCGTCAAAGTGGGCGACGTGATTCTGGAGATCACCACCGACAAGCTGACCAACGAGGTGGCCAGCGAGGCCGAGGGCACTCTTTTGAAGATCGTGGCCCAGGAGGGCGAAGATGTGCCGGTGAAGGGCACTCTGGCCTGGATTGGGCAGCCGGGAGAGGCGGTTGGCGGAGCTCCGGCTCCCGCCGCCCCGGCAGTCCCTTTCGCGCCGGCTCCCGCCGCTGCCGCGGCAATTGCCGCGCCTGCGGCGCCTGCAAAGCCCGCCGGGGACACTAGCGTCATCGTCATCGGCGGCGGCCCCGGCGGCTATGTGGCGGCCATCCGGGCGGCCCAGCTGGGGGCCAAGGTGACGGTTGTCGAGAAACAGTACCTGGGCGGCACCTGCCTGAACGTGGGCTGCATCCCCACCAAGTGCCTGCTGCACTCCGCCGAGTTGGTGGAGGACATTAGAAATCAGGGCAAGGAGATCGGCGTGGAAGTCGAGGGCGTCAAGGTCAACTTCCCCCAGGTCATCGCCCATAAGAACGAGATCTCCAAGAAGCTCACTTCCGGCGTGGCCGGTCTTCTCAAGATGAACAAGGTGAAGAAGATCGACGGCGAGGCCAGCTTTATCGGGGAGAAGAAGATCTCCGTGAAGAAGCCCGATGGCTCCGCTGAGGAGATGACAGCGGACGCCATCATCGTGGCCACCGGCTCTGTCAACTCCGTGCCCCCCATCCCCGGCATCAAGGAGAACCCCAACTGCATCGACTCCACCGGCGCGCTGAGCCTGGAGGCTCTGCCGAAGTCCATGGTGGTCATCGGCGGCGGCGTCATCGGACTGGAGCTGGCCTGCGCCTACGCGGCCTTCGGCACTAAGATCACCGTGGTGGAGGCCATGGACCACATGCTGCCCATGCTGGACGGCGACCTGACCAAGATCGGCGTGGCCCACATGAAGAAGATGGGCATGGAGTTCAACCTGGAGTGCCCCGTGCAGTCCGTGGAGAGCTCCCCCGTGGGAGCCAAGGTCGTGTGCAAGAACAAGGCCGGCGAGACCGTCAGCTTTGAGGCGGAGAAGGTCCTGGTAGCCATCGGACGCCGGGCCAACACCGTAAGCCTCAACCTGGAGGCGGGCAAGATCGCCAACGACCGGGGCCGGATCATCGTGGACGACCAGATGCGGACCAACGTGCCCGGCGTGTACGCCATCGGCGACTGCGTGTTCGGAAAGGCCCAGCTGGCCCACACCGCCAGCGCCATGGGCGAGGTGGCCGCGGAGACCATTATGGGCATCCCCGCCGCCTACGACGAGCGGACCAATCCCACCTGCGTGTACATCGAGCCGGAGGCCGCCTCCGTGGGCCTCACGGAGGAGCAGTGCAAGGCCCAGGGCATTGAGTACAAGGTGGGCAAGTTCCCCATGAGCGCCAACGGCAAGGCCCTGATCCTCAACGGCGGCGAGGGTCTGGTGAAGGTCATCGCCGGCAAGGAGTACGGCGAGATTCTGGGCATGCACATCATCGGGCCCCGGGCAACGGATCTCATCGCCGAGGGTGCGCTTGCCATCGGCGAGGAGATGACCCTGGACGAGATCATCGCCACCATCCACTCCCATCCCACGGTCACCGAGACCATGCGGGAGGCCGCCCTCCAGGCCGAGAAGCGGGCCATCCACACCTCCAACAAGTAAACGGCTGAAAAGCCTGTCAAGACAGCAAAGAGCCCCGAAGATAGCGATACCTTCGGGGCTTTTTCTCAAAACGCTGCTGCGAAAGGAGGACCCTGCCATGGAGGGAACCATGCGAGGCGTATGCAAGATGGCGCCGGGGCGGGGCGCGGAGTACCGGACGGATCTCCTGATCCCCCGGATTGGAGACGACGAGGTGCTGATGCGGGTCCGCGCCTCCGCCATCTGCGGCACGGACCTGCATATTTACAGCTGGAACGAGTGGGCCGCCAACCGGATGAAAAATCTGCCCATTGTCTTCGGCCATGAGACCGCCGGGGAGATTGTAGAGGTGGGAAGGAATGTGTCCGGCTGGCAGGTGGGGGACCGGATCTCCGTGGAGACCCATATCCCCTGCAACCATTGCTTTCAATGTGAGAATGACCGGCGGCACATCTGCGAGAACATGAAACTCTTCGGTGTCACGGAGCCGGGGGCCTTTGCTGAGTATGCCCCGGTGCCCAAGGACTGCATTGTCCACCTGGGAGACGGCGTCTCCTATGAGATGGGGGCCATGCTGGAGGCCATGGGCGCCGGAGTCCACGGTGTGGAGAAGGCGGAGGTCCGGGACAAGACGGTTCTGGTCAGCGGATGCGGCCCCATCGGGCTGATGGTCATTGGAGCCTGCAAGGCCCACGGGGCCAGACGGGTCATCGCCTGTGACATTCTGCCGGAGAAGCTGAAGCTGGCGGAGGCCATGGGGGCGGATGTCACCGTCAACAGCGCCGAAACAGACATCATCCAGGCCGTCCGCCGGGAGACTGGCGGCCCCGGGGCGGACGCCGCCATTGATATTACCGGAAACGGAAGGGCCATTGTCGCGGGACTGCGGGCCCTGCGGAAGGGAGGCCGGATGGTCTCCGTGGGTCTGCCCGGTGGTGAGATTCCCGTGAACCTCACCGAGGACATCATCTACCGGGAGATCCAGTACACCGGCGTCTCCGGGCGGCAGATGTTCGCCACCTGGGACGACTGCATGGAGATTTTGCAGGCTCCCGGTTTCTCCTTGGAGCCGGTGATGGGCGGGCGGTATCCCCTGGATGGCTTTGAGGACGCTCTGGCAGCCATTCAGGGCGGCGCGCCGGGAAAGATGTTGCTGATTCCGTGAATAGACGATCAAGGAGGTTATGCTGATGCAATATTCCAAGGAATTTCTGCTGGAGATCCACAAAAACCTGCTGGAGACCCGTCTCCTGGAGGAGAAGATGAAGGACCTCTACGCCCAGGGCCGGGTGCCGGGCCACGTCCACAGCGGCGTGGGCCAGGAGGCCGCCTATGTGGGCACGCTGTCCACCCGGAAGCCGGGGGACTACTTCAAGCTGACCCACCGCCCCACCGCCATGCCCCGGATGCTGGGCACGCCGCTGGAGATGTTCTTCGGTGAGCTGCTGGCCAAGAAGACCGGCAACTCCGGCGGCCGGGGCGGCAGCCTCCACATCGGCGAGCTGCGCACCGGCGTGCTGGGCATGTCCGGCACCCTGGGCTGCGACGCCGGTGTGGCCGTGGGCGCGGCGCTGACCATCGACATGGAGGGACGGGACAACATCGTCTACATGTTCATGGGAGACGGCACCTCCAGCCGCGGGCCGGTGTACGAGGCCATGAACCTGGCGGCGGCCTGGAAGCTGCCGGTGCTGTTCATCTGCGAGAACAACCAGTACGCCATCTCCACCCACGTCTCCACCAGCATCCCCGTGGAGAACGCCCTGGCGGACCGGGCCGCGGGCTACGGCATGCCCGCCCGGGTGGCCGACGGCACGGATGTGCTGGCGGTGTATGAGGCGGCAGAGGAGATGAGTGAATACGTCCGCAGCCGCAAGGGCCCCGCGGTGCTGGAGTGCAAGGACTACCGCTGGAGGGGCCACTTCGAGGGCGACCAGTGCGCCTACCGTCCCGCCGCAGCCGCCAAAGAGTGGATGGAGAACCGGGACTGCGTGAAGAATCTGGAGGCCATGCTGGCGGAGCAGGGTGTGCTGACGGCGGAGGCGGCCGCGGCGCAGCGGGACGCCTTTGACGCGGAGATGGAGGCCGCCATCGCCCAGGCGGAGGCAGCGCCGTCCATGACGCCGGACGAGATCTATGACGGGCTGTACGCCTGAGAAGGGGGGAGAACAGGATGAAGGTTCCATATGTAAAAGCCATCAACGACGCCCTGAAGGAGGAGATGCGCCGGGATGGCAAAATCGTGGTCTACGGCGAGGATGTGGCGGAGTTCGGCGGCATATTCGGCGAGACCCGGGGACTGCTGGAGGAGTTTGGCCCCAAGCGGGTGCGGAACACCCCCATTGCGGAGACCGCCATTGTCTCCTCTGCCGTGGGCGCGGCCATCACCGGCCTGCGGCCCTGCGTGGAGCTGATGTACGCCGACTTTACCATGGTGGCGTTCACAGAGATCTTCCACCTGGTGGGCAAGTGGCGGTATATGCACGGGCCGGAGTACAAGCTGCCCCTGGTAATCCGGTGCGCCTCCGGTGCATCCAACGGCGCGGGGAGCGAGCACTCCAACGTGGTGGAGAGCCTCTTCATGCACGCCCCGGGGCTGACCATTGTCACCCCCTCCTGCGCCTATGACGCCAAGGGCCTCTTGAAATCCGCCATCCGCTCGGACAACCCGGTGCTCTTCTGCGAGCCCAAGCAGCTCTATCAGGTGAAGCAGGAAATTGCCGACGATGTCTACGAGAGCGGCTACACCATTCCCATCGGCGTGGCCGACGTGAAGCGCCCCGGCAGGGACGTGACCCTGGTGGCCGTCGGACTGATGGTGCCCCGGGCCCTGGAGGCTGCGGAAAAATTGGCCGCCGAGGGCATTGAGGCGGAGGTCATCGACCCTCGCACCCTGGCCCCTCTGGACACGGACACCATCTACAAATCCATCCGGAAGACCCACCGGGCCGCCATTGTGGAGGAGAGCGGCAAGACCGCCGGCATAGGCGCGGAGCTGGCCGCCCGCTTCCAGGAGGAGCAGTACGACGAGCTGGACGGACCCGTGGTCCGCATCGCGGCGCTGGACGTGCCCATGCCTTACAACATCCCCATGGAGAAGCACGCCATTCCCGATGTGGAGCGGATTTGCGCGTCCATCCGGGCCATGATGAAGTGAGGCGCCATGGCGGAGAGGAACAATCAGGAAGGAGGAGCCGTCAGGCGGGGAGACCCGTCCGGGAAGGCGGCGAGGAAAACCCATGCGTATTGACATTCCCATGCCAAAGGCGGGCTTGACTATGGTGGAGGGCACCATCAGCGAGTGGAAGGCCGTCGAGGGCGCCCTAATCCAAAAGGGCGACGCCATCATGGAGTATGAAAACGAGAAGAACACCATTGAGTACGAGAGCGTCCACGGCGGCTACCTCCACATTCTGGAGCCCGCCGGAGAGACGGTGGAGGTGGGCAAGCCCATCGCCTGGGTCACGGAGACCAAGGAGGAGTACGAGGCCCTGACGGGCGGCGCTTTGGCGGCGGAGACTTCCTCCGTGCCCGCGGAAGCGCCGGCGGCCTCTGCTCCCCCGGCGGAGCAGGCGGCCCCCGCGGCCGCGGAGCCCCCTCAGGGGCGGTGTCATATCCGGGCCACGGGCCTTGCCCGGAAGATAGCCCGGGAGGCCGGCGTCAACCTGGCGGATGTTCCCGCCGGCAGCGGCCCCGACGGGCGGCGCGTCGCCGCCAGGGACGTGAAGGCCTATCTGGAATCCCGGAGGGCCGCGCCCGCTGCGGCACCCGCCGCTCCGGCGGCGGTGGAGGATGAGATCACCGCCATCCCCTGGACCGGCGTCCGCAAGACCATCGCCCGGAACATGATGACCAGCCTCCAGCAGTCCGCCCAGTGCACCGCCATGTGCGAGGTGGACGTGACGGACCTGCTGGTCCTGCGGAAAAAGCTGGTGGAGGGCGAGGAGTATCTGGGCTGCCGGGTGACGGTGAACGACCTGCTGTGCATGGCCGTGTGCAAGGTGCTGAAAAAGCATCCCACGGTGAACGCCACCTTTGACGGTCAGACTCTGTATTCCCACAGCCATGTTCAGCTGTCCCTGGCAGTGGCCACCGAGGGCGGGCTCATGGTGCCCGTCATCAAAAACGCGGACACCCTGACCCTGACGGAGCTGAGTCTGGCGGCCAAGGACCTGGGCCTCCGGGCCCGGGAAAAGCGGCTCCGGAACGGAGAGCAGGGCTGCGGCACTTGCACCGTGTCCAATGTGGGTATGTTCCCCATTGACATGTCCACCCCCATCCTCAACCCGCCGGAGGTGGGGATCTTCGGCTTTGGCCGCACCGCCCGCAAGCCCGGTTATCTCCCCGACGGTACCCTGACGCCCCGGGATATGATGTGGGTCTATCTGACCTTTGACCACCGGGTGGTGGACGGCCTGGAGGCGGGAAAGGTATTCAAGGATCTTCAGTATCTTCTGGAGCACCCCCAGCTGATTACGGTCTGAAAGACGGCATAATTTTACCCCCTGGCGCAAAAACCGCGCCAGGGGGTCCTTTCAGGTCCAGAGGTCTGTAATGGCCGTGGAAGTGCGTCCGCCTAATATCAGCTGCGGGAGCTGCCCGCGCGTTCAGCACAATGCAAAGATAGTTCCGGTGACGATCTTTCATCAGCCCAACCAGGCGCACTCCAATCCACCGGGGAAAACAGGGCCTCCAGATCGTCCCGGCTTTGTGTATGGATGCCGCCGCGAGAGCTCTCCCTGTTCAGGCCTGCGCGCTTGATGATGGGTGTTTCGCTGTCACAGGTCGTTTCTGCACAGGTCCTCGAAGGACTCCCTGCGGACAGCCGTATAGCTCTCACTGCCGCCCCGCAGCATGACAATGGGGGGGCGGGGCAGGCGGTTGTAGTTGGAGGCCATGGAGTAGTGGTACGCGCCGGTGGTGCACACCGCCACAATGTCTCCCCGGCCCACGCTTGAAGGGAGCTTCACGTGCTGCTGAATGATGTCGCCGCTCTCGCAGCAGCGGCCCACCAGGTCGCACTCAAAGTCCGCGGCCTCGTCCATCTTGTTCGCCAGCAGACAGGTGTACAGCGAGCCATACAGGGCGAAGCGGGGGTGGTCCGGCATGCCGCCGTCCACGGAGACGTAGTTCTTGTAGCCGGGGATGCGCTTGACGGTGCCGGCGGTGTAGAGGGTCATGCCCGCGTCGGCCACGATGCTCCGGCCGGGCTCCATGTGGATCTCCGGCATCTCGATGCCGAGGCGCGCGCAGGTCTCGCTGATGACCGCGGCGACCTCGCTCACCTTGGCATCCACGTCCAGGAAGGGGTCGCTGTCCACATAGCGCACGCCGTAGCCGCCGCCCAGATCCAGCTGGCGGGCCATATAGCTGTATTTTTCCCGCATCTCCGCCACGAACTCCAGCATGATGACGGCGGCCCGCTCAAACACGTCCTCGGCAAAGACCTGGGAACCTACGTGACAGTGGAAGCCCGCCAGATCCACGTGGGGCTGCTTCAGGGTGAAGACGGTGATCTCCTCCGCCTGGCCGGTCTCAATGGCACTGCCGAACTTGGAGTCCACCTTGCCGGTGGCGATGGCCTCGTAGGTGTGGGGGTCGATGCCGGGGGTGAGGCGCAGGAGAACGCTTTGACGGATGTTCCGCGCGGCGGCCTCGGCCTCGATGACCTTGATCTCCTCCACGTTGTCGGCCACAAAGCAGCCGATGCCGTGGTCCATACCGTAGCGGATGTCCCCGTCGGTTTTGTTATTGCTGTGGAAATAGGCCCTGCTCAGGTCATAGCCCGCCTGGAGGGCGGTGTAGATCTCGCCGGAGGAGACCACGTCGATGCCCATGTTCTCCTCCCGCATGATCTCGTAGATGCGCTTGCAGGAGAGGGCCTTGCTGGCATAGAGGGGGCGGGCCTGACCGCCGAAGTGCTTGCGGAAGGCGGCGGTGTAGACCCGGCATTTCTCCCGGATCCGGTCTTCGTCCATCAGATACAGGGGGGTGCCGTACTGCTTGGCCAGGTCCACCGTATCCTGCCCGGCGAAGAGGAGATGGCCGTTTGCGGCCGTGGTGATGTTGTCGCAGATCATAGGATGCTTCCTTTCTCTTTTGTTGTGCCGGGGGATGGACGGGGGCCAAGGCTCAACCATACCTTGGCCCCCCCATGCCCGCAAGGGGGGAGAAAAGGGGTGCGCGCTTTTTAGCCGGCGGACTTCTTGGCGATGGCCTTGTCCAGCCAGTCCTTTCCGTCGGCGAAACGGGAGACGATGTAGCAGACCACATAGTCGCCGGCGGAGTTGATCATGGTAGCCGGGGGGTCAACCAGGTTGCCGATGGCCACCAGGATGGGGAAGGCGATCTCAATGTGCTGGGGGAAGAAGATGGAGCAGATGATATACTCGCCGATGTAGCCGCCGCCGGGGACGCCGCTCATGCCCACGGAGCTGAGTACGGCCACCAGCACCACGGGGATGAGCATCCCCCAGCTGAAGTCCTGACCCAGGGCGCCCAGGACGAAGGCGATCTTCAAAACGCAGCTGAAGCAGGAGCCGTCCATGTGCATGGTGGCGCCCAGGGGGCAGACCATCTCGGCCACGTCCTTGCTGATGCCGGTCTCCTCCGCCTCAGTGAGGTTGGTGGGGATGGTGGCCACGGAGGAGCAGGTGCCAAGAGACACCACGGCGGGCTTGGCGATGTGACTGAACATGGTCTTGACGCCGTGCTTGCCGCCGCCGAACCAGGCGAACAGGGGGAAGGCGGTGAAGATGTAGATAAAGCACAGGGGATAGTACACGACCATGGCCCGGCCGTAGGACTCGGTGATGGCGGAGCCGTAGGTGGACATCAGGTCGGCAAAGATGGCGAAGAAGGCGATGGGGGCGTAGTAGGTGATGATCTGCACGAACTTCATCATCACGTCGGTGAGGCCGCTGAGCCACTTGCCGATGATACTGTCAGGTCCGCCGGCCAGGTTGGTGGCAAAGCCGAACAGCACGGAGAACACGATCAGGGGCAGCATGGCCCGGCGGCTCAGCAGACCCACAAAATCGCTGGCGGTGAAGAAGTTGACGATCATGTCGGAGATGGAGGCGTACTCGCCCAGCTCCTCAGTGGGCAGCTCTGCCCAGGGGGTGAGCACCGGGGGGAAGATCTTCATCAGGGCGAACATGATGACGGCGGCAATGGCGCCGGTGATCACGAAGGTGGCGACAGTGGTGCCCATGATCTTGCCGGCCCGCTTGCGGCTGCGCATGTTGGCCACAGACCCGGCGATGGAGGCAAACACCAGGGGCACCACCACACAGAACATCATGTTGATGAACACGGTGCCCAGGGGCTTGATGACGGTGATTCCGGCGCTTTCCTCCGTGGCGGGCCAGAGCCAGCCCGCGATGCAGCCCAGCACCATGGCGCCAAGCATGATAGCCAGGAACCGGTAGTTTTTCGCAACAGCTTTCTTGTCCATAATGACTCCTCTCATTTCTCTCGTTTGCGGACAGATTTGGTTGATTTTGGTTGATTTTTCTGTGTTCCCCGTCCAGGTGCGGCCGGGGACTTCCCCTGCGGTTTGGATTCTGCCACCAGAAATAAAAGCAAAATATATGCCAAAAAAGAAAAAAGAGATGAAAGCTGTCGAATTCTACAAAGTTAATGCCTGAGATTTTGCCATTACAACAGAGTTTTTCCAATTTTCGGTAAAATATAAGTGGAAAGATCGGAAATCGAAATAAAAACAGTTCTGATTTCGGGACTGCTTTTCCCGAAATCAGAACTGTTTACAGAAAACGGAAACTCCGTCTACTCGATCCGATATTCCTTCAGCTTGCCGTAAAACACGGTTTTGGACAGCCCCAGCTCCTCCATGGCCCGCACCCGGCTGCCGCCGCAGTGGGCCAGGGTCTGGCGGATGATCTTCTCCTCCTCCAGCCGCAGGCGCTCCCGCAAAGTCATGGGGACGGAGGGCCGCTCCAGGCGGATGTGCTCGGCGTAGATGATGTCGGACTCGGAGAGGGCGGCGGCGCTCTCCAGCACGTTTTCCAGCTCCCGGATGTTCCCCGGCCAGTCGTAGGAGAGCAGCTTGTTCACAGCCTCCCCGGAGAGGACCTTTTTGGGCATGTCGTATTTCTGGAGAATTTTCTCCATCAGATGGTCAATGAGGAAGCAGACGTCCTCCTGACAGTCCCGCAGGGAGGGCAGCTCCAGGGAGAAGGCGCTGAGGCGGTAGTACAGGTCCTGGCGGAACTGTCCGGCGGCCACCTTCTCCCGCAGGCTGCAGTTGGTGGCGGCCAGGATGCGCACGTCCACGGGGATGAGGCGGGTGGAGCCCACCCGGCAGACCACCTTGTCCTGAATGGCCCGCAGCAGCTTTGCCTGAATGTCCAGGGGGATCTCACCGATCTCGTCCAGGAAAATGGTGCCGCCGTCCGCCTCCTCGAAGAAGCCGGCCCGGCCCTTGGGGTCCGCCCCGGTGAAGGCGCCGCCGGCGTAGCCGAACATCTCACTCTCAAAGAGGGAGGGGGCGATGGTGGAGCAGTCCACGGTGACGAAGGCCCCCTTCCGGGGCTGGGCCCTGGAGAAGGCCCGGGCCATGTAGCTCTTGCCGGTGCCGCTCTCTCCGGTGATCAGTACGTTGCAGTCCAGCTGGGAGAGCTTGTAGGCCCGGTGGCGCACCTCCGCCGTGGCGGCCCCGCCGCCGAAGAGGGCGGCGAACTCGCTCTCCTCTGGGCGGAAGGCCTGCTCCAGCTCCCGGTACCGCCGCTCGGCGGACTTGATGGCGTTGTTCCGCTCCTGGATGGTGACCCGGATATCCTCGATGTTCCGGAACTTCACAATCACGCCGCTGAGAGTTCCGGCGGGGTCCGTGACGGGCAGGATGGAGGCCACCAGATCGTAGCCGTTGATCTCGCAGGGGATGTCCCGGAACTCCCGGACCTGGCCGGTCATCACCTGGTCCAGGTGCCGCTCGAACAGCGCCCCCTCGAAGAACTCCCGGAAGTAGTAGCCCGTCACCTTCATCTCGGAGCCGGGGCTCTTGCCGGTGAAGGAGGCGCCCCGCAGCAGGCTGCCGATGCCCTCCTTCCGGGCGGAGTAGCCCTTTTCCTCCCAGAATTTCACCTGGCCGGTGGCGCTGTCCAGGGCCACCAGCTGGCCGATGCACCAGAAGTAGTCGATGATGTAGGCGGTCTTTCCCACGGTGACGGAGGCGGTCCTGGCGTCGATGGATACCCGGATGGGGATGTCCCGCCAGACAGTGGACAGCTCCAGCATGGCGGAGTCGCCGCCGGGCAGAAATTTGTAGACCGGCCGGCTGTCGGAGGTATCAAACAGCCCCACCGCTGCCAATCGGTCCCCGGCCCGGAGCTTCCGGTCGCGGATATTCAGCCGTTCCAGGTCGGCGGGAGCCAGATTTCCGTCGTCGGACCCGATGGAGGTGTCGGCGATGATGACCAGATCCCCTGGCTCCAGCCGTCCGGGGCCGTGGGAGAACTGGCTGTGGTTAAACAGGCCGAAGTAGTCCTTGGTCTGCTGGTTGATATGGGTGATGGTGCCCTCCCGGTCCAGGGTGAACATGGCCTGGGAGGAGGCCTCCATCACGCTCTGCAGCAGGTCCATGTCCCTCACTCCTCTCTGTCCCCGCAAGCCGGGACAACAAACTCCCATTCTATACTGCATAGATAGTGTAAATTTTTTTGCAGTATTTGTCAAGCTCTGGAAAACAGCGGAAGTGTCCTGCTGCTCATTTTTTGATTGTTCCTGAAAGAAGCACAGGGGCCGTGTCCCGCCGGTCTTCCACAAGAGTTTCGGCTCTCACGTGAAAGCGCGGCGGGTCACGCCCCCTGCGTTATAACCTGCCAAAAGAAACACTCCTGCGGGAAGCCGGGATCAGTCCCGGAACTCTATGGTAATATGGGCAAGCCGGTATTTTTGCCGCTTCAAAGTGTTTGCTCTGGCTGTGATAACATAATCTTTGATATCATCGCACCCGGATGGGTTTTTCCCCTTGACGGACTCCCTTTTCTCCATGTAAGCGCAGTCCTTCAATTGCAGGATCAGACCGGTGATCAGGCGGGGCAGCTCCTCGGCGTCAAAATGACCCTCCAATACAATTTCGCCGTAGGTATCAGATGACACCAGGTCATGCCGTCGCTTGCTGAAAATGAAGCACTCATTGCACCAATACAAATGGACGTAGTCTGTACCATACAGTGAGAGATAAAAATCCTCCTGTTTTCCGTCCAATATGATTACAATCCAATTTCGGTCTTCCTTCCTGTCATCCATGCGGAACAGCTCTCCGAAAACGGGCTGCAGCAGGTCCCTGTATGCTGTTTTCACCTCGCCCAGCTCCATAAAACACCTCCGCGCCGCTATTCCCCGGCCTCCAGCTTTTCCATGGCGGGCTGAAACTGTATGGCGAACATGATGGCCGTGGTGGTCACCGCCAGGGCATCCGCCACAGGCTCCGCCAGGAATACGGCGAAGACCTTATTCGCGAAGAAGCTGGGCAGGATATAGATCAGCGGGATCAGCAGAATGATCTTCCGCAGCACCGCCAGAAACAGGGACGTCTTGGCATTGCCCAGAGAGACGAAGGTCTGCTGGCAGGCGATCTGAATGCCGAAGATGCCCGAGGCCGCCATGTAGATCCGCAGGGCCAAGGCGGTGTACTCCACCAGTTCGGGGCTGTTGTTAAAGATTTTGGCGAAGACCTGCGGGAACAGCTGCACCAGGGCCCACATGGCCAGGGAGTAGGCGAGGCAGGAGCGCAGCAATACCCGGAAGGCGTCCCGCACCCGCTGGGCGTTCCGGGCGCCGTAGTTGTAGCTGATGATGGGCTGAGCCCCCTGGGTCAGGCCCTGGAGGGGCATCATGGCGAACTGCATGATGCTGGTCAGCACGGTCATGGCCCCTACGGCGATGTCCCCGCCGTATTTCAGCAGGGAGGAGTTGAAGCACATGGCGATGAGGCTCTCCGTGGACTGCATGATGAAGGGGGAGAGGCCCAGGGCCAGACAGGGCAGCACCACGGAGGCCCGGGGCCGCAGGTTCTCCCGCCGGATGCGCCACTTGGTCCTGCCGCCGGTGAGAAACCGCATCACCCACGCCGCGGACACCGCCTGGGAGAGGATCGTCGCCAGAGCCGCTCCCCGCACCCCCAGCCCCAGACCGAAGATGAAGATGGGGTCCAGAATGGTGTTGAGAATGGCGCCGATCAGCACGGTTTTCATGCTGACGGTGGTGAAGCCCTGGGCGGTGATGTAGGTATTCATGCCCAGGGTCAGCTGGACGAACAGCGTGCCAAGGGAGTAGATGCGCATATAGCTCAAAGCGTAGCCGATGGTGTTTTCACTGGCGCCGAAGGTCAGCAGCAGCGGCTCCGCCAGCAGCTGGAACACCGCGGTCAGGCACAGGGAGGTGATGACAAGCAGCGTCAGGCATCCGCCCATAATCCGCTCGGACTCCGCCGGATTTCCCTTGCCCTCCTGAATGGAGGCACGGGGTGCGCCGCCCATGGCCATCAATGCCGCGAAGGCGGAGATGATCATGATCACCGGCAGGCACACCCCCACACCGGTGAGGGCCAGCTTGCCCACGGTGTCCGCCGGCTGCATGTGGCCGATGTACACCCGGTCTACCAGGTTGTAGAGCATATTGACGATTTGGGATGTGATCGTGGGCAGAGCCAGGGAAAACAGGAGCTTTCCCACCCTGCCGCTGCCAAGATCCGCCTGCTTTTGACTCATGTCTTTGTTTCCTCCTCCATAAGATGGGCTCCGTTTTTCAGTACCGTCTCCAGCAGACGGCGGAACCGGGTTTCGTCCTCCGGTGAAAAGCCCGCCAGAAGCCGCCGCCCGCAGGCTGCCTGAATGGTCTGGGCCTCCCGGGCCAGAGGGACGCCCGCTTCCGTGATGGCCAAGTGCACCACCCGGCGGTCAGCCGCGTCCGGCGTTCTGCGGAGGACGCCCCGGGCCGACAGCAGGTCCACCGCCTGGGAGACCTGGGATTTTACCAGTCCCCGGTACTCTGCCACGTCCCGTGCGGTGTCATAGCCGGGATTGTTGGCCAAAAACAGCAGCACGTGAATCTCCCGCATGGTCAGGCCGGTCCGCTCCAGCAGAGGGGCGAATTGATGCTCGTAGAACCGCTCAAACTGTCTGGAGAACCGCAGCAGCCGGGTGGTGACGGTGGGCATGGGGCACCTCCGATCGTTCTTAAAAAAACTGTTCTGAAAAAAACTAATATGACTATATCACCAATCTTCGCCGCCGTCAAGGATTTCTTCTCCCGCCGCTATTTTACCATTGACAAACAGGTGCTTGTGCGGTATGATAATAGAAAATATGGTATACAAAACCATATTATAAGGAGTATATTATGATTTGGAACGTTGTGAGTGACAGCAGCTGTGATCTGCGAATGGCGTCTTTCCAGGACAGCCCCGTCCGGTTTGAGACCGTCCCCCTGCGCATCCAGGTGGGGGAGCGGGAGTTCATCGACAATGACGAGCTGGTCGTCCCTGACCTGCTGGCAGCCATGGCGGCGGAGAAGGCGGCGGCCTCCACGGCGTGCCCCTCTCCGGCGGCCTTTGCCAAGGCCTTTGAGGCCGGGGACTGTACGGTGTGCTTCACCATCTCCGCAAACCTCTCCGGCACTTACAACGCCGCCATGATGGCTCGTGACATGGTGCTGGAGGAGCACCCGGAGAAGAAGATCTGCGTCATTGACTCCAAGGCCACCGCCGGGGCCATGGCGCTGCTGATTCACCGGGCCATAGCGTTGATGAAGGACGCGGCGGAGGAGGCCTTTGAGGATATCTGCGACCAGCTGCGTCTGTATCAGGCGGCTCTGCGGACCTGCTTCACCCTGGAGAATTTCGACAACCTCATCAAGAATGGCCGCATGCGGCCGCTGGTGGGCAATCTGCTCCACTCCCTGGGTATTCATGTCATCGCCGACGCCACGCCCCAGGGCACCATCCACGTGGCCGACAAGGCCCGGGGGGAGGCCAAGACCTGCAAGGCCATTGCCGCCCTCATGGGGGCCAGCAAGGACTGCACCGGGGCCCGGGTGGTGATCTCCCACTGTGAGAATCTCCCCGGCGCGCTGAAGCTGAAACAGACTATTCAGGAGGCCCTGCCGGTGAAGAGCGTGGACATCATCTCCTGCCGAGGCCTCACCAGCTTTTACGCCATGGAGAAGGGGCTCATTATCGGATACTGAAAGAGAAAATCCACATCACATGATCACCATAATCACATGAAAGGCCGGCATGGATGTTCCATGCCGGCCTTGGGCTGTCAAAAAACGCCGGAGCTGTATGCAACGGTAAGGAAGGGTGTGTGCGGGGAACCTAAGAGGGGTTCCCTGCGCCATTGAAATCCCGCTCAGCTTGGCGAAAATAATTTTCGCCAAGCTGAGGCCGGCATGGATGTTCCATGCCGGCCTTTTTGGCGTTATTCCGCCTCCGCCTCCCGGATAATCTCATCCAGCACGCCGATCAGGTCGGACAGGGTGTTGATGCTCACGTTTTTTGCCAGAATGGCGTTTTGCAGGGAGGGGGACAGGGAGTCGAACTGGGAGCGGACCTTGGGACTGATATTGGTCATGCCGGCCTCACTTTCCCAGGACCGGAGCGCCGCCGTAGGGAGCCAAGTCCAAACGGATATAGTAGCCTTGGTCATGCTCGCACACCGGGCACAGCCTGGGGGCCTCCGTACCCTCGTAGATATAGCCGCAGTTCAGGCACATCCAGGCGGTCTTGCGCTCACTGGAGAACAGCCGTCCCTGGTCCAGCAGGTCCGCGAGATACGCGAAGCGGCTTCCGTGGGTTTTCTCAATCTCGGCGATCTGGCGGAAGGAGGCCGCCACTTTTGGAAAGCCCTCCTTCTGGGCGGTGTCGGCGAAGTCCTTGTACACCGGGTCGTGCTCCTCAAATTCGTTGTGCTGAGCCCTGCGCAGCAGGTGGAGGATGTCATTGGTGATGTCCACCGGGTAGCCGCCGTCAATGTGGACGGTTTCCCCCGCCAGATCCTTCATGTGGTTGTAGAAGATCTCGGCGTGTTCCTTCTCCTGACCGGCGGTGAAGGTGAACACATCCGCCAGCACCTGCATTTTCTGCTGCTGGCAGAGTCCTGCGGCGAAGGTATAGCGGTTGCGGGCCTGACTCTCTCCGGCAAAGGCCCGCATCAGATTTTTCAGCGTCTCGCTGTTTTTAAAATCCACAGACATGGAAGTTCCTCCTGTTTCGATAGTAAATAGAGGATTCCACCGGGAGACCAGATTTATGCGCGGCACGAAAAACATCCCCGGAGGCCTCTCCTCCGGGGATGGGTACAGATTGGGAGATTTTCAGCCGGAGTCCGGGAGCTGCCCGTCAGCGTGTCTCCTCCGGCAGGCGGTATTTGCCAAGATCAAAGCGCAGGGTGGAGGAGAATCCGTCCTCGGAGGTCAACTCGTGGAGGTAGGCGTGGCGGCTGACATCTCCGCTCTTCTCCTCAATGACGCTGACGGCGATGTTGGAGCAGTGGTCGCTGACCCGCTCGAAATTGCCCAGCAGGTCATTGAGCACAAAGCCCAGCTGGATTGTGCAGGCTCCGGTCTGGAGCCGGATGATGTGCCGGCTGCGAATCTCGTCAACCAGCCGGTCAATGGTCTCCTCCAGGGGTTCGATGGACTGGGCGGCGACCGCATCGGCGGCGGTGAAGCAGTTCAGCGCCGCCTCCAGAATGTCCTCCAGGGCGGAGATCAGCACCTGCAGCTCCGCCTCGGCAGGGCCGGAGAAGGTGAGGCCCCGCTCGTGGAGCTCCCGGGCAGAGTCCTGGAGATTCAGGGCGTGGTCGCCGATGCGCTCAAAGTCGCCGATGGCGTGGAGCAGGCGGGAGACGGTGCGGATGTCGTCCATGGACACGCCGTGCTGGGAGACCTGCACCAGATAGCTCCCCAAGCGGTCCTCGTAGATGTCCAGCTTGTCCTCATTTTCAACAATTTGATTCTCCCGGGTCTCGGAGAAATCCGACAGCTGCCGGATGGCCAGCAGCAGGTTGTCCCGGGCCAGGGCACCCATGCGGTTGGTCATGGAGACGCACTCGCTGATGGCAACGCCCGGCGTACGCAGTAGCAGGGGGTCCAGGAAGGCGAACTCCTCTGCCTTGGTCTCGTCGCTGACCAGTCTCCGCGCCAGCCGTTCCAGCTGGCGGGAGAATGGCAGCAGCAGCGCCGTAGTGACGACGTTGAAGACCGTGTGGCAGAAGGCGATGCCCACCGCCCCCACGGGCAGATCCATGAAGGTGTAGTGGAGGAGCATATTGCCGCCGAAGAACAGGATCAGTCCCGCCGCAGTGCCGATCACGTTGAAGGAGATGTGGATGACAGACACCCGCCGGGCGTTGCGGTTGACGCCGATGGAGCTGATGAGGGCGGTGATGCAGGTGCCGATGTTCTGGCCCATGATGATGGGGATGGCCATGCCGTAGGTGATGGAGCCCGTGAGGGCCAGGGCCTGCAGAATGCCCACCGACGCGGCGGAGGACTGGATGACGCCGGTGAACACCGCGCCCACCAGCACGCCCAGCAGGGGATTTCGGAAGGCCGTCAGGATCTGGGAGAACTCCGGCATATCCGCCAGGGGGCTGACGGAGTTTTTCATCAGCTCCATGCCGTACATCAAAATAGAGAAACCCACCAGGATGCGGCCGATGTCCCGCCGCCGCTGCTTCTTGGAGCCCATGATCAGAACCACGCCCGCCAGAGCCAGCAGCGGGGAGAAATTCTCCGGCTTGAGCATATTGACGAGAACGCTTCCGCTCTCAATGCCCGTCAGGGAGAGGATCCACGCCGTCAGCGTGGTGCCGATGTTGGAGCCCATGATCACACCGATGGTCTGGCCGATCTCCATGACGCCGGAGTTCACCAAGCCCACCAGCATCACCGTCATGGCCGAGGAGGACTGGATGGCGATGGTGATGCCCGCCCCCAGCAGAAGGCTCTTGAAGGGATTGGAGGTCATGCGCTTGAGCAGTCGCTCCAGCTTGCCGCCGGCCATCTTCTCCAGGCTCTTTGACATGGTGGTCATGCCGTAGAGGAAGAAGGCCAGTCCGCCGCAGAGGGTAAAGAGAGAGAAAATATCCATGCCGACGCTCCTTTGTTCCATTTTCCGGAGTGCAGGGGAAAGTCCGGGCTGCTGTCCAGTTTATGATGTGCCACTATTATATATGTTGGAAGCAGGAAAGGAAAGAGTTGAGGGCGGGAAATGCAAAATTTGCGTAAACTTTTAGAAAAAATGACAAATATAGGAAGGCATAATATACAAACTATACAAAAATGAAAGCGATTGCGTGAAGTTCAGCGGAATAAACCGCCAAAGCGATCAACGCGCATCCTCTGTCCAGAAGGCGCGGACATCCGCCGCCGCCCGGCGTCCGGCGAAATAGCCCTGCTGCCACAGGGCCCGCAGAGTGTCCAGGTCCTTTTCTGTCCGGGAGCAGCCCAGGGTGTCTTCTGGGGCGATGACCTTCACCCGTCCGGCCCGCTCCAAGGTAAAGAGATCCGCCCGGCTTTGGTTGTACCGCTCCGCCCGGGTGCGCATGGTCTCAAGAAACCGGGGATACCTGCGGAAGGTCCGCTCCAGGACCCGCAGGCTCTGATCGGAGTCCTTGTGAAAGTCCCGCTCCCGGGTCAGGACCACCACCACCCGGTCGCAGCCCGTCTCAAAGGCCCGCCGCCAGGGAATGGCGTCGGCGCAGCCGCCGTCCAGGCAGGGGCGGCCGTCCAGGTGGTAGATGGGAAACATCAAGGGAATGGCGCAGGTGGCCTGGAGCAGGAGGTTGTGCTCGTCCCGCCTGGGCACCGGCAGATACTCCGCAAGGCCGGTGTTCAGGTTGGTGACCACGGCCTCCACTGTGCCGGGATAGGCCTCGAAGGCGTCGTAGTCGAATGGAATCAGCTGGTTGGGAATGGTCTCGTAGGCGAACTCCAGCCCGAAATAGGAGCGGTTCTGCGGGTTGACCCAGTTGCGCCAAGCCATATAGCGGTGGTCACCCACATAGGAGGTGATCAGGCGGAGGTTCCGCCTGCTCTGGCGGGAGAGATAGCTGACGCCGTAGGCGATGCCGGCGGAGACGCCCACGGTGTAGTCGGGCAGAGGGAGGCCCATGTCCAGGAACGCGTCGCAGACGCCGGTGGAGAAAATTGTGCGGAGGGCGCCGCCCTCCAGAACCAATGCGGTTTTCAAAATAAGGTCAGCTCCTTGTTGATCCCTTGACGGGAATGGGGATTTGATTTGTGTGGAATTCGCCCTGCGGGGCGGGATCAGAGCGTCCGGTTTCGGGCCGGGGAGGGGCAGACGCCCCGCCGCTCCGGCGTGGAGATGTATGAATCATTTTACCAAAATTCTCCCGTAAAATCAACGAGACAAAATCGCCCTCCAAAATTTTGCAAATAAAATGTTAAAGTTTGGGCGCTTCCCTTGAAACGGACAATCTCCCCGTGATATCATAAAATAAATATTCATTTTGCAGTGAGGGGTGGCGATGCACTTGCGGGGCGGCCTTCGCGCGCGCTGGCGCGAAAAGATTGGAAATACCCGTACAATTCTGGGCGAAAAGGTCCGGGAGGCCCTGGCCTCGGTGCTGCCCATCACCGCCATTGTTCTGGCGCTGTGCTTCACCATCTCCCCGGTGCCCACAGATACGCTGCTGGCCTTTTTGATGGGCGCCGTGCTGCTGATTGCAGGCATGGGTCTCTTCACCCTGGGGGCGGAGATGGCCATGACTCCCATCGGTGAGCGAGTGGGAGCCCATATGACCCGGTCCCGGAAGCTCTGGGTGGTGGTGGCGGTCAGCTTTTTGATCGGCGTGGTGGTCACCATCTCGGAGCCGGATCTCCAGGTGCTGGCGGAGCAGGTGCCCAGCGTGCCGGGGCCGGTACTGATGGGCGCCGTGGCCGTGGGCGTGGGGGCCTTTCTGGTAGTGGCCCTGCTGCGCATCCTGTTCCGCGTCCCCCTCAACGGGCTGCTGATTGCCTCGTATCTGGTGATTTTCGTCCTGGCCTGCTTTGTGCCGAAAGATTTTCTGGCCATCGCCTTTGACTCCGGCGGCGTCACCACCGGGCCTATGACGGTGCCCTTCATCATGGCATTGGGCGTGGGCGTGTCCTCCATCCGAAGCGACGAGAACGCCGCACAGGACAGCTTCGGCCTTGTGGCTCTGTGCTCCGTGGGGCCGGTTCTGGCGGTGTTGATCTTGTCTTTGGTGTACCCCGCCTCCGGGGCCTATGTCCCGGCGGAGACGGCCGCGGCGGCGGACAGCCGGGCGCTGTGGGGGCTCTTTCTGCGGGCTTTCCCGGAGTATGCGGTGGAGGTGGTGGCGTGCCTCGCCCCCATAGCGGTGTTTTTTGCCGTCTTTCAGGTGCTCTCCCTGCGGATGAGCCGAAAAAAAGTGTTGAAAATTGTGGTGGGTCTCCTGTATACTGGTCTTGGACTGGCGGTCTTCCTCACCGGCGTCAACGTGGGCTTCCTGCCGGCGGGTACATATCTGGGCCAGCAGATCGCCAAGCTCCACTGGAACTGGGTGCTGGTGCCCATCGGCATGCTGATGGGCTGGTACATCGTCCAGGCGGAGCCGGCGGTTCATGTGCTGAACCACCAGGTGGAGGAGATCACCTCCGGGGCCATCCCCGGCAGGGCCATGAGCACCAGCCTGTCCATCGGCGTGGCGGTCTCCATCGGCCTGTCCATGCTTCGCATTTTAACCGGAATCTCGATTTTTTATTTCCTGGTGCCGGGATATCTGGCGGCCATCGGCCTGTCCTTCTTCGTGCCCAGGATTTTTACGGCCATCGCCTTTGACTCCGGCGGCGTGGCCTCCGGCCCCATGACGGCAACGTTCCTGCTGCCCTTTGCCATGGGAGCCTGTCAGGCCCTGGGGGGCAATGTGATTACCGATGCATTCGGCGTGGTGGCCATGGTGGCCATGACGCCGCTGCTGACCATTCAGCTGCTGGGACTTGCCTACCAGTGGAAGCTGCGCAGAGCCGCCGGGCCGGAAGCCGCCGTGCCGGAGGAGGAGATCATCGAGCTGTAATGCCGGGAGAACAGATGTTGCGGAGAGGAGAGACTGCCATGGGCGGAGCCGATCTCATGATTACCATTACGGACCGGAGCCGGGGCGGAGAATTTGCCGCCTGGTTTCAGGGACAGGGCGTCCCCCTGGTGCTGACGCTTCTGGGCCAGGGCACGGCCACCACGGAGATTCTGGACTGCCTGGGCCTGGAGGCCACGGAGAAGGCGGTGCTGCTGTGCGTGACGCCCCACTCTCCCCGCCTGGTGCGCCGGGCGGCCAAGGAGTTGTGGCTTGACATTCCGGGCCGGGGCATTCTGATGACAGTGCCGGTATCCACCATCGGCGGCGCGGCCGCCAGAGACTATCTCTTACAGCAGGAGGCGGAGGAGCGTATGGAGCGGGAATGGACCCACGAGCTGATTGTCGTGATCACCAACCAGGGCTGTACAGACAAGGTCATGGACGCCGCCCGGGCCGCCGGAGCCACGGGGGGCACCTCCATCCACGCCAAGGGCACCGGGGCGGAGCTGGCCCGGAAGTTTCTGGGTGTGTCTATTGCCGCGGAGCGGGAGCTGATCTTCATTCTGACCCGGAAGGAGGACCGCTCCCCCATCATGAAGGCGGTGATGAGTCAGGCGGGCATCCACTCGGCGGCCCAGTCCCTGGCATTCTCCCTGCCCGTCAGCGACATCGCGGGGCTTCGCCAGTTGGACGGGGAGAGTTGAGAACCGGTAAACAACCGGCATGGCTAGGGCTTGTTTGATAATTGTCAACACGCCCAAACAGCGGGCCTTTTTCTGCCATATACCGTTAAATTTTCTTGCCATCCGTCAGGATGCCTGCGAAAATTTGTCTTGTCTGGCAAAAAATTCCTCGCTGTTGGGCATATCGCCAATTATCAAACAAGCCCTAGCCATGCCGTTTTTTATGTCCGCCTTCCATGCCGCCGGGTCAGGCCCCGGAGCCAGAGTAAGTCCCTCCAGCGCACTACCCCGAGCAGTGTCCACAAAAGGAACAGCACCGCCAGATACCACGCCCCCGGCAGCAGGACGCCCCGGAGCCCCGGCGCTTTTGGCAGCAGGGACACGCTCCATCCGGCCGCTCCGGCGCAGAGGAGGGCCCGCAGGAACAGCCCGGTCTCCGGCCGTGCCCCGGAGACCCGCAGCAGACGGCGGAGGCTGAGGCAGAAGTTGATGAGATGCGTGACGGCAAAGCTGAGATAGTATCCGCTCAGCCCGTACCGGGGCAGCAGCAGCCACAGAAAGCTCACATCCAGAAAGGAGGTCAGCAGATTGTAGCGGGCGTTGGCGTTCTGCTGGCCCAGGCCCTTGCAGATGGCGTCCACAATGGCGTCGGTGTAGAGCAGGGGAACCAGAGGAGCATAGAGCCGCAGGGCAGGGCCCACGGCCCGGTCGTGATACAGGAGTTCTCCAAGGGAGTCCGCGCCGGCGAAGAGGACCCCGGCGGCGCAGAGGCTGAACAGCAAAGAAACCCGCAGTCCCCGCCGGACCAGGTAACGGATGCGGGGCGTCCGCCGTCCGGCGGCGCAGCGGGAGAACTCCGGCACCAGCAGCTCCGCCAGGGAGAAGAGGATGGCGGCGGGAAACATCAGCACCGGGAACACCATGCCATGGAGCACGCCGTAGTCCGCCAGAGCGTTGGCGGTGCCGGCGAAGCGGGCCAGCCGTTTAGGGACGATCAGATTTTCAATGGTGTTCAGTCCGGAGCGCAGGTCGTCTGCCACGGCCAGGGGCAGGGCGATTCGCAGAATGCGCCGGTAGGGCGGCTTTTGGGGCTTCGGCTCCGGCGGCAGGGCGCCCCGGTGGAGAAAGCGCAGGGCCCGATAGGAGACTAGGGCTGCGGCACCGCCGCCCAGGACCACGGAGAGGCAGGCCCGCCCTGTATCCGCCCCAGCCCAGCGGGTGAGCAGCAGGAAGGTGACCGCCATGGCGCAGCCCTGCTCCAGAAACTCTACCCCCACCAGATCCCCAATGCGCCCTGCGGCGGTGAAATAGCCGGTCATGACGCCGTACAGGCAGCAGATGGGCAGGATCATGGCGCACACCCGCAGGGAGGGGATGGAGGCGGGGCCGCCGATCCAGTTCTCCGCCAGCCAGGGGGCCAGCTGCCAGAGGACGAACAGCGACAGGATGCTGCACGTCAGGCTGTACTGAAAGCACCCCGCCAGAACGGCATGGATCCCCTGGGGACGGCCGCGGCCGAACTCCTCGGCGGAGAGATACATGGCGCAGGTGCGGATACCTGCGGAGCCAACCGTAAAGGACAATGCCTTTACGGAGAGAATCAGCTGCAAAAGACCGATCCCCGCGGCGCCGATGCGTCCGGAGAGATAGACCTGAAAGCTCATGCCCGCCAGCCGCAGCAGCAGATTGGCGGCGGTCAGGAGCAGCGTACCCTGTACAATGGAGGACCCCTTTTTCTCGTTCAACGTTCCCACCCCTCCATACACTATATGGACAGGGCGTGACAACATGACGGAAAAAGCTGTCCGGAATTGTCCGAACAGCTTTTTCAAACAGGGCTTCCGTTGAGCGTCACCGCACTGGATCAGAATCAGGATGATTCGTTTCAACCTGACAACGCTTTTGCGTCACCGGAGACCGCGTGAGCTGACGCACACGGACAAAGTCCCTCCGGCGGGGGCTGGTCCGCTGGCCGGAGATCCGCAAAGTGCGGATGTTCAGGTGTTTCCACCATGCTCCTCCGGGCTTTGGCGGTCCTGCTGGGCGATTCGCCGGGCGTAGAGATCGATTTTATAGTCCAGCCGGTCCAGGGAAGCCTGCATATCCGCCATCCGGGCGGTCAGCTGTTCCCGCTGGCGCACCAGAAGGTTCCGGCGGGCCTCCAGGGTGCCGTCCCCCTGCTGGGCCAGGGCGGCGTATTCGATCAGGGTCTCGATCTGCACGCCGGCGGCGCGCATACACTTCATCAGCTCCACCCACTGACAGGACTCCTGACCGTAATCCCGGGCGCCGCTCTTCCCCCGGGGCACCGGCGGGATCAGGCCGATGCGCTCGTAGTAGCGCAGGGTGTCTGCCGTCAGGCCGTACTTTTTACTGACTTCCGTGATGGTCACTGGGGTTCACCTCCTTTTGCAAAGACGCCATCAGGCGCCGAACAGGGCCGCGGCCTGCTTCATATTCTCCGAGATGGGCACGCCGAAGGGACACCGCTTCTCGCAGGCGCCGCAGGCGATGCACTCCGCCGCCCGGTGGGGCAGCAGGGCGTAGTGCTCCCGTACCGTCTCCGGCACGCTGCCCTGAGCACGGCACAGGTTTAAAAACTTGGTCACCGACGCCACGTCGATGCCCTTGGGACAGGGGGCGCAGTGGCCGCAGTACATGCAGTGCCCCTGCCAGCTGATCTTGGGCAGGGCGGCCAGGGCGGCGGCGTAGTCCCGCTCACGCTCCGGCGCGTCCTCATAGGCGGCGCTGGCGTCCAGGTCCGCAAGGGTCCGGGCGCCGCACATGACGGAGGCCACCGCCGGACGGGTCAGGGCGTAGTGAAGGCACTGGAAGGGCGTCAGGGCGCGTCCGGCGGGGGAGAGGGTCTCGCTGAGCAGGTCGCCGCCGCCGAAGGCCTTCATCACCGTGATGCCCACCCCCAGCCGCTGGCAGGTCTCGTACAGCTCCTGCCGCTCCGGGTCCATGTTCACCAGGTTGTTCTCGTAGTTCTTGGGGGCCCACAGCTCCTCCACGTCCTCCCCGGCGGGCTGGAGGTCGTAGCAGGGGTTGACGCTGAACATCAGCACGTCGATGAGCCCCGTGTTCACCGCCGCCATGGCCACCTGGGGGTTGTGGCTGGAGAGGCCGATGCAGCCGATGGTCCCCGCCGCCTTCAGCTCCCGGGCGTAGGCCAGGACAGGACCGTTTACGACCGTGTCCCAGTCCGGCAGGGAGTCCACGTAGTGGATCATGCCGATCTCCACCCGGTCTGTCTCCAGACGCTCCAGCTGGTCCATAAAACCCGCCCGGACCTCGTCGATGTTCCGGGTGCGCTTGTATTGTCCGTCCTTCCAGACGGAGCACAGGTGGGCCTGGAGGACAAACTTCTTCCGCCGTCCCCGCAGGGCCCGTCCCAGGTTGGAGCGCACTTCCGGGTTGGAGGTGTAGAGGTCCACGCAGTTGACGCCAAGGGCCTCCATCCGGTCCACAAAGGCCAGGACCTCCTCGCAGGACTTGCCCACAAACCCCTCGCAGCCCATGCCGATCTCGCTGACCTGGAGGCCGGTGCGGCCCAATGTACGGTATACCATGATGCACTCTCCTTTTGGATATGTGATATATGAAGAGTGTACTACCTGGAGCCCACTCTATGTCAAGGACTTTTTTGAGAGAGGAGCGTCCGCTTTTTCTCCACTGACTGGACATTTGCGGGGGAATGCCTGGCCGGGGGACCAGGCCCCACAGAGGAGGTTCCTGCCCCGCTTCTGCCCGACGATTCCGAGGAGGAAATGAAAAAGAGAAGCCGGCGCACATCTGTGCGCCGGCTTGAAAATCTTTTGTTTGGCGGGACCGCCGCTTAGTACATGCCGCCCATGTCAGGCGCGGCGGGAGCGGGAGCGGGGGGCTCGGGCTTGTCGGCCACCAGGGACTCGGTGGTCAGCACCATGGAGCTGACGCTGGCGGCGTTCTCCAGGGCGGAGCGGGTCACCTTGGCGGGGTCCACGATGCCGGCGGAGACCATGTCGCAGTACTCCTCCTTATAGGCATCGAAGCCGTAACCGGTCTTGCCGGAGGAGCGGACCTTCTCCAGGATGACGGAGCCGTCCAGGCCGGCGTTGGCGGCGATCTGGCGGATGGGGGCCTCCAGGGCCTTGGCGACGATGCGAACACCGGTCTTCTCATCGCCCTCCACGGTGTCCAGCAGGGCCTCCACGGCGGGGATCACATTGACGAAGATGGTGCCGCCGCCGGCCACAATGCCCTCTTCCACAGCGGCGCGGGTGGAGTTCAGAGCGTCCTCGATGCGGAGCTTCTTCTCCTTCATCTCGGTCTCAGTGGCGGCGCCCACCTTGATGACGGCCACGCCGCCGGCCAGCTTGGCAAGGCGCTCCTGGAGCTTCTCCTTGTCGTAGTCGCTGGTGGTGTTGGCGATCTGAGAGCGGATCTGAGCCACGCGGTCGGCAATGGCCTGCTTCTCGCCGGCGCCGTCCACAATGGTGGTGTTCTCCTTAGTGACCTTCACCTGACGGGCACGGCCCAGCAGGTCGAGGCCGGCGGTCTTGAGCTCCAGACCGACCTCCTCGGATACCACGGTGCCGCCGGTGAGGACGGCGATGTCCTGGAGCATCTCCTTGCGGCGGTCGCCAAAACCGGGAGCCTTGACACACACCACGTTCAGGGTGCCCCGCAGGCGGTTGACGATCAGGGTGTTCAGGGCCTCGCCCTCCACATCCTCGGCCACGATCACCAGCTTCTTGCCGGACTGAACCATCTGCTCCAGGATGGGCAGGATGTCGGCGATGACGGAGATCTTCTTATCGGTAATGAGGATATAGGCATCGTCGACAACGGCCTCCATCTTCTCCATGTCGGTGGCCATATAGGGGGTGATATAGCCCCGGTCGAACTGCATGCCCTCGACCACCTCGCTGTAAGTCTCGGCAGTCTTGGACTCCTCAATGGTGATGACGCCGTCGGCGGAGACCTTCTCCATGGCGTCGGCGATCAGCTTGCCGATCTCCTCGTCGCCGGAGGAAACAGCGCCCACGCGGGCAATGTCCTTGGAGCCGTCCACGCTCTTGGACTGCTTCTTGACCTCGGCGACGGCGGCCTCCACGGCCTTGGCCATGCCCTTTTTCACAACGATGGGGTTGGCGCCTGCGGCCAGGTTTTTCAGGCCCTCATGGATCATGGCCTGGGCCAGCAGGGTGGCGGTGGTGGTGCCGTCGCCGGCCACGTCGTTGGTCTTGGTGGAGACCTCCTTCACCAACTGGGCGCCCATATTCTCAAAGGGATCATCCAGTTCGATCTCCTTGGCGATGGTAACGCCGTCGTTGGTGATGAGGGGAGAGCCGTACTTCTTGTCGAGCACCACGTTGCGGCCCTTGGGTCCCAGGGTGATCTTGACGGTATCGGCCAGGGAATTGACGCCGGCTTCCAGAGCCTTGCGGGCCTCGTCGCCGCGCTTGATGAGCTTAGACATAATCAATCTACCTCCAATAGAGAATAAAAATTAAAGTGAGCAAAAGGAAAGGGGCCAGAGGAAACCTTGGGGTTTTCCTGGTTGATTCGCCAACGGCGAATCAAGTTTTTTTAATTATTTTCGCCGCGGCGGCCCTCCAGAGGGGCTGTTCTTGCCCCTGCGGGGCAATTCACCTTCTGTACGTGGCGAAAACACCGTGACCCCAGCCGCCTTGGGCGGCGGCGCCAGTCCGAAGACTGGCGGTGGGGGGAGGTTGCGGGGGAGCCTGCTCCCCGTCGGATTACTCTACGATGGCCAGGATATCGTTCTGGCGGACAACCACGTATTCAACCTCTTCCAGGGTGACCTTGGTTCCGGCGTACTGGCTGGTGATGACCTTGTCGCCGGGCTTCACGGTCATGGTGACTTCCTTGCCGTCCACGGTGCCGCCGGGGCCTACGTAGATGACCTCAGCCACAGAGGGCTTTTCCTTGGCGGAGCCGGTGAGGATGATGCCGCCCTTGGTGGTCTCCTCGGCCTCCACCATCTTCAAAATGACGCGGTCTGCAAGCGGGGTGAGTTTCATGTTGGGTTCCTCCTTATAATATTAAAAAATTTGAAAAAACAAATCGCACCGTTAGCACTCTTGTCCGTTGAGTGCTAACGGTGTTATCATAGCGCAATCGTCCCGGTTTGTAAAGGGGGTATCTATGAAGATTTTGTGAATTTCCAAAAAAGGCGGAAAATTCCAGAGAATTACAGGTGTGCCGTGGCGTTGGGGCCGCAGCCCGCAGGGCCGAAAAAGTTCACCCGCTTGTCCGCGAGGCGCAGGACCACGGCGCGGCTTCGGAAGCACTCCCCGTCCAGGCAGGTGACGATCTCCTCGTCCTTGGACTGAATGCGGATCTCCCGGGCCGTCACGGACCGGGCAATCTGAGGGAGCTGTCGGTAGTTTCCGGCGGAGTATACGCGGAACAGCCGGGCAAAGGCCGCCTTGCTGACCCTGCGGACCAGAATGGTATTCAGGACTCCGTCATCCATCCGGGCCTCCGGCACCGGGGTGGAGCCGCCGCCGTAGTGGCGGCCGTTGCACACGGACACCAGGGTGAAGTCCCCCTCCTGGGTTTCTCCGTCCAGGGTGACGGTCCAGCGGTGGCCGATGGGGCGCAGGAGAAAATTGGCCGCCACGGAGGCAAGATAGCTGCCTCGCCCATTCAGTAAAGGGGAACGGCTGTACAGGTGGACGCCCTCCGCCACCTGGGCGTCGATGCCGCTGCAGGCGATGGTCAGGCAATAGCGCCCGTTGCAGTCGATAAGGTCCAGGGGAAATACGGGCCCGTCCCACAGGTTTTCCGCGTCCCGGAATTTCTCCATGTCCGGTCCGAAATTCTTCAGAAAATCGTTCCCGGTGCCGGTGGGGATACAGGTCATGGCGGCGTTGGCAAACCCCGCCAGACCGTTGGCCGCCTCGGAGACGGTGCCGTCTCCGCCGCAGGCGTAGACCCGCAGTTCCTCACCGCTCTCCGCCAGACGGCGGGCCATCTCCGCGGCGCCGCCGGGGCGGTCCGTCAGCATACAGGCGCAGTCCAGCCCGTGGAGGCTCCGCAGGCGGTCTGCCATCTCGTAAATACGGGCGGTCTGGTTCCTTTTCCCGGCACGTGGATTGATGATGAAGACGTGGCGCATAAAGAAGCCCCCTCTGATCAATAAAATTTTGTATTCTTTTGTTGAAAAATTACCTTCCGTATAGAAATGCGTCGCATTTCAGCATTCCATTGTACAGCTTTCGCTTTTGATCCGCAGGGCGGCCGAAGCACCGCTCAAACTCCGTGTGGGAGGACAGAACCACCGTTCGCCACTTGGGCGGCAGGCCGCGGTGGGCCTTTCCGAAGCTGCGGTACAGCGCCTCAGCCTCTTTCTTTTCCATCAGCCGCTCACCGTAGGGCGGGTTGGTCACCAGCTGGCCGTATTCGCTGTCCCGGTGGAACTTCCCGGCGTCCGCCGTCTCGAAGCGGACGCAGTCCTCCACCCCCGCCAAGGCCGCGTTGTGGCGGGCCAGCTCCACGGCGGCTGGGTCGATGTCCCCGCCCCAGATGTCATAGGTTCCGTGGAACTCCTTGTCTACGGCCTCCTCCGCCGCCTCCAGCCACAGGCCGCTGTCCATATTCCGCCACCGCTGGGCGGCAAAGGACCGGTCCAGGCCGGGGGCTCGGTTTTTGGCGATCAGCGCCGCCTCAATGGGGATGGTGCCGCTGCCGCAGAAGGGGTCGCAGAAGGGATCCCTTCCCCGGTAGCGGGAGAGGGTCACCAGAGCCGCCGCCAGAGTCTCCCGCAGGGGCGCGCCCATATTCTGGGCCCGGTAGCCCCGCTTGTACAGCCCCGCGCCGGAGGTGTCCAGATACAGGGAGGCGGTGTCCTTGATGATGGCGAACTGAATCTGATACCGGCTGCCGGTCTCCGGCAGGGTCTCACAGCCGTAGATGGCTCCCAGCCGTCTGGCGGCGGCTTTTTTTACAATGGCCTGACAGGCGGGGACAGAGTGCAGTTTAGATGTCAAGGAATAACCCTTCACGGGAAATTCTCCGTCCCGGGGGATGTAGTCCTCCCAGGGCAGGGCCAGCACGCCCTGGAACAGGTCCTCGAAATCCTGCGCCGGAAAGGAGCCCAGCTCCATCAGCACCCGGGCGCCGCAGCGGAGGTTCAGGTTCAGACGGGCAATGTCAAGCATAGTACCTTCACAGTGAACGCGGCCGTTCTCGGCCCGGACGCCGCTCAAATTCAGTCGTTTCATCTCATTGGAGACGAGGCTCTCCAGGCCGAAGAGACAGGGGACAGTCAAAGTCATCGGGAGGGCTCCCTTCTTTTTTACATAAAAATATCATTCTGGCCGGGAAATGTCAAATCCTAATCAAGGATATATCCGGAGCGGGCCCTTTTACTTTTGAAAAAATACCGGGATTTTCTGCCTCAGAATTGTTACCAAATTGAAACGCAATTCTTTTTTGGATATGCTATAATAAAATAAAATCCATCCCTTTTTTGAAAGGAGGCATTTTTATGATGTGGCTATGGCTGTGCGCCGCCGTTCTCTTCGGTGTGGTGGAGGCGGTTACGGCGGGATTGGTGTCCGTGTGGTTCGCGGTGGGTTCCGTTGGCGCGTTTTTCGCCGCCCTGGGCGGACTGAACGTGACGGTTCAGTTGGTGATCTTCGCGGCGGTCTCCGCCGCAGCCCTAGCGGTGACCCGGCCGCTGGTGGCCCGGTTTGGGAGAGAGCGGCACGTTCCCACCAACCTGGACCGTGTCATTGGCAGGAGTGCCAGTGTGACGGAGGACATTGACAACGATGCCTCCACCGGCGCGGTGTATGTGGACGGCAAGACCTGGACTGCCCGCAGTGCCGGCGGAGAGGTGATTCCCGCAGGGACAAAGGTGGAGATTCAGCGAATGGAGGGCGTGAAGCTCTTTGTAAAAAAATCTGAGGAAAAAGTGGAGGTAGTATCATGAGATTTGGAGTCATTGCAATCGTCGTCCTGGTGGTCCTGATTCTGATTTTGCTGATCAGCAACATCGTTATCGTGCAGCAGTCCCGGGCCTATGTGGTGGAGCGGCTGGGCGCCTTCCGGGCGGTGTGGAACGTGGGACTGCATCTCAAGGTCCCCTTTATTGAGCGCGTTGCGAAAAAGGTGTCCTTGAAAGAGCAGGTGGCGGATTTCGCCCCCCAGCCCGTCATCACCAAGGACAACGTCACCATGCAGATCGACACGGTCATCTATTTCCAGATCACAGACCCCAAGCTGTATACCTACGGCGTGGAGCACCCCATGAACGCCATTGAGAACCTGACGGCCACCACCCTCCGAAATATCATCGGCGACATGGAGCTGGACCAGTCTCTTACCAGCCGCGACATCATCAACTCCCGGATGCGTGCCATCCTGGACGAGGCCACGGACCCGTGGGGCATCAAGGTCAACCGGGTGGAGCTGAAAAACATCATCCCGCCCAAGGAGATCCAGAACGCCATGGAGAAGCAGATGAAGGCGGAGCGGGAGCGCCGGGAGTCCATCCTCCAGGCCGAGGGCACCAAGCAGTCCCAGATTCTGGTGGCCGAGGGCGAGAAGCAGTCCGCCATTTTGAAGGCCGACGCCGCCAAGCAGGCCGCCATCCTGAAAGCCGAGGGCGAGAAGGAGGCCCGCATCATGGCCGCTGAGGCGGAGGCCCAGGCCATCATGCAGGTGCAGCAGGCCCTGGCGGACTCCCTGAAACTGCTGAACGACGCCGCCCCCAACGACCAGGTGGTGAAGCTCAAGGCATTGGAAGCCATGCAGAAGGTGGCGGACGGCAAGGCAACCAAGATCATCATCCCCAGCGAGCTCCAGGGTCTGGCGGGTCTGGCGGCCAGCGCCAAGGCGGTGTTTGACACTGAGGAGCCCAGGCAGTAACAGCTGACATTGGGGCCGCCCTTTTCAAAGGGCAGGGGCCGGGGAGGTCCCTGTGGGTTCCGGGCACAGCCCAGTACATGCTGCCTGTCGGTTTGCTCACGACAAAAGGCCCCCAAAAAAAACTGGAAAAGGACCGGGACGCGTTGCGTCCCGGTCCTTTGTCATAAAACGCGGTATAACTTATTTTACAATCAGTGTCTTCCCGTCCATCTCCGGGGGACAGGCCAGACCCATCACATCCAGAATGGTGGGGGCGATGTCCGCCAGACGCCCATCGCTCCGCAGCTCCGTGCCGGCGCCGCAGAGGATGAAGGGTACCAGATTGGTGGTATGGGCGGTCATGGGGCTGCCATCGGACTCCACCATCTGCTCGGCGTTGCCATGGTCGGCGGTGATCATCGCAATGCCGCCCATTTTCAGCGTGGCGTCCACCACCCGGCCCACGCACTCGTCCACGGTCTCCACCGCCTTCACGGCGGCATCAAACACGCCGGTGTGACCCACCATGTCGCAGTTGGCGAAGTTCAGGATCACCACGTCGTAGGCTCCGGACTCGATGCGCTCCACGCACTTGTCGCAGACCTCCACGGCGCTCATCTCCGGCTGGAGGTCGTAGGTGGCCACCTTGGGGGAGGGGACCAGCACCCGGTCCTCGCCGGGGAACTGGGTCTCGCTGCCGCCATTGAAGAAGAAGGTGACGTGGGCGTACTTCTCCGTCTCGGCGATCCGCAGCTGGGTGAGCCCCATCTGGCTGAGATATTCACCCAGGCCGTTTTTCACGGTGCTGCGGGGATAGGCCACCTCCACATTGGGCATGGTGGCGTCGTACTCCGTGTTGCAGATGAAGGTCAGGGGGAAGAGCTGGCGGGTAAAGCCGTCAAACTCCGGGTCCACCAGGGTGCGGGTAATCTCCCGGGCCCGGTCGGGCCGGAAGTTGAAGAAGATGACGCTGTCGTTGTCGGAGATGGTGCCATCCGGATTGCAGACCACGGGCTCTACAAACTCGTCGGTGACGCCGCCGGCGTAGGAGGCCTTCACGGCGGCCACGGGGTCGGGGTTGGAGACGGCGCTCTCGCCGTAGACCATGGCGTCATAGGCCTGCTCCACCCGGTCCCAGCGCTTGTCGCGGTCCATGGCGTAGTACCGGCCCATGACGGTGGCGATCTCGCCCACGCCGATTTTGGCACACTCGTCCACGGTCTGGGCCACAAAGTCGGCGCCGGAGGTGGGGGATACATCCCGTCCGTCCAGGAAGGCGTGGATGTAGACCCGGGTGAGGCCCTTGTCCTTCGCCATCTTCAAGAGGGCGAAGAGGTGGGTGAGGTGGGAGTGGACGCCGCCATCGGAGAGAAGACCCATCAGGTGAAGAGCGGAGCCCTTCTCGAGGCAGGCGTCCATGGCGCGGCAGTAGGCGGGGTTGGTGAAAAAGTCCCCGTCGGCGATGGACTTGGAAATCCGGGGCAGGTCCTGGAAGACCACCCGGCCGCCGCCGATATTGGTGTGACCCACCTCACTGTTGCCCATCTGCCCGTCGGGCAGGCCCACGTCCAGCCCGGAGGCGGACAGCTCCGTGTGGGCGAACTCCCGGAAGAACTGGTCCAGCCGCGGCGTTTTGGCGGCGTGAACCGCATTGCCTGTGTGGCTGGCGCTCATGCCGAAGCCGTCCATGATAATCAGAGTAGTCGGTGTCTTGTTCATAAAAACCTCTCATTTCGCCATTCCCCTCCCCGCGCCCGCAGGCGCCAAGGGAGGGGCCAGGGAACCGCAGGTTCCCGGTTGCTCCGCCATAGGCGGAACAACAATTTGAGATCATGTTCGCCGCGGCGTGTACGTGGCGAACATACCGAGATCTGCTTGCCCTTGGGGCAAACACACCAGTGACGCCGCGTCACTGGCGCCAGGAGGCACTCCCGGCAGACCAGCCCGCCGCCGTCCCGCCCCGATTCCCTCGGTAGAACGGGGGAAATAGCGGAGCCGGGTCATGTCCGGCGGAGCGCAAAGGGGGGAGACCAGTCCCCTCTTTACTCTTGATTGGCGGCGTTGATGATGTCCACAAACTGCTCCGGCTTCAAAGCGGCGCCGCCGATGAGGCCGCCGTCGATGTCGGGCTGGGCCAGCAGCTCCGCGGCGTTCTTGGGATTCATGGACCCGCCGTACTGGATGGTGACGCTGCGGGCCACACGGGCGCCGTACAGGGCGCGGATAGTGGCGCGGATGTTGGTGCAGACCTCGCCGGCCTGCTCGGAGGTGGCGGTCTTGCCGGTGCCGATGGCCCAGATGGGCTCATAGGCGATGATGCAGCGGCGCAGCTTGTCGGCGGGCACGCCGTACAGGGCGCTCTTCACCTGGAGGGCGATCCACTCGCTGGTGATTCCGGTCTCCCGCTGTTCCAGACTCTCGCCCACGCAGATGATGGGATTCATGCCGGCGTTCAGTACGGCGTGGACCTTCTTGTTGACTGTCTGGTCGGTCTCGCAGAAATACTGACGGCGCTCGCTGTGGCCCACGATGACGTACTTTACGCCCAGATCCTTCAGCATTTCGGCGGACACCTCGCCGGTGTAGGCGCCCTTCTCCTCAAAGTAGACGTTCTCGGCGCCTACGGAGATGCGCAGGTCCTTGAAGGCCTTGGAGGCGGCGGAGATGTTGCAGGCAGGGACGCAGATCAGCGTCTCGCACCACTTGGCCCGGGGCAGGATCTTCTTGATCTCCTCGGCGAATTTCTTGGTCTCAGTGGCGGTCATGTTCATCTTCCAGTTGCCGGCGATAACGGTTTTACGATATCTGCGATTCATAGCGTTTCATGTCTCCTTTTGTTGATATGAAAATGCGGATTCTGCCTGCCGGTGTATCCGGCGGCGCTGAATAACGCGGGAATAAACCATGAATGAATATTTTATAGCGAAAGGGCGGGAGTTTGTCAAGTATTTTTCCCCGAAAAAGCATTTTTAACGGCATAGATGGGGAGAAGTGTAAATTTATAGTAAATATAGCAAATTTATAACAGCGGGAGCCGGGGCACCGGCCGCAGACGCTCTGACGGCTGATTGGGAGATGCGGTGAGGCGTCAGGCGTCCAGCAGGCACGCAACGCCGGGCAGCTCCCTGCCCTCCTCGTCAGAAGAAACTCCACCGCTCCATTTTCGGCTTTGCCGAAAATTCCGCTTAAGCTCCGCTTCCTCTTCCTCTCCCCACGAAACCCGCTTCGCTGGGCTTTCGCGGGGCCCGGAAGGCGGAAACTCCGCCCGTCTTACCTGCTTATTTATCCAGCAGGCACGCAACGCCGGGCAGCTCCTTGCCCTCCATGAACTCGAGAGAGGCGCCGCCGCCGGTGGAGATGTGGGTCATCTTGTCGGCGTAGCCCAGCTGCTGCACCGCGGCCGCGCTGTCGCCGCCGCCGATGATGGTGATGGCGGAGGTTTTGGAAAGGGCTTCCGCCACGGCCTTGGTTCCGGCGGCGAACTTCTCAAACTCAAATACGCCCATGGGGCCGTTCCAGATTACGGTGCCAGCGCCGGCCACAGCGGCGCAGTACAGGGCTACTGTCTCTGGGCCGATGTCCAGGCCCTGCCAGCCGTCTGGGATCTGGCCGGCCTTGACTACCTTGCTGTCGGCGTCGGGGGCGAACTTGTCGGCGATGACGGTGTCCACGGGCAGAAGCAGTTTCACGCCCTTGTCCGCGGCCTTTTTCACCATGTCGTTGGCGTAGTCTTTCCAGTCCGCCTCCAGCAGGCTGTCACCCACGGTGCCGCCCTGGGCGGCGGAGAAGGTGTAGGCCATGCCGCCGCCGATGATGATGGTGTCGGCGATCTCCAGCAGGTTGTTGATGACGCCGATCTTGGAGCTGACCTTGGACCCGCCCAGGATAGCCACCAGGGGGCGCTTGGGGTTGGCCAACGCGCCGCCGATGAAGTCCAGCTCCTTCTGAATCAGGAAACCGGACACGGCGGGCAGGTAGGCCGCCACGCCGGCGGTGGAGGCATGGGCGCGGTGCACCGCGCCAAAGGCGTCGGACACGTACACGCCGTCGGGGCCGGCCAGGGCCGCCATCTTCTTGGCCAGCTCCGGGTCGTTCTTGGTCTCGCCCTTCTCGAATCGGGTGTTCTGGAGCAGCATGAGCTCACCGGGCTTCAGCGCCGCGGCCTTGGCCTGGGCGTCGGGACCAACAACATCGTCGGCCAGGATCACGGTCTTGCCCAGCAGCTCACTCAGACGCTTGGCGACAGGCTCCATGCGCAGCTCGGCCAGGGACTTCTTCCACTTCTCCTCGGTGATGGACGCCTCGTCCTTGCCCTTCTCCAGCTGCTTCTTCTTGTAGCTGTCGAAGGTGGCCACCGGCTTGCCCATGTGGGAGCAGGCGATGACCGCCGCGCCCTGCTCCAGCAGGTACTGGATGGTGGGCAGGGCGGCGCGGATGCGCTTGTCGTCGGTGATGACGCCGCTGCCGTCCTTGGCCATGGGCACATTGAAGTCGCAGCGCAGCAGTACCTTTCTGCCGGAGACGTCTACGTCGCGCACGGTCTTTTTGTTGTAGTTCATAACGTTATTCCTCCAGAGTCAATTCATTACGGCGCTGCCGCGCCGGGATTACAGGGTTTCGGCCATCTCGCCGGCATCCAGCAGGCCGGGAAAGCCGGTCTGGCGCAGGGCCTCGTAGACGCACACCGCCACGGTGTTGCTGAGGTTCAGGCTCCGGGCCTGGGTGCTCATGGGCAGGCGGATGCAGCGGTCTCGGAACCGCTCCCGGAAGGCCTGGGGCAGGCCGGCGGTCTCCTTGCCGAAAAAGAGCCAGCTGTCCGGGGTGAACCGGGCTCCGGTGTAGGGCCGGGGGGCCTTGGTGGTGGTAAGCCAGGCCTCCGCGGCGGCCTCCGGATGGCGGAGGAAGAGCGCCTCCAGGTTTTCGTAGTCGAAAACCTCCACCAGGTGCCAGTAGTCCAGACCGCAGCGCTTCATGTTCCGCCGGATGGCGCTCTGGGAGATATCGAACCCCAGGGGACGGACCAGATGCAGGCGGCTGCCGGTGGCGGCGCAGGTCCGGGCGATGTTGCCGCAGTTCTGGGGGATCTCCGGTTCTACCAGGACGATATTGAGCATGGACCCGGGCACCCCCTTTTTCCTAAAAGCGAGATATATTGTAACTCTTTGAAAAGCTGAATTCAACCATTTTGCGTAAAAAAAACGATTTTCTCAGAACAAACCGTGAAAAACCGGTCAAAAATTTTGCATTTTGCTGAAAAACAGCCCCCATTTTTCGGCTGATTGCACGCAAATCCGTAGGCTCCGACAAAAAAAGGTAAAAAGCACTAAAAAATTTGGGGAAATTTATTCAATAAATTCGCCGCAAAGACTGGATTTTTTCAGGGACTTTGCTATAATGTAAGTAACAATCTGTCATGAAGGGGCCGTTCGCCGGCCCGTGCTTTGAGATTACCGACAAGGAGGAAAGCTGGAATGGATCAGCCCAAGCGCGCCGTTCTGATCATGGAGGAGGACGACCTGGTCCCGGCGCATTCTAAACCGCTGATGCTGGAAACCGTGCTGTTCTGCCCAATCCTGACCTGGATGGGCAATCGATTGCGGGCTGACGGCGTACAGCGGTTTTTTGTCGTCTGCGGACCCCGCTTCGCGCAAGAGGCCCGGGCCTGCTTCGCGGAGGAGGCGGACGTGACTGTCTCCGAGCAGCAGGAGGACCTCACGGCCTTTTTGAATACGCCGGATACGGTGTCGGTGTTGCTGCGCCCGGCGCTTCCAATGGAGGAGGCGGGCCCCGGCTTCGCCTACGCCGCCCCGGGCTATGAGCTCCAGGAGGCGTGGAAGGACGGCCTTACCAACCGGGTGGACGCGGCGGAGCTGACCGGCGGCTGGGTGCCGGTGTTCGGCCCGGAGACCGTGGCGGAGCTGGAGATGCTCCTGCGGGACCGGATTGTGAGGCGTCACATGCAAAACGGCGTGCGGGTGATGGACCCCTCCGCCGTGTATATCGACCCCCGGGTGTCTATCGGCCGGGGGACCGTGGTGCTGCCCGGCAGCATCCTGCGGGGAGAGACCACCGTGGGCCGGGACTGTGTCATCGGCCCCAACGCCATGGTGCGGGACTGCGCCGTGGGGGATGAGACGGAGATCAACGCATCCCAGGCTAATGAGAGCGTCATCGGCAGCCGGACCCACGTGGGGCCCTTCGCCTATATCCGCCCGGGCTGTACCATCGGGGACGACATCAAGGTGGGTGACTTTGTGGAGGTCAAAAACTCCACCATCGGCGACGGGACGAAAATCTCCCACCTGACCTATGTGGGGGACAGCGACGTGGGCAGAAAAGTGAACTTCGGCTGCGGCACCGTCACCACCAATTACGACGGTTTCAGGAAATACCGCTGCACCATCGGCGACGGTGCGTTTTTGGGGTGCAACACCAATCTGGTGGCCCCGGTGACGGTGGGCGAGGGCTCCTACACCGCGGCGGGCAGCACCATTACGGAGGAGGTCCCGCCGGATGCGCTGGGCGTGGCCAGAAGCCGGCAGAAGAACATCGAGGGCTGGGCGGCCCGCCGCCGGAAGCTCCATGGGAAGGACCGGTAGGGGGACAGAGACCGGGATTTTTTGGAAGAACAGTATTTGATAAATATTTTGATAGAAAAGAGGGCGTGGAAATGATTTCTCACGGCAAGGACATCAAGGTATTCTCCGGCAACTCCAATCCGAAGCTGGCCAACGAGATCTGCAGGCTGATGGGTACCAAACTGGGTGAGTCCGAGGTGGGGACCTTCTCTGACGGCGAGATTTTCGCCTCCATGTACGAGACGGTCCGCGGCAGCGACGCGTTCGTGGTCCAGTCCACCTGCGCGCCGGTGAACAACAACCTGATGGAGCTTCTGATCCTCATCGATGCTCTGAAGCGGGCCTCCGCCGGACGCATTACGGCGGTGATCCCCTATTTTGGATATGCCCGGCAGGACCGCAAGGCCAAGGCGCGGGACCCCATCACCGCGAAACTTGTGGCCAACATGATCACCGCCGCCGGCGCCGACCGGGTGCTGACCATGGACCTCCACGCCGCCCAGATCCAGGGCTTCTTTGACATCCCCGTGGACAACTTGGCCGGCAAGCCCATCTTTGTGGACTACTACGCCAAGAAGTTCGGCTCCGAGTGCGAGAACATGATGGTGGTCTCCCCGGACGTGGGCTCTGTGTCCCGGGCCAGGGCCTTTGCCCAGAACCTGCACATGAATCTGGCCATCGTGGATAAGCGCCGCCAGAAGGCAAACCAGTGCGAGGTTATGAACGTCATCGGCGATGTGCAGGGCAAGGACTGCATCCTCTTTGACGATCTGGTGGACACCGCCGGCTCTCTGTGCAACGCCGCCCAGGCGCTGATCGAGGTGGGCGGCGCCAAGAGCGTCCACGCCTGCGCCTCCCACGGCGTGCTGTCGGGTCCTGCCATTGACCGGATCAACAACAGCGCCATCCAGGAACTGACGCTGCTGGATACAATCCCCGCCATTGATCCCGCGCTCAGCAGCAAGATCAAATATCTGGCGGTGGCGCCCATGTTCTCCGAGGCCATTGAGCGCATCTACCAGGAGGTCTCTATCTCCAAGCTGTTCCGGTAATCCGGCGGGCTTTCAGAACATATCATCAACATCAGAGAATGACTGCGCAAGGCGGGAAGGGTGACTTTCCCGCCTTTGCGGGCGTTCAAAAGGAGCGGTTTATGCTGTTTGGAAACAAGTCCTCCGCCGTGGACTGGCTGGTGGCAGGCCTGGGGAATCCCGGCCAGAAGTACCAGAACACCCGGCACAACATGGGATTTCTCACCGTGGAGCTCCTGGCGGAGCAGAAGGGTGTGAAGCTGAACAAGGTAAAGTTCAAGTCTGCCTATAATATCCTGGAGTTTGCCGGGTGCAAGTGCCTGGTGATGAAGCCCCAGACCTATATGAATCTCTCCGGCGAGGCCGTGCGGGAGGCGGCGCAGTTCTACAAGATCCCGGCGGAGCGGGTGCTTGTCATCTACGACGATGTGTCTTTGCCCGTTGGGAAGCTGCGGGTGCGGCCCAGCGGGTCAGCCGGAGGGCACAACGGGATCAAGAACATCATCGCCCACCTGGGGACCCAGGACTTTCCCCGAATTAAGATCGGTACCGGAGCTCCTGCCGGAGGCGGGGAGGAGATGGTGGACTGGGTCATCGGGGTGCCGTCCCAGGCGGAGAGGAAGGTGCTCTTGGAGAGCTTTGAGCGGGCCATTCTGGCGGCGGAGTGTGTGATTGAGCACGGGTGCCAGAGGGCCATGAATGACTTCAATTAGTGTTGTCCCTGCGGGAAACGGGGACTGTGAGCGCACAAATTTGTGATAGGAAAATAACCATGGAACAGTTTTTGAAACAATTACAGACCCTTCCGGAGGCGGCGGAGCTCATCCGCCGGGTGGAGGAGGGCGGCTGCCCTGCGGCGGTCACAGGCCTCCAGTCTATGCAGCGGGCCTGCATAGGCGCGGCCATCGCCCAGGCGGCGGGCCGTCCGGCGGTGTTCGTCTGCGGGGACGAGCGGGAGGCACGGACCCTGGCCGGAGATCTGCGCACCGCCGCAGGCCGGGAGCCCGTGCTGCTGCTGAGCCGGGAGTGGCGCCTGCGGCCTGGGGCGGTGAGCTCCCGGGAGTGGGAGAGGAGCCGTCTGGCGGCGCTGTATGCCCTGGCCCGGGGGCGTGCGCCGCTGACGGTGGCCACCGCCGACGCCCTGCTGGCCAGGACCCTGCCGCCGGACCTTCTCAAAAGTCTGGCCGTTGCTTTGCACCTGGGGGAGCGGGTGGAACTGGGGAACCTCACGGAGCGGCTGCTGTCCGCCGGATATGCCCGCTGCGGCCAGGTGGAGGGCGTGGGCCAGTTTGCCCTGCGGGGCGGGATTCTGGACGTGTTTTCCCCCCTGATGGACCAGCCGGTTCGGTGCGAGTTTTTTGACGACGAGATCGACTCCATGGGCGAGTTTGACCCCGCTACCCAGCGCCGGACCCGGAACGTCAGGGAGGCGCTGCTGCTGCCTGCCGCCGAGGTGCTGCCCCACTGCGCAGAGGGGGGGCTGCCGGGACTGGGGGATACCCTGCTGGCCCTGGCGGAGAAGCTGGCGAAAAAAACCCGGACGGAGCAGGCCGCCCAGCGCCTCCGGGAGGACGGGGAGCGGCTGAAAAACGGCGCGGATCCCGGCGGCATGGACCGGTATCTGGCGGCCATCTACCCGCGAGTAACGGCGGGAGTCCACTACCTGCCCAAGGACAGTGTGGTCTTTCTCTGCGAGAGCGGCCGTGTGGACGAGCGGGTCAGGGGGGCGCTGCTTCAGACCCAGCAGGATGTGGAGACATTGCTGGAGGCGGGGGTTATGGCGGGGGAGTACGCCCGGCTGTGCCTCTCCGCTGAGGAGCTGTACGCGGCTCTGGAGGATTTCCCCGTTGTGATGGAGAACGCGCTGCCCACCTCCCGCTATCCCCTGCGGCCCAAGGGGCTTTTGAGCATGAACGTGCGGCAGCTCAGCTCTTACGGCGGCAGTCTGGAGACCGCCGTCAGCGACCTCACCCACTACCGGGCCAGCGGCAGCGCGGTGCTGGTGTTGTGCGCCGGGGAGGGCCGGGCAAAGAATCTCCAGCGGCTGCTGGAGGAGCGGGACATCCCTGCGGTGCTGGACTTGAAAAACGCCGCCATGCCCCGGGCGGGGGAGGTGCGGATTGGCATCGGTGCTCTGTCAGCCGGAGGGGAGTGGCCCCAGCTGCGGCTGGCGGTGCTGACCGAGGGACAGCTGACGGCTCCTGCCCAGCGGCGGATGAAGCTGAAAAAATCCTCCAACCGGCAGAAGCTCCAGTCCTACACGGACCTGACCCCTGGGGACCTGGTGGTCCACGTCCACCACGGCGTGGGCCGGTTCGCGGGGATCCAGCGGATGCCGGTGGACGGCGTGGAGAAGGACTATATCAAGATCGACTACGCCGGGGGGGACTGCCTGTATGTGCCTGCCACGGCACTGGACATGGTGTCCAAATATATCGGCGGCGGCGAGGACGGGGAAGTCCGCCAGAAGCTGAACCGCCTGGGGGGCACCGAGTGGGCCAAGCAGAAGACCCGGGCCAAAAAGGCGGTGAAGGACCTGGCCAAAGGCCTCACCAAGCTCTACGCCGAGCGGCAGCGCCGCCCGGGCTTCGCTTTCTCCCCGGACTCCGTGTGGCAGCAGGAGTTTGAGGAGGCCTTTCCCTACGCCGAGACCGACGACCAGCTGCGGGCCATCGAGGAGATCAAGGGGGACATGGAGCGTCCCCGGCCCATGGACCGGCTTCTCTGCGGCGACGTGGGCTACGGCAAGACGGAGGTGGCGCTGCGGGCGGTGATGAAGTGCGTGCTGGACGGCAAGCAGGCCGCCATTCTGGTGCCCACCACTGTATTGGCCCAGCAGCACTACGCCACGGCCAGAGGCCGGTTCAAGGACTTTCCGGTGACCATCGAGGTCCTCTCCCGCTTCACCGCACCCGGAGAGGCCCGGCGGATTCTGCGGGAGGTCCAGACCGGAGGCGTGGACCTTCTGATCGGCACCCACAAGCTGCTGCAAAAGGGCATGGCCTTCAAGGACCTGGGACTGCTGATCATCGACGAGGAGCAGCGATTCGGCGTGACCCACAAGGAGCGGCTCAAGGAGCTGAGCCATCAGGTGGATGTGCTGACTCTCTCCGCCACGCCCATTCCCCGGACGCTGAACATGGCCCTCTCGGGCCTTCGGGACATGTCCTCCATCGAGGAGCCTCCGGCGGACCGCCAGCCGGTGCAGACCTATGTCATCGAGCACGACTGGGCCATTTTGGAGGACGCCATGCGCCGGGAGCTGAGCCGGGGGGGGCAGGTCTACTACCTCCACAACCGGGTGGAGAGCATCGATCTCACCGCCTCCCGCATCCAGAAGCTGCTGGGGGAGGAGGCCCGGGTGGTGACGGGCCACGGGCGCATGGGGGAGCAGGAGCTCTCCGCCGTCATGCAGGCCATGGTGGACGGAGAGGCGGACGTGCTGGTGTGCACCACCATCATTGAAACCGGCATCGACATCCCCAACGTCAACACCCTCATCATCGAGGACGCGGACCGCATGGGGCTGGCCCAGCTTCACCAGATCCGGGGCCGCATCGGCCGCAGCGCCCGCCGGGCCTACGCCTATATGACCTTCCGCCGGGGCAAGATCCTCCAGGAGGTGGCAGCCAAGCGGCTCTCCGCCATCCGGGAGTACGTGGAGTTCGGCTCCGGCTTCAAGATCGCCATGCGGGACCTGGAGATCCGGGGGGCCGGCAACCTGCTGGGGCCGGAGCAGTCCGGCTACCTCATGAGCGTGGGCTACGACCTGTACCTCAAGCTTCTGGAGGAGGCGGTACTGGAGGAGCGGGGCGAGGAGCGCCAGATTGAGACGGAGTGCTCCGCCGACCTGACGGTGAACGCCAATATCCCGGAGCGGTATGTGTCCTCTCCCGAACAGAGAATGGACCTGTACCGCCGCATTGCCGCCATCCGCACCAATGACGACGCCTCAGACCTGCTGGATGAGCTGCTGGACCGCTACGGCGAGGCGCCCAAGTCCGTGCTGGCCCTGCTGGATGTGGCGCTGCTGCGCTCGGCGGCGGCCCGGGCCGGGGTGTCGGACATCTCCCAGAAGGGGGATACGCTGCGGTTCCAGCTGGGGGTGTTCCGGCCGGAGGCTTTGGCGGCGGTGTGCAGCCTTGCCAAGTACCGGCGCCGGCTGGTGCTGGCGGCAGGGGAGACCCCGGCGCTGACATTGAAGCTCCGCCCCGGCGAGGATGTGCTGGAATGCGCCGCGGCCCTGACAGAGGACCTGCGCCTTGCGGCGGAGGAGGGACAGGACTGATGTTCCGCCTGCCGCCCGGTTCGGGAGACCCGGCAGCCCGCCGGTTCCGCAAAAAAGCGGCATGGCGGGATACGCTCCCGCATAGGATGTTCCGAGGACAACCTATGGGAGGGAGCGGGAGATATGAAAAAACGCGTGACTGCCCTGGCCCTTGTGCTGTGCCTTGCCCTGACCGCCTGCGGCGGCAGGGAGGACGGCCGGGGCCGGGGGCTTTTTCAGAGGGCCTCCGAAATGGAGGACGACAAGGCGCTGCTGACGGTGGACGGCAGGGAGGTGCCGGCGTGGCGGTATCTCTACTGGCTGCGGCGCTGCTGCGGACGGCTTCAGGAGCAGTACCGCGCCGCCGGACTGCCGCTGGACTGGAACGCGCCGGTGGAGGGGGGAACCCTGGCGGACTACGTCAAAGATCAGGCCCTGGCGGACACGGCACTCTATGCCACGGTGGAGAACTGGGCGGATCTCCACGGCTGCACGCTGGATGAAGAGGACCTTGCCGCGCTGGAGTCCGCCTGGACGGAGAAGGCGGCGGAATACGGCGGAGAGGAGGCATATCTGCGCCGTCTGGCGGAGGTGGGCCTGGACCGGGCGCGGATGGAGGAGCTCACCGCCGTGGGGCGGCTGTACGCCAAGCTGTACGGTCTCTATCTGGAGGAGGGCAGCGCCCTGGCCCCGGCGCCGGAGGCCCTGGAGGCCTTTGCTCTGGAGCGGGGCGGAATCACGGTGGACCGGGTACTCTTCGCCGCTGGGGAGGACCGGGAGGCCGCCCGGCAGCGGGCGGCGGAGGCCTTTGCGCGGCTGAACACGGCGGAGGACCAGCGGGCGGAGTTCGCCGCCCTGGCGGCGGAGGGGGACGATCCGGCGGGACCCCGTACCTTCACTCCGGGAGACGGGACGCTGGACGGGGCGCTGGAGGCGGCGGCCCAGGCCCTGGAGGAGGGGCAGTGCTCCGGTATTCTGGAGACCGGGGAGGGCTTTTCCATCCTCCTGCGGGGGGAGACGGACCGAAGCGGCGTGGAGGAGGCCTATTTCGACCACATGCTCCAAAAGGCCGCGGAGAATGCGCCGGTGGGACTGACGGAGGATTACAAGGCGCTGGATCCGGCCACCTTCGCCGCTTGGGCGCTGGACGAGACGGACTGAGGGGGGCTTTTCGTCAACATGACGAAAAAGAGGGCGGATATTGTCAAATATTTAACGAAAAACGGAAATCACACAGTTTCCCATTGACGAAGTGCAAAACAGCTCTTATAATAGGAAGCGTGGGATGTGAAGGAACACTAATTGTCAAAAAATTAACGGTAATCTCTTCCGCCCCCGGCACTGTGCTCCATGGCGGTCCGAGGCCGCCAAGAAATTTTTTTATAAAACGGAGGAACATCATGAAAGATCTTTATATCGTCAGCTGCTGCAGAACCGCGATCGGCGCTTTCGGCGGCAGCCTGAAGAACACCCCCGCCGCCGAGATGGGCGCCATCGTGGTCAAGGAGGCCCTGAACCGCGCCGGTGTGAAGCCGGAGCAGGTGGACGAGCTGATGTTCGGCTGCATTCTGACCGCGGGCCTGGGTCAGAACGTGGCCCGCCAGGTCTCCATCAAGGCCGGCATCCCCTACTCCGTCCCTGCCTACACCGTGGGAATGGTCTGCGGCTCCGGTATGAAGTCTGTCATTGAGGGTGCCCGTTCCATTCTGGCCGGTGACTCCGATGTTGTGGTCTGCGGCGGCACCGAGAACATGAGCGCCGCTCCCTTCCTGGCTCCCGACGCCCGCTGGGGCGCCCGCATGGGTGACAAGAAGCTGGTGGACGAGATGATCAAGGACGGTCTGTGGGATGCCTACAACAACTACCACATGGGCACTACCGCCGAGAACATCAACGACATCTGGGGCATCACCCGCAAGGAGCAGGACGAGTTCGCCGCCGCCTCCCAGCAGAAGGCCGAGGCCGCCCAGGCCGCCGGCCGGTTTGACGATGAGATTGTCCCCGTGCCCGTGAAGGTCAAGAAGGACATCGTGGAGTTCAAGAAGGACGAGTATCCCAAGGCCGGCGTCACCGCCGAGGGCATTGCCAAGCTCCGGGGCGCATTCCCCGTGGGTCCCGAGTCTCCCAACCCCGAGGTGGTCCACACCTTTGACGTCACCGGCAAGCAGGAGACCGAGGACAAGGGCCAGCAGCGCGTCACCGCCGCCAACGCCTCCGGCATCAACGACGGCGCCGCCGCCATCATCCTGGCCTCCGGCGAGGCTGTTGAGAAGTATGGCCTCAAGCCCATGGTCAAGCTGATCGGCTGGGGCCAGGGCGGCGTGGATCCCAAGATCATGGGCGTGGGCCCCGTGCCCGCCTCCCGTGCGGCCATGAAGAAGGCCGGCGTCACCATCGACGAGATTGATCTGGTTGAGGCCAACGAGGCCTTTGCCGCCCAGTCCATCGCCGTGGGCCGGGAGCTGGGCTTTGACCCCGCCAAGCTGAACGTCAACGGCGGCGCCATCTCCCTGGGGCATCCTGTCGGCGCCTCCGGCGCCCGCATCATCGTCACCCTGGTCCACGAGATGATGAAGCGCCCCGAGGCCAAGAAGGGCCTGGCCACCCTGTGCATCGGCGGCGGCATGGGTACCGCCGTTGTGGTGGAGAAGTGCTGAGAAGAGACCCTGTAACACGTAGTGAAAAGAGGAGCCGCAAGGCTCCTCTTTTTTCTGGCGTTTTCCGGCGAAAATCCGGGCGGACATGGAGTGAGGCCTGGGATTCCAGCAGTTCCGGAAGACGGCGGAGAAGCGCCTCCGCTATTTCCGGATTTTGATGGCGTTGACAGGGCAGCGGTTGGCGGCCCCGGCGGCCCGGTCGTACTGGGCCTCGTCGGGCTCCGGCAGGACGGTGGAGACCCGGTTCTCCATGCGGAAGATGCCGGGGGCGGCGTAGGCGCACATGCTGCACCCGATGCAGGCGGCGGCGTCCACAGTGACAGTCATGGAAAATCCTCCTATTACAATAGAATTACGGTTCAAGGCACGGCAGCCAGCCGTGTCTTTTTCCGCATTGTTGCCAAAGCTGTTAGAATGAGAAGGAAATGGCCTGACGTAATCCTCCAAGGACCAACACGTCCGCTGGAAAGTCCGTCAGCCAGCCTCTCATTCGCAGCGTTCGATTTATGCAGGTTGAGCCGCCTCGCCGGGGCCACTGCTCCGACCCGGTGCGTCCGTGTCATCAAATAGATTGAATCGGCAATGATGGAAGGGCTGGTCGCCAAATCATGATCTACGATAGGAGTGTTAAGCAATGAACGCAGCGGGGATTGATGTTTCCAAGGGGAAGAGCATGGTATCGGTTATGCGGCCTCTGGGCGAGGTGGTGGCAAAACCGTTTACTGTGTGTCACACCGGCAGTGAACTCAAGGAGTTGGCAGACTACTTGAAAAGCCTGGACGGTGAGACGCGGGTAATCAT
>CAJTZI010000008.1 GCA_910584075.1 uncultured Oscillibacter sp.
GCCGTTCTTGACGCCTGCCGGGAGAAGGGCTGTCATCTGATTGGCGCAATGAAAACCAACCGTATCCTGTACCCGGAGGGAAAGCGTATCTCCGCCTCCGACCTGGCTTCCTCTCTCGACATCGGCTGTTTTCACCCTGTAACGGTGAAAGGCCGTACCTATATGGTGTATCGCTATGAGGGGGCCCTGAACAAAATTGATCATGCTGTGGTGCTGTTTTCCTATCCGGCGGGGGCTTTGGGCAAGAAAAATGCCCTCCGGGTATTCCTGTGCTCCGATACCTCCCTCTCCGATGAAACAATTCTGGTTTATTATGCTCACCGTTGGTCTATTGAGGTCCTCTTCCGCTCTCACAAACGCTATATGGGGTTGAACGCTTTCATGGTCAGGGCTGCTAAAGCGATTGACCGGCTGTTGCTCGTCCTCGCTCTGGCTCATTTCTTCTTTTCCTCTGGGCTTGGTCGTATTTTGCCCTTTTGCTGTGGCCTTCGTCTTTGTAGGTCCTCTCTCGGCGCTTTTTGAATTTGCTCATTTATAGACATAAAGCTGAATGATACGTTTTTCAGCAGTCCTGATGGGCGCTGTGGACTTTCGTCATTTGAGTTTCGGAATTTTCGGTCTCGCGCCTGTCTGTATTTTTCCAGATTCCAAAATCCTCATGAATAATCCCCGACCGCCCGCGCACACTAACGCCACTGAATCGAGAGCGCGGCGCGCGGTCAGGCGGAACAAGGCTCCGTCCCGCACCGCGGGCGGAGCTTTTGTTCAGTATTCCAATCAACACAATCGGGAGGAATGGACCATGACCAGAGACTGCACCAACGGCGGCTGCGCCTGCACCCCCAACCAGAGCATCAAGTGCACCGTCAATAACTGCGCCCATCACTGCCAGGACACCCAGTACTGCGGATTGAACACCATCCAGGTGGGCACCCACGAGACCAACCCCACCATGGTGGAGTGCACTGACTGCCAGAGCTTCAAGCTGAAATGATTCCAGGGGGAGCAGGCTCCCCCTGGACGACCCCCACCACCAGTGACATCGGTCACTGGTGTGCGCGCCCCAAGGGTGCACGGGTCTAGGTATTTTCGCCACGTGCACGCCGCGGCGAAAATGATTTGAATTTCTTCTTTTGCCTCCGGCAAAAGAACCGGGAAACCCCGCGGTTTTCCCTGGCCCCTTTCCCTGTGGGCGGGCGGCCCGGCGGGCCGCCCGCCCACCCTGGAGACGGGTACATACGAGGGGAGGCGTTCCTATGAAGAAAAACGACTGGGCCGCGGCTGTGGCCGGCGGGGCGGCGGGGGCCGCCAACGGGCTCTTTGGCGGCGGCGGCGGGATGGTGTTTCTGCCCATTCTCTCCCGCTGGGGCGGTCTGGAGCAGCGCAAGCTCTACGCCACCTGCGTGGGGGTCATCTTCCCGGTGTGTCTGGTGTCGGCGGCGGTATATCTGCTGCGGGGCGGCGTGTCCCTCATAACCGCCCTGCCGTACCTCGCCGGAGGGCTGGCCGGCGGTTTCCTGGGCGGAAAGCTCTACGGGAAGATCTCCACCAAATTTCTCAAGTGGCTCTTTGCCGCCTTCCTTTTCTATGCGGGGGTGAAGTACCTGCTGTGACGGACTGGATTCTCCCCTTCTTCTGCGGCCTGGGGGCCAGCGTCATCTCCGCCTGGGGCGTGGGCGGCGGAACGCTGCTGCTGCTGGTGATGACCCTCTTTCTGGGGGTGGACCAGCGGACGGCACAGGGGATCAACCTGCTGTTCTTTCTGCCCACCGCCGTCAGCGCCCTGGTGTGCCACTGGAAAAACGGCTACTTGGACAAACCCACCCTGAAAGCCGCCGTCCCCCCGGCGGCAGTCCTGGCCCTGGCGGGAGCCTGGGCCGCCACCGCCCTGGACGTGGAGCTGCTGCGCAGGCCCTTCGGGGTCTATCTGCTGCTCTCCGGGGCCAGCCTCATCTGGCCGGGGAAGAAAAAGGACGGAAAACCCTCTTGACAGCCCCGGCGAAAAATGCCATAATGACCGTGAAAAACAGGGGAGCCAAAAGGCTGAGAGGAAGCAACGCTTCGACCCTTTTACCTGATGTGGGTAATGCCACCGTAGGAAGTTTTCATGGAAGCTCCGGGCGGATTCCCACATGGGAGTCCGCCTGTTTTTGATTTCCTTGACAGAGAGGAGCGTGGGGAGCGATACATAAAGGCGTCCCGGTTTACCGGGAGCGGGCCGAGGGGGAGCGCCCTGGACCCGAGCCGTCTGACAGCGATGGGAAGCCGTGTTCCGGCGTGAGAGGGGGCCAGCAAGCCCCGACCGAATTTTCCGGCGGGCGGAAAACCGTCCGCGGCCTTGCCACGCAAGGGGAAAACGCTGTCTTGCCGCTGTTTTCTCCCTGCCCCTTCTTTTTCTGAAAAGAGAAAAAGAGGCAAAAAGGATTTTGCCGCGCCGCGAGGTGCTCCGAACATCCCGCTCCCCGGGCGCGGCAACGGAGTCTTTTTGCAGTCCAATCTGAAAGGAAGTCATTTTCTATGAAGAGCAGTTCTACGAAAAAGCTGGCCCTGGCCGGGGTGCTGTGCGCCGCGGCCGTGGTGGGCAGCATGTTCTCCTTCCCCGTGTTCGGCAGCAAGTGCGCGCCGGTGCAGCACATGGTCAACGTCCTGTGCGCCGTGTTCCTGGGGCCCTGGTACGGCCTGGGGGCCGCCTTCGCGGCCAGCCTCCTGCGAAACCTCCTGGGCCTGGGAAGCCTGCTGGCCTTCCCGGGCAGCATGTGCGGGGCCCTGCTGTGCGGTCTGGCCTGGAGAACGTCCAGAAATCTGCGGCTCACCTTGGCGGCGGAGGTCTTCGGCACCGGCGTCCTGGGCGGCCTCCTGTCCTATCCCGTCGCCGTGGCCTTTATGGGCGCGGACGCCGGCACCGTGGCCTTTTACGCATATGTGGCGCCCTTCCTGATCTCCACCGCGGCCGGTTCCATCCTGGCGGGGGCGCTGGTGTTCGCCCTGCAAAGGAGCGGGGCCCTGGGCACCATGCAGGGCGCTCTGGAGCACTGACAAAAGCGGCTTCTGCGGAGCCCGGTCAGAGGACCGGGCCCCACGGGACATCCATTTTCAAGGGAGTGAACCCCATGCCGGACTTCACCCGCCTGGACGATGTCCGGGCCCGCAGACCCCTGGTCCACTGTATCAGCAACATCGTCTCCGCCAATGACTGCGCCAATGTGGTGCTGGCAGCGGGAGCCGGTCCCGTCATGGCCCACGCCCCGGAGGAGGTGGCGGACATCACTGCCGCCAGCGGCGCCACGGTGCTGAACACCGGCACCCCAGACGAGGGACGCTTTCGCGCCTGCCTCCTGTGCGGGCAGGAGGCGGCCCGCCGGAATCAGCCCGTGGTCCTGGACCCGGTGGGCGTGGGAGCCAGCCCCTGGCGGCTGGAGCGGGTGGAGGCGCTGCTGGCGCACTTCCCCGTCTCCATTCTCCGGGTAAACCTGGGAGAGGCCCGGGCCCTGACCGGGGAACCCGGCAGGGGGGCGGGGGTGGACAGCCCCGCCCCCGCCTCCCGGGAGGAACGTGCCGCCGCCGCCCTGGCGCTGGCAAGGAAATACCGGACCGCCGTGCTGCTCACCGGACCGGAGGATCTGATCACTGACGGGCATTGCCTCCGGCACGTCTCCGGCGGCAGCAGGCGGATGACCTCCGTCACCGGGACGGGGTGTATGCTGTCGGCCCTGTGCGGCGTGTTTGCCGCCGTGGAGCCGGATCCCATGTCCGCGGCCCTGCTGGCCTCCGCCTTCTGGAGGACCTGCGCCCGCCGGGCGGAGGAGCGGGCCGGGGACCGCGGCCCAGGCAGCTTCCGCACGGCCCTGCTGGACGCCGCCGGGACCCTGACCGTCGCAGACCTGGCCGCGGAGGCGGCAATTGACAGACCGTAAGAGACCGGAGACGGTGTCCGTGCTGGACGCCGTCTCCGGTCTTGGCTGTCTTCACCTTTGAAGGCCGCTGACGGTGATGTGGTGGGGCAGAACCGCGGTCCGCCCGCTCCGCTTCCCCAAAATCCGCCCCGGGGGATGCGGCCCACGGTCTTTCGCAGTCTCCTCCTGTATCCCGCGTGGAATGATTTGTGCGCGGCCATACCGGAATCGCCGCAGCTCCGCCGCAGGTGAAAAGCCCGCGGCAGAAGGCCCGGCGCAAGAAAGAGGAGACAGGCCGGCTCCCTTTTCAGATTGGTGTCGCTACTGCTCTATTTTCAAAATCCTTCGTCAAAGCGGCAAACTTCTGTGTATAAATGCAGTGGCTCTCAAGATGAAGGCCACTATATTTTCCCCCTTATGCTACTGTCCTTTTCCAAGTTTCCGAACCCAAATAACTATAACAGCAGCGGTCGCAATGAAAAATTCTGCGAATATAACCGGTTTTCCCATGATGTCCGTTTCGTGAAAAAGGAAGAAGTCATGCTCAACAAAGCATACTGCAAAGAACACCAGGTACATAGCGATTGAGTATAGAATACAAGCCCAAATCTGGTGTTGCCGTTGTTCACGGAAAAGCATCTGCTGTTGCTGCTTTTCCAGCATTTCAGTTTTCACGGATAAATCATCAATCTCAGATGATTTTAACAGATAATCAGTTGTAACATCAAAAATTGTACTCAATGCCACAATCTTTTCCAATTCAGGAACGGCCTGACCGCTTTCCCATTTGGAAATAGATTGTCTTGAAACATCAAGTCTCTCGGCTAACTGCTCCTGTGTCATGCCTTTAGCCTTCCGCAAGGTCAAAATCTTTTCTGAAAAATTCATAGGTCTTATACCCTCCTTGTTATGATTCTAAAATTATATCAGGGTCCTCGATTGACCTCTATATAGTCCACTGAACATTTGCGCAACTAGCGGTAGCAATGCTGGAGCAATCTTGAAACACCTACACTTTTCCTCCCACAACATAATATTTTCTTGCCTATTGCAAGAATACGAATTGAGCCAGAATTGATTCCACCCCATTTTGCGATGATTGTTATAGTTGTTGGGGACTTTTGTGAAATCGCCGGAGTTTATACCCGGCAACACTTATTTTAAAAGGGACCAGGCCGAACCGGGATTGAAAAACGCGCCGCGGTCTGATATAATAAAAAAAATTTTCTCACAAGTCCGGACGTCGGCCGGGCCCGCGCGCCACACGGCGGGACCTCCCCGCCACACTCATGAAAGGCGGTTATGCGATATGTCTTACAAAGTTGACCGGGACCTGCGCCGGATGCTCCGGCACCAGGACCTGATCGAGTCCTCGCTGTCCTTTGTCAGCGGCTCCGAGGACTTCATCCGTGAAAACGACATCTTCCCCTCCAGCCAGTCCGTGGAGGGAGTCATGCGGGGCCTGCGGTACCCCAACGGCACCGGCGTGGTGGCCGGCGTCACCTCCATCGGCGACGTGGACGGCTACGATCTGGTAGACGGGAAGAAGCTCCCCCGGCCGGGCAGGCTCTTCTACCGGGGCATCAGCATCAACGACATCATCCAGCAGTGTATTGCCGAGGACCGCTTCGGCTTTGAGGAGACGGTGTACCTGCTGCTCTTCGGCCAGCTGCCCACAGCCTCCCAGCTGACGGAGTTCCAGTACCTCATGGCCAAGTGGAGCCAGCTGCCCGGCTATTTCAGCGAGGACATGATCCTCCGCTCCCCCAACAAGAACATCATGAACAAGCTGGAGAGCTGTATCGTGGCCCTCCACTCCCACGACGGCGAGGCGGAGAACATGACTCTGGAGAACGAGCTCTTCAAGTCCTTCCGCATGGTGGCCCGGACGCCCACCATCGTGGCCCACTCCTACGCCGCCAAGCGCCACTATTTCGATGGGGAGAGCCTGTACCTCCACCGCCCCCGGACGGACATGAGCGTGGCCCAGAACTTCCTCTACTCCCTGCGGGAGGACACGAAGTTCGACGACGACGAGGCAAAGCTGCTGGACCTTTGCATGATCCTCCACGCCGAGCACGGCGGCGGCAACAACTCCACCTTCGCCTGCCGCGTCCTCACCTCCGCCGGCACGGACTTCTACTCCTCCATCGCCGCAGCGGTGGGCGCCCTGAAGGGCTTCCGTCACGGCGGCGCCAATATCAAGGTGGTGGAGATGATGCAGTACCTCAAGCGGGCCGTCCGGGACTGGACCGACGACGGCCAGATCAAGGACCAGCTGGTCCGCATCCTCCGCCGCCAGCTGGGGGACGGCACGGGCCTCATCTACGGCATGGGCCACGCGGTCTACACCCTCTCCGACCCCCGGGCGGAAATCCTCAAGCAGTTCTCTCGCCATCTGGCGGAGAAGAAGGGCATGGTGAAGGAGCTGGATTTCATCGAATCCGTTGAGCGGCTGGCTCCCCAGGTCTTTCAGGAGGAGCGGAATAACGACAAGCCCATCTGCGCCAATGTGGATCTGTACTCCGGCTTTGTCTATAAGCTCCTGGACATTCCCGCGGACCTGTACACCGCCATCTTCGCCAGCGCCCGAATGCCCGGCTGGTGCGCTCACCGCATTGAGGAGTGCTGCGCCGAGGACCCCCGCATCATCCGCCCCGCCTACAAAACCATCTCCAGACGGACGCCCTATGTTCCCCTGGTAGAGCGCTGCTGATTTGGGGGCAGTCCTCGGGCCTGCAATCCTCCGCAAAATGCGAAGGGAGAAATTTCCCGTCCAGGGTGCCGGACGGATGGCAGGCCATCCTCCGGTCATGAATCTCCCGGTGCCCGGTCCCTCTCCGCACCTGCCCGCCGGTCTCTTTTACAGCCGCCACACAGCTCCGAATTCCTAATTTTCAGGAGGTTTCCACTCATGCTCACTCTCCACGATACCGGCGTCTTCCTGGCGGGAGGCGCTCTCCACGCCGCCGCCCCCATCTCCCCGGAGGAGGGGCGGCAGCGGACCCTGGCCTGGCAGATTCTCCAGGCCCACAGCGTCTCCTGCGATCCGGAAAAGCTCCAGATCCGCTTCGACGCCATGGCCAGCCACGACATCACCTATGTTGGCATCATTCAGCAGGCCCGGGCCTCCGGGATGCGGGAGTTCCCCATGCCCTATGCCCTGACCAACTGCCACAACTCCCTGTGCGCCGTGGGCGGCACCATCAACGAGGACGACCACGTCTTCGGCCTCTCCGCCGCCCGGAAGTACGGCGGCATCTACGTCCCCGCCAACCAGAGCGTCATCCACTCCTACGCCCGGGAACAGCTGGCGGGCTGCGGGAAAATGATCTTGGGCTCCGACTCCCACACCCGCTACGGCGCCCTTGGCACCATGGCCGTGGGCGAGGGCGGGCCGGAGCTTGCCAAGCAGCTTCTGAAAAACACCTGGGACGTGTCCTATCCCAAAGTGGTGCTGGTCCATGTCACAGGCGCTCCAAAACAGGGCGTGGGGCCCCATGACGCGGCCATCGCCCTGGTGAAGGCCACCTTTGAGAGCGGCTTTGTCAGCAACTGCGTTCTGGAGTTCGCGGGCCCCGGCATCGCCGGTCTCCCCATGGATTTCCGCAACGGGCTGGATGTGATGACCACGGAGACCACCTGCCTGTCCTCCATCTGGGAGACCGACGGCGAGACCAAGGGATTCTATGACGCCCACTGCCGCTCCGAAGAGTACAGAGAGCTTCATCCCGGCGATTTTGCCTGGTATGACAAATACATAGAGCTCAACCTCTCCGAAATTGAGCCTATGATCGCCCTGCCCTTTCATCCCTCCAACGCCTGGACCATCCGGGAGTTTCTGGACAATGCGCCGGACCTGCTGTCTCAGGTGGAGGCGGACGCCCGGAAGCGCTGGCCCAAGGCCAAGGTGGACCTTCTGCAAAAGATCCGCGGCGGCGCGGTCTGGGCGGACCAGGGCGTCATCGCCGGATGCGCCGGAGGCCTCTTCGACAACATCACCGAGGCGGCGGACATCCTCCGGCACGAAAGCTGCGGCAGCGGCTATTTCACCCTGGACGTGTACCCCACCAGCGTCCCCGTCAGCCTGGAGCTGACCAAAATCGGGGCCACGGCGGACCTGCTGCAAAGCGGCGCGGTCATCAAGCCCAGCTTCTGCGGTCCCTGCTTCGGCGCAGGAGACGTGCCCGCCCACAACGGCCTGAGCCTCCGGCACACCACCCGGAACTTTCCCAACCGGGAGGGCTCCAAGCCCGGTGAGGGACAGTTTGCCGCCGTGTGCCTGATGGACGCCCGGTCCATCGCCGCCACAGCCCGGAACGGCGGAAGAATCACCCCCGCCACGGAGATCGACTATACGCCGGTCCGGCGTCCCTACCATTTTGACGCGGGGGTCTACGAAAAGCGGGTCTACAACGGATGGAAGGCGGGCCCGCAGCCGGACACAGATCTGATTCTGGGACCCAACATCACCGACTGGCCCAAGATGCGGCCCCTGGCGGACAATCTGCTGGTGGAGCTGGCGGCGGTGCTGCGGGACCCTGTGACTACCACCGACGAGCTGATTCCCTCCGGCGAGACCTCCTCTTACCGCTCCAACCCCCTGCGGCTGGCGGAGTTCACCCTCTCCCGCCGGGAGCCGGAGTACGTGGGCCGCGCCAAAGCAATCGCGGAATGCGAGGCCGAGCGGCTGGCGGGGACCGTACCGGAGAAGCTGCAAAAGCTGCTGGTCCGGGCCAACGCCGCCCAATACGCGGCCAACAAGGTCAGGCTGGAGAGTCTCCCCGATGGGAGAGCGCTTTCCGAGACGGAAAAACGCGCCCGGCTGGAAGCGTGCCGTGTCACGGCGGAAAACACCCAGTTTGGCTCCTGCGTCTTCGCCAACAAACCCGGCGACGGCTCCGCCCGTGAGCAGGCCGCCTCCTGTCAGAAGGTTCTGGGAGGCTTTGCCAACATCTGCTATGCCTTTGCCACCAAGCGTTACCGCTCCAACTGCATCAACTGGGGCATTCTGCCCTTCACTCTGGACGAGGGGACGGCGTTCCCCTATGAGGCGGGGGACTGCGTCTTTGTGCCGGACGTCCGGCAGGCCGTGCGTTACTGCCGGAACGACATCCACGCCAAGGTCCTGAGGGCGGACGGCAGCGAGGAGGATATCACCCTTCACCTCCCCGCCCTCACGCCTGACGAGCAGGAGATCATTCTGGACGGCTGTCTGATGAATTACTATGCCAAGCGGACGGACACCAGGCTCCGCACTCTGCCTGCCGGCGCGGGCCGGGAGGCAATCATCGGCCTGCTGGAGGAGTGGACGGAGCTGCTGGCAGAGGAGCGATATGAGGACGCCCTGTCCATGTTCCTCATTGACACCACCACCGGAGACTGGACTCCGAAGCTGCTGGAGTCTGCCGTCTATGGTTACGGCTGCGCGGGGTACACCCGGGAGGAGGCCGCCAGGGAATTCGGCCGCGCCGACTACAAGGTCACGTCCTTGAAAAACAGTCCCGATCGGGAGGAGATTCACAAGGCCATCGACATTTCTTCGGACTACGGCTGGATGGGCCGGGACGACATCGCCGTGATTCACTACGACAAGGTCCCCCTGAACGGGGAACCCAGCGACCTGACCGCCCGGTTCTTCGTCCGGAAGCTGGACGACCAGACGATGACGCTGACGTTTATCGACCTGCACGTGATGTGAGGGAGACATTTGTAATGGAAAAGATCAAAATGACCACGCCCCTTGTGGAGATGGACGGGGATGAGATGACCCGCATCCTCTGGGGGATGATTAAGGAGAAGCTCATCCTGCCCTTTGTGGATCTGAAAAGCGAGTACTATGACCTGGGACTTCTGAACCGCAACGCCACAAAGGACCAGGTCACCGTGGACGCCGCCAATGCCGCGAAGCGCCTGGGCGTGGCCGTGAAGTGCGCCACCATCACCCCCAACCGCCAGCGGATGGAGGAGTACCCTGAGCTCACTGAGATGTGGAAGTCCCCCAACGGCACCATCCGGGCCATTCTGGACGGCACGGCCTTTCGAGCTCCCATCGTCCTGCCCGCAATCCGGCCGGTGGTAAAAAACTGGGAAAAGCCCATCACCATCGCCCGCCACGCCTACGGCGATATGTACAAGGCCGTGGACATGGCCACGGAGGAGCCGGGGACGGCCACCCTCACCTTCAAGGGCGAGAGCGGAACGGAGCGGACACTGTCCGTCCAGACCGTGGACGGTCCCGCCGTCTGGCAGGGCCAGCACAACAGGGAGGCCAGCATCCGGGCCTTTGCCCGCTCCTGCTTCCAGTACGCCCTGAGTCAGAAACAAGATTTGTGGTTCTCCGCCAAGGACACCATTGCCAAGGTCTACGACGGGGAGTTCAAGCGGGTCTTTGAGGAGGAATACGAGGCCTCCTACAAAGCGGAGTTTGAGAAACTGGGCATCACGTACTTCTACACCCTCATTGACGACGCCGTGGCCCGCTGCATCCGGTCCAGAGGCGGCTTCATCTGGGCGCTGAAAAACTACGACGGCGACGTCATGAGCGACATGATCGCCGCCGCCTTCGGAAGCCTTGCCATGATGACCTCCGTGCTGGTCTCCCCCGACGGGACCATGGAGTTCGAGGCCTCCCACGGCACCGTCACCCGGCACTACTACCGCTACCTGAAGGGTGAGAAAACCTCCACCAACCCCATGGCCACCATCTTCGCCTGGTCCGGGGCCCTCAAGTGCCGGGGAGAGCTGGATCATCTGCCGGACCTGGTCCGCTTCGGGGAGCGCCTGGAGGCCGCCTCTCTCCAAACCCTGGAGGAGGGTGTGATGACCCGGGATCTTTTGCCCCTGGTGGAGCCGGGGTTCCGGGCCCGGGGCGCGGACAGCGAGGAATTTCTGGACGCCATTGCCGCCCGGCTGGTCTGAGCAGAATAAAAACGCGGACTGTCCCTCCGGACGGTCCGCGTTTTCCTTCCGCCGCTCACCCGGACAAGGCCGCCTCCCGCATATACCGGAAGAACGCGGGCAGATCGCCCCGGTCGGAGAGGCTGACCCGCAGTCCCTCTCCGCCGGAGCACAGCGTCCGGACCAGATACCGGGCCGCCGGGTCCCGTTTCAGGTCGCAGCGCCCGCCGTCCGGCAGACACAGCGCCACCTCTCCCCGGCTTCCCTCCACAATCCGGAGAAAGCGCTCCGCATTGGGGATCATCATAAACGTCATCATAAGAAAATCTCAGGCACATAGAATCCGTCCGGCGGATTTCTATAACGTTTCCGCCAAAAGGAGGTGCGGCATGGCGGTCTCCCCCTGCATTTCAAAGGCAGACCCCAAGGGCCGGGAGCTGGTCCGGCATGGAACACTCCTCTTCCCCGCAGCCTGCTATCACGATGATCTGACCCGGGACACCATCCCCTGGCACTGGCACACGGAGCTGGAGGCCGGCATTGTGACGGAGGGCCCCGCCGTCGCCGGGACAGAGCGGTTTATCCTAGAACGGGGCACGGGGTTTTCGTCGCCTCCGGCGTCCTGCACACGGTCCTGACCCGCGGCGGTCCGGAGTGCCGCCTGCACTCAGCGGTGTTCCACCCCCGGCTGGTGGGCAGCGGGGCAGACAGCATCTTCTGGCAGAATTACATTCAGCCCCTGATGGCGGAGGACGCGCCAAAATGCGTTCTTCTGGACGGCGGGGAGCCCTGGCACAGCGAGGCCCTCCGGGCCATTGCGGCAGCCTGGGACGCCTGTGCGGAGGAGCTGCCGGGGTACGACCTGCGGATGCGGGAAAATCTGTCCCAGCTGGCGTTCCTCCTCTGCCGCCACCGCCCCGCAGAGCGAAAGCCCCTCCCTGCAAAAACCCTGCGGGACGAGGCGCGCATGAAGCGGATGCTTGGGTTTATTCAGGATCACTACGGCGGGGAGGTCGGCGCCGCCGCCATTGCGCAGAGCGCGGCCGTCAGTGAGAGCGAGTGCCTGCGGTGTTTCCGGGCCACCATCGGCGTGCCGCCCACCCAACACCTCAAGCAGTTCCGGGTGCCCAAGGCCGCGGAGCTGCTGGCCTCCACCGCCTGGAACGCAGCAGAGGTGGGGGCCCGGTGCAGCTTCCAGGACGCCAGCTATTTTGCCAAGACCTTCCGGCAGCTCAAAGGCCGCCCCCCCCTCGGAATACCGCAGGGAGCACGCCTCCGGCTCACCGGAGGCATGCCGGCGCACAGCAGATCCGAAACAGCCGCCCGAAGTTTGCAAACTGTAAACTCCGGGCAGCTGTTGATTGCCAAGACACTGTTCCGGCGGATGGACCGCCGGGGCGGTCTCAGTCCACCGTTCCGATCTGGGCCTCCACCCGCCGCATGGTGCGCCGCAGGAAGATGATGCTCAGCACCAGGGAGACCACCTCCGAGATGGGGAAGCAGAACCACACCAGGTCCAGCACCCCCGTCCGGGCCAGAAGCCACGCCGCCGGCAGCAGAGCCACCAGCTGGCGGCACACGGAGCAGATCAGCGTATACACGGGGTTGCCGATGGCCTGACAGACGGAGCCGGCGATAATGTCGAAGCCCGCCAGCAGGAAGGAGTAGCTGATGACCCGCAGGGCCACCGTGCCGATGCGGAGCATCTCCTCCGAGGGGCTGAAAAAGCCCAGCAGGGTCCCGGGGATCAGGTTGAAGGCGGCGCAGCCCACGCACATAATCACCGTGGCCGTGGCAGCGGTGAGCTGAAAGGTCTTCCGCACCCGGTCCAGCCGGGCGGCGCCGTAGTTGTAGGAGATGATGGGCACCATGCCGTTGTTCAGGCCGAAGACCGGCATGAAGATAAAGCTCTGGAGCTTGAAATAGGCCCCGAAGACAGCGGTGGCCGTGTCGGTAAAGCTGATGAGAATCTTGTTCATGCCGAAGGTCATGACAGAGCCGATGGACTGCATCACAATAGAGGGCAGTCCCACCCGGTAGATCTCCCGGACGATGGCCCGGTCCGGGCGGATGTCCCTGAGACGGATGTGGATCTCCGGGTTGTGCCGCAGATTGATAAACAGGCCAATAAAGGCGGCGATAATCTGCCCCAGCACCGTGGCGGCGGCGGCTCCCGCCACCTCCATCCGGGGGAAACCGAAGAGACCGAAGATCAGGATGGGGTCCATGATGATGTTGATCACCGCGCCGATCAGCTGCGTGACCATGGAGTACACCGTCCGTCCCGTGGACTGGAGCAGCCGCTCAAAGCAGAACTGGCTGAAAATGCCGATGGACAGCCCCAGGCAGATGCGGGCGTAGTCCGTACCGTAGTCCACAATGGGAGCGATGTCCGTCTGGGCCAGGAAGAAAGGCCGGGCCAGCAGGAAGCCGCACACGCCGAAGATCACGGCGCTGAGGAGGAAGAGAAAGATGCCGGTGTTGGCGGCCCGTTCGGCCTGATCCTGGTCCTTCTCTCCCAGGGAGCGGGAGAGAAGGGCGTTCATGCCCACGCCGGTGCCGCCGCCCACGGCGATCATCAGGTTCTGGAGGGGAAAAGCCAGGGAGACGGCGTTCAGGGCGTCCTGGCTGATCTGAGCCACGAAGATGCTGTCCACGATGTTGTAGAGCGCTTGGACCAGCATGGAGATCATCATGGGCACCGCCATGCCGGCCAGCAGCGGGCCAATGGGCATAACTCCCATCTTATTCTCTTGAGTTGATTGCTGAGGGTTGTTTCTCATTTGTATATTCCTTTCTGTATACGCGAGGGCCTGCGGAAAAAGGACGCGGCGTCAGCCGCGCCTCTTGAGGGGCTGGGACACTGAAAGACGGGCCGGCCAGGGGGCCGGCCCCTAAAAATATCTATTTTCAAATCATGCGGAATTCATGCAGGGCCGCCGCCCTCAGCGGCCCGTCCCCGAGAGCGCAGCGGGACTACTTTTTCAGCTCCCCGGTGGCCAGCTGGGTCAGATAGGCGTTGAGGAAGCCGTCCAGGTCCCCGTCCATCACGGCATCGATGCCGCCGGTCTCATAACCCGTCCGGGTGTCCTTCACCATCTGGTAGGGCATGAACACATAGGAGCGGATCTGACTGCCCCACTCGATCTTCATCTGCACACCCTTGATGTCGCTGATCTTCTCCGCGTGCTGTTGGGCTTTCAGCTCCAGGAGCTTGGCCCGGAGCATCTTCATGCAGTTGTCCTTATTCTGAAACTGGCTCCGCTCCTGCTGGCTTGCCACCACGATGCCCGTTGGCTTGTGGATCAGCCGCACGGCAGAGGAGGTCTTGTTGACGTGCTGGCCGCCGGCGCCGCTGGCCCGGTAGACCTGCATCTCAATGTCCTCCTCCCGGATCTCGATGGTCTCGTCGTTCTCGATCTCCGGCATGACCTCCACGGCGGCAAAGGAGGTCTGGCGGCGGGCGTTGGCGTCAAAGGGGGAGACCCGCACCAGGCGGTGGACGCCGTTCTCGCTCTTCAAAAGGCCGTAGGCGTTCTCTCCCTCGATGGAGATGGCGGCGGATTTGATGCCCGCCTCGTCGCCGTCCTCGTAGTCCAGGATCTTGTAGGTGAAGCCGTGGCGCTCCACCCACCGGGTGTACATGCGGTAGAGCATCTGGGCCCAGTCCTGGGCCTCGGTGCCGCCGGCGCCGGCGTGGAACTGCAAAATGGCGTTGGAGCTGTCGTACTCTCCGGAGAGGAGGGTGGTCATGCGCGTCTCCTCCACCTGGCTTTCCAGGGCGGCGTACTCGCCCTTGAGCTCCTCCAGGATCTCCCCGTCCTCGGCCTCCTGTCCCATCTCGCACAGGGCTGTCAGGTCCTCCCAGGCGGTGAGAAGCTTTTCGTGCTTTGTCACCTTGTTCTGGAGCTGCTTGAGGCGCTGCTGCACCTTCTGGGAACGCTCCAGGTCGTTCCAGAAGCCGTCCTGGGCGGTCTCGTCCTCCAGCCGCGCGGCCTCCTGGCGGGCGCTTTCGATGTCCAGGGCGGCGGAGAGCTTGTCCAGCTCGGGGCGCAGGTCCCGGAGTTTTTGTTTATAGGCGTCATATTCAATCAAAGCCATGGCGTTTCTCCGTTTCTTCCAATTTCATTAGCCATAGTATTATATAGGAGGAAGATTTATTTGTAAAGGGAAACCTTGCCGGGGAGGCGGGATTTTGCTCGCCCTGACGGGCGGGGGATTTCAGCCATGATGATGGCTGGTTCATTGCACTCCTCATGTCATCGGAAGAAACTCCGCCGCTCCATTTCCGGCTAAAGCCGGAAATTCCGCTCAAGCTCCGTTCCCTCAGCTCCGGCCTAGGGCCTGTTCACATAAGAGCCGCCCTTCGGGCGGTTGGCCTCCGAAACGCGCCTGCGGGCGCAGTCCTCTCCCCACCGGACCCACTTCGCTGGGCTCCGGCGGGGGCCTCTCCTTTTCTGAGCGCAGAAAAAGAGAAAACCCTCCAGAGGACCTCTCGCCGCTTTGCGGCTCATCTTGACGGGCCGTGCACGGTCCACTGCGCAGCCCTTGGCGGCTTTGCCGCTTAGGACTGCGGCGTCCCCCTTACTGGGAAAAGAGAAAAAGACTTTTTGGTCCTTGCGGGAGTCTTTCGCTTCGATTGAAGGGCGCACAGCAGACATGATGGGTAGACGCAGGGGCTTCCTCCGCTTCCCGCGCTTCGCGCCTGATCTGCACCGTGTGGGTAGGGGCGATTATCAACTGTCCGTCCCTCAAAAACCACCGGACTTTCGGTAAACCTTTCCCCTTGACCGGGCCAATCCCCAACAACCGGGCATCTCTGGCAGAACACCTGAGGGGCCGGCACTCCTCCTCCAGTCATCCCCCTGTCAAGCCCGATCTTTCCCATCCCAAAAATGGCAATATTTTTCATGTATTGCCCTGGCGGTGCGGAACCGCCTGGGAGCCGCCGGTTTTCACCAAAATGTTACCGTTCTGATACAAAAATGTTGCCGCTTGTTCACAATTTGTTCATGATTTCAGGTGTGGTTTCCGTTATCTTTTTAGAAAGGTATATTATGTAACCTGCACGTACTCGCAATCCGACATTTTATGGAGGGATTCTTGATGAATGGATCATGGAAAAAACGTATCCCGGCGTTTCTTTTGACGCTGGTGATGATCGTCAGTTTGATGCCTGCGGCGTTGGCAACAGAGGACCCAGCAGGAGACCCACCAGCGCCTCCCCAAGGTACCTGCGCAGACGGCAATCATGTCTGGTCGTCTGAATATACTTCCGAAGGTGCAAGTGGACACCATCGAGTCTGCACTTCCTGTTCCACACCAGAACCATCTTCTTCTCATTCGCTTGGAGCCTATGCCCCTACAAAGTCCGCGACTTGTAAAGATGGCGGCGAGGAACAGGCTTCTTGCACCGCAAATGGCTGCGATTATAAGGAAACACGAACTACAACAACGGTTGACCACAAGTATGCAACCGAATGGGGACATGATGCTGCCAACCACTTTCATGCGTGTATTTATGAGTGCGGTACGCAAGAAGATGTCGCTCCACACACGCCAATTGCGGTAAATACGCCCTCGACATGTACAACGCCGGGGAGAATGGGTCAAAAATGCAGTGTTTGCGACTATGAGATGAGCATGCAAACTCTTCCTCTGGCGGAGCATGTTCCCGGAAATCAATATGGGTGGGATGACGTTAACCATTGGAGCTTATGCAGTACCTGTTCCCAAAAAGTGAATTCAACCATTACTCCTCATACCTTCACCTTAAATAATGGCACAGCATGTATCTGCGGTTACACCAAAGTCACCAACACCTACACCGTAACCTTCAACACCGGCAGCGGCGCAACCTCTGTGCCCGCCCAGCAGGTACAGGCGGGCAAGTCTCCCGTCAACGTCCCCAGCATCTCCCGCACCGGCTATCTCTTCCTGGGCTGGACGGCTTCTCCCAATGTTTCGATCTACACCGGCGCGCAGTCTTATCTCACCTCTGCCCAGATTATGAGCGCCTCGTATCCCATCAACGCCAACACCACCTATTCCGCGGTGTACCGCGTGAACGCCTCCGGCCAGAATGCCAGTATCAGCGCCACCACCAATATCGGCCCCTATCTTCTGAGCCAGATCTCCAGCAAGTGCAGCGCTTTTGCGGTGGCTCCCTACACGATTCAGCTCAGCCCGGGCAACACCTATTACGGCACACTGTACACCAGCAGCTCCCAGACCTCCGGCACTCAGATATCCAGCTCTTACAGCTGCGCCGCCAACCAGCTCTCCAGCATGACCTTTAAGGCCGGCTCTTACAGCGGAAACTATACCCTGGGCTACACCGCCAAGGACAGCAGCGGACAGAACGCTGTCTCCGGCACCATCACCATCGTCTCCGCCGCCTCCACCAACAAGATCGAATACACCCTGGCGGCGGGCAGATCCAAGTCGTTCAGCGCCAATGATTTCCGGAATCTCTACCGGGCTGTGGCCGGCAGCGGCGCCACCCTGCAAAACGTGGTTTTTTCCGCCCCCAGCAATTACGGCGACTACGGCGCGGTGGTCAACGGCAGCCGGACGTTTACCCGGAGCAATCTCTCCGGCTATGAATTCTATTACAGCAATTCCAAGGACGGCGATTATTCCCTGGATTCCACGTCCTTCAAGGCGGACAACAACGCCAAAAGCGGCACTCTGTCTCTGGACTTCATCGCCGACGGCAACTACGGCGAGGTCCGGGGCGTTCTGGAGATTACCATCTCCGGCACCGCCAAGGGCGATGTGACCTACAATGTAAAGCCTGACCGCCAGGTGACCTTTGACGCCGAGGATTTTAACGACGCTTTCCAGAAAGTCTACGGCAGCACCAGGACTGACATTATCTATGTGACCTTCTCCGCCCCCAGCAGCTACGACGACTTCCGCGGCCAGCTGCAGGTGGGCAGCAAGAGCTTTACCCGCAGCGCCCTGAATGACACCTCCTTCTATTATGAGCGCTCCAAGTACGGCGAGTACAACCTGGATCTCCTGACCTTCAGGGCGGACTCCAACGCCAAGGAGGGCAGCACCATCTCCATTCCCTTCCGGGCCTACTATGCCACCGGCAGCAACGACTACGAAAACTGCACCCTGGTCATCAACATCGGCGACGGCGCCGTGGGCACAGGCGACATCAATTACGACGTGGCCCCCGGCAAGTCCGTGGACTTCAGGGCCAAGGACTTCCGCAACTACTTCGAGGACAACGCCTCCGGCACCTTCGAGTATGTGGAGTTTGACCAGCCCGATTCCAGCGCCTTCAACCAGGGCACCCTGTACCACAACTACGGCACCAGCTCCGCCAAGTCCTTCACCCGTTCCAACATCGACGATTTCAAGTTCTATTACAGCCCCGGCACCAAGGACTACGGCATCGGCAATCTCACCTTCGCGGCCACCAACAACTTCAAGACCACAGTGACTCTGGACTTCACCGCCTACGGCACCAATGGCCGCTCCGTCAACGGCACCGTGTCCATCGCCTCCACGGAGAGTGATGATGACGGCGACATCACCTATACTGTGGCCCCCGGCAAGTCCGTGGACCTCCAGCGCACCGTCTTCAACACCTATTTTCGCAAGAAGTACAACAGCACCATCAGCTACGTGATCTTTGACCGGCCCGGCAGCAGCAGCATCTTCAACAACGGCACGCTGTACTGCGACTACGGCACCAACAGCCAGACCTCCTTCGGCCGCAACGATCTCAGCGGCACCAAGTTCTACTACAACAAGAACGACGTAGGCAAGAATGACTACTACCTGGACGAACTGACCTTCGTGGCAGGCACCGGCTTCAAGGACTCCATCACCCTGGACTTCACCGCCTACGGCGAGCGGGACGATGAGTACGTGGAGGGCGTTCTGGTCATCAAGTCCAGCGGCACCGCCGCCGTCACCTCCAGCTACACCGGCAGCATCCGCTACACCACCACTACCGGCACCAATGTCCAGATCAACGCCAACGACATCGCCCGGTATTTCCGCCAGTCCTATCCCACCTATAATCTCCAGTACGTGACCCTCAGCGGCATCCCCGCCGTCGGCAGCCTGTACTACAACTACTACAACGCCAGCAGCTACGGTACTACCAGCCGCGCCCAGATCACCGCAGCCAACTACGCCGGTCAGACCTTCTACCTCAGCCCCAGCTCCACCAGCCAGTACGCCCTGACGGAGCTGACCTACGTGCCCAGCGGCACCAGCTACTGCGCCGGCATCCCCTTCGTCGCCTACGGCACCGGCGGTGTCAGCGTCACCGGCAGTATTCTGATCAGTGTCAGCCGCGCCCCGGTGTCTGAGGTCTACGGCGTCACTCCCCGGAACACCGCGGTGAACTTCCCTGCCAGTTCCATTTACAGTGCGGTGCTCAGCGCCACCGGCTCCGCCCTCAGCGGTATCCAGCTGCTGAGCCTGCCCGCCGCCACCACCGGCGCTGTGTATATCGGCACCGGCGCTGACCGGGCGGACACCCGCACCATGTACACCTACGCCGCCGGCGCCAATCAGATGAGCCAGCTGCGCTTTGTGCCCACCGCAAGCTACACCGGCTCCGTGGAGATTCCCTACGTGGCCCTGGACGCCAACGGCAACGCCCTGGCCACCGGCTCCTTCTCCCTGGGCGTGCTGAACAACCGCAAAACCCTCAAGGACGTGAACAGTGCCACCTGGTGCTACAAGTACGTCATGGAGCTCACCGACCAGAATGTCATCTCCGGCTACACCGACGGCAGCTTCAAGCCCAACAGCACCGTCACCTACGGCGCGGCACTGAAACTCATTATGCTGGCCGCGGGCTATCCCGAGCAGGCCCCCACCGGCAAGAACGTGTTCAGCGGGTATCTGGCCAAGGCCCAGGCCGACGGCATTGTCACCCGCAGCAACGTGAACCTGTCCGCACCCATCACCCGTCTCCAGGTGGCGCAGATCGCCGCCGGAGCCATGAAACTGAGCACCAGCAATCTCTCCAGCGTGAAGCCCTTTACGGACACCTCCGATGTGTACGTCCAGGCGCTGAACGCCGCCGGCATCGTGGAGGGCTACTTCTCCAACGGCACCAGCACTTTTAGGCCCAGCAACACCCTGACCCGCGGCCAGATGTCCGCCATTGTGTGGCGCATGAACGAGTACCGCAAATGAGCAGCGCAGAAAGAGAGGGACGGCTTTGCCGTCCCTCTCTTGACTTATCTCATCCGCCGCCGCTCCTCCAGCAGCCACCGCCGCGCCTCCTGCGCCCAGGCACAGCCCGGGTCCGCCTGGAGGACGTACCCCACCCGGCCCAGCAGCGATTTCAGGCAGGCCTCCGGGGACAGACCGCCGCCGGTCCTCTCCAGGTGGTCCTCCACGCCGAAGCGGCGGCAGCAGTACACCGCCTGCCGCAGAGCCCGCCGCTCCTCCCGGGGAACACTGACTTTTTTGTTCACCACCAGGCCCGTCACCGTCTGCCGCCGTCCGGCGGTGCGGAGCCGGGTCTTTTGTTCGTTGAGGAAAAAACCCAGGCTCCGCAGCTCTCCCTCCGCCATGGCACGCACCCCCGACAGGTCCTCCCCGGAGAAGGTCAGATCGTCGCAGTAGCGGGTGTAGACAATGTTCCGCTCCCGGCACCAGGCACCAAGGCGCAGGTCAAAGTCCCGCAGCAGAATATTGACGATGGCGGGAGATGTGGGCGCACCCTGGGGCAGGGCGTCTCCGTAGTAGCACAGCATGGCCAGCAGCACCCGCAAAGGCTCGGAGAAGATCTCCGGCGGAAAAACGGCGTCCTTTACGGCACAGTAGCGGACGCTGTCGAAGAAGCGGCGGATGTCCAGCCGAAGAACCTGAGACTGTCCCACGTGCCGGGAGGCGCCTCGGGCGGCCCCGCCGCCATAGCGGTAGGCCGTGGCATAGGGGGAGACAGGCATATAAACCAGGAGATTATGCAAAATGGCCCGCTGAACCCGTTTCAGGGCCTCGTCCGGCACGGTGAGCCGGCGGATGCCGCCGTTTGGCTTTGGAAGCTCCACCGCGTGATAGTGGGCGGGCAGGCTGTTGCTGAGGGCATAGAGAGTCTGGAGCTCCACCCCCAGGTCTCTGGCCAGGGAGGCGGCCTCCCGGTACACAATCATATGCGGAGGCCTCCTCTCCCGGCGTTCCGGAACAAAACCATCTGCATGGCGGGCCGCGGAGCGGTAGCGAGAGCACGGTGGAGCCGTGCGGTTCTACCGCGGAGCGCCGCGGCTGAGCGGAGCGAATACGGCGGGTGTGCGAAAACCGGCGGCGACACGCCGCCGGCGCCAATCGAAATTGGACAATTCCTTTTGTTCCGTGAAACAATGATACTCCTTTTCCCGACAAAAGACAAGGTGAAAAAATTTTGAAATCCGCCTGTAACGAATTGTCCGGAAACCCGATTTATACCCAGAGAGGAGGCGGGACCATGGAGGAGCTCTACCAGCAGTACGTTCAAATCGTCTACCGCTTCCTGATGTCCGCCTGCCGGGACTCCCGGCTGGCGGAGGACCTGACCCAGGAGACCTTCCTCCGGGCCTGGGAGTCCCTGGAGCGGTTTGACCACAGCTGCCGAATCTCCACCTGGCTGTGTCAGATCGCCAAGCACACCCTGTATCAGCACTGGGAGAAGTACGGACGGGAGCGCCCGGCGGAGCCGGACCCCCAGATCCCCGCCCCGGAGAACACGGAGACACAGGCCCTGCGCCGCATCGAGCTGGCGGAGGTGCTGGAGGCCTTCCAGGCCCTGGGGCCGGACATGCGGCAGGTGGTGTCTCTGCGGGCCATGGACGGCCTGCCCTACAAGGAGATCGGCGAGATCATGGGAAAGAGCGAGAACTGGGCCCGAGTGACCTACTTTCGGGCCAAGGAGATTTTGGCAAGGGAGGCCCATCATGAGGATTTCTGACTGCGACATCATCTGCGACCTGCTGCCGTCTTACATCGACGGCATCTGCACCGAGGCTACCAGGCGCTGTGTGGAGGAGCACCTGACGGACTGTCTCGCCTGCGAAGCGCGGGCCAAGCGGCTGCGGGAGACCGCCCTGTCTGGGGAGAGCCTGGAGCGCATTGCCCTGGACGCGGCGAAGAAGATCAAGCGGCGGGCCGTCTGGCAGACCACCGTCCGTCTGGCGCTGCTGCTGCCCTTCGTCACCTTCGCCAGCCTGGGACTGAACCTGGTCCTCCGGGGCCGGGACATGATCTTCACGGGACAGTATCTGCCAAAGCACGGCTTTGGTGTGCTGGCGGTCTGCCTGCTGATCTGCGCGGTCGTTCCCCGGGGCCGGGAATCCGGCCTCCAGAAGGCGGACCGGCGGGCGCTGGCCCTGTCTCTGGCCGGTATAGCCGCCAGCTTTGGGCTCATGCTTTACAGCTATTTCGCTTTGTTGGGCAGGCTGTGGGACACCGAGCCATTACCGGCCTTCTTCGGCCTGATCGGCCCCGACCATGCCGCCTTGGCAATGCGGGCACTGTACGGAGGGATGTTTTTCCTCCAGGCCGCTGTCTTTTTCTGGGGATTGGCGCGCCTGCGAAAACGGGGCGTCCACACCGCGCCCATCCTGCAAGCCGCCATGACGGGCATGATGCTCCCCATGTGTTATCTCATGACACTGTGCAGCATGAATCTGGATTTTGGAGCGGGGCCCGCGGTGATCCTGCATGTCCAGCTCCGAGACACCTGGACCGCTCTCCTCATCGGGGCCGGCGGCATCGCCGCGGGATTCCTGATCTCAAAATGGCGGGAGCGGAGAAAGAAGGGCTTGCCATTTTGAAAAAGTTTGCTATAATGGGAGTATCATTGAAGATATTCTGTGTGAACAGGAGTGGATGATATGATCGGCGGCGTTTCCAACCTGAGTTTTTACTACAATCCCTACCAGAGCGGCGGCGCCTATGCCGCCGCCAAGCCAGCGGAGCAGTCCCGGAACGCCCAGAAAACCGGCGGCGTCTGGACGGCCCGGAAGGCCGCCTCTCCGGAGACCCCGGTGCAGCCCGTGCGTCCCGCCCCCGCCATCAGCCCCAACGAGGCCGGGTCCGCCCGGCTGGGCCTGCCTGTCATCCGCCAGGGTGCAGACCCGGTGGAGATGGCCGTGCGGATGCGCATCCAGTACGGCGAGCCCACGGCAGAGGGCCTCCAGAAGGCGGCAGAATCCCAGGACGGCCAGCCCGCTCTTGGGGCGGAGAGCGTCCAGAAGGCCCTGGAGGAGGGCGAGTGCCAGACCTGCAAGGAGCGCAAATACCAGGACGGCTCCGATGACCCCGGCGTCTCCTTCAAAACTCCCACCAACGTTGACCCGGATATGGCCGCCTCGGCGGTTCGGGGCCACGAGATGGAGCACGTCTACCGGGAACAGGCCAAGGCCCAGCGGGAGGACCGGGAGGTGGTGAGCCAGAGCGTGACCTATCACACCGCCATCTGCCCGGAGTGCGGCAAGGCCTATGTCTCCGGCGGCACCACCCGCACGGTCACCGCCGCCAAGTCCGAGCCCCAGGCAGAAGATCGGCAGAGCGGACAGAATCAGGCCCTCAGAACGCCCTTCTCCGCCGTGGCATAACGTAGCGCGGCATTTGCCGCGCCGGCTTAGCTTATAATAAGCATTTTCCGGCGGGCCGGACGGGCTCTTCAGCCCCTCAAAACGTGCGGCCCGTCTGCCTTTCGTGTTGATGGACAATAGCCTTAGCAATTTTGCCAATTTGCCCCTTGTGTCCAACTGGCAGGTATTATAAAATCAAATCGGCAAACCGGGATTTTGAGGTGCCGCTTCCATGAGGAAACCGTACATTTCTGCTTTTTCGATGATGATCATCGCTTTACTGATGATGTCTTTTTTAATCAGGGCAGGTTTTGCCGCGAGAACCGATGTGGTCTTAACGAACTATTCCGTTTCAGCAAACGGCACAAAGCTGACATTCCAAACGGCCATTCCGGCATCCATGGGATATACTCGGGGATTTAAAGACCGCGGCGGCGGCGTAAAGCCCCATTACCTCACATTTTACTCCACCTTTGGCGGTCTCAACAGTTCCTTCGGAGCAAAGCAAGAATTTGCCTTGGATTTGAGTGAAGACGATGCCGAAATTTATTTTAACCGCCCAAACGGCGGATATGAACTTGTTTTGAAGAAGAATCTGGGAACCGGTGAATGGGAACGGCCCGCTGATTAAAGACAGGTCTACCGGGCCGTTATCTATTTGGGGATAGCCGTACGCATGCATAGCAGCTTTGACAGTCTGAGGCCCGGCGCTTTTGCGCCGGGCCTCTTTGGGTTCTCAGGCCAGCTCCGCCTGACCGGTGTACAGCTGGTAGTATCTCCCCCGCTGCGCAATCAGATCCTCATGGTCGCCCCGCTCAATAATCTTCCCCTGTTCCAGCACCATGATGGCCTTGGCGTTGCGGACCGTGGAGAGGCGGTGAGCAATGACAAACACCGTCCGTCCCGCCATCAGCCGGTCCATGCCCTGCTCGATCAGCTTCTCCGTCCGGGTGTCGATGGAGCTGGTGGCCTCATCCAGAATGAGCACCGGCGGGTTGGCGCAGGCCGCCCGGGCAATATTCAAAAGCTGCCTCTCCCCTTGGCTCAGACTTCCGCCGCCAGAGAGCACCGTGTCGTATCCCTTGGGCAGGTGGCGGATAAACCCGTCCGCCCCCGCCAGCCGGGCGGCGGCCTCCACCTCCTCATCTGTTGCGTCCAGACGGCCGTAGCGGATGTTGTCCGCCACGGTGCCGGTAAAGAGGTGGGTGTCCTGGAGGACCACGCCCAGGGACCGGCGCAGGGCGTCCTTGGAGATCTCCCGCACGTCGATGCCGTCATAGGTGATGGCGCCGCTCTGGATCTCATAGAAGCGATTGATCAGGCTCGTGATGGTGGTCTTGCCCGCGCCGGTGGAGCCCACAAAGGCGATCTTCTGTCCGGGCTTGGCAAAGAGGGAGATGCCGTCCAGCACAATGCGGTCTTCATTGTAGCCAAATACCACATGGTCAAACCGCACGTCACCCCGGAGGGGGACCAGCGTCCCATCGGGCTTCAGCCAGGCCCAGGCGTTGTTGTCGTAGTGAACCCGGGTGACGCCGCCGGACGCATCCTGCGCCGCCCGCACCAGCTGCACCCTGCCCCGGTCCGTCTCCGGCTGGGCCTCCATCACCTCGAAGACCCGCTCCGCGCCGGCCACGGCGGAGAGAATGGTGTTCATCTGCTGGGAGATCTGGGTGACGGGCTGGCCCACCTGCCGGGTGTACTGGAGGAAGGCCCCCAAATCCCCCAGCTGGAAGGCCCCACCGCTGTGGATGGCGAACACGGCGCCCAGGCAGCAGCTGAGGGCGTAGTTGATATAGTTCAGGTTGCCCATGGCGGGCATCATGGCTCCGGCATAGGCGTGGGCCCGGGAGGCCGCCTGACGGTATGCCTCGTTCCGGGCATAGAAGCCCTCCTTCGCGGCGGCCTCATGGTTGAAGACCTTGATGACCTTCTGCCCCTCGATCATCTCCTCGATGTAGCCGTTGACCTCTCCCAGAGCGCTCTGCTGGGCGGCAAAATACCGCCGGCTGCGGCCGCCGATAATCCTGACCACCAGCAGCATCACACCCAGCACGGCAAAGGTGATCATCGTCAGCACAGGGCTGAGGACGAGCATCATGAGGATGGTTCCCACAAAGTTCAGCGTGCAGGAGACCACGCTGCCAAAGCTGTTGTTCAACGCCTCGGAGATGGTCTCGATGTCGTTGGTGTAGCGGCTCATCAGCTCGCCGTGGGTGTGGGTGTCAAAGTATTTCAGCGGCAGCTTCTGCGTCCGCTCAAACAGGTCCGCCCGGATCTTCGCCACGCAGGTCTGGGAGATGTGCACCATGATCCTGGCGTAGCCGAAGGAACAGACCGCCCCTGTGACATACACTGCCGCCATGAGGCACAGCATCCGTGCAAGCCCCGGAAAGTCCCCGGGCAGAATATAGTCGTTGATCAGGGGCTTGATGAGGTAGGAGCCCCCCACGGTGCATGCGGCGCTGACGCACAGCAGCACTATCACCACCGCCAGCAGCGCCTTGTAGCGCCCCAGGTAGGCCATGAGCTTTGCAAGAGTGGCGCGGGTATTCTTCGGCTTCTGAAAGCCGCCCCTCGGGCCGTGATGGCCTCCCGGCCCCATAGGTCTTTTGTTCTCAGCCACCGATGCTCACCCCTTCCTGCTGGGACTGGTACACATCCCGGTAGATTTCACAGCTCTCCATCAGCTCCTCATGGGTCCCCTGGGCGGCGACACGGCCGCCGTCCATCACCAGAATCATATCTGCGTCCCGCACGGAGGCCACCCGCTGAGCGATAATCAGCTTGGTGGCGTCCTTCAATTCATTGGCGAAGGCCTCCCGTATTTTGGCGTCCGTGGCTGTGTCCACGGCGCTGGTGGAGTCGTCCAGAATCAGCACCTTGGGCTTTTTCAAAATCGCCCGGGCGATGCACAGCCGCTGCTTCTGCCCGCCGGAGACGTTGACACCCCCCTGGCCCAGGTCGGTATCCAGGCCGTCGGCCATCCGCTCCAGAAACTCATCTGCGCAGGCGGCGCGGCAGGCCGCCCACAGCTCCTCCTCCGAGGCGTCCGGGTCTCCCCACAGGAGGTTTTCCCGAATGGTGCCGGAGAAGAGGGTGTTCTTCTGCAAGACCATGCTCACCGCGTCCCGCAGGTGCTCCATGGTGTAGGCCGCCACTGGCCGGCCGCCCACGGACACCGTGCCCTCCCCCGCCTCGTAGAGCCGGGGAATCAGGGACACCAGGGTGGTCTTGGCGCTGCCGGTTCCGCCCAGAATGCCCACAGTGGCCCCGGCGGGGATGTGAAGGCTCACATCCCGGAGAACCCACTCCGTGTTCCCCGGATTGTACTTGAAGGAGACGCGGTCGAAGTCAATGCTGCCGTCCTTCACGGCGGCGGGAATCTCCCGGCCCTCCCCGTCCGTGTCCGCCTCCGCGGCTTCATCGGTGATGGCAGGCTCCTCCTCCAGCACCTCCACGATCCGGCGGGCACAGGCCGCAGAGCGGCTGAGCATCATGAAGATCATGGAGACCATCATGAGGGACATCATGATCTGGGTGATATAGGTGAAATAGGTCATCAGCTTTCCCGCCTCCAGAGTCCCGGCGTAGACCATCTGTCCGCCGAACCACATGACGGCGATGATGGTGCCGTAGACGATCAGCATCATGATGGGCATATTGACCACCACCACGCCGAAGGCCCGGAGGGAGGTGTCCTTCAGATCGTGGTTGCGGGCAGCGAATTTCTCCTTCTCATGCTCCTCCCGGACAAAGGACTTCACCACCCGGATTCCCGCCAGATTCTCCTGCACCACCAGATTCAGCGCGTCGGTCTTCTCCTGGAGAGAGCGGAACATGGGCCCCACCCGGGTCAGAATCAGCGCCACGGCAATCAGAAGCAGGGGCATGGCCGCCAGAAACACGCTGCTCAGCCGCAGGCTGATGCGCACGGACAGCACCAGGGCCGACACCAGCATCACCGGAGCACGCACCAGCAGCCGCATCCCCATCATCAGCGTCATCTGCATGGCGTTGACATCATTGGTGAGCCTTGTGACCAGAGAGGCGGTGGAGAACTTCTCGATATTGGAGAAGGCAAAGCTCTGGATGTGGTCGTACTCCGCCCGGCGGAGGTTTGAGCCGAAGCCCTGGCCCGCCACGGAGGACAGCACCGCCGCCCCCAGCCCCAGAACCAGAGACACCATGGCCATGGCCACCATGACCCCGCCCTGGCGCAGAATGTAGCCCTGGTCGGCATTTTTGATGCCGATGTCCACAATGTCGCTCATCACCAGAGGGATCAGCAGCTCGAACACCGCCTCCAGGGCGCTGCACACAACGCCGGCGGCAATCCACTTTCCGTATGGCCGCGCGCAGGGCCACAGTTTTTCCATCATGTATGCAATTCCTCCTTCAAATTCTCAACAATCCGGTCCAGCAGCCGCAGCAGCGTCTCCCGCTCTTCCGCGGAAAAGCCCCGGACCATGGCCTCCTCACTGGCCAGAAAGCTCTCCACAAACCGGGCCTGCCGCTCCCGGCCCTTGTCCGTCAGGGTGATGAGCCGCCGCCGTGCGTCCGTGTCGCTGACGGTCCGCAGAACCAGTCCCTTCTCCTCCATCCGGTCCAGAATACCGTTGACGGTGGAGGGCTTTGCTCGCATGAACTCCGTGAGCTCCCGCTGGGGCACCCGGCCCCCGTGCTGGTTGAGATACATCAGAACGTGGGTCTGGACCGGTGTCACGTCATAGCGGGACACCCGCGCGTCCATGGCGCATTTTGCCATCTGCGCCGCCCAGCCCAGGGTGGGGCCCAGGCGGCGGGAATCGTCCTGCCACATCGCCGCGCCTCCTTTCGCTGGAATGGCAAAATATTTAGTCAGCTAAATATTAGCAGACTAAATAATAGCACACGGTTCCCTGTCCTGTCAATGTGCAAAATGACAATCATTTTTGAACGAATTGTAAATGAAAAATGCCGAAATTCGTCTGCTTGTAAACAAATTGTGAAGGATCGCTAAAGGAGGTTGACTTTTCCCTCTGCCTCGGATATGATGGGCTCATCAAGCAGAGAGCTTGAGCTACACACACCATTTTCCCTCTCCTTTCTCTATAATCATACGGGGAAGCGGGCAATCCGAACGGATTGCCCGCTTTCTCGTTTTCCCGCAGGCGGCTATCCCCCTCGGTCTCCCACTCCCTCACCCACGGCGGCCCACCCATACAGCCTTTCATGAATATCATTTTATTTTTATCGAAAAACAATAAATTATTATTGACAATCACTCTATTCCATGGTAGGATACCAGACAAAGGAGGTGCCCGCCATGTTCTTGACCGCTTTTCTGATTCCTGCCGGACTGGCGCTGCTCATCCTGGCCGCGGTGCTGCTGGTCCAGGGTGTGCGGCAGAGTCACAGGGGGAAACTGTTCTCCTCCGTTGGGATTCTGGCGATTTTAGCAGCCGGGTGCGCGGTGATGATGGAGTTCATCACCCGGCCACTGTGAGGAGGGAAGTTTTTTGAAGAATGCCTCGGTTCAGAAAATCGCAGAGATTCTGCGAATACTGGTTTTGATTACCTTCATCTGTAACTTGGCCGCTCTGCTGCTGGTCCCGGGCCTGGTGTATTTCCGCTCGGACATTGCCCATAGGATCGAGTTTTCCCATTTGCAGCGCATTTTTGACTACGATTTCAACGACGGTCTTGGCAATCTCCTGGGCATCTACCTGACGGAGGTCTGGCGGGAACCCTACACTGCGGCCCTGACTCTGTTCCTGCTTTTCTCGGGAATCTGCACCGCCGTAATCCTGTTACAGGCTATCCGGGTGCTGTGCACCATCGTGGAGGGGAGCCGGAACCCCTTTACAATGGAAAACGCCGCCAGCCTCCGCCGGGCCGCCGTGTGCTGCTTCCTCATCGCCGCCGCAGCCCTGGCCCGAGTCATTTTCAGCGTCTGTTACTACCGCTCCCCTCTGCCCCTGGCCACCTATAACGCCCTGTTCGTCCCCATGTTCGCCATGGGCGGACTGCTGTGTCTGGTCATGTCCGCTCTCTTCCGTCAGGCGGCGGAACTGAAGGCGGAGAATGACCTGACCATTTGAGGTGGGCCATGATCGTAGTGAATCTGGATGTGATGATGGCAAGGCGGAAGATGAGCCTGTCCCAGCTGTCGGAAAAGGTGGATGTGACTCTGGCAAACCTCTCGATTTTGAAGAACAACAAGGCCAAGGCGGTGCGCTTTTCCACCCTGGAGGCCATCTGCGCCGCCCTGGACTGCCAGCCGGGGGACATCCTGGAGTTCGTACCAGATCAGGACCCCGGCCAATAAAGAAACATTTGCTGTCCGTTGTCAGCGGACAGCCCGAATAGGAGAATCGGATATGGACAACATGGAAAAAGCCCTCGTTCCGGAGGGTGCGGCGAAGCCTGCCCGAAATGTACGGAAAATTTACGAAGTCACTCCCCGCAGCCGTCTGCTGCTGGCAGCTGCTCTGGCCTTCTGTCTTCTGCTGGTGAACGCCCTGGGCTGGCCTTGGGGCGCAGGAAACACAGTAACTGTCTTCGCCTGGTATGCCCTTTTGCTGCCGGCCGTGGGCCGGGAAGCCCTGCTCCGCCGGCGGGAGAGCCGGGTGCTGCTGGCATATAACCTACTGCTGGCCGTCTCCTTCTCCCTGACCTCCAATCCCTTCTTCCGCCTCTGGAATTTCCTGGCCTTGGCGCTGCTGATTCCTCTCCAGGCCGCCTCCCTCCCGGCATGGGATCTGCTGCCTTGGTGGCGGCCCGCCATGTTGAAAGATCGGCTGGAGCTGCTGTGCCGCGGCGCCTTCTGCCACCTGGGGGCGGCCCCGGCGGCCCTGTCCGCCGGACGGGAGAAAAAGAGCGTGAGCCTCACGGTGGTGCTGGGCTCTGCCGCCGCCCTGGCGCTGGTGTCCGTCCTGCTGCCCATCCTGGCCTCCGCGGACGCCCTCTTTGCCGCCGCCACCCGGGGACTGACGGAGTTCATTCAACTCCATTTCGCCCGGGGACTCTGGAAGTTCTTCTGGGCCCTGGTTCTGACGCCCTTTCTCTTCGGCCTGCTGTACGCCCTGCGGCACACGCCTGCCAGGGCGGGAACGCACACCCTCTGCACTGTGGACAGCGCCCTCTTCGCCATTATTCTGGGGGCTCTGGATGTGCTGTACCTGCTGTTTCTGGCGGTGCAGTCCGCGGGGCTCTTCGGCGGACCGGAGTACCTGGCCCAGCGGGGCCTCTCCTATGCCGAGTGGGCCCGCAGCGGCTTTTTTCAGATAGTGGGCGTCACCATTGTGAATCTGGCGGCCCTCATGGCGGCTCTGACCTTCTCCCAGCAGGAGGACCGGACCTGGCGAGTCCTCCGGGGCCTTGCAGCGACCCTGGTAGGGGAGAGTTTCATCCTCCTGGTCTCCGCCGCCTGGCGGATGACACTGTACGTCTCCGCCTACGGCCTGAGCTTCAAGCGCCTTATGACCTACTGGGGCATGGTGATGATGGCGCTGTTCCTGCTGGCAGCTCTGGAGAAGGTCTGGAGGCCGGACCGCTCTTTCTGCCGCAGGGCTTTTCCCCTGGCCCTGGCCGGGTGGCTGGTGATCAACTGCATCCCCGTGGACTATCTAATAGCGAAAAACCAGGTGGACCGGTACCTCTCCGGCGAGAGCCCGATTCTCAGCGTCCACTATCTGGCCTACTCCCTGTCCTATGATACACTTTCACAGCTGGCGCGGCTGAACCCAGAGCTGCCTTTGACGGTCTGCGAGGGGGACTGGTGGGGCAGCCAAAAAACGGCAGGCAGCCTGCTGGAGTCCCGGCGGCAGCAGGCCCGGACGGACTGCGCCGGCTGGCGCAGCTGGACCCTCTCCGCCTGTTTGGCCGCCGGAGGAGGCTGAAGAAGAGCGTGGACGCCTTGTCCACGCTCTTCTCCTATTTTTTCTCCTCCACACTGTGGGTCCGCAGATACTCCAGCCAGATCCGGCACCCCGCCGGGTTCAGGTGCACCCCGTCAAAGTTCAGCTCATTGGGCAGGCACCCGTCCTCCCCGGCCAGGGCCTCCGCCACATCCACCAGGGCGCAGTCCTTCTCCTCCGCCAGAGCCCGGATCACCTCGTTGTACACGCCGATGCGCTGATTGTTCACATAGCTTCCCTTGGCATCCTGCTTGGCGCTGACCGGCAGGATGGTCTGGAGGATAATCTCCGCGTCCGGATGATCCTCCCGGATGCGGTCGATGACTTTGGCGTACTGGTCGTGGAAGGTCTCCTCTTTGCTCCACCCCAGCTCGTTGATGCCCAGCATCAGATACACCTTGCCGCAGCCGGTCTCCGCCAGGGCGTCCAGCAGGGGGACCTTCTCCTTCCCCTCAGCAGGCCAGACCTTCTTGGTGAATACGGATTCCACCGTAGCCCCCACGCCGCAGAGATAGGTTCCGGTTTTCAGGCCGCTGTACAGGCGGAAGCCCTCCGTGCGGGAGTCCCCCAGAAAGACGGCGTCCTCGAAATATGTATCCTCCACGGCCTCGCTCTCCGGCACCGGGCCAAAGGGCTCCTCCGAAACGGCCGCGGCCGTTTTTGCCTGCGTCCGCTTTCCTTCCGCGCCAGAGTCCTGCTTCCCGCTCCCGGCAAGCCGCGCCGCCAAAACCGTTTCTCCCGCCTTCACCCGTGCCGGCTCCCGGACAGCTCCCGCCGGTCCTCCCGGCGTCAGCAGCGCCGCGGACACCATCAGCATTGCCAAAACGGCCGGTGTCTTTTTCCAGCTTTGTCTCTTCTCCCGCTTTCCCGCCATCTGTCTCCCCCGCTCCCGCACTCTGGTTTTTCCGCAGCTCTTCTATGTGTTTTTATTATACCTCATACTGTCGAAAAATGTCGAAACAAAATGATGAAAATTTGATGACAAATTCTTTACAATTTTTATAAAACCAGGGGGATTTTTTGACCGCTTCCAACCGCCTCCCAGAGAAGCCCCGCCCGGAGCCTGTCCGGCCCCGGGCGCACAGAGATTATTCCCGCAGACTCTGCGGATAAACGCCCGCCCTGTGGAGCCTTTGCAGCTCCTCCGCCACGGTCTCCCGGTCCTCCCGGTAGGTCATGCCGAACCACTTGTCGGCGGAGCGGAGAACGGAGACCTCCAGCTCCCCGGTACGCAGCAGGTCATCCACCATAATGGGCAGCAGACACTCCGACCTGGGGTCCCGCCCCCCCTCTCCCCGCAGGAAGCGGGCAAAGTAGTTCTCCAGCACCGGAAAGATGGAGGGCATGAAGCCCCAGCAGTTCATGGACACCGTGGACTCCGGGTCCAGCGGGCGGTCCGCCGCCAGGTCCCGCAGCGTCCCATCCGGGTAGAGCTGGATCTTCTTCGTCTCCCGAACAGAGCGCAGACGCCCGCCCTCCACGGTACAGATTCCTCGGGAAACAGTGCCGTGAAGGCTTGCGGTGTTTTTCAGCAGATACCCCACCATGGCGGCTTTTCCCGCCGCCGGGAGACCCGTCAGTTCCTCGTACATCGTCCGGTAGGCGTCGATGCCGTAGTAGTCGTCGGCGTTGATGACGCAGCAGGGCTCACGGACCGCCTCCGCCGCGCACAGCAGGGCGTGAACGGTGCCGAAGGGCTTGGTCCGCTCCGGCGGGGGCGTGTAAAAAGCGGGCAGTGAGGAAAAATCCTGGAAGGCATAGGCCACCTCCACGGGACTGCCGTCCCCGGCGGCCTGTCCCTCCAGACGGTCCCCGCAGAGGCGGCGCACCAGCGCCTCCATCTCCGGCTTGATGATAAACACCACCTTGCCAAAGCCCGCCCGCAGTGCGTCATGGATGGAGTACTCCATCAAAATCTCTCCGCCGGGGCCGATGCCGTCCACCTGCTTGCTGCCGCCGTAGCGGGACCCCAGGCCCGCCGCCATGATGACCAGGGAAACCTTCATAACACCCTCCGGATTCCGGTCCGCCGCCTTCCCGACGGCGAAAACCGGTTCTATACAGTTTATAGGATTACTATACCCCATCCTCGCCGGCTTTTCAACCGCCCTTGACTTTTTCTCCAAAGGATTTATAATAGGAGGCGCAAAATTGAGAATGATTTTCATATTGGAGATGTCATATGCCCTATAACACGAGACAACGACAGGCCGTCCTCCGCTGTCTGGAGCGCCGGCCGGAGGAGGCCCTCACCGCCTGCGAGATCGCGGAGGTCCTGCGGCGGGACCAGTGCCCGGTGGGGCTGTCCACCATATACCGCCAGCTGGAGCGGCTGGAGGCGGTGGGCCGCATCCACCGGGTGGACACGGGAGAAGGGGCGCTGTACCAGCTCTGTGTCCACGGCGGCGCCCGGGCGTGCTTTCTGCTGCGGTGCGAGGGCTGCGGACGCATGGTCCATCTGGACTGCTCCCATCTGGAGGAGCTCTGCCGCCACCTGGCGGCAGACCACCGTTTCCGGGTGGACCCCCGCCGGACCATCCTGACCGGCCTGTGCGATGTCTGCGGAGGAGAGGAGGCGCCCCATGGAGCGACCTGAACTGCTGGTCTGCCGGGATGTGTCCCTGGGCTACGAGGGACAGACCGTTCTGGCCCATCTGAACCTCTCCGTCCGGGAGGGGGACTACCTCTGCGTGGTGGGGGACAACGGCTCCGGCAAGTCCACGCTGCTGCGGGGGCTGCTGGGCCTGCTGCCGCCCCGGTCCGGAGAGATCTGGCGGGCACCGGAACTGCGGCGGGGCGCCATCGGCTACCTGCCCCAGCAGACCCGGGCCCAGCGGGATTTTCCCGCCACGGTGTACGAGGTGGTGCTCTCCGGCTGCCTGAATCAAAAGGGAAGCCGCTTTTTCTACTCCGCCGCCCAGAAGTCAGCGGCGCTGATGAACATGGGCAAGCTGGGGGTTCTGGAGCTGAAGGACGAGAGCTACCGCAATCTCTCCGGCGGCCAGCAGCAGCGGGTACTGCTGGCCCGGGCCCTGTGCGCCGCCGGCCGGCTGCTGATTCTGGATGAACCCATCACCGGCCTGGACCCCGCCGCCGCCCAGGACCTGTACAAGACCCTGTCCTACCTCAATGAGAAAGAGGGTATGGCCGTGGTCATGGTGACCCACGACCTGCGGCCCGCCCTGCGTCAGGCCCGCACAGTGCTGCACATCGGACGGGGGAGCTTTTTCTACGGTACTGCGGAGGCGTATCTCCGCTCTCCCCAGGGACGGCGGTTTCAGGAGGCAGAGCCATGAATCTTCTGCAAATGTTTTCCTTCCCCTTCATGCAGCGGGCGCTGATCGCCGGGGTTCTGGTCTCCCTCTGCTGCGCCCTGCTGGGGGTGTCCCTGGTGCTGAAACGGTACTCCATGATCGGCGACGGGCTGAGCCACGTCTCCTTCGGGGCCCTGGCCATCGCCGTGGCCCTGGGCTTCACGCCGCTGTACTTCTCCATCCCCGTGGTGGTGCTGGCGGCCTTCTTCCTGCTGCGCATGGCGGGAAATCCCCGCTGGAACAGCGACGCGGCCATCGCCGCCGTCAGCGCCTCCTCTCTGGCCATCGGCATTATGGTCATCTCCCGCACCACCGGCATGACCGCCGACGTAGACAACTATATGTTCGGCAGCGTTCTGGCCATGTCCCGGGCGGATGTGGCGCTGTCGGTCCTGGTGTCCGCCGCGGTGCTGGCGCTGTTTGTGCTGTTCTACCACAGGCTGTTTGCCGTCACCTTTGACGAGAGCTTCTCCCGGGCCGCGGGACTGAACGTGGACCGCTACAATACCCTGCTGGCAGTTCTCACCGCCCTGACCATTGTGCTGGGGATGCGGATGATGGGGGCCATGCTGATCTCCTCCCTGGTCATCTTCCCCGCCCTGACGGCCATGCGGCTCTTCAAGAGCTTCCGGGGCGTGGTCCTCTGCGCCGCCGCCGCCTCCGCGGCCTGCTTCTGCGCGGGGCTGACGGTGTCCTTTGCCTGCTCCACCCCGGTGGGAGCCACCGTGGTGTGCGCCAATCTGGCGCTGTTCCTCCTCTCCTGCGCCCTCAGCGCCCTGCGGCGCTGACCGCACCGGCAAAGCGGATCCCCCACAGGGAAAGCGCCTCCGTCCCGCCGCAAAGCGGCGGGACGGAGGCGCTCTTCTTCATTGGGACGGCATTGTCAAAAGAGGTTTTTGTTGTTCTCGTCCACAACCTCCACCAGCTGGCCCCGCTCAAAAAGGCCGATGGTCCCCAGAGGCAGTGGCATCAGCGCCAGGGCCGCCTCGCAGAAGGAGAGGAGCTGATAGGTATGGATGCGGGTATAGTCCCCGGGGTTGTCGGAGCCCTCCTCGCCGATGACGCCCATGTACCAGCCGGAGTCCCCCTCGCCGGTGGGCTCCAGCCGCTGGAGGTAGACGGTGTCCGCCGTTCTGGCGGTGTTTTTCATGAGCATGGTGTCCTGGAAGGAGGTGGTCACCGCCTGGACCTGGGCCCTGTTCAAAACCTCCGTCTGTTCATGGAAGATCCGCAGGCTGAGGGACAGGTCCTCCTCCGTGGCGGAGAAGGGGTCCCCCACATAGTCGAAGGTCACCATCTGGAGCCCCGGCCCCTCCTTGACAAATTTGTAAAAGCTCCAGCCGATCTGAATGATGCAGTCCTCAGTCAGCACGCCGCCGGCCTTCTCCTCCTCCAGCAGCACCCCCGCCAGAAAGTCCGCGGTGGGCTTCCACTCCTCCCGGCAGGAGAGGGATATGAGCTTTCCGCTGATGTTGTATGTGTACTTCATACGCTGCCTCCCAAATTATAATAGAATCCCGGCAGAAACGCCGTCATCTGTTCTCTGTTTTTTATCATACCAGATTCCGCCTCACAGCGCAATCCCCCGGGCCTGTTCCCGCCGGCACAGGCGGCAGCGCACATCCTGTCGGGAAAATCAGTCATAACCCGCCCTTTTTCGTTGAATCTCCCAACCAATCTCGGTCCTTTTATATTTTTTTTCAGATTCCTGTTCCCCTCGACAAATTAAGACAAGTTTTCCGCATGATTTTGTGTATCATAGAGATACTCCAATCCACATTTTGTGGTCGTTTAGAAAGGACGAGGAAAAATGCAGACGATTGCTAAAGAATATCTTTTGCTGTTTAACACGCTGACAGACGCGGAAGAGACCCTTCGCAGGCTGGAGGCCCGGCTGATGGAGGCCCAGCGGCAGGCCGAGGAGCTCTTTTTAGAAAATACGGACCATGATCTGCCAAGTCCGGATTAAATACGGCGGCCCCGCTGCGGCGGGGCCGTTTTTACGGGTTCTCCTCTCTCCTCTCCGGCCGGGTGCCCCACAGCGCCGCGCCGAAGGGGACGAAGACCGCCGGAAACCGCGCTGCCACATAGAGCTGCCAGATCCCGGCCCGTTCCCACCACCGGGGGAGGGAGAACCCCGAATCCCACGGGACCCCCGGTCCCCGGAGGAGGATATGGACGCTCACGCAGAGGTTCGACACCACAATGGGCGCCGCCAGCACCGCCCAGGCGGCCAGACCCGCCAGCACCGCCCGCCGCAGAGGCCGGGCCCGCCGGCACTCCAGGGGCTTCGCCCCCAGAAACACCCCGCAGGCCCGGAGCAGGACCCAGCCCAGCAGCAGATAGAACGCCGGGACGGCCACGGACTGGATCAGATACAGCGGGGCCCCCGTAAACGCCCGCCTGAAAAGCCGCCCCACCCAGCGCCGCAGCAGGAAAATACCGCTCCCCAGCGCCGCCAGCGCCGCGCCCTCCGCCAGCAGGAGGCGGATCTCCCGCCGCCGCTCCGGCCGGAGGGGCTCGCCGTAGAGCAGGACCTGGACATCCACCTCCAGCTGTTCCGCCGCCCGCAGCAGCATCTCCACATCCGGCCGGGACCGGCCGGTCTCGTAGTTGCTCACCGTCTGGCGGCTGACGTGGAGCCGCTCCGCCAGCTCGTCCTGGGTCATGCCCCGCCGGAGGCGGGCCGCCCGGATGTTCTTTCCGATCTCGCGCATCTCATCACCTCACCTCCATGATACCCCCGCGGCCCCGGGCTGTCACGCAAAGATGCTTTGCGCCGGATGATTTTATCAATACAAATCGTATAAAACAGCAAAAAGTGTACATATCGGATTCAATCGCCGCAAAACAGCAGCGGGGCCGCCCTGAGGCGTCCCCGCTGTCTTCTGCCATTTCGCGCTATGTACCCCGATCTCAGTCCTCGCAGAGACCGGCGGTGATCAGGGCCATGGAGTAGACCTCCTGGCCGTTGCAGCCCCGGGAGAGGTCGTTGATGGGGGCGTTCAGGCCCTGGAGGATGGGACCGTAGGCCTCAAAGCCGCCCATGCGCTGGCAGATCTTGTAGCCGATGTTGCCGGCGTTGATGTCCGGGAAGATGAAGGTGTTGGCGCGGCCGGCCAGGGGGGACTCGGGGCACTTGGTCTCCGCCACCCGGTGGGACACGGCGGCGTCAAACTGCAGCTCGCCGTCGATGACGATATCGGGAGCCTGAGCCTTGGCCTTGGCACAGGCGTTGCGCATCTTGTCCACGTCCTCGCCGGAGCCGGAGCCATGGGTGGAGTAGCTCAGGAACGCCATATGGGGATCAATGCCGAAGAGACGGGCCGTGCCGGCGGTCTCCAGGGCAATCTCCACCAGCTCGTCCTCGTTGGGCTTGATGTTGATGGCGCAGTCGGCCATGGCGATGACCTCGCGGTCGCCCACGGTGGTGGAGCGGACCAGAATGAAGCAGGAGGAGACGATCTTGCAGCCGGGCTTGGTCTTGATCAGCTGCAGCGCGGGGCGGACAGTGTCGGCGGTGGAGTAGGTTGCGCCGCCCAGCAGCGCGTCGGCGTAGCCCATCTTCACCAGCATAGTGCCGAAGTAGTTGCCCTGCTTCAGCATGGAGCGGCACTGCTCCTCGGTCATCTTGCCCTTGCGCAGCTCCACCATGGCGGCAACCATCCGATCCATGTCCTCAAAGGCCTCGGGGTCCACAATCTCGGCGCCCCGGATGTTGAAGCCGGCCTCCTCCGCGGCGGCAAAGACCTCGTTGGGCCTGCCCACCAGGACGGGGGTCAGGAACGTACCGGACAGCAGGCGGGCGGAGGCCTCCAGAATACGGGGATCCGTGCCCTCGGTAAACACAATTCTGCGGGGATGGGCCTTCAGCTTTTTGATGAGAAATTCAAACATGTTTCCATTACCTCCATAAAAGTCCAAGTATATGGATGAAGTTACCCTCATTATACACCACTGTCCCGCCGGGTCAATTGAAAAATGAAAATCCTCACAAAAAAATTTACATTTATTCCAGCGCCAGCCAGGTAAAATATGCAGATTATACAAAATATCCCCTCAGATTCTGGACACACGGCCTCTTTTCCCCGCCAAAAATGCCGCTCCCCGGCATTTTCCAGGGTTGACGGGAGCGGTGAAAAGCGGTATGATACCAACGGTAACAAATTGTAACTTTTACGCCTTTATCAGGAGAGATATGAGTCAACGATCAAGATCAAAGAAGCCGCCGTCCGGCGGGCGGCGGGCCGCAAAGCCCCAGGCGGAGCGCCGGCTGGACCCCTCGGTGAGCACCGGCGCCACGGCGGGCCTCTACTCCCGGGGCCTCGCGCCGGAGCCCCCCGCGGTCACGTCGGAGACCGCCCCCCAGGAGCACGCGGTGGAGGACCGCCTCCGCCGCACGTCCAGACGGCGGGCCGCCATCCCCGCCTGGGAGGAGCCCCCCCCGGGGGCGTCTGCCGGAAAGGGCCAGCCCCCCCGGCAGCGGGCCAGAGAGCCCCGGCCCACGGTCACGTGGTATCAGGCCGTTCTCTGGAACCTCAGGCGCGTCAAGCGCCGCTGGCGCCACATCCTGCGGGAGAAGCAGGCCTCCCGCTTTCCGGAGTCCAACCGCTTTCCCATCCAGGTCCTGCTGCTGTTCTGGGGCATCATCCCCATGTGGGGCAGCCTTTTGCAGGAGCGCCTCTGGGGCCGCCGGCAGCGGGCCATCAGCCGGGGCTCCTCCCGGCCGGAGCGGCCGGAGCGGTCCGGCCGCCGGGTGCTCTACCCCCTGCTGTTTCTGGGGGGCACCGCCTGCATCGCCCTGGCGGTGCTGTTCTTCTCCACCTATACCTACGGCACCACGGTCAGCTACGACGGCGAGGTCATCGCCGTCATGAGCTCTCAGTCCGCCGCCGAGGAGGTGCGCCGCGACCTGGAACAGGTCACCGCCCGCACTCTGGGGGAGAGCTTCACCATCGACGACTCCCTCATCCAGTACTCCTCCGGCCTGCTGCGCCGGCAGGATCTGGTGGACCCGGAGACCTATGCCGAGGACCTCTCCCAGGAGGTGGGGCTGGTAACCGCCGCGTACTGCCTGTATGTGGAGGGAGAATTCATCGGCGCAACCCCCTACGCCGGAGCCCTGGACGAGCTTTTGAAGCAGCTGAAGGCCGCCGGAACCGATGAGGACACCATCTCCTGCGACTTTGCCGAAAGCGTAGAGATCAAGGAGGAGTATGTCCCCAGCGATGAGATCATGAACCTGGGGTATCTGGCAGAGACCCTGTACAGCACCAAGACCGCCGAGGTCACCTACGAGGTGAAAAAGGGCGACACCTGGTCGGAGATCGCCGAGGACCACGGCCTGAGCTCCAAGGAGCTGGAGGCCTTGAACCCCGGCTATGACATCAACAAGCTGCAGATCGGCGAAATCCTGACCATGTCCGCCTCCGTGCCCTACCTGACAAGGACCGTGGTTCAGAAGGAGCGGTATGTGTCCGAGGTGAACTACGATGTGGAGTACACCGATGACGCCAGTATGTACAAGGGCGACACCAAGATAACCTCCAAGGGCGTCTTCGGCGCGGCGGACGTGGTGGCCAACGTCACCTACGTCAACGGCGAGGAGGTGGAACGGACGCTCCTCTCCTCCGTCACCCTCCGGGAACCCGTTACGGAGCACCAGCTCCGGGGCACCAAGGAGCGGCCCACCTGGCATCCCACCGGCACCTTCCGCTGGCCCATCACCGGCCGCATCACCTCCCGCTTCGGCGGGCGGAAGTCCCCCGGCGGCATCGGCTCCACCAACCACAAGGGCATCGACATCGCGGCCCCGCGGGGCACGCCGGTCTACGCCAGCGACGGCGGCACCGTCACCTACGCCGGCTGGATGGGCGGCTACGGCTATCTGGTCCGCATCAACCACGGCAATGGCTACGAGACCTACTACGGCCACAACAGCAGCCTGACGGTCTCCGTGGGCCAGCACGTCTATAAGGGCCAGCAGATCGCTCGGGTGGGCTCCACCGGCAACTCCACCGGCAACCACTGCCACTTTGAGGTCCGCTACAACGGCACGGCCCGGAATCCCCTGAACTATCTGCCGTAGGACATTTCCTCACATCTTAGAAGCCGTACCAACTGTTCCGACACAAATCTGTATGTCTCAGCTCACGGTACAGCTTCTTATATGAAACCGGCCTCCCCGATTGGGGGAGGCCGGTTTCAGCTTGTCAAAAGATATCCGGGTCTCTTCGGCCTGACACAACAACGGGGACCCATCCCGCCGCTGAAATCCCGCGCCTCTATCCGGAGACGCCGGCTTCCTCCCGGCCGGGGCGGTCCGCCATCTGCTCCAGGAGCACCGCCATGCCCTCCGGAGCCGGCCCGCAGCCGTCCCGAATCCACTTCTCCAGCAGGGAGAGGAGAATGTCGGAAACGCCGCCGGGGTCGGGGGTTGCGGCTTTTCCGGCGATGGGGGCCAGAAGGCCTCGGAAAAACATCCGGCGGCTCTCCGGGGACGCCTGGTTTAAGATTGCCAGAAACCAGCCCCGCCGGGGCGGAATGGTCTGGAGAAGGGTCTCCAGCGCCGTCCGCCAGTCCGGAGCCTCCGCCAGCCGGGCGGCCAGCGCCGCCCCATCCTCCTGAACGGTCCAGTCGAGGAGCTGGTAGACATCGGTAAAGTGGTAGTAAAAGGTCTGCCGGTGAATCTCGCACCGGTCCGTCAGGTGGTGGACCCGCACCCGCTCCAGGGGCCTGGTCTCCAGCAGGTCCTTCAGGGCGTCCGCCAATTTGCGCTTTGTCCGCGTTCCCTTCATGGCTCTTCGCATACAGGCTTCCCCTCGATTCCTCCGCCTCTTTGGAATGTACAGGCCTTTCATTCTCCGGTTTCCATATATTTCCGCCCGCATAAACCCCTCAATACAGGTTAAAACTGTATATAATATAACATAAACCTCTGCTGAATACAAGTGTAACTTATAAAATCCCATTGGGAGGCCGCGCAGCCTCTCTGTCAACCAATTGGGATGCCGGTCCGCCCCCCTTGCGGCCCTCGGAGAATATAGCATGAACCTTTATTACGCCGGGACTTCCTCGGGCGGCGGATGGCACAGGGAGGTTATTATGGAAAACCAGATCAGGCAGCTGCGGGAGGAGTTTCACATGACCCAGGTCCGCCTCAGCATCGAGCTGGGCGTCTCCCAGGAGACGGTAAGCGCCTATGAAAACCAGAGGCATTACCCCAGTTTTTTGCAGCTGCAAAAGATGTCCAGCATTTTCCACGCCAGCATCGACTATATCATGGGCCTCTCCGAGGTCCGCAGTCCCGCGCCGCTCCGGGAGACCGGGGGGCTTTCCGCCCTGGTGGACCTGGGGCGGCAGCTGACTCCCCGCCAGCTGGAGCTGGCCCTGGCCTACATGCGGGGAATGCTGGACGATTCCGCCTCCTGATGCGCCCGCAAAAAAATTTCACGAAAAATTGAAGAAATTCCGGCGCCGGTCCCGTATTATTAGCAGCGCGCGGGAGGGAGGTGGCGGCAGGAGGCATGACAAAAGAACAGTTTTCAGAATTGGTGTCCCAGTACGAGCGGCTGGTCTACACCGTCTGTTTCCAGCTGGTGCGGGACGCATCTGCCGCCGAGGACCTGACCCAGGAGACATTTCTCTCCGCCTGGCTCCACCGGGACACCGTCCCCCGGGGCTACGAGCGACAATGGCTGGGACGCATCGCCGCCAACAAGGCCAAGGACCACCTGCAAAGCGCCTGGACCCGCCACAGCGTGCTGCCGGGGGACGAGGCCATGCCTCCCGGTCTGGCCCCGCCCGCCGAGGAGGTGGCCCTCCAGAAGACCGGAGCGGCGTCCATTGCGGCGGAGATCGAGGCCTTAAAAGAGCCCTACCGGCCGGTGTGCCGCCTGTGCCTGCTGGAGGAGAAGTCCCCGGAGGAGGCGGCCCTGGCCCTGGGCAGGCCGGTAAAGACGGTACATACACAGCTCTCCCGGGGCAAACGGCTGCTGCGGGAGAAATTGGAAAGGAGCGGAGGATATGGAACGGTTCCGCGCTGACGGACATCTGACAAATGAAGCCCTGGCGGCCCTGGTCCGGGACGACAGCCTGGATGAGCTGGGCCGTCTGGAGATCGCGGAGCACCTGTCCTTCTGCGACCTGTGCCTCCAGCGGTACACAGACCTGCTCTGCGGCGCAGAGTTATTGGCGCCGGAGCGATCCTGCCAAAAGGCCCTTTGGGCCCGCGTCAGGACGCGGACCCTCCGGCTGGTTACCAGCCGGTACGCCACGGCCGCCGCCGCCGTGGCCCTGGCGCTGACCATGCTGTGGGGCGGCCGGGAGATCCAGTTCACCCATCCCGCCCTGCCGGAGCTCCGCCCCGCCGCGGCGGAACTCCGCGCCTGGCCGGAGCGCTGGAATGACGCCCTGAGCGAGACACTGTCGGGTGTGACGGACTTTTTTGACGGCCTCAGGCCGGGAAACCATTCTTGAGGAGGGTTACTTCATGAGACTGATTCGAGGCATTTTGTTTTTTTCGTTTTCCTGTATCCCCGGGTGCGGGCAGATGCACCAGGGGTACATGAAGCGGGGCATCTCCCAGACCATACTCTTTTGCGGCGTGCTGGCCGTGGCCATCTTTCTGGAGATCGGGGCGCTGGCGATCCTGCTGGTCCCCCTGTGGCTGTACTCCTTTTTTGACAGCTACAATCTCCGCCGCCAGCGGATGGACGGCACGGAGGATGAGGACGCCTATCTCTTCGGCATGTCGGACCTGGACAGCCAGCGGCTCTCGGAACTCTTTTCCAAACGCCACAGCCTCATCGGCTGGACGCTGGTGCTGCTGGGCCTCTACGCCCTCTACCGCATTGTGGTGGGACAGCTGATGCGGTGGATCAGTGAACTGTTCCCCTGGATGGACTGGCTGTACGACCTGCTGGTGTGGGACGCCCCCCGCATCCTGGGGACGCTGCTGATTATCGCCCTGGGCCTGTGGTTCATCCGTGGGCCGAAGAAGAGGGCCCCGGAGGAGATCCCCGCCTTCACCCCCGGTCCCCAGGCGGATGGCCCCGTCTACCGGCCGGAGTTCTTCCAGGAGGCCCCCCACGCGCCGGACATCTCCGGCGGAGCGCCGGAGCCGGAAGAGGAGGACGCCCATGGAGACGACTGAGCAGACCGTCCAGGCGGCGGAGCCCCGGCAGCGCCGGGTGGGCACGTTTACCTTGGGCATCGTCCTGGTGACCGCCGGGGCGGGAATGCTGGCGGCCATGTTCTGGCCCCGGTTCCACCCGGAGTGGCTGCTGAAAGCCTCCCCCTGCATCCTGATCCTCTTAGGACTTGAGACCCTGTTCTCCGCCCGGGGCGGCGGACGGGTGAAATACGACTGGCTGGGGATGTTCCTCTGCTTCATCCTCACCGGGGCAGCGCTTTGTATGTACTGCGCGGCCTGGTGGGCCGTCAACGGGAATTCGCTCGTCAGCGCCTCCCGCTGGGCCAACGAGTACCTCTATGAAATGACTTACGGCCGGTTTGACGGCGCGGACTCCCACACCATGCGCCTGGAAGCGGGGGACACGCTCCAAGGTCACATCTACACATACAACGGCTGGCTGGAGGTGGAGATCTGCGGCGATGACGGGAGCACCATCTGCGAGGGCAGCCCCCTGAACGGAGACCAGAAAATCGAGATCAACAAAACCGGGGACTACACCATCCTGGTCTGGGGCCGCCACGCCAGCGGGGGCTTCTCCTTCCTCCGGGTATCCCCGGAGACGGTCCCGCCTCCGGAGGAGGCTCCGGAGATCGAGTCCTATTCGGCGGAGACCGCCCCGGAGGAGGAGCCGTCCTGAATCACATGTGAAAGACGCCGGGAGGCCGCTTAGGCGGCCTCCCGATTTTTGTTCTCCGGTTTTTCTTTCCAAATCTCTTCGGGTGTGGTATACTTGTCCGGGAAAAATTTATGTATGAAGGGGGAACCTCTGTCATGGCGGCTATCGGCTTTGATAACGAATTGTATCTCACCACCCAGTCGGAGCAGATCAAAAAACGGATCGCCCAGTTCGGCGGCAAGCTGTACCTGGAGTTCGGCGGCAAGCTCTTCGATGACTACCACGCCTCCCGGGTCCTGCCCGGCTTTGAGCCAGACAGCAAGATCCGGATGCTCCAGCAGCTGCGGGACGACGTGGAGATCGTCATCGCCATCAACGCGGCGGATATCGAGAAAAACAAGATCCGGGGGGACCTGGGCATCGCCTATGACGACGATGTGCTGCGCCTGATCGACATCTTCCGCGGGCTGGATCTGTATGTGGGCAGCGTGGTGCTGAACCGCTACAACGGCCAGGCCGCCGCCGACGCCTTTTTGAAGCGCCTCACGGCCCTGGGCATCCGGTGCTGCCGCCACTACCCCATTGCCGGCTACCCCTCCGATGTGCCCCACATCGTCAGCGACGATGGCCTGGGGAAAAACGACTATATCGAGACCACCCACCCGCTGGTGGTGGTGACGGCCCCGGGCCCCGGCAGCGGCAAGATGGCCACCTGCCTGAGCCAGCTCTATCACGACCACAAGCGGGGCATCACCGCCGGATACGCCAAGTACGAGACTTTCCCCGTGTGGAATCTGCCGCTGAAACACCCGGTAAACCTGGCCTACGAGGCCGCCACAGCGGACCTGAACGACGTGAACATGATCGACCCCTTCCACCTGGAGGCCTACGGCGAGACCGCCGTGAACTACAACCGGGACGTGGAGATCTTCCCGGTGCTCAGCGCCATCTTTGAAAAAATCCAGGGAGCCTCCCCCTACAAGTCCCCCACGGACATGGGGGTGAACATGGCGGGAAACTGCATCTCCGACGACGAGGTGTGCCGGGAGGCCTCCCGGCAGGAGATTCTCCGCCGGTACTACACCGCCTGCGTGGAGAAGATCCAGGGCAAGGCCGGGGACGAGCCGGTGCGGAAGCTGGAGCTGGTGATGAATCAGGCCGGCGTCACGCCGGAGATCTGCCCCGCCGTGTCCGCCGCCCTCCTGAAGGCCGAGGCCACCGGGGCCCCGGCGGGGGCCATGGTCCTGCCGGACGGCCGGGTGGTGACGGGCAAGACCTCTGAGACTCTGGGGGCGGCCTCCGCACTGCTGCTCAACGCCCTGAAGGCCCTGGGGAACATTGACCACCACTTCGAGCTCATCTCCGCCCAGGTCTTAGAGCCGGTGTGCCGGCTGAAAACCGGGTATCTGGGCCACAAGAACCCCCGCCTCCACACCGACGAGGTGCTGCTGGCCCTGACCATCTCCGCCCTGACCAATCCCCTGGCGGACCTGGCCCAGCGGCAGATGCCAAAGCTCCGGGGCTGCGACGCCCACTTCTCCGTCATCCTCAGCGACGAGGATGAAAAGCTCCTGCGGCAGCTGGGGATCAACGTGAGCTTTGAGCCCAAGTACGAGACCAAGAAGCTGTACCACAAATAGGGCACAGCCCACAGGAGCATATATGGTCCCGTGTAAATCGGCGCAAGCGTTCTGCCGGCTCGGCTGGATCCCCAAAAAAGTCGTGGTGCGTGAGGCACTGGCAGTGTATGTGAAAGGGTCCGGGGGGCTGCGGCGGAAGAGCCAACCCCCGGAAGAACCCGGAGGAACCTATGGCCCGGGCCACCGGCTGAGGAGCAGGATACGGCGGCGTTTTGGGAGCCGGAGCAACGGGTCTCTGCTCCAGTCTGAAAAAGGAGGCCTTTCAGGGGCTGGCGGCCATGAGAGGCAGCCCGGACGCGGAGACATTTTTCATCGACTGTTTTGCGGGCTTTGAGGAACTCCCCGGCGCACACGGCAGAGCGCAGGACACCCTGACGGAGACCGTCCGCAGCTTTTTGGAATTGAAAGGAAAGATCTATGGACCCAATTATTTTACAAATCGCCCAGGAGCTCAACAAGCGCCCGGAGCACGTGGAGAACGTGGCGCGCCTCCTGGACGAGGGCAACACCATCCCCTTCATCGCCCGGTACCGCAAGGAGCTCCACGGCGCCATGGACGACACCTCCCTCCGCACCCTGGAGGAACGGCTCCAGTACCTCCGGGGTCTTCAGGAACGGCGGGAGGCGGTGAAGAGCGCGATCTCCGAGCAGGGCAAGCTGACGGAGGAGCTGGCCTCCGCCATCGACGATGCCAAAACCCTGGCGGAGGTGGAGGACCTCTACCGCCCCTACAAGCAAAAGCGCCGCACCCGGGCTACAATGGCGAAGGAAAAGGGACTGGAGCCCCTGGCGGAGCTCCTCTTTGCTCAGGGCCCCGACTGCCCGGATCCCCTGGAGGGGGCGGCCAAGTACATCGACCCGGAGAAAGGCGTGGAGACGGCGGAGGAGGCCCTGGCAGGTGCGTCCGACATCGTGGCAGAGGCAATCAGCGACGACGCGGAGCTCCGCAAGCGCCTGCGGGAGCTGCTGGAGAAAAACGGAATTCTCCGCAGCGCCGCCCAGACGGAGGAGGACAGTGTCTACCGCCTGTACTACGACTTCTCCCAGGCTCTCTCCAAGCTCCAGGGCCATCAGGTGCTGGCTGTCAACCGGGGGGAAAAGGAGGAGCTGCTGAAGGTCAGTGTAGAGCTGGACCGGGAGCTGGCCCTGCGGACTGTCCGCCGCCATACAGTGGTGCCCGGAAGCCGGGCCATGGAGTTTGTGAAGGCCGCCGCCGAGGACGCCTATGACCGTCTTGTATTTCCCTCCCTGGAGCGGGAGACCCGCTCTGAGCTGACCGACCGGGCCAACGAGGGTGCCATCGGCCAGTTCGCCCTGAACCTGCGGCCTCTTCTGATGCAGCCGCCGGTGAAGGGCAAAGTCACCATGGGCCTGGACCCCGGCTACCGCATGGGCTGCAAGGTGGCGGTGGTGGACGGTACCGGAAAGGTGCTGGACACCGCCGTGGTCTACCCCACTTACAATGAGCGAAAGAAGGACGAGGCCATTGCCGTTCTGGCGAAGCTCATCAAAAGGCACGGCGTGGAGCACATCGCCATCGGCAACGGCACCGCCAGCCGGGAGACGGAACAGATGGCGGTGGAGCTGATCCGCCAGGTCAACAGCGCCGGGGCCCATGTCTCCTATATGATTGTCTCTGAGGCGGGAGCCTCCGTGTACTCCGCCTCCAAGCTGGCGGCGGAGGAGTTCCCCCAGTTCGACGTGAACCTCCGCTCCGCCGTGTCCATCGCCCGGAGGCTCCAGGACCCCCTGGCGGAGCTGGTGAAAATCGACCCCAAGGCCATCGGCGTGGGACAGTATCAGCACGACATGCCCCCCAAGCGCCTGGGAGAGGCCCTGGACGGCGTGGTGGAGGACTGCGTCAACGCCGTGGGCGTGGACGTGAACACCGCCTCCCCCTCCCTCCTCCAGCGGGTGGCCGGACTCAACGGTACCACCGCCAAAAACGTTGTGGCCTACCGGGAGGAAAACGGCCCCTTCACCGCCCGGAAGCAGCTCCTGAAAGTCCCCAAACTGGGGCCCAAGGCCTTCCAGCAGTGCGCCGGCTTCCTGCGGGTGCCGGAGAGCAAATCCGTGCTGGACAACACCGCCGTCCACCCGGAGAGCTACGACGCCGCGGAGAAGCTCCTGGCCCTGACGGGCCACTCCCTGGCGGACGTGGGCGGCGAGGGTCTCCGGAACCTGCCCGCCCAGGTGAAGTCCTACGGCGAGGAAAAGGCCGCGGCGGAGTGCGGCGTGGGCGTGCCCACCCTGCGGGACGTGATGGGAGAGCTGATGAAGCCGGGGCGGGACATCCGGGACGACCTGCCTCAGCCCATCCTCCGCACCGACGTGCTGGAAATCAAGGATCTAAAACCCGGCATGGTGCTGACGGGCACCGTCCGCAACGTCATTGACTTCGGCGCCTTTGTGGACATCGGCGTCCATCAGGACGGGCTGGTCCACATCTCCCAGGTGGCGGACAAGTTCGTCAAGCACCCCTCCGAGGCCGTGTCCGTTGGGGATGTGGTGAAGGTGGTGGTGCTGGAGGCGGACGAGAAAAAGAAGCGGATCAGCCTCTCCATGCGTCAGGTTCCCAAGGGCTGAGGTCCTCCGAAGGAGCGTCCTTCTCCCGGGGATATATAAGCAAAAATAATATTGAATATTATTATTTTATGCTTTACTTATAGAGGGGGCCTCGCTATAATGAGAAAGGTTGAGCATGCATTTTCGCGATAGGTCAACCTTTTCACGCAATCTAAGGGCCTGTATTCATCGGCAGGGCGTGCCGGATGGACGGTGTTCACCGCCTGCGAATACAGATTCTAAAAAAACCGGGAGGTTTTTCAATATGTCAAATTGCGCCATTGTAGGCATCAACTGGGGCGATGAGGGCAAGGGCCGCATGGTAGACCTGCTGACAGAGGACTACGATGTAGTGGTCCGCTACCAGGGCGGCGGCAACGCCGGACACACGGTGATGAATGAAAAGGGCAAATTCGCCCTGCATCTGCTGCCCTCCGGCATTTTCCGGGAGGGGGTGGTGAACATCCTGGGCAACGGCGTGGCCGTGGACTGCGAGAGTCTCTGGACGGAGATGCAGGACGTGGTGTCCAAGGGCGTCGCCATCACCCCGGAAAATTTGAAGATCAGCGACCGGGCCAGCCTGCTGCTGCCCTGGCACCGGGATCTGGACAACCTGGAGGAACAGCGCCTTGCGGATAAGAAGTACGGCTCTACCAAGCAGGGCATCGCCCCCTTCTACTCCGACAAATACCAGAAAAAGACGGTCATGGCCGGTGAGCTTCTTTACCCCGAGAAGCTCTGGGAGCATCTGGAGGGCATCCTGGAGTGGAAGAACCTGACGCTGGAGAAGGTTTACGGCGCCAAGCCCTACACCATGGAGGACCTGCGGAACTGGTTTGCGGACTTCGGTGAGAAGATCAAGCCCTTTGTCTGCGGCACCGGCGCATTTCTGCGCAGCGCACAGGGGACAGGGAAGAAGATCCTCTTCGAGGCCCAGCTGGGCTCCCTGCGGGACCTGGACTACGGCATCTACCCCTACACCACCTCCTCCAACGCCATCGCCGCATACGCCCCGGTGGGCTCCGGCCTGCCTTCCGCCAAAATTGACGAAATCGTGGGCGTGGTGAAGGCCTACTCCTCCTGCGTGGGCGAGGGCCCCTTCACCTGCGAGTGGTTCGGCGAGAGGGCGGAGAAGCTCCGACAGGCGGGGAACGAATACGGCGCCAAGACCGGCCGCCCCCGCCGGGTGGGACCCATCGACATCGTGGCCACCCGCTACGGCGTGGAGTGTCAGGGCGCCACCACCATCGCCCTGACCAAGCTGGACGTGCTGAGCTACCTGGACGAGATCCCCATCTGCGCCCGCTACCAGCTGGACGGGCGGGAGATTGACGAGTTCCCCTTCCCCGCGGTGCTGGCAGACGCCAGACCGGTGGAGACCTCCATGCCCGGCTGGAAATGCGACATCTCCGGCGTGCGGAAATGGGAAGACCTGCCCCAGGCCGCCCGGGATTATGTGGAGTACATCGAAAAGGCCATCGGCTGCCCCATCGGCTATGTGTCCGTGGGCCCGGAGCGGGACGCCATTATTCTTCGCTGAGGGAGAACGCCTTGCTCTTCACCGCCTCCAGCCTTTATGCCGCCTGCGGGGGACATGCCGGCGCACTGGCCGTGTTCGGGCCGGTCTTCTGCCTCTGCCTGCTGATCTCTCAGCCTCTGGCATTTGCCTGATCCGTTTTTCTGAAACCCGGGCGGGGAGGCATGCAATGCCTCCCCGCCTTATAAAGAAAGGTTGATTCTTCTTATGCCGAAAGACCGCTATGAATCCCCCCTATCCTCCCGATACGCATCGAAATTTATGCTGAACCTCTTCTCCGCCCAAACACGTATTCAGACCTGGCGGCGGCTGTGGACAGCCCTGGCCCGGGCGGAGCACAACCTGGGACTGCCCATCACCGCGGAACAGGTGGCGGAGCTGGAGGCCCATATCACCGACATCGACTTCGACATGGCGGCGGCCCGGGAGAAGGAGGTCCGCCACGATGTCATGGCCCACGTCTACACCTACGGCAAAGCCGCTCCCTCCGCCGCCGGCATCATCCACCTGGGGGCCACCAGCTGCTATGTCACCGACAACGCAGACCTGATCCTCTATCGGGAGGGCCTGCGGCACCTCCGGGGGGAACTCATCGCCGTGCTGGCAAATCTCAGCCAGTTCGCGGAGAAGTACAAGGCCGCACCCACCCTGGGCTACACCCACTATCAGCCCGCCCAGCTGGTGACCGTGGGCAAACGGGCCGCGCTGTGGATGCAGGATTTCCTCAGCGACCTGGAGGAGCTGGACTTTGTGCTGGACACCCTGAAATTCCGGGGCTGCCGGGGCACCACCGGCACCGAGGCCAGCTTCCTGGACCTCTTTGAGGGGGACGGGGCCAAGGTGGAGGAGCTGAACCGGCAGGTCTCTGCGGAATTCGGTTTTGACAGGTGCTTTTCCGTCTGCGGCCAGACCTACCCCCGGAAGGTGGACAGCCGTATCTTAAACTGCCTCAGCGCCATCGCCCAGAGCGCCTACCGGATGGCGGGCGACATCCGCCTGCTCCAGCACGACCGGCAGGTGGAGGAACCCTTTGAGAAAAACCAGATCGGGTCCTCCGCCATGGCCTACAAGCGCAATCCCATGCGGTCCGAGCGGATCTGCTCTCTGAGCCGCTTTCTCATGACCGACGCTATGAACGCCCCCATGACGGCCTCTGTCCAGTGGCTGGAGCGGACCCTGGACGACTCCGCGGGCCGCCGGATCTCCATGCCGGAGGGCTTCCTCTGCGCCGACGCCATTCTGCGCCTCTGCCAGAACGTCACAGACGGACTCCACGTCAACGAGAAGGTGGTGGACCGCACAGTGCGGGAGTACCTCCCCTTCATCGCCACGGAAAACCTGATGATGGAGGCCGTCAAGCGGGGCGGAGACCGTCAGGCCCTGCACGAGATTATCCGCACCTGCTCCATGGCCGCCACCGCCAGAATGAAGGAGGGTGAGCCCTGCGACCTGCTGCGCCGGCTGGCGGCGGAGCCGGTCTTCGGCATGACGGAGGCGGAGATGGAGGCCGTGCTGGACCCGGCGCTCTACATCGGCCGGTGCCCCCAGCAGGTGGACGCCTTTCTGGCCCAGATCCGTCCCCTGCTATCTGAGGCCTCTCGGGAAAAGCCGGAGATCAATCTGTAAATGCCCTCCGCGGCGGACAGCTGTTCCCAAAACAGGGACAGCCGTCCGCCGTTGGTTTACCCAATTTCTCGCCAAAACAAAAAAGGTTGCTGCAAATCAGTTTTGGATTTTGTCTGTTTTGACGTTGACAAAGGCCACTCCACAGTGATAAACTGCAACCATCAATTGAACATCATCAAGGCATTGATGGAGAAAAGTACCGCAGACGTTCCGGTCCAGTGAGCGGGGGATGGTGGAAACCCCGTACCAAAGAATCGGCGGGAAGAACACTCCGGAGCCGCAACCTGAACGCGGATTCTTCCGCCAGTAAGCGCGACGGGTCGTGACCGTTACATCACGCGGGCTTGTTGGAGCCTTGAAGAGGTGGCGTCCCATTGGGAGGCAAATTAGGTGGCACCGCGGATAGCAGCTATTCGTCCTAAAATTTTAGGATGTAGCTGCGTTTTATTTTATCTGGAGGTGCGCTTATGTGTACGATCATGGGATTTTCCAAAAAAACGCTGACCCGGCAGGAGATCACCCCCTTCTTGGAACGCACCGTCTCCCGGGGCCCGGACATGAGCCGAATCATCGAGACCCCCTCCGGCTGGCTCTGTTTCCAGCGTCTGGCCATCATGGGCCTCACGGAGGCGGGGATGCAGCCCTTTTCCCTGGGCGGGGATATGGTGGTGTGCAACGGCGAGATCTACGGCTTCCGCCCCCTAAAGCGGCAGCTGGAGGAGCGGGGATACCGGTTTCAAAGCGGCAGCGACTGCGAGGTCCTGCTCCCTCTGTTCCGCGAGTACGGTCTGGAGATGTTCTCCCGGCTGGACGCGGAGTTCGCCCTGGTGCTCTACGACGCCACCGCTGATTCCCTCATCGCCGCCCGGGACCCCATCGGCATCCGTCCCCTCTTCTACGGCTATGACCGGGCCGGGGCCATCGTCTTCGCCAGCGAGGCCAAAAACCTGGTGGGGCTGTGCAGTGAAATCCGCCCCTTCCCTCCGGGGCACTACTATGCCCGCGGCAGGTTCGTCCGCTACGCGGACCTGACCACCGTTCAGGATTACTGCCAAGACGGTCTGGAGACGGTGTGCCGGGGCATCCGGAACCGCCTGATCGCCGCCGTGGATAAGCGCCTGGACGCCGACGCGCCGGTGGGCTTCCTCCTCTCCGGCGGGCTGGACTCCTCTCTGGTGTGCGCCATCAGCTCCATTGTGCTGGGAAAGCAGATCCGCACCTTCGCCATTGGCATGGACACCGACGCCATCGACCTGAAATACGCCCGGGAGACCGCCGCCTTCATCGGCGCGGACCACACGGAGGTCATCATGACCCGGCAGCAGGTGCTAAGCTCCCTGGACGGCCTCATCGCGCTACTTGGCACCTGGGACATCACCACCATCCGGGCCAGCATGGGCATGTACCTCTGTTGCAAGGCCATCCATGAGCGGACGGATATCCGAGTGATCCTCACCGGGGAGATCAGCGACGAGCTCTTCGGCTATAAATACACCGACTTCGCCCCCGACGCCGGGAGCTTTCAGGCCGAGGCCAAAAAGCGGGTGGATGAGATTTATATGTACGACGTCCTGCGGGCGGACCGCAGCATCTCCGTCAACTCCCTGGAGGCCCGGGTGCCCTTCGGCGACCTGGACTTTGTAAAATATGTCATGGCCATTGATCCGGCCCTGAAGATGAACACCTACCACATGGGCAAATACCTGCTGCGCCATGCCTTTGAGCATGACCGCCTGCTGCCGGAGAGCATCCTCTGGCGCCAGAAGGCCGCCTTCTCCGACGCCGTGGGCCACTCCATGGTGGACGATCTGAAGTCCTATGCGGAGGAGACCTACACTGACGCAGAGTTTGAGTCGGCACGGCACAAATACGACTACCACTGCCCGCCCTTCACCAAGGAGAGCCTGCTGTATCGGGAGATCTTTGAAAAGCACTACCCCGGCCAGGCCGGGATGATCCCGGATTTCTGGATGCCCAACAGGTCCTGGAAGGGCTGCGACGTGGACGACCCCTCTGCCCGGGCCCTCAGCAACTACGGGGCCAGCGGAGAATAGAGTGTCCACAGGGAATATGCACCGTCTGAAATCAAATATGCGCTGTTCGGATTCCGGACCGGGCAATCCTCTCTCCGGGCTGAACCGCCGATTTTACCGCCAAGTCACTTGGCCGATCTGAGTTAGGAGGAACAACTATGGAAGCGAAGCTGCATCTGCCTGAGCTGTTCGGCAGCCAGGTCTTCAACGAGTGGACCATGAAGGAGCGCCTCTCCTCCGCGTCCTACGGCGCGTGGAAAAAGTGCGTCACCGAGGGCACGTCCCTGGACATCTCCACCGCCAACGAGATTGCCGAGGCCATGAAGCAGTGGGCCGTGGAGAAGGGCGCCACTCATTACACCCACTGGTTCCAGCCCATGACCGGCGTCACCGCCGAAAAGCACGACAGCTTCATCACCTCCGCCGGCGGCGGCAAGATTATCATGGAGTTCTCCGGCAGGGAGCTGGTCCGAGGCGAGCCGGACGCCTCCTCCTTCCCCTCCGGCGGCCTGCGGGCCACCTTCGAGGCCCGGGGCTACACCGCCTGGGACCCCACCTCCTTCGCCTTTATCAAGGAGGACTCCCTCTGTATCCCCACCATCTTCTGCTCCTACTCCGGCCACGCCCTGGATAAGAAGACCCCCCTGCTGCGGTCCATGGACGAGGTCAGCCGTCAGGCCATCCGCATCCTGCGGCTCTTCGGCGACAACGAGACCAAGCGGGTCACCGCCCAGGTGGGCCCGGAGCAGGAGTATTTCCTCATCGACAAGGAGCTCTTCCGGCAGCGCAAGGATTTGCAGATGACCGGCCGGACCCTGTTCGGCGCCAAGCCCCCCCGGGGCCAGGAGCTGGAGGACCACTACTTCGGCGCCATCAAGCCCCGGGTGGCCGCCTATATGAAGGACCTGGACGAGACACTGTGGGCGCTGGGCGTCCTCTCCAAGACCAAGCACAACGAGGTGGCCCCCTCCCAGCACGAGATGGCCCCCATCTACTCCGATGCCAACACCGCCTGCGACCACAACCAGATCGCCATGGAGATGATGAAGAAGGTGGCGGACCGCCACGGCCTGGTGTGTCTCCTCCATGAAAAGCCCTTTGCCGGCGTCAACGGCTCCGGCAAGCACGACAACTGGTCCCTGAGCACCGACACCGGCCGCAACCTCTTCAAGCCCGGCTCCACCCCCAGCCAGAACGCCCGGTTTTTGCTGTTCCTGTCCGCTTTTATTAAGGGCGTGGATGACTATCAGGACTTCCTGCGCACCACCGTGGCCACCGCCGGCAACGACCACCGCCTGGGGGCCCAGGAGGCTCCTCCCGCCGTGCTCTCCATCTTCCTGGGCGACGAGCTCAACGCCGTGGTGGATTCCATCATCCACGACACCCACTACACCGACGCGGAGAAGAAGATGCTGAAAGTCGGCGTGGACGTGCTGCCCGCCATCCGCCAGGACAACACCGACCGCAACCGCACCTCCCCCATGGCCTTCACCGGCAACAAGTTCGAGTTCCGGATGCCCGGCTCCTCCCTGTCCGTCTCCGGGCCCAACATCGCCCTGAACACCATCATGGCCGAGGAGCTGGAGCAGTTCGCCGACGAACTGGAGCAGGCGGAGGACTTCCAGTCCGCCCTTCACCAGCTGGTGAAGAAAACCCTCACGGAGCACCAGCGGATCCTCTTCAACGGCAACGGCTACGACGACGCCTGGCTGCTGGAGGCGGAAAAGCGGGGGCTATGCAACCTCAAATCCGCCGCCGACGCCCTGCCCGCCTACATCGCCCCCAAGAACATCCGTCTCTGCGTTAAGCACGGCATCTACACCGAGGCGGAGGTCCGGGCCAGATATGAGATCCACGTGGAGAACTACACCGCCGTCGTCTCCATCGAGGCCAAGACCATGATCGACATGATCCGCCACGACATCCTCCCCGCCGTCTCCAAATACACCGCCGAGCTGGCCCGTCGGGCCGCCGATAAGGCAGATGCCGGCCTGCCCTATCAGTATGAGGCCGTCACGGCCAGGGAGGCCGCCGAGCTCACCGACAGGCTGATGGAACAGTGCCGCGTCCTGATCAACGATCTGGAGGACATGCCCGCCGGTCCGGTGGAGGCCATGCGCTACTGCCACGACACCCTGCTCCCCGACATGGCCCAGGCCCGGAACTCCGCGGACGCCCTGGAGGTCCTCACCGCCGCCGAGTATTGGCCCATGCCGGTGTACAGTCAGCTGCTGTTCTCCGTCTGACCTCCGGCGGTCCCGCCCCTCTTTCGCCGGGGCGGGACCACCGCGGGGAGGGCGGGATGTCTCCCCTGCGGAGCTTCCCTCCCGCTTTTCCTCTTCCGTCCAAAATACTCAAAATTTTCCCTTGCGCCTGCCAGCGCTCTGTGGTATACTGATAGCCGCTGAAATCCACCCTTGGAGGTGCCGCGGTGAAAAAGCGCAGTCACAAGCTCCTGGCCTCCACATTGCTGGAGTATGAACACGGATTCCGTGCCCGGCGGTATGAGTGGGCCTTTCTCTTCGGCTCCTTCCAGCCGGACTGCAATCCCCTGACATACCTGAAAGGCTCCCTGCGGGCCTACAAGTTCCGGGGACACAACTTTTCCAACTCCCAGGCCTACATAAACGCCCATATCCTGCGGCTCCAGCGGCGGGCCCGCTGGACCGTCTGGCAGTACTATACCTTGGGCAAGCTCACCCACTATTTGGCCGACGCCTTCACCTTCCCCCACAACGAACATTACCCGGACAGCCTGATCGCCCACCGGGCGTACGAGGACGCCCTGCGGGTGTATTTTGCGGAGTATCTCCAAAGCCGCACCCTGTGTCCGGAGAGGGCCCGCCGGGATTTGACCCTGGCTATTGACGAGTTGCACTGCAAGTACATGGAGACCCAGGCCGACGTGGGCCGGGACGCCCGCTTTATCCTGGAGGCCAACCTGCTTCTGATGGCCGGATGCCTGCCTGCCCTCGCCTGATCTTGTCCAATATCCATAATTTTTCTCACAATTGCAGACTGCATTTGTGAGAATTGTCCATTTTCATTTTTCCGTCATCGTGCTATTCTTTATTGTATATTCCAACACCGAAAGGAATTCCTCACATGGCCAACATCGTCCGCAGTGCTGAATACCGCTACTTTAGCTTTACCTATTTTTACGGTAAAGCTTATTTGGGTTTGGCTGAAAGCGTGCGCGTGTAACCTTTGGTTTTGTTGGAACCATTTGTACATGATGACCCGCGGTCGAACCGGCCGCGGGTTTTTTTGTACCATTCTGAACTTGGGAGGACACCGTCATGATCGTCATTTTGAAGCACGACCCCAACCGTGAACAGCTGGAGAGCCTGATCAACTGGCTCCAGGAGAAGGGGATTGCCATCCACACCAGCATCGGCGAGGCGCACACCATTCTGGGGCTGGTGGGCGACACGTCCAAGCTGGACATTGACCTCATTGCCGCCCTGGACATCGTGGAGGATGTCAAGCGGGTTCAGGAGCCCTACAAGAACGCCAACCGGAAATTCCACCCGGAGGACACGGTCATCCCCGTGGGCAACACCCAGATCGGCGGCGGCACGCTGACCATCATGGCCGGTCCCTGCTCTGTTGAGAGCGAGGAGCAGGTGGTGGCCATCGCCAGGGCCGTGAAGGCCAGCGGTGCCACCATGCTGCGGGGCGGCGCCTTCAAGCCCCGCACCTCCCCCTACGCCTTCCAGGGCCTGGGGGCCAAGGGATTGGAATACTTGAAAATCGCCCGGCAGGAGACGGGCCTGCCCATCGTCACCGAGCTGATGGACCTGAGCCAGCTGCCTCTGTTCAAAGATGTGGACGTCATCCAGATCGGCGCCAGAAACATGCAGAATTTTGACCTGCTGAAGGCCGTGGGCCACCAGGACCGGCCTGTGATGATCAAGCGGGGGATGTCCGCCACCTATGAGGAGTGGCTTATGAGCGCCGAGTACGTCATGTCCGGCGGCAACGAGAACGTGATCCTCTGCGAGCGGGGTATCCGCACCTTCGAGCACTACACCCGCAACACGCTGGACCTGGCCGCCATCCCCGTGCTGCGGCGCCTGACCCACCTGCCCGTCATCATTGACCCCAGCCACGCCACCGGCAAGAGCTGGCTGGTGGAGCCGCTGGCAATGGGTGCCGTGGCCACCGGAGCCGACGGTCTCCAGATCGAGGTCCACAACGATCCCGCCCACGCGCTGTGCGACGGTCCCCAGTCCCTGAAGCCCGAGGATTTCGACCCCCTGGCAAAAAAACTGCTGGCCCTGCACGGCGCGGTGAAGTCCCTGGAGGGCTGAGGCCATGAACATCGGTATTGTGGGTCTGGGTCTGATCGGCGGCTCCATGGCCAAGAGCATCAAGGCCCGCACGGGCCACACCGTCTTCGGCGCCGACCTGGACGCGGAGACCATGACCCTGGCCCGGATGTGCGGGGCCATCGACGGGGCGCTGACGGAGGAGAACCTGCCTCTTTGCGATCTGGTTCTGATTGCCATCCGTCCCGGCGCGGCGGTGGAGTGGGTCCGCGCCCACGGGGCACAGATCTCCAAAAGCGCCATCGCAGTGGACCTGTGCGGTGTGAAGCGGGTGGTGGTGGAGGCCATCGCCCCTCTGGCGGAACAGCACGGCTTCGCCTACATCGGCGGCCACCCCATGGCCGGCCGGGAGCGGGGCGGATTCACCTCCTCCAGCGAGAATCTCTACGTGGGGGCCTCCATGATCCTGACGCCGGACAAACGGACGGACATGAAGCTGCTGGAAACCCTCCAGGCGTTCTTTCTGGACCTGGGCTTTGCCGGACTGACCTTCTCCCAGCCGGAGGAGCACGACAGGATCATTGCCTTCACCTCCCAGCTGGCCCACATCGTCTCCAGCGCCTATGTGAAGTCACCGGAGGCCCAGCGGCGGCGGGGCTTCTCCGCCGGGAGCTTTCAGGACATGACCCGTGTGGCCCGGCTGGACGAGGATATGTGGACGGAGCTGTTTCTGGCCGACGCCGACTACCTGGTCAAGGAGCTGGATATTCTCGTCGGACACCTGACAGATTACTCCGACGCGCTGAAATCCCGCGACGCAGAGCGGGTCAGGGCCCTTTTGAAGGAGGGCCGGGAGCTGAAGGCCGCCGCCGGCGGGAATTGATTTTTTCGCCCCTTCGGGCGGCCCGCAGCCGGACATCCCCGTCCGCGCACGAGGCGCGAATCCCGGCTTCCCGCCCTCCGGCGGATTCCAACAGAACACAAAATTCCCCGTCCCCCTGTCAGGGGGACCCCCAAGGAGGCCCCCTATGTGTGATCTCAGATCCGTACAAGTAAACACCGCCACCCCCTATGAGGTGACCATCGCCCCCGGCCTGCTGGCGGACTGCGGCCCCCGCCTGCGAGCGCTCATGCCCCCCTGTCATATGGCGGTCATCACCGACAGCACCGTGGCCCCCCTGTACCTGGAGACGGTTCAAAAAAGCCTCGCCGCGGCGGGTTTTTCCGTCAGCTCCCATGTCTTCCCCGCCGGAGAGAGGAGCAAAAATTTCTCTACGCTGGCGGGCATCCTTGAATTCCTGGCGGAGCGCCGCCTCACCCGCACCGACTGCGTGGCCGCCCTGGGCGGCGGCGTGACGGGGGACATGGCCGGCTTCGCCGCCGCCGTATACCTGCGGGGCATCCGCTGCGTCCAGCTGCCTACAACCCTGCTCTCCGCCGTGGACTCCTCTGTGGGCGGCAAGACCGCCATCGACCTGACAGCCGGAAAAAACCTGGCGGGGGCCTTTCTCCAGCCCGCCGCCGTGCTGTGCGACACGAACTGCCTCGCCTCCCTGCCCGCGGACGCCTTTGCCGACGGCGCCGCCGAGGCCGTCAAGACCGGCATCCTGTGCGATGAGAGCCTCTTCGCCCTCTTTGAGGACGGGACCCTCGCCGCGGAGCCGGGGACGGTCATCGCCCGGTGCGTGGCCTACAAGGCCGGCGTGGTGGAGCGGGACGAAAAGGAACAGGGCGAGCGGAAGCTTTTGAACCTGGGCCACACCATAGGCCATGCCATTGAGAAGTGCAGCGGCTACGCCGTCCCCCATGGCCACGCCGTGGCGGCGGGGCTGGCGGTCACGGCCCGGGCCGCAGAGGCTCTGGGGTGGACGGAGGAGCCCATTGCAGGGCGCATCGCCGCCTGTCTCGCCCAAAACGGCCTGCCCACCGGCGCAAACTTTTCTTCGGAGGACCTGGCGGAGGCCGCCTCCGCCGACAAAAAGCGGGCCGGAGGGGACATCACCCTGGTGGTGCCCAAAAGGATCGGCCTGTGCGAATTGAAAAAAATACCCGTCTCGGAGCTGCTGCCCGTCATCCGGGCAGGATTGGAGGGATAACGCCCCATGGACGTCCGTATCTACCCCCGGCGCCTCTCCGGTGTGGTGACGCCGCCCCCCAGCAAATCCCTGGCCCACCGGCTTGTCATCGCCGCCTCCCTGGCGGCAGGCACCAGCACCATCCGCAACACGGACTTCTCCCAGGATGTGGAGGCCACTCTGCGCTGTATGCAGGCCCTGGGCGGACAGTGGGAGGCCATGGAGGACGGACTGCGGGTCACCGGCATCGGCGGCATCCGCCAGCCCTTCGGGGCCCTGCCGCAGTTCGACTGCGGGGAGTCCGGCTCCACGCTCCGCTTCCTCATCCCCATCTCCATGACCGCGGGACAGGGCGGCATCTTCACCGGCCGGGGCCGGCTGATGGAACGCCCGCAGGAGCCCTACTTTCATCTCTTTCAGGAGCGGGGCGTCGCCTGGGAGCAGCGTGACGGCATGCTCACCGTTCAGGGCCAGCTGGCGCCGGGGGAGTACCGCCTGCCCGGGAACGTGTCCAGTCAGTTCTTCACCGGCCTCCTCATGGCTCTGCCTCTGCTGGAGGGGCCCAGCGTAGTGGTCAGCACCACAGCCCTGGAGTCCGCCTCCTACGTCACCATGACCATGGGTGTGCTGGAGCAGTGCGGCATCCGGGTGCGCTACTCGCCCCAGATCCAAAGTTTCGGCATCTCCCCAGGGATCTACTGCCCCTTTGAATCCGCGGTGGAGGCGGACTGGTCCCAAGCCGCCTTCTGGTACGCCGCCATTGCCCTGGGCAGCAATCTGCGGCTCCGGGGGCTCAACGGCCGCTCCTCCCAGGGGGATGCGGCGGTGGTTGCCCACTGCAAGAAGCTCTCCCATGACGGAACTGCCGTCATTGACCTCTCAGACTGCCCTGACCTCCTGCCGCCTCTGGCGGTGATGGCGGCCGTCCGGCGGGGCACCACCCGCTTCACCGGCGCCGCCCGTCTCCGGCTGAAGGAGAGCGACCGGCTGGCCACCGTCCATCAGATGCTCTCCGCCCTGGGCGGGGCCGCCTCAGAGGAGGCGGACAGCCTGACAGTCTACGGCGTCTCCACCCTTCCCGGCGGCACCGTGGACGGGGCCAACGACCACCGCATCGTTATGGCGGCGGCCATTGCCGCCGCCCGCTGCCAGGGCCCTGTGGTCATTCGGGGCGCCGAGGCGGTAAAGAAATCCTATCCCGGCTTCTGGCGGGACTATGAAAACCTGGGAGGTGACGTCCGTGTCCTCTGAGTTCGGAAAAATCCTGCGCGTCAGCGTTTTCGGCCAATCCCACGGAAAGGCCATCGGGGTTCAGATCGACGGCCTTCCCGCCGGAGAGGAGATCGACCTAGAGGAGCTCCAGCGGTTTTTGGACCGGCGGAAGCCGGGAACAAGCCCCCTCTCCACCGCCCGAAAAGAGGGCGACGTGCCGGAGTTCCTCTCCGGCCTGGAAAACGGCAGAACCTGCGGCGCACCGTTGTGCGCCGTTATCTGGAACAGCGGCCAGCACTCGGCGGACTACACGGAGCTGCGGGACAAGCCCCGGCCCGGCCATGCGGACTACACCGCCTTTATCAAGTGGGACGGCCGCGCCGACATGCGGGGCGGCGGCCACTTCTCCGGCCGCTTGACAGCTCCTCTGTGCATCGCCGGGGGAATCGCCAAGCAGATTCTGGCCCGCCGGGGCGTCTACGTGGGGGCACATCTGTCCTCCGTGGGTTACGCCCAGGACATGCTCTTTCCCCTGCACCCCACAAAGGAGCTCTTTGACGCCCTGGCGGCGAAGCCCTTCCCCGTTCTGAACGACCACGCCGGGGAGGCCATGCAGACCGCCATTCTGGCCGCCAAAGAATCCCTGGACAGTGTGGGCGGCGCCATTGAATGTGCCGCCGTCGGCCTGCCCGCCGGACTGGGAGAGCCCATGTTTGACGGGGTGGAGAGCCGTCTGGCGGCGGCCCTGTTCGGCATTCCCGCTGTGAAGGGCGTGGAGTTCGGCGAGGGGTTTCACGCCGCCCGGCTCCGGGGCTCGGAAAACAACGACCCCTTCGTCATGGAGGAAAACCGCATCCGCACGGAGACCAACCACGCCGGCGGCATTCTGGGGGGCATCACTACGGGAATGCCCCTGGTGCTCCGGGCGGCTGTAAAGCCCACGCCGTCCATCGGAGGCCCCCAGAGAACCGTCAGTCTCTCCGCCATGGAGGACACGGAACTGACAATTCACGGACGCCACGACCCCTGCATTGCCCACCGGGCCGTCCCGGTGGTGGAGGCGGTGACCGCCGCTGTACTTTTAGATATGCTTTTGGAGGGAAATCATGGAACTTTCTGAGATCCGCACGAAAATCGACGCCGTAGACGACCAGCTGCTGTCCCTTTTCCTGGAGCGCATGGCCCTCAGCGAGGAGGTGGCCGCCTGCAAAAATGAGCACCATCTGCCCATCCTCAACAAACAGCGGGAGCGGGAGATTCTGGCCAAGGTCACGGAGCGGGCCGGAGACAAGGAGCGCTATGCCTATCATCTCTACTCCACCCTCTTCGAGCTGGCCCGGTCCCGTCAGGCGGAGCTGATCTCCGCCCCCACCCGTGTGGCGGAGCGGATTGAGGTCGCCCTGAAAGGCGGCGGCGAGGTCTTCCCCCAGACGGGCCTTGCGGCCTGCCAAGGCGTGGAGGGAGCCAACTCCCAGGTGGCCTGCGACCGGCTGCTGCCCCGGGGAAACATCATGTACGTGAAGAGCTTTCAGGCGGTGGCCGCCGCCGTGGAGTCGGGGCTGTGCAAGTTCGGCGTGCTGCCCATTGAAAACAGCTCCAACGGCTCTGTCCGGGCGGTGTATCAGCTGCTCCAGGAGCACGACCTCTCCATCGTCCGCTCCGCCCGGCTGTGCATCCGTCACGAGCTGCTGGCCCTGCCCGGAGTGAAGCCGGCGGACATCACGGAAATCTACTCCCACGAGCAGGCCATCGGCCAGTGCTCCAAATTCCTGGGGGGACTCAAGGACGTAAAAGTCATCCCCTGCGGCAACACCGCCGCCGCCGCCAAGATGGTGGCCGAGAGCGGCAGCCGCCGCGCCGCCGCCATCTCCTCCCACCCCTGCGCCGCGCTGTATGGCCTGGAGTGCATCAATGGGAACATTCAGGACAGCGACAACAACTACACCCGCTTCATCTGCGTCACCAAAAAGCCGGTCATCTACGCCGGCGCCAACCGCATCAGCCTCATCATCGCCTTTGAGAACAAACCCGGCGCGCTGTACGACATCCTCTCCAAGCTGGCGGCCCTGGACATCAACATGACCAAGCTGGAGTCCTGCCCTGTGGCGGGCAGCGACTTCGAGTTCATCTTCTTCATCGAGCTGGAGGCCAGCGTCCAGGACCCCAGCGTGCTGGCCATGCTGGAGGAGATGGAGCGCAGCTGCGCCCAGTTCCAGTTCCTGGGCAGCTACGCGGAAGTATAACCCATGGGTGAGAAGCTCTACGGCCTGCTGGGCCGGAAACTGGGCCACAGCTGGTCCGTGCCCATTCACAAGGCCCTGGGCTGTGCAGACTACCGCCTGATTGAGCTGGAACCGGAGCAGCTGAGAGAATTTCTCCGCCGTGAGAACATCGGCGGCCTCAACGTCACCATCCCCTACAAGCAGGACGTGATGCAGTTCTGCGATGTGATTGACCCGGCGGCGGAGGCCATCGGCAGCGTCAACACCCTGGTCCGCCGGGACGGTCGCCTCTATGGGTACAACACAGACATCGACGGCTTTCTCTACATGCTCCGCCGGGCGAAAATCTCTCTGGCGGGAAGGAAAGCGGTTATCCTGGGCAGCGGCGGCGCATCCCTGACGGCCCAGGCGGCGGCGCGGCTGGAGGGGGCCCGGGAGATCGCGGTTCTTTCCCACAGCGACCTGGATAACTGCGAGTTTATAAACCACAGGGACGCAGAGGCTCTCGTCAATACGACGCCTGTCGGCATGTGGCCGGATTTGGATGGCCTGAGTATGAATCTGCGAAACCTGCCGTCCATAACGGATGTGGTGGATGTGATCTACAACCCTGGGCGGACCAGCCTGCTGCTCCAGGCGGAGGAGATGGACGGGGAGCCTCGTCACCACCGGCATTTTCGCTGGACGGGGGGCCTGCCCATGCTGGTCCAGCAGGCCAAGCGGGCGGAGGAGCTGTTTTTTGGCAGATCCATCCCCGATGAAGAGGCTGAAAAGCTCATCGCTCAGCTTTGGCGTGATCAGACCAACCTCGTGTTGATCGGGATGCCCGGAAGCGGCAAGACCACCGTGGGCCGGGAGCTGGCCCGACTCTCCGGCAAATCCTTCGTGGACGTGGATGAGGAGATCGCGCGGGCGGCGGGCAAGCCGATTCCGGAGATCTTTGTCCAGGAGGGCGAGGAGGCGTTCCGGATGCTGGAGAAGCGGATCTTGAAAGAGGTCTGCGCCCAAAGCGGCCGGGTGATCTCCACCGGCGGCGGGGTCGTTCTCCATATGGAAAACTGGAAAACCATGCGCCGCACCGGGTGGGTGTACCGGCTGGAGCGGAGGCTGGAGGACCTGGCCACGGAGGGCCGTCCTCTGTCCAAGTCAGGGAATCTGGCGAAGATGGAGCAGATCCGGGGACCGCTGTACCGGGCGGCGGCGGACGCGGCGGTTCAAAATGACATCAGCCCGGAGGAAACCGCCGCCAAGATCTGGAGGGATTTTTGTGAAAATTCTGGTCATTAACGGCCCCAACATGAATATGCTGGGCATCCGCCAGCCGGAGATCTACGGCAGCGCCACCTATGAGGATTTAAAGGCCATGATCCGTGAGGAGGCCAACCGCCTGGGCGTGGAGGTCCGCTTCTTCCAGTCCAACCACGAAGGAGCGCTGGTGGACGCCATTCAGCAGGCGTACTTCGACAAGGTAGACGGCATTGTGATCAACCCCGCCGCCTACACTCATACCAGTGTGGCCCTGCTGGACGCCGTAAAAGCCGTGGGAATCCCCACGGTGGAGGTCCATGTCTCTGACCCGGATAGCCGGGAGGAGTTTCGGCATGTCTCCTATCTCCGGGCAGCCTGTGCGGGAACTGTTCGGGGGCACGGTCTGCCGGGGTATCTGGAAGCACTTCGCATGCTGGTGCAGTAAAAGTTTTGGTCCAGCTTTTTCAAAAGCTGGCGGGATGCAGGGGCAGAGCCCCTGCAAAATCCCCCGTCGAAATGCCGCAGAGCGGCGGTATTATCAAGAATAGCAGCAAAACCGCTCCTGCCGTCTTTGATATGCTCCCTCTATAAGAGACAGAGAAAAAGAAAACTGTCGCTTAAAGGGGGAACAAAACTATGCCGCATAAAGAGAAGCTGAAGGTACAGGAAAA
>CAJTZI010000009.1 GCA_910584075.1 uncultured Oscillibacter sp.
TATTTGATCCTGCCATAGGTCACGACGGGAAAACCTCCTATACAAATGTAGAAGGCCTCTTCCAGTTAGACCCCATGGGGTATTACTATTATGATATGCGGCAGAACTTTGCGGAGTATGACGGGGATACCAACCGGTTTATCCTCTATGACGCCCCTGCCGCGCAGCGTACTGACAACAGCTATGAAAACGGCGGATTCGGGGATAAACGGAGCGTTGGCAATTTCCTGCCCTTCAATACCGCTGAACAGGTTTTCGATGGCGTCAGAGACGGCAGGCTGTACAGCAGCGAAAACATCACAACCCATAACGGCTATGTCAAAAACGGCAATTACCTGAACCACAATCTTGGAATGACGGTGAGCATTGACTTCCGCCAGCCTGCGGGAGGTATGGTCAATGCGGGAGTCAAGGGGAATGTACCCATGACCTTCCAGTTCTCCGGCGACGACGATGTGTGGGTGTTCATCGACGATGTGCTGGTGCTGGATTTGGGCGGCACACACAGCGAGATTTATGGAACAATTGATTTCTCCAGCGGTGCGGTTTCCGTGGGGCAGAGCTGGAAAACCAACGGGTTTCCCTACAAGTCCGATGGAACCGTGGACGTTGATGCGCTGACCCAGAACGCCATCCAAAACACGACTTTGAAGGCGCTTTTTGAGGAAGCTGAAAAACTGGATACGATCAGCTGGAACGGAAATACCTTTGCCAGCGACACCGATCACACCCTGAGGATGTTCTATCTGGAACGGGGCAACTATGACTCCAGTCTGGCCTTCCGCTTTAACCTCCAGCCCCAGCTGAACCAGCAGATCAGGAAGGTGGATCAAGCGGGCCAGCCCATGGAGGATGTGGAATTCCGGCTCTACCCCGCTGGTGAGACGGGGAACGGCCGGGGGGCCATTGAGTGCTTCTACACCGACAGCAAGACCAGCAGCAGGATGCGTGTGCAGAACAACCGGAAATTCTATGTCACCCAGAGCGGCGATCAAGCTCTTTGTACGCTGAGAACCGATCCGGACGGCACCGCAAAGTTTTTGGACAGTGACGGGAACCCTTTCAACTTTGCCGACCTGGGCGAGCGGTACTACATTCTGAAAGAGACCCGCACGCCTCCCGGCTACCGGCCGCTGCCCGTGCCCGTTGTGCTGCACTACGACACGGAGACATCCATGCTCTCCGTGGCCAACCGCTGGACCACCGGGGCCTACTCCTGCTCCGTCTCCAACATTCTGGGTTCAGGAGTGCTGACCTACGGGTATTTTGAGAATGGAAATATTCAGCAAGACAAAACCAAGCTGGTTTCTTCTGACAAACAGGAAAACGGACTGGTGGTGGCGGTCCCCATGCTGCTGCAGCAGTCTGAATCCAAGTGGATTGCCCTGTACGGCAGCAACCTGCACGGCTTCGGTTCGGTTCGGCCGGCGGAGCGGACGGCGGAAGAATGGCGGAAAGCGGTTTTAGAGGCCGCGCTGCGGCAGGCGGCGGCCGGAGAGGGATACGCGGAATGGCGCCTGGACTGGGATGCGGATAACCGCCGCCTGACTGGTACGCTGGACGACCTGCCCGGTCTTGCCAGCCGGTACCAGATCAACGGCGGCGACGATATGCGCATGGTGTATGGGATCATCGAGCCGGCGGCGCTGTCGGCGCTGGGGATTCATGAGGCAGACGCCGCCGCCCGTTACAGGGCCCTAGGCCAGTATGTGAGAGAAAATAGCCCTGAGAAGACCCTGGCGGCCATTATGAATGTCAAGGTATCCGGCACTGGAAGCAGTCTGGGATTCAGCTTCCTGAATGTGGACCAGTTCAACCGGAACTTCCGGTCCCTGATCTACATTCCCAATGAGCAGCGGGAGCTGCGGGTTCAGAAGGTGGACGAGGACGGAAGGCCTCTTGCCGGCGCTTCGTTCACACTGTTCAAAGATCAAGCGTGCACGGACATGATCTCGTCCGGTACAACGGATTACAACGGCCTTTTGATCTTCTCGCCCAGGAGCGGCGGCGGCTCCGGCTATGCCCAGGTGACATGGGCCGACGCCGCGGCGAATACAACATATTATCTCAGGGAGACCGGCGCTCCCGCCGGGTATACGGTCAATTCCACCGTGATTCCCATCGTTGTGGGCGTCTACTCCGTTTACGCCGACGCGGGTACAGCGGGTGACGGCGTCTCTGTCATGGCCGGCGTGGGCACCCTGACCCAGACCATGCACCAGTACGCCATGGACAACGATGTGGACATCACGCTTCGGGACATCGTGACGACCATGCAGGTCCAGCCCTCCGGCGGCTTCACGCTTGACGGCTGGGAGGACCAAAGACTGGAAAACACCGGATCTGCCGTTGTTTTCCGGACGATGGACCTGCATTATGGAATAAACCTTGTTGCGGAATACGGCGTGGATTATGGCCTTCACGATGTGGACATCACAGGAGATCAGGGTACGGTTTCCGGGGAGAAAACCAATATTCAGCCCTTCTTTGTCACGGATGAGGGTTTTATCCGCACGCGGGTGCGGCAGAACTACCCCGCGCTGACCGGCTCGATTCCGAAGTATGAAGGCGCAAAGACGGACACCAACAAGGACGATCTGGGGGATCTGGATCTCACCAGTCTGTTCAGCCTGCTGAACGTGGTGGTGGTGACGGACAAAAAGCCGGACACTCCCCGGCAGACCGGAGACCTGCGCATCAGCAAGAAGCTGGAGGGCAGCGGCCTGGAGGCGGGTGATTATACAAGGAATTTCACCTTCACCGTTACGTTTGCCGACGACGCAGGAAATCCGCTGGATGGGGAATTCCACTATTTCTGGGGCAAGGACAAAGTGGGTAAGATCAAAAGCGGCGGCACCATCACACTGCATCACGATGATACGGTCATCATTCAGGGACTGCCTGCCGGAACAAGCTTTGCCGTGACAGAGACAGCGGAGGCAGGCTGGCACGTGCGTCCCTCCAGAGGGGTGATCTCCGGAGAGATCACCGCCGGAGAGACCGCAGGGGCGGACTTTGTCAACAGCAAGGATCCCAGCGCGGACCTGTCCGTCAGCAAAACCGTTACCGGCGATGGCGGAGACACGGAAAAAGAGTTTACCTTTACGATTACGCTGAGCAAGGACGGCAGGCCGCTGCCAGGGTACTATAAGTATACCGGAGCGAAAACGGGTGAGCTCGGCAATAGCGGCTCCGTCAAACTCAAGCACGGACAGAGGATCACCATCCACGATCTGCCTGTTGGCACGGTATACAAAGTGGAGGAGAGCGACAGCGAGGGTTATACGGTCACCCATACGGGAGATGCGGGAACGATTGAGGCGAACAAGACCTCGGAGGCGGCATTTACCAATCATAAGCCGAAGGACCCGCCCAAGGACCCGGAGGATCCGAAGGACCCGCCCAAGGACCCGGAGGACCCGGAGGATCCGAAGGATCCGCCCAAGGACCCGGAGGACCCGGAGGATCCGAAGGATCCGCCCAAGGACCCGGAGGAGCCGGAAATCCCGCCCGAAGATCCGGAGACGCCCCCCGACAGGCCGACGGAGCTTCCGGACCCGAACGATCCCGACAGTCCGGATACGATTACAATCTGGGATGACGGTGTTCCCAAGACCTATATCAGAGTCTGGGACCCCGAGGAAGGGGAGTGGGTCTATATTCCGGACAACGAAGTGCCCCTGATTCCCATGACCGAGGACACGCTGCGTACAGCGCCGTGGATTATGGTGTGCCTGTCCTCGCTGGCAGGGCTCTGTGCGTTCCTGCTGAAGAAGAGGCCGGAAGAAGAGGGCTGATGAGGCCGCGTATGCGGAAAGACTTTGGGACCCGGAGAACCGGGCGCCATACGGCGCCCGGTTCTCCTTTTACGGCTGGAAGCGCCCGGCCCGCCTGGGGAATATAGGGAGCGTCTCTCATAAAATCGCAATTTTCCCCTCTTGACTTTTTCGGGGAAGCTGATATGATGAACTTATCGTTAATCTCAATTGAGAATCACGAATGGAGGCGTTTTTGTGCGGGATGGCTGCGGCCGGACGATTGACTATCTGCGTCTGTCGGTGACAGACCTGTGCAACTACCGGTGCCGCTACTGCATGCCGGCGGAGGGTGTGGCCAAGCGGTGCCACGGGGACATACTGTCCGTGGAGGAGTGCGTGGAAATCGGCGCGGCGGCGGTGCGGTGCGGGGTGAGAAAGATCCGCCTCACCGGCGGGGAGCCTCTGGTGCGGCGGGGCCTTCTGGATATCTGCCGGGGCCTGCGGGCCCTTCCGGGGCTGGAGGAGCTGTGCCTCACCACCAACGGAAGCCTCTTGGCGCAGATGGCAGCCCCTCTGCGAAAGGCAGGAACGGACCGGCTGAATGTCAGCCTGGATACCCTCCGTCCGGACCGCTTTGCGGCCATGACCCGGCGGGGACGGCTGGAGGACACGCTTGCCGGTATCCGGGCGGCGGAGGACGCCGGATTCAAAAATTTGAAGCTGGACACCGTTTTGATCGGCGGGTTCAACGATGACGAGACCGGGGATTTCCTGAACCTGACGGTGGAACACCCATGGGAGGTCCGCTTCATTGAGCTGATGCCCATGGGGCCCTGTGCGGAATGGGAGCGGTCCTGCTTTCTGCCCGGGGAGTACATTCTGAAAAAACATCCCGCTTTGCGGCGGATTGAGTCCAAAGGCGTGGCACGGCGGTACCGCCTGCCGGGGGCGAAGGGGACGGTGGGTCTGATCTCCCCTCTGAGCCACGATTTCTGCGGGCAGTGCCGCCGGGTCCGGGTGACGGCGGACGGGAAATTGAAGGGCTGCCTTCACAGCCGGAAGGAAATACCCCTGCGGGGCCTGCACGGCGCGGAGCTGGAGACCGAGATTCGCTCAGGCGTTCTGCAAAAGCCCCTGCGGCACTATCTGACAGACCGCCCCAGCGATACCCCCAGAACCATGAACCAGATCGGAGGATGAATCATGCCGGAATTGACCCATTTCAACCAGCAGGGCCGGGCGAGAATGGTGGACGTGACGGAGAAGGCCGTCACCCGCCGCACCGCCGCGGCCGCCGGAGAGATCCACGTCTCAACCGAGACTATGGCCCACATCAAAAACGGTACGCTGAAAAAGGGCGATGTGCTGGCAGTGGCCCAGGTGGCGGGCATCCAGGCGGCAAAGCACACCTGGGAGATGATTCCCATGTGCCATCCCCTGCCCCTGACCGGTATTGACATCGTGTTTCACCTCTCGGATGAGCCGTGCATGGTGGAGATTTCCGCCGCCGTCACCTGCACCGGCGTCACCGGTGTAGAGATGGAGGCCCTGGCTGCCGTCTCCGCCGCGGCGCTGACGGTCTATGATATGTGCAAGGCCGTTCAGAGAGATATGAGGATCACCAACATCCGCCTGCTGGAGAAATCCGGCGGCAGGAGCGGTGATTACAGAGCGGAGGAATGAATATGGCAACGGTTTTGTCTGTGAATATCAGCGAGAAAAAGGGGGAGCGGAAGAACCCGGTTTCCGAGATCCGCCTGAAGCTCCACCACGGCATTGCAGGGGACGCCCACGCCGGGGACTGGCACCGGCAGATCAGTCTTCTGGCCAGTGAGAGCGTGGACACCATGCGTGCGGACTGCCCCATTCCGCTGGACGCCGGGATCTTTGCGGAGAATATCAACACCGTGGGGATCGATCTGAAATCACTGCCCGTGGGAACCCGCCTCCGCGTCGGCGAGACGGAGGTGGAGGTCACACAGATCGGCAAGGAGTGCCACAGTGACTGCGCCATTAAAAAGGCCGTGGGCAAATGCGTCATGCCCGCCGAGGGGATCTTCGCCGTGGTGGTCAGGGAGGGCACTGTCCGGGCCGGAGACGAAATCGAGGTGCTGAAGTGAAGCTGATCAACACCACAGACGCTGTGGGCCATGTCCTGTGTCACGACATGACCCAGATCATCAAAGGCGAGTACAAGGACGCGCGATTCCGCAAGGGTCACGTGGTCCGGGAGGAGGACATTCCTGTCCTGCTGTCCATGGGCAAGGAGCACCTGTACGTCTGGGAGATGGTTCCCGGAATGGTGCACGAAAATGACGCGGCGGAGCGGCTGTGCGCCCTCTGCGTCAATGAGAACATGGAGCGCGGCGGGGTCAAGGAGGGCAAGATTGAGCTCACCGCCGCCTGTGACGGACTGTTCCAGGTGGACTCCCGGCGGCTGACCGCGGTCAATTCCATTGAGGACATCATAATTGCCACCCGCCACGGGAACACCGGCGTCCGGCGGGGGGACCGGCTGGCGGGCGCCCGGGTCATCCCCCTCGTCATCCGGGAGGAGAAGCTCCTTTCTGCGGAGGAGGCCGCGGGGCCCGCCCCCCTGCTGGAGCTGCTGCCGTACGTGAAGAGGACCGCCGCCATTGTGGCCACCGGCAGCGAGGTGAAATCCGGACTGATTCAGGATGCCTTCACTCCGGTTGTCAGGGACAAGCTGGCGGAATACGGCATCGAGACGCTGACGGCGGTCTATTCCGGCGACGGGGTGGAGAACGTGGCAAACGCCATCTCCGAGGTCCGGCGGACCGGGGCGGAGATCATTCTCTGCACCGGCGGCATGAGCGTGGACCCGGACGACAACACCCCCGGCGGCATTCGCGCCAGCGGAGCCCGGATCGTCTCCTACGGCGCGCCGGTACTGCCGGGAGCCATGCTGCTGGTGGGGTACTATGAGGACGGAACGCCTGTCTTGGGCCTGCCCGGCTGCGTCATGTACGCCGGAGCCACAATTTTCGACCTGCTTCTTCCTCGGATCGCCGCAGGTGTGGAGATCACCCGGGAGGAGATCGCCGCCATGGGGGAGGGCGGGCTGTGCCTGGGCTGCAAGCCCTGCAGATGGCCCCACTGCCCCTTCGGGAAGTGATCCCTTCAGCGGCCGGGCGGCATATTGCCGCCCTCTTTTCCAAAATTCGTTCATCTCAAATAAATATCACGCCTTGCGTCTCCGCACTTGCAAATGGCGGGAAAACATATTAAAATCAGAAGGGAAAGACGAAGTCATGAAAGAGAAAATCCTACTTCCGCTGCTTTTCTGCCTGCTTCTGACGGCCTGCGGCGGAAGGGCCGGTTCCCCCGGGGCAGAAGAGCCGGCGGAGCCGGTGGAGATCTCTGTTTTCGCCGCCTCCTCCATGACGGAGGCACTGGACCGGATCATTGCGCTGTATGGGGATGCGGCACCCGATGTGACCGTCATCCCCACCTACGACGCCTCCGGTACGCTGCTGGAGCAGATTCGGCAGGGGGCCGGATGTGATCTGTTCATCTCCGCCGGTCAGTCCCAGATGAACGTCCTGGCCGGGGAGGGCGCGCTGCTGGAGGACAGCCGGCTGGACCTGCTGGAGAACCAGGTCACGCTGTCCGTGCCAGAGGGCAACCCTGCCGGGATTGAGTGCTTTGACCAGCTGGCGGAAAGACTGAAAAGCGGCGATGTGTTTCTGGCCGTCGGCGACAGCAGCGTTCCCGTGGGCCAGTACACCCGGAGGATCTTCGGCTACTATGGAATCGACGAGGCAGCCGTCGCCGGCTGTCTGACCTATGGCTCCAATGTCAAGGAGGTCGCCACCCAGGTCTCCGCGGCCGCGGTGGACTGCGGCATCATCTATGCTACGGACGCCTTCTCCGCCGGCCTTGCGGTGGTGGACAGCGCTGACACGGAGATGTGCGGCCGGGTGATCTATCCCGCCTCCGTTTTGGCAGACAGCGCAGTTCCCGAGGCGGCCCGGGCGTTTCTGGACTTTCTGACCACCGCTGACGCCGGCGCGGTGTTTGAGAGCGTCGGCTTCACGGCCGTGAACTGATTTACAAAGGGCGGGGCGGCCTGCTCCGCCCTGATTTTTGACATATGACCGGAGGTGACGCTTTTGGATTGGTATCCCCTCTGTAATTCCCTGCGCATTGCCGCCATCTCCACAGCGGCGGTGTTCTTCCTGGGAATCCTCGCGGCCCACTGGACTGCAAAGCTGCCTCCGGTGCTCAAGGGTATATTGGATGTGGCGCTGACGCTGCCCATGGTGCTGCCCCCCACGGTGGTGGGCTGGCTGCTGCTGATGCTGCTGGGGCCGAAGCGGCCCCTGGGCGCGTGGGCGCAGTCGGTCTTTGGCGTTCGGCTGGTGATGACCTGGTGGTCTGCCGTGTTCGCCACCGCCGTTGTGGCCTTCCCCCTGATGTACCGCACGGCCCGGGGCGCATTTGAGAGCTTTGACCAAAGCCTTGCCGATGCCGGACGGACCCTGGGCCGTTCCAATATTTGGGTGTTTTGGCGGGTGCAGATGCCGGTCTGCCGGCAGGGAATTCTGGCGGGCACTGTTTTGTCCTTCGCCCGGGCGCTGGGCGAGTACGGCGCCACGTCCATGATCGCCGGGTATACCCCAGGCCGCACCGCCACCATCTCCACCACCGTCTACCAGCTCTGGCGCACCGGCGACGACGCCGGGGCCCTCCGGTGGGTGCTGGTGAACGCGGCCATCTCCGCCGCGTTTTTGCTGGCGGTGAATCTTCTGGAGAGGCGGCAGAGGGGAGGCGGGCGCTGATGCTCTTTGTGGACATCCGAAAGAAGATGGGCGATTTTCAGCTGGAGGTCCGGTTTGAGGCCGGAGATGAGGCAATGGCTCTGCTGGGCGCCTCCGGCTGCGGGAAGTCCGTGACGCTGAAATGCACAGCCGGAATTCTGACGCCGGATGAGGGGCGGATTGTGCTGGACGGTGTGACTCTCTACGACAGCGCTGCGAGGATCAATCTTCCGCCTCAGAGGCGGAATGTGGGATACCTATTCCAGCAGTATGCCCTCTTTCCCAATATGACCGTCCGACAGAATATTGAGGCTGGGGCAGCGGACCCGAGGACGCGCAAAGCGGAGGCGGACAGCCTGCTGCGCCGGTTTTGCCTGGAGGCGGCGGCGGAGCTGAGGCCCTGCCAGCTCTCCGGCGGCCAGCAGCAGCGAACGGCCCTGGCCCGCATCCTGGCCTCCAGGCCCAGGGCAATCCTGCTGGACGAGCCCCTTTCCGCCCTGGACAGCTATCTGAAATGCCAGCTTGAGCTGGAGCTGGCGGAGACGCTGGAGGATTTTCCGGGTACGGTTCTCTGGGTCTCCCACGACCGGGGGGAGGTGTTCCGCAGCTGCCGCCGGGTCTGCGTGCTGGACCGTGGGAGATCACAGCGGACATTCACCCTGCGGGAGCTGTTCCGCCAGCCGGAGACGGAGGCCGCCGCCCGCCTCTCCGGGTGCGAGAACTGCGCCGAAGCCGTCTCAAAAGGGACCGCCGTCTTTTTGCCGGAGTGGGGATTGACCCTGGACTGCGGCAGACCGGTTCCGGAGGATATCCACAGGGCGGGCATCCGGGCGCACCACGTCGCGATTGCGGAGGGACCGGGCCCCAACACGTTTTTGTGCACGGCGGCACGGGTCATTCAGGACGTATTTGCCGCCATTGTGCTTCTGCGGCCCGAGGGCTCCGGTCCCGGTGCGCCGCTTTTGCGGATGGAACTGGACCGGGAGTCCTGGCGGGCCGTCCCGGACAAGTCCCGCCTCTGGGTCACCGTCCAGCCGGGAGACATTCTGCTGCTGAAATAAGGAGGAATGACGATGTATCACGCCGCTGTTTTGACAGTCAGCGACCGTAGTTTTCGGGGGGAACGCCCGGATACAGGCGGTCCGCTGGTGGCGGAAGTGCTGAGAAATGCCGGGTACGATGTGGTGAGGACCGCCATCGTGCCGGACGAACAGCCCCTGATTGAGGAGGCGCTGCGGGCCATGGCCGACAGTGGGGGAGTCCATCTGCTGGTGACCACCGGCGGCACCGGTTTCGCCCCCGGGGATGTGACCCCGGAGGCCACCGTCGCGGTCTGCGGCCGTCTCGCCCCCGGGATCCCCGAGGCCATGCGCTGTGCCTCTTTGCGGATTACGCCCCGGGCCATGCTCTCCCGTGCCCAGGCGGGGATCCGGGGGCAGACTCTGATCGTCAACCTCCCCGGCTCCCCCAAGGCCGCCCAGGAGAATTTGGAGGCTGTGCTCCCCGCGCTGGCCCATGGGCTGGAGATGCTCTCCGGCAGGCCGGCCGACTGCGCCGGGCTGAGCCGCCGCGGGTAAGGCGCGGCGGCTTTTGCTGGAGGGTGCGCTGTCCGTTATGACCGCGGCAGCGAGAGAAAGCGGCTGTCTTCAGTTTCAGCTGTTTACCGCCCTCCCGCCCCGGCAGCGGAACCGCCATGCCGGGTTCCACTGCTCTCCGCCCGCAGTGACAAATTCCAGGGCCTGTTCATATGAGACAAATGCAGGTCTTATGTGAACGGGCCCTGAATCCCGCAATCGGAAAAGGCCATTCTGAAAACTGCGGTTGACCTCCGGCGTTTTTTGTCCTAAAATGGTCTTTGAGATTATAGAAAACTGGTGAACATATGACTGATTTCAATAAACGCTACATCGCCGCCCGGCGGGCGGTCATCGCCCAGGACCTCCGGCGGCTGAACCCTATGCAGCGGCAGGCCGCCATGACCACGGAGGGACCGCTGCTTCTGCTGGCGGGGGCCGGCAGCGGCAAGACCACGGTCCTCATTCAGCGGATTTACAACCTGCTGACCTACGGCCGGGGCAGCGACTGTGAGGAGGTGCCGGACTGGGTCTCCGAGGAGGACCTGACCTTTCTGGAGAATTTTCCGGAGCACCCCGAGGCGGCGGACGCGGACCGGGCCCGCCGCCTGTGCGCCGTGGACGCGCCCCGTCCCTGGGAGATCATCGCCATCACCTTCACCAACAAGGCGGCGGGGGAGCTGAAAGACCGTCTGGCGGCCCGTCTGGGGCCCATGGCAAACGACGTCTGGGCGTCCACCTTTCACTCCGCCTGCGTCCGCATCCTGCGGCGGGACGCCGACCGGATCGGCTTTGACAAGAACTTTACTATCTACGACACCGACGACTCCAAGCGGGTCCTCAGGGATATTTTGAAGGATTTGAATCTGGATGAGAAGGCCTTCCCGCCCAAGAGCGTGCTGAGCATCATCAGCAGCGCCAAGGACCAGTACCAGAGTCCGGAGGACTTCGCCGCCCAGCACAACAGCGAGGCGGACTGGAAGCTGAGCCGGGTGGCCAAGGTCTATACCGCCTATGAAAAAAAACTCCGCTCCGCCAGCGCCATGGATTTTGACGATATCATCTACCACACCGTCACACTGCTGCGGCAGGAGCCCGAGGTGCTGGCGTATTATCAGAATAAGTTCCGGTACGTGCTGGTGGACGAGTATCAGGACACCAATCACCTCCAGTACCTGCTGACCAGCTTATTGGCGGGAGGCCGGAGGAATCTCTGCGTGGTGGGTGACGACGACCAGTCCATCTACCGCTTCCGGGGAGCCAACATCGAGAACATCCTCAGCTTTGAAAAGCAGTACAAGAGCGCCCGGGTGATCCGGTTGGAGCAGAACTACCGCTCTACCCAGAACATTCTGGACGCCGCCAACGCCGTCATCCGCAACAACGAGAGCCGCAAGGGCAAGACGCTGTGGACGGACAACGGCAGTGGTGAGACCGTCGCCGTCAAGACCACTTTCAGTGAGAGCGACGAGGCAAACTTTGTGGTGGGGGACATCATGATGGCGGTGAACCGGGGGCGGAGGTTCCGGGACGCCGCCGTGCTGTACCGCATGAACGCCCAGTCCAACGCCCTGGAGTACGCCATGCGCCGCAACGGCGTGCCCTACAAGGTGGTGGGGGGCATGAAGTTCTTTGACCGGGCGGAGGTCAAGGACATGCTGGCCTACCTGTGCGTTCTGAACAATCCCCTGGACGACCTGCGGCTGCGGCGGATTGTCAACATCCCCGCCCGGGGCATCGGCGCAGCCACCATGGACAAGGTGGCGGACCTGGCGGCGGCCCAGGGGGCGTCCCTGTATGAGATCATCCGCAACGCGGACCTCTTTCCGGAGCTGAAAGCCGCCAAGCTGCTGAAATTCGCTGACTTGATCGACAGCCTCCGCCGCCAGGGGGCGGAGCTGGCCCTGCCGGAGTTCTACGACGCGGTGTGTGAACAGAGCGGCTACATCAAAGCGCTGGAGGAGAAGAACGACCTGGAGAGCCGGGGCCGCATTGAGAACGTGGAGGAGTTGAAATCCAGCATCATGGGCTTTTTGGAGCGGGACCCGGAGGACGCCACGCTCTCCGGCTTCTTGAACGAGATCGCCCTGTACACGGACCTGGATTCCCTGGAGGGCGGGGATGACTGCGTCACCATGATGACCATCCACTCCGCCAAGGGGCTGGAGTTCCCCCTGGTCTATGTGGTGGGCATGGAGGAGGGGATCTTCCCCGGCAGCTCCGCCCAGTACGACCAGGAGGAGATCGAGGAGGAGCGGCGTCTTTGCTACGTGGCCATGACCCGGGCAAAGGAGCGGCTGACTATGACCAATGCCCGCCAGCGGATGCTGTACGGCCGGACCAGCAGCAACCGCTCCTCCCGGTTTCTGGACGAGATTCCGGAGGACAATATGCGCTGGGAGGGCAAGCCGGAGCCCCGCTTTGGCGGCGGGGAGGCCGGCGGCAGCGGCGTGCCAGCTTACGGCGGAGCCGGTTACAGCGGTTATGGCGGCAGGACGGCCAGCGGCGCGGTACGCTCCTACCGGGAGACGGTGGCCAGAGCTGCGCCCCAGCGTCCGGCGGCCAAAGGCGGCGCGTCCGCGCCTGTGCTGGAGCTGCGGACCGGAGACGAGGTGGAGCACACCGCCTTCGGACAGGGAACGGTGCTGGAGGTCAAGCCCATGTCCGGCGATGCCATGGTCACCGTCCAGTTTCAGGGGATCGAAAAGCCCAAGCGGCTGATGCTGAAATTTGCCGGGAGCCACATGAAAAAATTGTAAGGACAAAAACCGCGCCTCCAACTGGAGGCGCGGTTTTGTCATGGGACAATTTCAATTCCGAGGATCCGGGCCACCACGGCGGCTTGACTTACGTGGAGCTTCGCGCCTTTCAGCTCGGCGCAGGTCTCCGACAGGGACACTCGGTCCAGTGTGCAGGAGGAGAGGTCCATTCCCTTGAAGGGGGTGCGGAACAGCTCCGCGCCGGTGAGGTCCACAGTTTGGAAAGTGGTCTTGGAGATTTTGCACTCCGCCAGGGTGGACTCTGAGAAATTACACTCCGATAAGGCGCACCGCTCCCAAACGGCGCCGGTGAAGTTGGCGTAGCGGAGCATGCAGCCTTCCAGAGCACAGTCCTTGAACCGGCTCCGGCGGAAGTCGCCGCCGTCGCCCTTGCAGCCGGTGAGACGGCAGGACTTCCAGTAGCTGACGGAGAAGCGGCACTCCGTAAAATGGCAGTCGGTGAAATCACAGTCGTAGAACGCCGCGCCGCTGAAATCGCAGCCGGTAAACCGGCAGGTGTGGAAGGAGAGCCGCCGGCAGGTCAGCTCTGAGAAATCGAGCCCCTCTGCGGTGATTCGGTCAAAGACCATGGATTCCGTCAGATCGCCGTCCTCCCGGGCTTCTGCCAGGACCTGCTCCATGGATTTCAAAGCGCTCATCTCCGTTTCCGCTCCGGCAGAAGGAGTTCCTCAAAGCTCCGGATAAACACGTCACAAAAGCCCGCCATCTCCTTCTCATCGTGGCTGAAAAAACTGTCGTACACGCCGACCACCCGCATCTTCGCGGCTCTGGCTCCCTTGCAGGCGGCCAGACTGTCGTCAAAAACGGTGCAGTCCTCCGGGCGGACGCCGTGGACTTTTGCCGCCGCCAGCCACACGTCCGGAAGTTTTTTGTCCATGCCCAGCTCCTGGGCGAAGTTGATCCGCTCGAAGTACTTTTCCAGACCCAGCTTCTCCAGAGCCATGTGGCAGTGCTCCGGTACGCTGGAGGTCACCACAGCCATCCGGCGGCCCTCGGACTTGCATTGCTTGAGATACGCCCGAACGCCGGGTTTCACGGTCACGTGGGCGTAGGCATCCTTGGCCAGTGCCATCCACTCCGCCATGATCTCCTCGCAGGACTCCGGCAGGCGGCAGAACTCCTTGGTGAACTTGGCCGCCAGAGGGAAGATGGTGTGGGCCACGCCCTCGTAATAGGCGTGGGTATAGGGCAGGCCCCGCCGGGCCAGAAACTCCCGGTCCACGTCCTTCCAGACGCGGTTGGAATCGATGAGGGTGCCGTCCATGTCAAAAAGAAGCATAGCCGCTCCTCCTTTGGTGATGTTACTTTCCCCAGTGGGCGGGGGCGGGGACTTCGTCCGGCCCCAGGGGGACGGTGATGTCCGACCGGCCAGGGCCGTAGATGGCCCGGTGAGCTGCCATCAGGGCGTCCGGGCCTCCCGATTCTCCCAGAGTTAGAACCTGACACCGAATGCCGCAGGCGCCCATTTCATAGGCCCGCCGCAGACCGCAGCGCTCATAAAAGCCGATGCGCCGGCCCCGCAGGGCGTTCTCTGCTTCGTCTCCGCCGGGGACGGGGCTCTCCGCCTCCACGATGATGCAGGCCGTTTCCCGGTACTTCTTTTCCAGAAGGGAGAGGATGTGAGCCCCCAGTCCGCCGTTCCGCCGTGCAGTGGTGACGCCCAGGTAGTCCAGCAGAATATATCCCGGGTGGCCCGGGTGGGTCTGGAGGGTGGCATAGCCCAGCAGGGCGGGGCCGTCATACAGGCCCAAGAGGGTGTACTGTCCGCCGGCAATCAGCTCCAGGATAAAGTCCAGGGGCTTTTGCTCATTGGGGGGAAAGGTTTTGACGAACTCGCGGTCATACCAGTCCCGGATCTCCGGCTCATTCATGCCTCTGAACTCCATGGGCTCTCCTTCCCGGCGGGTGAAGGATAGGCTTGCCAATTTCCCGCCTCCATGGTAATATATCTGACAGTATATCACAGGAAGGAAGATTGGACAAGACATGAGAACAAATTGGATTCGGCAGAACGTGCTGCCAGTGCTGGCGGCGCTGATCTGGGGCACAGCCTTTGTGTTTCAGAGCGTGGGGGCGGACTATGTGGGCCCCTTTACCTTCAACGCTGCCCGGTCGGCGGTGGCGTTCCTCTTTCTGCTGGCGCTGTGCGCGGTGCTGCGCCTCATGCGGCGGAGATCCGGCGGGGAGGAGGCGGAGCGGTCCGCGCCCGCATACCGCAGAGACCTGATTTTGGGCGGCGTGTGCTGCGGCGTTGCACTGACGGTGGCCGCCAACCTCCAGCAAAAGGGTATCGAGAGCACCAGCCCCGGCAAGGCTGGCTTCATCACGGCGCTGTACATCGTCATTGTGCCCATTTTGGGCCTTTTCCTCAGGAAAAAAGCCCCCAGGAGCATTTGGCTTGGCATTGTGCTGGCGGTGGCGGGGCTCTACTGCCTGTGCATCACCGAGGAATTTACCATTGCCAGCGGCGATTTCTACATTCTGCTGTGCGCCTTCTGCTTCGCGGGCCATATTCTGGTCATCGATCACTTCACCCAGAAGGTAGACGGGGTGGAGATGTCCTGTGTTCAGTTTCTGGTGGCGGCGCTGCTCTCCGCTGTGGGGATGCTGGTGTCGGAGTCCCCCACCTGGGAGGCCATCCGCGCCTGTGCCTGGCCCATTTTGTATGTAGGCGTGTTCTCCAGCGGCGTGGCCTATACTTTGCAGATCGTGGCCCAGAAGGACTCCAACCCCACGGTGGTGTCTTTGCTGCTGAGTTTGGAGTCGGTGTTCGCCACCGTGGCCGGGGCCATTGCCTTCGGCAACCAGATGAGCGGGAAGGAGTACCTGGGCTGTGTGCTCATGCTGGCGGCCGTGCTGCTGGCCCAGCTGCCGGAGAAGAAACGGGCGGGGCAGTGAGTGCGGTCAAGAGCCGATATGGAAGCACGCTTTTGCACATCGGGCCTGGCAACTTACTGACTCATGGTGCGCCCTGCGGGCGAAAGGTCCTTTTGGGCGCCGGCTGATCCTGTTTTCAACATCTGAAAAGCCGGACAGGCTTTCATGCGTGATCGCACCGAAGGGAAAAAGGGAGGGACGCATCGCGTCCCTCTTGATTTTTTACCAGAACTTGTGCTATACTTACAAACTGTATGAGTATGTATGCGAGGTGATACCGTGCGCGTTGACGTACTGGGCGTTGGCTTTGACAATTTGACGCTGTCCGAGGCGGCGGAGCGGGGATTGGAGCTGCTCCATGCCGGGGGTGCCCACTATGTGGTGACGCCCAACCCGGAGATCGTGGAGGTCTGCCGGGAAAACCCGGCGGCCCGGGAGGCCGTCAACAGTGCGGCGCTGGTCCTGCCGGACGGGATCGGCGTAATCAAGGGCGCGGCCATGCTGGGTACGCCACTGAAGGAGCGGGTGCCCGGGATTGAATTCGCCGCCCGCATGCTGGAGAAGATGGCGGAGGAGGGGCTGTCCCTCTATCTGCTGGGAGCCAAGCCCGGTGTGGCGGAAATGGCGGCGGAGCGGCTGCGGGAGCGGTATCCGGGACTGCGGATCGCCGGCGTCCACGACGGATACTTTCAGGAGGACGGCCCCGTTGTGCAGGATATCCGGCGGTGCGGCGCGGACGCGGTGTTTGTGTGCCTGGGCGCTCCGAAGCAGGAGCTCTGGATGGCGAAAAACGGCTCTGCCACCGGCGCGCGGCTTCTCTGCGGTTTGGGCGGCAGTATGGATGTGTTCGCCGGCGAGGTGAAGCGGGCGCCAAAATTCTGGTGTGACCACGGTTTGGAGTGGTTTTACCGGCTGTGCAGCGATCCCCGGCGGCTGGGCCGCATGATGAAGCTGCCCTTGTTTTTGGTCCATGTGTGGCAGGAGGGACGGAAAAAATAGGCAGTCTGTCCCTTTGGAGAAGCGGAAAACGGGGCGCTTCCGCGCCCCATTTCCCCGGTTGTCAGCAGCAGCTGTCGCCGCAGTTGTTGTTGCAGCCGCAGTTGCAGTTGCAGCCGCAGTTGCAGTTACAGCCGCAGTTGCAGCCGTTCCAATTGCCGCAGCCGCAGGAGCCGCCCCAGCTGCCGCAGCCCCAGGAATTGCCGCTGCCGCCGCAGCAGCAGCACAGGACCAGGATGATGATGATCCACAGGCAGGAGTTGTTGTTTCCGTTGTTAAAAAACATTTCAAACACCTCTCTTAAAGACTTTGGGATATTCTATGCGCCGGGTTTCCAGCCGGAGCCTGGCCATTGAAAAAATATTTTAGCTTGAAAAGCGGACGGGCCCGGCTATGCCGGGCACCGGGTATGGAGGTTTTAATGGCAGATTTTAGAAAGGGAGATACCGCCAGCTGGGATTCCGCGCAGGTGCGCCGCGGCCAGCCGGACCATCCTCAGCAAAACCAGAGCGCCCGCCGCCGGAAGAAACGGCGGCGCATCAACCCGTTTCTGGCGCTGATTCTCTATGTGCTGATCGTGGCAGCCGCCTCGGCCACCATGGCCGGCGTGGGCTGGCTGCTGGCGTCGGACCTGTGCGCCTTCAACCGGGGGGCAAAGATGGAGGCAACGGTGGAGATTTCCGCCGAGGACACCCTGGACACTGTGGCGGACAAGCTCCAGGAGGCGGAGCTGATCCGGTACAAGTGGTTTTTCAAGCTCTTTGCCGCGTTCACCAAGGCAGAGGACGAGATCGGCATCGGCACCTATACGCTGAACAACGACATGGATTACCACGCTCTGATCTCCGGAATGCGCAGTTCCTCCGGCAGCATGAGCGCGGAGACGGTGGATGTCACCATCCCCGAGGGCTACACCGTCGCCCAGACCATCCGGCTGCTGGCGGAGAAGGGAGTCAACACGGAGGAGAATCTGCTGGAGGCCGCCAAGATGGCGGATTTCAACTACGAGTTCATTGACAATGAGTCCGAGGACATCAGCCGTCTGGAGGGCTATCTCTTCCCGGACACCTATCAGTTCTATGTGAATCACAATGCCAAGAATGCCCTGGAGCGGCTGATCAAAAACTTTGAGCAGAAGATGATGGGCGAGGACGTCCAGGAGGAGTTGGAGTCCTCCGGGCGCAGCATGAAGGAGATTGTCACCATCGCCTCCCTGATTGAAAAGGAGACCGACGGCACGGACCAGGCCATGATCGCCTCCGTGATCTACAACCGTCTCAACGGCCCCGGCGACAAGCGGGGCACCTATGGGATGCTCCAGATTGACGCTGCGCTGCTCTACGCCCTGCCGGACCACGAGGGGGCCATCACCAGCGCCGACCTGGAGACGGACAGCCCCTACAACCTGCGCAAATACGCGGGCCTGCCGCCCACGCCCATTGCCAACCCCGGTATGACCTCCATCAACGCGGCGCTGTATCCCACCTCCAGCGACTACTATTACTACGCCCTGGGGACGGACCACAAGCACCACTATTTTGCCGACTACAACAGCTTTTTGAGCTTTGTCAACAGTGACCAGTATGGCGGATAAGGGGAGAAAACCGGAGCTGCTGGCCCCAGCGGGGGACATGGAACGGCTGAAAATGGCGGTCCTCTACGGCGCGGACGCCGTGTATCTGGCGGGCACGGACTTCGGTATGCGGGCTTTTGCCGGGAATTTCACTCCGGAGGAGCTGCCCCAGGCCGTGGATTATGCACATGCCCACGGCGTCCGGGTCCACTGCACCATCAACACCATACCCCGGAACGAGGAGATCGCACGTCTTCCAGAGCACCTGGAGCGTCTGAACGACGCCGGGGTGGACGCCCTGATCGCGGCGGATCTGGGGACGTTTACCCTGGCGGGGCGGTACGCTCCCCGGTGCCGGCGGCACGTCTCCACTCAGGCCAGCGTCTGCAATTACGAGACCGCCCGGGCCTGGCATGACCTGGGGGCCTCCCGGGTCATTCTGGCCCGGGAGCTGAGCCTGGAGGAGATCCGGACCATCCGGGACAGGACGCCGCCAGACCTGGAGCTGGAGGCCTTCGTCCACGGGGCCATGTGCGTCAGCTACTCCGGCAGGTGCCTTCTCAGCAATTATATGACCGGGCGGGACTCCAGCCGCGGAGCCTGTGCCCAGCCCTGCCGCTACCACTATGCCCTGATGGAGGAAAAGCGCCCCGGCGAGTACTTTCCGATTGAGGAGGACGGCCAGGGCGCGTACATCCTGAACTCCCGGGATATGTGCATGATCGACCACCTGGACGATCTCTGCGATGCGGGATTGAGCAGTTTGAAAATCGAGGGGCGGGCCAAGTCCGCATATTACGCCGCCATCGTCACCGGGGCCTACCGCCACTGCCTGGATACGGCGGCGGCGGGGGAACCGCCGGACCCTGTTTGGCGGGACGAAGTGGAGCATGTCAGCCACCGGCCCTACGCCACCGGCTTCTACTATGGGGCCCCGGGACAGTACTACGAGAACTCCCGCTATATCCGGGACTGGCAGGTGACCGCCGTCGTGGTGGAGTGCGACGGGGAGGGAAACGCGACGCTGTCCCTGCGGAACAAGTTCCGCGCCGGAGACGAGGTGGAGCTGGTGGGCCCGGGCCTCCGTCCCTTCTCCATAATCGCGCCGGAGATGCGAAGCGAGGCGGGGGAGATCTTGGAGGAGCCCCGGACGCCTCAGATGCGCCTCCGCGTGAAGCTGCCCCGAGCGGTGCCGCCCATGACGCTGGTGCGCCGCAGGGTGGACCTGTCAGCGAAATGAGAATCAGATTACAATATAAGGAGAGTCAGCCATGAAAGCAGACGTCGTCATTGTCGGAGCGGGTCCCGCCGGTATTTTTACGGCTCTGGAGATGATCAAGAGAGGGAGCCGCCAAAAGATCGTTATGGTGGAAAAGGGCCGGGCGGTGGAGGACCGCCGCTGCCCCAAGGCCCAGACCCACAAGTGCGTGAACTGCAAACCCTACTGCCATATCACCACCGGCTTTTCCGGCGCCGGCGCCTTTTCCGACGGAAAGCTGTCCTTGAGTTATGAGGTGGGCGGCGACCTGCCCAACCTCATCGGCCCGGATCTGGCCCAGGAGACCATCAACTATGCCGACAAAATCTATTTGGAGTTCGGCGCGGACACCCATATTGAGGGTCTGGAGCACGAGGAAGAGCGGAAAGAAATCCGTAAGCGGGCCATCCACGCGGGATTGAAGCTGGTGGACTGTCCCATCCGGCATATGGGTACGGAAAAGGCCCAGGCCATCTACTTGGCCATTGAGAAGTTCCTCCAGGAGAACGGGGTGGAGATGTACTTCGGCTATGAGTGCGGGAATCTCATTTTGGAGCAGGATGTTTGCAAGGGAGTCTCCATCTCCAACGGAAAGCAGGACCTGGAGATCTACGCCAAGCACACGGTGGTGGCCACCGGCCGCCGGGGCGCCGACTGGCTGGAGAAGCTCTGCGCCGAGCACAACATCGCCCACGCCCCCGGCACTGTGGATATCGGCGTCCGGGTGGAGGTCCGCAACGAGGTCATGGAGATGGTGAACCGGGTGCTCTATGAGTCCAAGCTGGTGGGCTGGCCCAAGCCCTTCAAGAACAAGGTCCGCACCTTCTGCCAGAACCCCGGCGGCTTTGTCAGCCAGGAGAACTACGACAACAACCTGGCGGTGGTCAACGGCCACTCCTACAAGGACCTCAAGAGCGACAACACCAATCTCTCGATCCTCTGCTCCCACAATTTCTCCATCCCGTTTAATCAGCCCATCGCCTATGCCCAGAAGGTGGGCGAGCTGACCAACATGCTGGCCAACGGCCAGATCCTGGTCCAGCGGTTCGGGGACATTCTGGACGGCAAGCGCACCTGGGAGAAGGAGCTGGCCCAGTCCAACATCCGGCCCACCCTGCCGGACGCCGTGGCTGGCGACATCACCGCCGCCATGCCCTACCGGGCCATGACCAATATCATCGGCTTTATCCAGGCCATGGACTACGTGGTGCCGGGCTTTGCCGCCACGGAGACCCTGCTGTACTCCCCGGAGCTGAAATTCTACTCCAACCGGGTGAAGATGGACACGGATTTCAACACCAGCCTCCAGGGCCTCCACTGCCTGGGGGACAGCTCCGGCTGGACCCGGGGTCTGATGATGGCCTCCATCATGGGCGTGCTGATGGGGCGGAAGATCGCCGAAGAGGGCTGATAGCGTTTAGGGCCGCCCTTTTCAAAGGGCGGTGGGGTCTGGGCAGAGCCCGGCACTTGCTTTACAAAAATAGTTAGAGAAAAAAGTGGAACGGCCAGACGGGCCGTTCCACTTTTGTTTTGATATTCTGGTGCGTCCATCACTGGCTGATTGGCAGAGGAGAATCGTTGGCCAGAATCTCGCCGGCGACCGATCTGTCCTGAGACGTGTCCACAGAGTGATCCCATTCGTAGATCTGACCGTCGATCTCCTCGACAGTCACCGCCGTCACGTTCAGCGTCTCCGTGATCCTCTGGTCTTCGTCGCACTCCAGTACCACATCCAGGTGGATAAAGGTCTCCTCCGGAAACTCCAGAGGGAACAGGGCGAAGGTCGGGTCATACACCGCCTGTACCGCCAGCTGCTCCCGCTGGTCGTAGACTTCCGTCCCTGTGGGTGTGGCAAAGAGAGACACCCCCTGGACCCTGGTCTTCGTGCCCTGCTGGAAGCTCACCAGCAGATAGACCTGCTGGCCCACGGTGAAGCTCTTCCAGCCGTCCCCCAGGTCCGGGTCCAGGGGCGTGCCGTCGTCACCGAAGAAATAGATTCCGGTGATGATCGGATTCAGCGGCTGTGGCACATCCGTGCGGGAGTCCCGGGTGAAGATGGACACATATATCCCGATGGACAGCAGCGCCGCCAGCATCAGCACGCCCAGGGCGATGACAGCGAGTTTCCATGGGGTTCTCCCCCGGGAGAGCGCGGCGGAGACGGCGGCGCTCTCCTCCGTCTCAAAGGTGACCTCCAGAATCTCCCCCAGCGTTTTCAGATTCTCCGGCGTGGGCACAGAGGCCCCCACCTCCCACTTGCTCACCGCCTGACGGCTGACTTCGCACCGCTCTGCCAGGTTCTCCTGGGTGAGGCCCCGGGCCTCCCGGGACTGTCTGATGGTATCCGCAATATTCATATAGGCAATACCTCCTGTTTCATGGTTTTGAAACACGTCCCTGGAAGCCAGTATAACAGGTTGCGCCGGTTGCGTCCACCAACAGAGGCCCGCAACCGCGGTTGCGTGGGGATTTTTTTGTCTAGGCTGTCAGATTCCGCCCCGCTGTTTCGTTTGATCAGTGAAAGGCGCCATTCAGAAGGAGATGATATTACGGAACAGATTCTATACTCCCGCCAGGAGGCCGAGGAGATGGTCAGCCGCTGGGCGGACACGGTGCTGCGGGTGGGCTACACCTGGACGGGCAATCTCCAGGACGCCCAGGACGTGAGCCAGACCGTGCTCCTAAAGCTGTTGACCTCGCCCCGCCGCTTTGATACCGCGGAGCTGGAGCGGGCCTGGGTGCTGCGGGTGGCGGTGAACTGCTGTAAGGACCTGAAAAAGACCGCCTGGGCCCGCCGCCGGGTACCTCTGGAGAGCGCTGGGGAGATAGCGGCGGAGCTGCCGGAGCTGGAGGACAGCCCGGTGCTGCGGGCGGTGCAGGCACTGCCGGAGAAATACCGGCAGGCCGTGTACCTGCGGTATTACGAGGAGTACGAGGTGGAGGAGATCGCGGATCTGATGGGCTGCAAGGCCCCGCAGGTGAGCACCTACCTCTACCGGGGAAAGCAGAAGCTGAAAGTCATGTTGGGAGGTATGTATGGACAACAGTGTTTATCGGAGTGAGCTGGATCGGGTACGCTATACGGCGGAGGGACGGACGGCGCTGACGGATCATCTGATGAGGGCCCAGAGCGGTGAGAGAGGCCGCCGGAGTGCGCAATGGCCCCGGAAGATGATGGCGGCGGCCATCGTGGCGGTGGTGCTGATTGGCACGGCGGCCGCTGCGGCGGGCCCGCTGTGGGAGCGGTACTTCGGCCGGCTGGACGAGGGCCAGCAGGCGGTGATCGACAACCTCAGCACCGCGCCGGAGACACTTCCGGCGGCGGAGAGCAATGGGACGGTGATGACGCCGCTGGCGGCCTTTGGGGACCGGGACTTCTACTATTTAATGCTTGAGATCCACGCCCCCGAGGACACGGTCCTGCCGGATTACAGCGAGGACGAGGGGTATTACCAACTCTTCGGCGATGAGCTGGGAGAGAAGATCACCCTGACAGACAAAGACGGGCGGGAGCTTCCCAGGTATGTGGAATTTGAGTGGATGCCCCGCAGCGGGGAGAACAATGTCCTCACGGCGGTTCTCCGGTTCTGGCCCGCCGAGGGCGTGGACTTCTCCGACGGAACTGACAAGGTCCTTCACATCCCCGGATTGTGGGTTCAGTCTCCAGATAAGGTGTATACGCCGGTTCTTACCGGCGACTGGGAGTTCAACATCGGAGCCCACTGCGGGGACGTGGAAATCCGGGAGCTGGATGTCACCGGTGTGACACAGGGGACGGAGGAATCCGGCACTCTGGTGCTGGACTCTCTGCGGCTCTCCCCTCTGGGAATGCGCTGGCGGACCCATTGGACCAGCCCCCAGGAGGGAATCTGGCCGGGCGCAGAGATCGCCGTGGTGATGGAAGACGGCAGGGAGGTGTCCCTGGACAACACCATGGGCGGCTGCCAGGAGGACTGGAGCGAGGACTACGGGCCCTTTGAGACGCCCATAGACCTGAATCAGGTCACCGCTGTCCGTTGGGGCGGCGTCCTGATCCCGGTGGAAGGGGAGTAAAAGGGAAGAGGGGATGCCGCGGAGCCTCCCTCCTTTATAAAAGAGCATCCGCCCGTTTCATGGACGGATGCTCTTTTTTGCGCACGGCGGCATCAGGCGTTCTGTCCCACGGTCATGTCCATTTTGTCCTCATAGTATTTCACCATGGCGATCTGGTCCTCATCAATGTGACCGTTGTCTGCCATCCAGTTCATGACATGGAGGACCACATCGGTCATGGGCAGGTCGACGCCCAGATGGTGGGCGTAGTGCTTGGCGTTGAGAATATCCTTGCGGCAGATTTTCGAGCAAAATTTAGCCGGATGCGAGGCAAAAATTTGCAGGCGTACTGGCGTACGGCAAAAATTTTTAACGAAGCAGGCGACAAAATTTGCCGAAAAGACGTGCGTGTGGGCTTATGTGAACAGGCCCTAGCTTTGTCACGCTGCCGCTGGCGGGGCCTCCGGTGTATACAGAGCTACCCATGCAGGAGAGCAGGGGCTTTACAGTCTCAAAGACGGCGGGTTCGCCGCCGGCCATGATAGCCAGCGTTCCGGCGGCGGCCATGGGGGTTCCGCCGATGACAGGGGCGTCCACCAGGCAAATTCCGGCCGCCTGTGTCTTTTGAAAGAGATCCAGGATGGTGTCCGGCGCGGCCGAGGACAGGTCACTACGATTCCGCCGGGCTTTTCGTATTGGACCGTCTGTTCCACCGAGTGGATGATAATGGGGTGGGGGGGCAGGATTTGAAAGATGATTTGACAGGATTGGTAGATTTCCGCCGGGGCCTCCACGGCGATTCCGCCTGCCGCCTGGAAAGCTGCCGCTTGCTCAGGGACCACATCATACCCCAGCACAGAACAGCCGGATTTTGTCACCAGATTTTTGGTCATGGGCAGCCCCATGACACCAAGCCCCAGAAAACTGATTTGTCTCATAATCCCTCTCCGGCCTCAGCCGATAAATTCCATGACTGCCTCGTTAAAAGCGGTGGACTCTTCCATAAACATCATGTGGGCCGTCTCAAACAGCCTGAATCGGGAACCGGCGATTTGAACGTGGGTCCACTCATTGTTGACTCCCTTGACGTAACTGTTTTTCGCGGTGATGACCAGGGTGGGGAGGGTGATGGTGGGGATCACGTCCCGCCAGTCGGTATAGACGTGATTCGGCAGGAGATGCGCACACTCTCTGGCCGGGAATTTCAGGCTTTCCTCAAGGGTCTGCTGGCCAAATTGTGCCTTTCCCTCCGGCGCATACAGCATCATGCCCACATATCCCTTTGTGGCGTTGACTGTGTTGCTCAGCAGGGACTCCTTCCAGTCTTCCAGGGCGGGGTTGTTGGAAAAGCCGTCCGGGTTGTGCCGGCGTTGATCATGCACAGAGGCGGCTCATCTACGAGGATCAGCTTGCTCAGCCGGTGGCCGCGGAACAGGTCCCAATAGCTCTACACCACCGAGCAGCCCATAGACCAGCCCAGCAGAATGACATCCTCCAGCTCCAAAGCGTCCAAAAGCTGCTTGACGTCCATGGCCAGCCGGGAGATGCGGTAGCCATAGGAGGGTTTTCCGGACTCGCCGTGGCCTCGCAGGTCCACAGTGACCACCTGGTATTGTTCTGCAAGTGCGGGAACATTGTTGCAAAAGGCCTTTGCGCTTTGATCCCAGCCGTGGAGTATGACCAGAGTCTTTCCGGAACCCTGAATCTCATAGTGGATGGAGACTCCGTCATTTGTTATTTTGTTATAAAGACTGCCATGTGCATATTCCTCCCGATAGTGTTGTACGATCTCCGGATGATCTGCCGCTATTGTTCAATAAATTGTAAAATACTTTACAAAGCAATAAACTTTTTATATAGTGAATAATCAAATGGGTAAAATTTGTACGTTTTATCAGGAGGCGGTTTTGCGCGGGACAGCAGATTTGTCTGAAAGACACTCCCGCCCAGGAGCTGTATTTTCTGGAGCGGGGAAAAGTGCGGGCGTATCTGCTGTACCCGGACGGCATGGAGCGGACGCTGCGCTTTATGGAACGGGGCAATCTGGTCGGAGAGGAGGCTGCGGGCCTGTGCTGCGGAGCGGGGCAACTGGGCCGAGCTGCTGGCGCTGTTTGGAAGATAGCAGGAGTTTTACTGAACTGGAAAGTGGCGTTCCATTCTGAATGAGGCTGGCTGTGAATTCTGTATCCCTTGTGCCCCAGTGCTTGCAACCTGTGGTTGACAAAGTTCCACCCACCGCGTTCTTGTCTTTTCTCCCAGCCCGGCGTACCATAGGCCTATCAAACAGGGAGGCGAACATCCAATGAATTTTTCTGAAAAGCTGACGGCCCTGCGCCGTCAGGCGGGTATGTCCCAGGAGCAGCTGGCGGACAGGCTGGGAGTGACGAGGCAGTCCGTCAGCAAGTGGGAGAGCGGCGCGGCGCAGCCGGAGCTTGCCAAGCTGGTGGCGCTGTCGGAGCTGTTCCGCGTCAGCGTGGACTACCTGGTGAAAGACTATGTCGAGGAGCCGGAGCCCCCGGAGAAGGGCGGGACCTCCACGGACAGACTGGAGGCGCAGGTGGAGGAGATCTCCCGGTATTTCCGGGTCTGGGCCTGGGACAGCAGGACGAGGATCGGGGGCCTGCCCCTGGTCTCCATCCGGTTCAGCGGCAACCGTATGCGGCTCAGGGATACGGCCAGGGGGATCATTGCCATCGGCAATATCGCCGTGGGTGTCCTGTCCCTGGGGATCATGAGTGCGGGCCTTGTCAGCATCGGCGTCATCAGCGCGGGGGCTTTGGCGCTGGGGTGTCTGGCCTTCGGACTGGCGGCGCTGGGACCGGTGGCCATCGGGCTGCTGGCCTTTGGTCCGGTGGCCCTTGGCCGGTGGTACGCCGGAGGCGTCACGGCTGTGGCGGGAAAGATCGCCGTGGGTGTCGCCGCTGTCGGGGATACCGCCGTCGGGAATGACGCATTGGGGAAGCATGTTCTTCTCTGGGGGAATGGATTGAGCCGGGGTGAGGTGGAGATGTTCCTGCTGGAGCACCACCCAGACCTGTGGCGGCCCCTGCTGCGGCTTTTGTCGTTTATGGGAGCTCATATCAAGTAGAATGCCTGACCGGGGCCGGCGAAACGCCGGCCCCGGTTTTGCGGTCAGATGTTCTTTTTAATAGTATTAATCGCGCCCTTCTCCAGCCGTGAGACCTGGGCCTGGGAGATGCCCACTTCGGCGGACACCTCCATCTGGGTCTTGCCCTCATAGAACCGAAGGGATAAAATCCGTCGCTCCCGGTCGTCCAGCCGCTTCATGGCGTCCTTCAGAGCGATGCGGTCCGTCCAGTTCTCGTCGGTGTTCTTGGTGTCCCGCACTTGGTCCATGACACAGAGGGTGTCCCCGCCGCTGTCGGAGTACACCGGGTCGTAGAGGGACACCGGGTCCATGATGGCGTCCATGGCGAACACCACGTCCTCCCGGGGGATGTCCAGTTCCTTGGCGATCTGCTCCACCGTGGGCTCCCTCTGGGTCTCCGCCAGCAGCCGGTCCCGGACCTGGAGCACCCGGTAGGCCGTGTCCCGCATGCTGCGTGTCACCCGAATGGCGCTGTTGTCCCGGAGGTAGCGCCGGATCTCGCCGATGATCATGGGCACGCCGTAGGTGGAAAACCGCACCGGCTGGGTGATGTCAAAGTTGTCAATGGCCTTGATGAGGCCCACACAGCCCACCTGGAAGAGGTCGTCGGCGTTTTCCCCCCGGCCTGAAAACCTCTGGATGACGGACAGCACCAGCCGGAGATTTCCCTCGATCAGCTGCCGGCGGGCCTCCTGGTCGCCCTCCTTGGTCCGGCGCAGCAGCGCCATGGTCTCCTCATTTTTCAGGACCTTGAGCTTGGAGGTGTTGACCCCTGCAATCTCTACTTTTCCCTGCATAAAACCGGATTCCTCCACTGTCTTTTTTATGTGGTGAAATAACCTGCACTCAGTATTTCCTCCGTCGTTTTTTCCTATACTGGGAGGTTTTGTCGCTTTGTGGGCCGGGGGAAAGTATGGGACATTCTGTGTGCTGAATAGGTTCTAGGGGAGGTGAGCGCCATGCAGTGCAGGATTCGAGGGCTGCAGCGTAAGGAAGTCATCAATATCTGCGATGGCTGCCGGCTGGGTTTTGTCTCTGATGTGGATATCACGGTGCCGGAGGGGAAGGTGGTGGCCATCGTGGTCAGCGGGCCGAAGCTGTTTTTTGGCCTGTTCGGTAGGGGAGAGGAGTTTTACGTCCCCTGGGATTGCATCCAGCGGATTGGGGACGATATCATCCTGATCGACAAGCCCTTCCAGCGCCGGGACCCGAATTTGGAGAAAAAGCGCAGAAGAAGGTGCTGAAGCTCTGAATATATGGCATATTTTCCTGCGGTTTTGGGAAAAAATACTTGCATTCAGTGTTTTGGTGTGGTATTATATTTCAGCATTCCGCACGGCGCGTGGACTCTCCGCCTGTGCCCGTCCTGGGTTAGCGGGGAGGCTGAAGCCGCCGGAGGTCAAACTAAATCAGATTTGGAGGAAACAAACACTATGGCAAATTCTAGCGTCGTATCCATGAAGGCCCTGCTGGAGGCAGGCGTCCACTTCGGCCACCAGACCCGCCGGTGGAACCCCAAGATGGCCCCCTATATCTACACCGAGCGCAACGGTATCTACATTGTGGACCTGCAGAAGACTGTCCGCAAGCTGGAGGAGGCCTATAACTTTGTCCGCCAGCTCTCCGAGAGCGGCCAGTCCCTGCTGTTCGTGGGCACCAAGAAGCAGGCCCAGGACGCCATCCGCGAGGAGGCCGCCCGCTGCGGCCAGTATTTCGTTAACGCCCGGTGGCTGGGCGGCATGATGACCAACTTCAAGACCATGCGCACCCGCGTGGACCGGCTGAACCAGCTGAAGACCATGCAGGAGGACGGCACCTTTGACATGCTGCCCAAGAAGGAAGTCATGAAGCACATGGGTGAGATTGCCAAGCTGGAGAAGTACCTGGGTGGCGTGAAGGAGATGAAGCGTCTGCCGGGCGCCCTCTTCATCGTGGATACCCGCAAGGAGCGCAACGCCATCGCCGAGGCCCACAAGCTGGGCATCCCCGTGGTGGCCATCGCCGACACCAACTGCGACCCCGACGAGATCGACTACGTCATCCCCGGAAACGACGACGCCATCCGCGCCATCAAGCTGATCTCTTCCATCATGGCCAATGCCGTGCTGGAGGGCAAGCAGGGCGAGCAGACCGAGGAGCCTGAGAAAGCGGACGCCGAGTAATCAGACTCTGGAAGCGCTTGTGATTTATTATAGAGTGGAGGAACAATAAAATGGCTTTTACAGCTGCTGACGTAAAGAACCTGCGCGAGAAGACCGGCGTGGGTATGATGGACTGCAAAAAGGCCCTGGCCGCCTCCGACGGCGACATGGACAAGGCCATCGAGTACCTGCGCGAGAAGGGTCTGGCCGCCTCTGTGAAGAAGGCCGACCGCATTGCCGCTGAGGGCATGGCCTATGCCGCCGTTGTTAACGGTGTGGGCGTCGTGGTTGAGGTCAATGCCGAGACCGACTTCGTGGGCAAGAATGAGAAGTTTGTGGACTTTGTCAAGGGTGTGGCCGCCACTGTGGCCGCGGTGAATCCCGCCGACCTGGACGCTCTGATGGAGTGCAAGTACAACGGCACCGACCTGACCGTTCTCCAGCAGCAGCAGGAGATGGTCCTGGTCATCGGCGAGAACATCAAGGTCCGCCGCTTCGCCCGCTTCGAGGGCGGCGTCTGTGTGCCCTATGTCCACGCCGGCGGCAAGATCGGCGTGCTGGTGAACCTGGAGACCGACCTGCCTGCTGAGAAGGTGGAAGAGGCCGGCAAGGATGTTGCCATGCAGATCGCCGCTCTGAATCCCCGCTTCTGGGATAAGGCCCAGGTGACCCAGGACGTTCTGGACGAGGAGAAGAAGATCATGATGGCCCAGATGGAGAACGATCCCAAGATGGCCTCCAAGCCCAAGCAGGTCCGGGAGAAGATCGTCCTAGGCAAGCTGAACAAGTTCTACACCGAGAACTGCCTGCTCCAGCAGGAGTTTGTGAAGGATGGAGACCTGACCGTGGAGAAGTATCTGGCCGCCGCAGCCAAGTCCCTGGGCGGCGCCATCACCTTTAAGGACGCCGTGCGCTTTGAGAAGGGCGAGGGCATCGAGAAGAAGCAGGAGAACTTTGCCGAGGAGATCGCCTCCATGGTGAAGGGCTGATTGTCCAATTGCGGCCACAGGCCCGGAGCAACTGTCGTTGCCCCGGGCCTTTTGCCGGTATGCGAAAGAGAACAAGAGAGAAGTGATGCAGATGATCATTCTGGACCTGGAGTGGAACCGCAGCTACGACAAAAAGCCTCTGGATGAGATTCTCCAGATCGGCGCGGTCCGGGTGGAGGAGATCGGAGGGCCTATTGTGGACACGTTCAGCGTCTTCGTCAGGCCCACAGTCCACAAGCGGTTCGACCCGGGGGCGAAAAAACTGCCGGAATTACAGGCCTCTGTTCAGTCCACGGTGGAGTTTCCCGCCGCTCTGGAGCGGTTCCGGGCCTGGTGCGGGGGCGAGACCGCCTTCGCCGCCTGGGGCGGTGGAGACGACTTCAAGGCGCTGCGGCAGAACTGCGAGTACTGGAACATTCCCCCGGTGCCGGTGGAGACGGTCTGCGATCTCCAGACGGCCTTTTCCTATCTGGTGGGCGCCGGACAGCAGGTGGCGTTGTGGCGGGCGGCGGAGTACTGCGGCGTTCCGGATATTTTTGATTTCCACAACGCCCTGTGTGACGCCATGTACACCGCCGTGGTGGCCCGGTGGATTACGCCGGAGGCCCTGGCCTACCGGCCGGAGAGGCGGGAGAAATCCCGCCGCCTGCCGTCACCCCGCCTCTCCAAGCTGCCCTTTCCCAAGCAGCCCCGCCGGAAGGTGGGGCCCCTGCCCAGCCCGGAGGGCGTTCTGAACGCCAGAACGGGGCGGCAGCCGGCCTGCCCTCTCTGCGGGCGGCTGGGTTCTGTCAGCCGGTGGAGCTTTGTGCGGGCCAAGGGAGAGGCGGTGCCGCTGGTCTATTACGCAGTATTCCGCTGTCAGGAACACGGGCGCTTTTTGTGCCGCATGACGCTGAGCCCGCGGGAGGATGGAACCTGGGTGGGACGGCGGTCTGTTCCGGCCGTCACGCCGGAGCTGGCGCGGGAGTTTGAGGCGGCGCGCCAGGGAGGCATTCACGTTTGCCGGAGCGAGGGGAGAAAAAAGAGAAGGACCAGGCCGGCGGAAAAGCCGCCGGCCGCCACACACCGGAACGGTTAAAATCTAGAAAACGCCGCATACTATTCCCGGTGATGAAGAATGGAGTCGGTTTGGACAAGAGAGACGGCTCTGCCCCGGTTTCCGTCCCTGCGGGGGGAGCTTTGTACGGACGTACTGGTCATCGGCGGCGGGCTGGCGGGGCTTTTGTGCGCCCGCCGCCTGACGGAGATGGGCGTGGAGAATGTGCTGGTAGAGGCAGGCACTGTCTGCGGCGGCACAACGAAGAACACCACCGCCAAGATCACCTCCCAGCACGGGCTGATCTACAACAAGCTCCTGCGGCGGTTTGGCAGGGAGCTGGCCGGGATGTACCTGGAGGCCAATCAGGCGGCCCTGGGGGAGTACCGCCGCTTGTGTGCCGGAGCTGACTGCGGCTTTGAGGAGCGGGACGCCTTTGTCTACTCCCGGAGTGACCGGGCCGGACTGGAGCGGGAGGTGCGGGCCCTGGAGACCCTGGGCTTCCCGGCGGAGCTGGTGGAGGGGGTGCCGTTTCCAACGGCGGGGGCGGTGCGGTTTCCAAAGCAGGCGCAGTTTGACCCGCTGCGGTTCGCAGCTGTGGCAGCGAAGAACCTTCGGATCTATGAGCATACGCCCGTTCTGGAGTTGGCCCCCTTTATGGCGGTGACGCCGGAGGGGAGAATTCGGGCGGAGAAGATCGTTGTCTGCACCCACTTCCCCTTTCTCAACAGGCACGGAAGCTATTTTCTCAAGATGTACCAGCGCCGCTCCTATGTCCTGGCGCTGGAGAACGCCCCGGATGTAGGCGGCATGTATGTGGATGGGACGGAGGACGGATTATCCCTCCGGAATGCCGGGAGGCTGCTGCTTCTGGGCGGCGGAGGCCACCGCACCGGCGGGAAGGGCGGCGGCTGGGAGGAGCTGAAGCGCTGCGCGGCCAAGTATTACCCAGCCTCCCGGGAGGCGGCCCGCTGGGCCGCCCAGGACTGCATGACATTGGACGGCGTACCCTATATCGGGCTTTATTCCGCCCGCACGCAGGGACTCTATACGGCCACGGGCTTCAACAAGTGGGGGATGACCTCCTCCATGGCGGCGGCCATGATCCTGGGAGATCTGTTGACGGGCCGGGAGAATCCCTGGGCTCCGGTATTCTCTCCCTCCCGGACCATGCTCCGGCCTCAGCTGGCAGTCAACGCCGCCGGGGCGGCGGTGAATCTGCTGACCCCCACAAGCCCCCGGTGTCCTCACATGGGCTGCGCGCTGAAATGGAATCCCCGGGAGCGCACCTGGGACTGCCCCTGTCACGGCTCCCGCTTTACGGAGGAGGGCGGTCTGATCGACAACCCGGCCACAGGGGGACTCAAGAGCCGGGGGCGGAAAAGAGGATAGAGGCAGGGCCGCCGGTCTCCCGGCGGCCCTTGTTACCGTTAAAAGGCATATCTCACCTCTTTGCCGCATACAATCTCCAAGAATCAAAAGGGAGGGGACGGCCATGACCTCAAGGCAGGCGGGACGGAGAATCAGCACCATTGCGGCGGCACGGCGGAGACAGAGCCGCGGAGGCACGCGGCGGGCGGTCCGGCGGAAAGAGGACTCTTTGAGCGCCGGAGAGCGCCGCCGTCTGATTCAGTTTGCGGCCTGCGCGGGAATTTTTGTCCTGCTGGTGGCGGTGAAGCTGCTGCTGCCGGGACAGATGGCCCGGATCAACCAGTTTCTGACCGGCCCCATGGAGCAGAACGTGGATGTGCGGGCGGTGTTCTCCGCCGTGGGGCGGGCCTTTGCCGGGGAGTCCGACGTGGGCGGCGCGGCCCGGGATGTGTATCAGGCGGTGTTTCACCCGGAGGCGCCGGGGGAGGTTTTGGAGACCGCCGTTCTGGGAGAGCTGCCGGAGGCGTCCGCCATGGACACCCTGCGGGCCTGCCGCGGCGCACAGGAGCAGCCGGCGGAGACAGAGGAAGGCGGTCAGACAGGGGGAGATGGGCAGGTATCCAATTTGGCTTATGTGCTCTACTCCGACCAGAACCTGCCTGGCAACGTCAGCTTGGAGCAGGCGATCCTGGACTTTGACTACCGTGCCCCTCTCTCCGGGGCCCTGAGCTCCAACTTCGGCTACCGGGAGCATCCTGTGGAGGGTGAGGAGCGGTTTCACTACGGCGTGGACCTGGCGGCGGAGAGCGGCGCGGAGATCTGCAGCTTTGCTGACGGCACCGTCACGGCGGTGGGGGAGAGCAGCAGCTATGGGAAATACTGTATCGTGGCCCACCAGGGGGGATATACCACGCTCTACGCCCACTGCAGCCGGGTGACGGCCTCCTCCGGCACGGCGGTGCAGCGGGGACAGAAGATTGCGGAGGTGGGGGAGACCGGCATGGCCACCGGGCCCCATCTGCACTTTGAGCTCCAGCGGGACGGCGTTTACTTAAATCCCATCTACTATGTGGCGGCTGTGTGACCTGCGGGAGCGCATTCGGATCTCGCCGGGATTCTGCCTGCTGGCAGCCTGGTTCACGCTGGGCAGCGGCTGGGAACTGCTGGGGACCGTGCTGGGCGCCGCCGCCCTTCATGAGCTGGGGCACTGCGGGGCACTGCGGCTGCTGGGAGTGCCGGTTACCGGACTGCGGATCGGCATCTTCGGAGCAGAGCTGGCAGCGGACCGGAGGGGACTTTCCTACCCAGGAGAGCTGGCGGCGGTGCTGGCGGGGCCGGGGGCAAACCTCCTGTGCGCCCTGCTGCTGACGGTGCTGGGCGGGACGAGATGGGTGGTGTTCACCGGAGCGAATCTGGTGCTGTGCGTCTTTAATCTGGTTCCTGTGCGGCCTCTGGACGGCGGACGGGCGCTGTATCTGCTGGCCGCCTGGGCCGCCGGGCCGGCGGCGGGGGAGATAGCCGCCCGGTGGACCAGCATGATCGCGGCGCTGGCACTGTCGGCGGCGCTGGTCTTTGTGATGGTCCGGACCGGCGGCAGCCTGTGGCTTCTCCCTGCGGCGGCGGGACTGCTGTCGGCGGCGGGCCGGGAGCTGGCGGGGCAGGACTTCAAATATTCCTGATCTGTAAAAAAGTGCTTGCATTTTGTCGCGGCCTGTGGTATTCTATTCAGGCTACAAAGGGCGGTCCTCTGCCGTGCGCCGGCGAAATGTGCCGGGGCGCTGCGAAAAGCGGTATGAACGCCTATATTTTAGGAGGAATATACCCATGGATCTCATCAAGGAATTGAACAAGGAAACCCTGGCCCGTGAAGTGCCCGCCGTCAAGATCGGTGACACCGTCCGTGTCCACGTGAAGGTCAAGGAGGGCTCCCGTGAGCGCATCCAGGTCTTCGAGGGCACCGTCATCGCCAAGAAGCACGGCGGCATTGAGGAGACCATCACCGTCCGCCGCATCTCCTACGGTGTAGGCGTGGAGAAGGTATTCCCTGTGCACTCTCCCTCGATCGACAATATCCAGGTTGTCCGCAACGGCAAGGTCCGCCGGGCCAAGCTGTACTATCTGCGCGGCCGCGTGGGCAAGAGCGCCAAGGTCAAGGAGAAACTTTGATCCGGAGATAAAGAGAGGCTGCGGCCTCTCTTTTTTCTTACCTTGGGCTTGTGAAAGCGGAGATCTTTTGCTATACTATATGAATTAACAATCGGGAGCTTTGCCAATGGGAAAGAGAAAGAGAGCGCGTCTGCCGGGCCGGGACCTGTACGAGTGGGTGCAGGCGCTGGTGTGCTCGGTGCTGGCGGTGGTGTTGCTGTTCACCTTCGCTGTCCGAATCATCGGCGTGTCCGGCGGCTCCATGCGGGAGACTCTGCAAAACGGCGATCTGCTGCTGGTGCTGGACGGATGGCTCTGCGGGGACTATGCCCCGGGGGATATTGTGATTCTGCGCAAGCCGGGATTTCACGAGGGAAGACCCATTGTGAAGCGGATTGTTGCCGCGGCGGGACAGACGGTGGACATCGACTTTGATGCCGGGACCGTCTATGTGGACGGCGAGGCGCTGGCGGAGCCCTATATCCGGGAGCCCACCCGCACGGACGAGGGGATGGCCTTCCCCCTGACGGTGCCGGAGGGCTGTGTCTTCGTCATGGGGGACAACCGCAACGGCAGTGACGACAGTCGGAACCCGGCCCTGGGGCCGGTGGACACCCGCGGCGTTATCGGCAGGGCCGTTTACCTGGCTGTGCCAGGGGCGGCGGAGGAGAGCAGGGATCGGGATTGGTCCCGCATGGGAATGTTGAACCGGGAGGATTGAGAACAATGGAAGAAAATACGGAAAAACTGCAAAATCAGTCGGGAGAGAACCAGCAGGAGAAGAAGTCCGACGGCAGAGAATCCTATGAGTGGGTGCAGGCGCTGGTGTGCTCCGTGCTGACAGTGGTGTTGCTGTTTACCTTCGGGGCACGGCTGATCGGGGTGGACGGCCACTCCATGCTGCCCACGCTCCAGAACGGGGACCGGATGCTGGTGCTGAACTCCATGCTGTATCACGACTACAAGTACAGCGACGTGGTGGTGCTGCGGAAGGACACCTTTTTGAAAGAGCCCATTGTCAAGCGTGTCATCGCTACGGCGGGACAGACGGTGGATATCGACTTTGACAGCGGCACCGTCTACGTGGAAGGCGAGCCCCTGCGGGAGGACTATATCAACGAGCTGACCTTCCTGGAGGAGGGGACGGAGTTCCCTCTTACCGTGCCGGAGGGACACATCTTCGTCATGGGGGACAACCGCAACCGCTCCAGTGACAGCCGGGACTCCAATCTTGGCACGGTGGACACCCGCTACGTCATCGGAAGAGCAGTGGCAGTGGCCTTCCCGGGCCCGGATGAGGAGACGCAGAGACGGGATTTCCGCCGGATCGGGGTGATCGCGTGAACATCCAGTGGTATCCCGGCCACATGACCAAGACCCGCCGGATGATCGCCGAGCAGCTGAAAAATGTGGACGCCGTGTGCGAGATCCTGGACGCCCGCATTCCCGTCTCCAGCCGGAACCCGGACGTGGACCAGCTGACGGCGGGCAAGCCCCGACTTGTTGTTCTGAACCGGGTGGATCAGGCGGATCCGGAGGCCACAAAGCGGTGGGCCGCCTATTTTCGGGCGAAAGGATACGCCGTTCTGGAGTCCAACGCCAAAGGCGGCGCGGGGACGGCGAAGTTTGCCGCCGCCGTCCGGGAGCTGCTGTCGGACAAGCTCCGGGCCTACGCCGAGAAGGGCCAGACCGGCCGGGTGGTTCGGGTGATGATTCTGGGTATTCCCAACGTGGGCAAGTCCACCTTGATCAACAAGGTGGCGGGCCGGAAGACGGCCAGGACCGAGGACCGGCCCGGCGTCACCCGCTCCAAGCAGTGGGTGCCCATTGACAAGGGGCTGGAGCTGCTGGACACCCCCGGCATCCTCTGGCCCAAGTTCGAGGACCAGAGCGTGGGCCTGAATCTGGCCTACACCGGCGCGGTGAAGGACGACGTTCTGGATGTGGAGACCCTGGGCTGTCATCTGATGGCCTACCTGGGGGAGCGGTATCCCGGCGCCCTGACGGCGGGGTATAAGCTGCCGTCCATCCCGGAGCGGGAAGAAGGAGAGAACGACATCGCCTACGGCTACCGTCTGCTGGAGGCGGCGGGCCGCCGGCGGGGCTTTCTGATCTCCGGCGGCGAGGTGGACACGGAGCGCATGGCGAAGATTCTGCTGGACGAGTTCCGGGGCGGCAGGCTGGGGCGGTTTACGCTGGAGGAGCCGGAAGTCTGAAGAGAGGATATTCAGCCAACAGTGGAGGGAGAGCGAATATGGTGGTGGAGCATGCGGGACCGTGCCGGGAGCGGCTGCTGGGTCGGCTGGTGCTGTGCGCCTTGATCTGGGTCGGGCTTCACGCCGTCACTGCCTTCCGGAATTTCATCACGCTGTTGGACTGTTCTTTCAGCGGATTTGCACCGATGTCCATTCTCCTGGGACTGGCATATGTTCTCAGTCTGCTTGCGGTGGATGTGTTTACCTGTGTTACCAGAAGCCGGACAGCCGCCGGAATTTTTATGAAGTTCTGGGCAGTGTGCGGACTGTTGGCTGTTGGGATTTCTCTTGGGGACATGGGACTTCTGACAGATATTTTTCTGCTTCTGTCCGGTCTGCTGACGCCGTGCTTTCCGCTGTCCTGGCTGCGGGAATAGATTGATTTTTTGGCGTTCCAGGCGGTGGTTTTCCTGCTGTGGCTAGCCCAGTTTACGTATATGGCGTGACTCCACCGCCGGTCAAAAAAGAGAGGAGAGACAGCCCATGGACCTGTGGATTCCGGAGCGGGAACAGTGGAATAAAGGGTTTGCCCTTCTCTGCGGCGTGGATGAGGCGGGGGCCGGCCCCCTGGCGGGTCCGGTGTACGCTGCCGCCGTCATCCTCCCCCGGGAGATTGACATTCCGGGTCTGAATGACTCCAAGAAACTGACGGAAAAGAGGCGGGAGGCCCTGTATGAGGCCATTGTCTCCAGAGCGGGATCGTGGTCCGTAGCCCAGGTGGAGGCGGAGGAGATCGACCAGATGGATATCCTCAATGCCCGGATGCTGGCTATGCAGCGGGCCATCGACGGATTGTCCGCCCAGCCGGATCTCTGCCTCATCGACGGCAACCGGGACCACGGCAGCCGGGTCGCCATCACCGCACCCCATGTCACCCTGGTAGGCGGCGATGGAAAGAGCGCCTCCATTGCGGCGGCGTCCATCCTGGCCAAGGTCAGCCGGGACCGCTATGTTTCCACAGAGCTGGGGGCTCTGTATCCCCAGTATCAGTTTGCCAGACACAAGGGCTACGGTACCAGGCTCCACTACGAGATGCTGGACCGGTACGGCCCCTGTCCGGCCCACCGGAGGAGCTTTTTGAAAAAGTGGGAGGCGAGGCGTTCGTGAGCGGAGCCAGAGACGCCGGAGACCGGGGCGAACGGGCCGCAGCGGAATTTTTGGAGCGGCAGGGCTGTGAGCTCCTGGCTGCCCAGTGGAGGTGCCGGTACGGTGAGCTGGATCTGGTGGCCCGGTCCCGGGACGGAGTGATCTGCTTTGTGGAGGTAAAGCTCCGGGGAGCCGGAGCCATCGGCCTGCCCCGGGAGTTTGTGGACGGACGCAAGCGGGACCGGCTCCGAAAGGCCGCCATGGCCTATCTGCTGGAAACCGGTCTGGACGACGTCCGCGCCCGGTTTGACGTGGCGGAGGTCTATGTGGGAAAGAACGGCTCCCTCCGGGTGGAATATCTGGAGGACGCGTTTACATAACAATTACCCTGAAAGTGAGGCAACACAGATGAAATATTACAGCACACGGGACAAATACCTCCGTATGGATTCGGCGGAAGCCGTCAAGATGGGCCTGAGCCGTGACGGCGGACTGCTGACGCCGGAGGCCATTCCCCAGATCGACCGGGCGTTTTTGGAGAGTTTGGTGAACCAGCGGTATCAGACCCGGGCGGCCAGGGTGATGGGGCTGTACCTGACGGACTACACGGAGGAGGAGCTGCTCACCTTTGCGGAGAACGCCTACGGTCCCGACAAGTTTGACACGGAGGCGGTGGCTCCGGTCCGGACGCTGGACGGCGCCACTCACTGCCTGGAGCTGTGGCACGGTCCCACCTCTGCCTTCAAGGACATGGCCCTCCAGATGCTGCCCCAGCTGCTGTCCGCGGCCCTGCGGAAGACCGGGGAGGGCAAGACGGCCTGCATTCTGGTGGCCACCTCCGGAGACACCGGCAAGGCCGCCATGGAGGGCTTTGCCGGTGTGCCCCAGACAAAAATCATGGTCTTCTATCCCAAGGACGGCGTGTCCAAAGTACAGGAGGCCCAGATGGTCACCCAGGAGGGAGAGAACGTAGGCGTGTGCGCCGTGGCGGGCAACTTTGATGACGCCCAGGCCGGTGTGAAGCGTATTTTCTCCGATTCTGCCATGCGGGAGACCCTGGCGGGCCGGGGGTATTTCCTCTCCTCCGCCAACTCCATCAACTGGGGGCGCATCCTGCCCCAGGTGGTGTACTATATCTCCGCCTACTGCGACCTGGTTCGGGACGGAAAACTGGACATGGGGGAGCGGGTGAACTTCTGCGTTCCCACCGGCAATTTCGGCGACATTCTGGCGGCGTACTACGCAAAGCGCATGGGCCTGCCTGTTGGGAAGCTGATCTGTGCCTCCAACCGCAACGACGTGCTGACGGATTTCCTCCGCACCGGCGTCTACGACCGCAACCGCCCCTTCCACACCACCATGAGCCCCTCCATGGATATTCTGGTGTCCAGCAATCTGGAGCGGCTGCTGTTCGACCTCTCCGGGGAGAACGATGAAGAGGTCCGGGGCTATATGGAGGCCCTGAGCAGAGATGGACAGTACCAGGTCTCCGGGCAGATTAAGGCGGCCCTGAAAGAGGAGTTCTGGGGCGGCTTCTGCGGCGAGGAGGAGACCACCGCCGCCATTGCGGAGAATTACAAAAAGGGATATCTCATCGACACCCATACCGCCGTGGCCGCCAGCGTCATGGAGCAGTACCGCCGGGAGACCGGGGACCAGACCGTGACAGTGTTCGTCTCCACCGCGTCCCCTTACAAGTTCTGCAATCACGTCCTCACAGCCATTGGAGAGGCTCCGGCGGGGGACGGTGTGGAGCTGCTGGACCAGCTCAACGCCGCCACCGGTGTGACCGTGCCCCGGCGGCTGGCGGCTCTCAAGGGCAAGCAACGGCGCTTTGACCTCACCTGCGAGAAGGCGGGCATGGACGATGTGGTGCTGGAGTTTTTGAAGTGAAGAGGGAGGCGGCAAAGGTCCAGGCGCTGAAATGCCGGTGCACTTGGTGCGGCCGGCCTGCTTTTATGGTGGAGAGATGCAGGAGGGACGCTGTATGCGAAAGCTGAAGCGAAAGCACGCCAGACTCTTCTGGGGTCTGTTCTGGACATTTTGGGGCCTGGAGGGCGCGGCGTGGGTTCTGCGGCTGGCAGGGGGAGAGCGCCTTTTGGCCGCGGCCAGCTGGATCGCGCCTCTGGCGTTTCTCCCGCTGGCGGGGGCGGGGCTGCTCTGGCGCTTTCGTCTTCAGTGTCCCAACTGCCGTGACCGGAGCCGGAGCGGCTCCGTCCGGCTGAACCCCCAAAAAACGGACCGCTGCAAGAGCTGCGGCCGGCCCATCCTCTTTGACGATCAGGCGGAGGAATAAATTCACGGAAGGGAGGGGCTCGTATGGCCCTCTACGCCATTGGAGACCTGCACCTCTCCCTGGCGGTGGACAAGTCCATGGAGATCTTCGGCCCGGCCTGGGAGAACTATGTCTTTCGCATTGAGGAGGGGCTGTCTGTCCTGGGGCCGGAGGACACGCTGATTCTGGCCGGGGATACCTCCTGGGGCATGACACTGGAGGAGGCGGAGGCGGATTTCCGATTTCTGGACCGCTTTCCCGGGAAAAAGTACCTCATCAAGGGCAACCACGACTACTGGTGGACCACCGCCGCCAAGCTCCGCCGGTTTTTTGAGGAGAAGGACATCCATACCTTGGACATCCTCCACAACAGCTGTGCATTTTACGGGGACTATGCCCTCTGCGGCACCCGGGGCTGGTTTCTGGAGGAGGAGCAGAGGCCCCATAACGCCAAGGTGCTGAACCGGGAGGTCATGCGGCTGGAGACCTCCCTGGCGGCGGCGGGGGAGCGGCCCATTTTGTGCTTTCTTCACTACCCGCCCATGTACCAGGGCTATCAGTGCCCGGAGATCCTGGCGATGCTGGAGAAGTACCGTGTTCAAAGCTGCTGCTACGGTCATCTCCACGGCCCCGCCATCCGCCGCAGATGGGAGGGAGAGCGGCACGGAACCGGCTTTTCTCTTATCTCCGCCGACTATCTGGGGTTTGCACCAAAAAAAATCTGCGAATAGTGGAAAATTAGTTGAAAAAGGGCTGGTAATTTCAGAATTCTTCTGGTAAAATAAATACTCGCACCGGCGTGGAGCCGGCGATGAACGGAGGAGTAGACAACATGAGTGTGAAAAGCTGCGAAAAGATCGAAAAAAGCCAGGTCGCTCTGACCATCGAGGTCGGCGCGGAGGCATTTCAGGCCGCCGTCGAAAAGGCGTATCGGAAGATGCGCAGAAAGATCAACATGCCGGGCTTCCGCCCCGGCAAAGCCCCCCGCAAGCTCATTGAGCGTATGTACGGCGTGGAGGTGTTTTTCGAGGAGGCCATCAATATAGCGTTCCCTGATGCCTATGAAGAGGCCGTGAAGGAGCAGGAGCTCCAGGTGGTGGGCTATCCGGCCGTGGAGCTGGTGGGCGACGCCACCAGTGACGGCTTTACCTTCAAGGCCACTGTCCCCGTGTATCCCGAGGTCACTCTGGGCGAGTACAAGGGCCTGACCGCCGAGAAGGAAGAGGTGAAGGTCACCGCCGCCGACGTGGACGAGCGGCTCAAGCAGCTCAGCGACCGGAACACCCGTCTGGTGTCCGTGGAGCGGGAGGCTAAGGAGGGCGACACCGCCATCATCGACTTTGAGGGCTTCCTGGACGGCGCTCCCTTTGACGGCGGCAAGGGAGAGAATCACAGCCTGGAGCTGGGTTCCCGCAGCTTTGTCCCCGGCTTTGAAGAGCAGGTCATCGGCATGAAGGCCGGTGACGAGAAGGACATTGACATCACCTTCCCCGAGGACTACCACGCGGACCTGGCCGGCAAGGCCGTAGTCTTCAAGGTCAAGTGCCATGAGGTGAAGGAGAAGGAAGTCCCGGAGATGGACGACGAGTTCGCCAAGGATGTCTCCGAGTTCGACACCCTGAAAGAGCTGAAGGCGGACCTGAAAAAGAAAATCACCGAAGAGCGCCAGAAGGCCGCTGACCGCGAGTTTGAGGACGCTCTGATGACCAAGGTGGCCGAGGGCATCACCGCCGAGATTCCCGACGCCATGGTGGACAACCAGGCCCGGCAGTTCGTGGAGAACTTCAAGATGCAGATCACCCAGCAGGGAATCCCCTATGACCAGTACGCCCAGATGACCGGCATCACCGAGGCAAAGCTCCTGGAGGATGCCAGAGAGCCTGCCCTGCGTCAGGTGCGGATGGATCTGGCTCTGGCCGCCGTCATCAAGGCCGAGAACATTGAGGCCTCCGACGAGGATGTGGAGGAGGAGTTCAAGAAGCTGGCGGAGCAATACGGCATGGAGCTGGAGATGGTGAAGAAGTATGTCCAGGCCGATCAGGTCAAGGACCAGGTGGTCAGCCGGAAGGCCGTGGCTCTGGTGACGGACAGCGCTGTTGCCGTGAAGCCGGAGAAGAAAAAAAAGACTGCCAAGAAGGCGGAGGACACGGCTGAGGAGGCCGCCGAGGGCGAGGAGAAGCCCAAGAAGACGGCGAAGAAGACCGCCAAAAAGGCGGCCGACGGTGAGGAGAAGACTGCCAAGAAAACTGCCAAAAAGACTGTGAAGGAAGCCAAGAAAGAAGAAGAGTAAAACTTCTCCCCTTTACATCAAAACGGCCCCGCCCCGGCGGTCCCCACAGCCCGCCGGGGCGGATTTTTCGGATTGTTCATGGATTCGACACATTCTCTCATGGTGCTTGTGGTATCATGGGAGAATGGTTTATTGGGCAGATTCCGGACGGGCGTCGTTTTTCAGCGATCCTCGGAGGGCCGTGAACCGTCCCACGAAAGAACGGAGGTTTTTCAAGTATGAGTTTAGTCCCCTATGTTGTGGAGCAGACCAGCCGGGGAGAGCGTTCCTATGACATTTTCTCCCGCCTGCTGAACGACCGCATCGTGTTTCTGGGCGAGGAGGTCAACGCCACCACCGCCAGTCTGGTAGTGGCCCAGCTGCTGTATCTGGAGGCCCAGGACCCGGACAAGGAGATCCAGTTCTATATCAACAGCCCCGGCGGCTCCGTCACCGACGGCATGGCCATCTATGACACCATGCAGTACGTCAAGTGCGAGGTTTCCACCATTTGCGTGGGCATGGCCGCCAGTATGGGCGCGTTTCTGCTCAGCTCCGGCGCCAAGGGCAAGCGGCTAGTGCTTCCCAATGCGGAGATCATGATCCACCAGCCCTCTGCCGGCACCCAGGGCCAGATCACGGATATGGCGATCCACCTCAAGCGTCTGGAGACCATCAAGAAGCGGATGAACCGCATCATGGCGGAGAACACGGGCCGCTCGGTGGAGGAGGTCACCGCCGCCTGTGAGCGGGATAACTTCATGAGCGCCGAGGAGGCGCTGGAATTCGGCCTGGTGGACCAGATCATAACTGCCAGAAAATAAAAAGCAAGACTGAGGGTATTTACCATGAGTGACGACGGCAAGAAGACGCTGCGGTGTTCCTTCTGTGGCAAGCATGAGCAGCAGGTCCACCGCATGATTCAGGGGCCCGGTGTGCGTATCTGTGACGAGTGTGTCCAGCTGTGCATGAGCATCCTGAACGACGGGTTTGACGATATGGAGTCCAACCCCCTGGAGGATATTCCCGACCAGCTCCCCACGCCCCGGGAGATCAAGGACGTGCTGGACCAGTACGTCATCGGCCAGGACGAGGCCAAGGTTGCCCTGTCCGTGGCGGTATACAACCACTATAAGCGCATCTTTTTCGGTGGCGACGAGGACGTGGAGCTGCAAAAGAGCAACATTCTGATGCTGGGTCCCACGGGCTCCGGCAAGACGCTCTTTGCCCAGACCCTGGCCAGAATTCTAAAGGTCCCCTTCGCCATTGCCGACGCCACAACCCTTACCGAGGCGGGCTATGTGGGCGACGATGTGGAGAACATCCTCCTGCGCCTGCTCCAGGCGGCGGACTTTGACGTGGAGCGGGCTGAGCACGGCATTATCTACGTGGACGAGATCGACAAGATCGCCCGGAAGAGCGAGAACACTTCCATTACCCGGGATGTCTCCGGCGAGGGTGTGCAGCAGGCGCTGCTGAAAATTGTGGAGGGCACCGTGGCCAATGTACCGCCCCAGGGCGGCCGGAAGCACCCTCACCAGGATTTCATCCAGGTGAATACGAGGAACATCCTCTTCATCTGCGGCGGCGCCTTTGACGGGCTGGACAAGATCATTGAAAAGCGTCTGGACCAGAAGAGCATTGGCTTTGGCGCTAATATCCAGGGAAAGAAGGACAAGGACCTAGATAAGATCCTCCATGAGGTCCAGCCCCATGACATTCTCAAATTCGGCATCATTCCGGAGTTGGTTGGCCGTCTGCCGGTGATCGCGCCGCTGAACGCGCTGAAGCGGGAGGACTTGGTGCGCATCCTGAAAGAGCCGAAGAACGCCCTGGTGAAGCAGTACCGGAAGCTGCTGGAGTACGACGAGGTAGAGCTGGTATTCGAAGAAGAGGCCCTGGAGGCTGTGGCGGACAAGGCCATCGAGCGCAGCATCGGCGCCCGGGGCCTGCGGGCCGTGATGGAAAACCTTCTGACGCAGATCATGTACGACATCCCCTCCGATCCCACCATCGTCAAGGCGGTCATTACAAAGGACTGCGTGGAGGGGAAGGGGGAGCCCCAGCTGACCCGGGACTCCAACAAGATCAACTATTCCGTGAAACTGAACACCGGCAAGGGGGAGAAGCCGAGAAACGGCGGCTCCGCCCCGCGGTCGGCGTCTTAAAGAAAAGAGGAGGGGACGCCGCGCGCCCCTTCCTCTTTTTCCCCTGAAAGGAGAACGCCATGGAACCCATTACCATGAATATTCCCGTGCTGGCCCTGCGGGGCCTGACGGTTTTTCCCCATATGAACCTGACCTTTGACGTGGAGCGCTGGGTCTCTATCGCCGCTCTGGAGCGTGCCATGGAGGCGGATCAGGATATCTTTCTGGTCACGCAGCGGGAGGCGGGCATGGACGCGCCGGGGGAGGGCGACCTGTACGAGGTGGGTACGGTATCCCATATCCGGCAGATTCTGCGGCTGTCGCCCCACGCGGTCCGCTGTGTGGTGGAGGGTCGGCAGCGGGCGCGGCTGCGCCGCCTTTGGCAGGCGGAGCCCTATCTCCAGGCTAATGTGGAGCTCATTGAGGAACCCGCCGCCGCTGTCCGGCGGGGCCCCAGGATGGAGGCGCTGCTGCGTCAGGCATGCAGCCTCTTCAGCGAATACGCGGGACTGGTGAACAGCCTGCCGGAGGAAGTGATCGCCCAAGTGATGGACTGCCAGGACCCCGGGTATCTGGCGGATTTTATCGCGCAGAACATCAACCTGCGCTATACCGACAAGCAGGAGATTCTGGAGGAGCTGGTTCCCCATGTGCGGCTGCGGAAGCTCAACGGCTTCCTGGCCCGGGAGTGCGACGTTCTCGGCTTTGAGCACGAGATGGAGGGGAAGGTCCGGGACCAGCTCATCCGCACCCAGCGGGATCAGATTCTGCGGACCCAGATCCGGGTCTTGCAGAACGAGCTGGGAGAGGACGAGGAAGACGACGAGATCGAGGTCTACCGCCAGAGGATTCTGGAGTTCCAGCTGGAGGAGGACACGGAGAAGCACCTGCTGAAAGAGGTCAATAAGCTGGCCAAGCAGCCGTACAGCAGCGCTGAGGCCGCGGTCATCCGGAACTATCTGGATGTCTGTTTGGAGATGCCCTGGAATGTGACCACCCGGGAGCGGGTCAGCGTGGACGCCGCCAGAAAGGTGCTGGAAAAGGACCACTACGGCCTGGAGAAGGTGAAAGAGCGCATTCTGGAGACCATCGCCGTCCGGCAGATGAATCCGGAGGGCAAGGGCCAGATTATCTGCCTGGTGGGCCCTCCCGGCGTGGGCAAGACCTCCATCGCCATCAGTGTGGCCAAGGCGCTGAACCGGAAGCTGGCCCGGATCTCCCTGGGCGGCGTCCGGGACGAGGCGGATATCCGGGGCCACCGGAAGACCTACATAGGCTCCATGCCTGGGCGGGTCATCGAGGCTATCAGCCGCAGCGGGTCTATGAATCCACTGCTGCTGCTGGACGAGATTGACAAGATGGGCAGCGACTACCGGGGCGACCCGTCTGCGGCCCTTTTGGAGGTGCTGGACAGCGAGCAGAACCACGCTTTTCGGGACCACTTTCTGGAGATTCCCGTGGACCTGCGGAAGGTGATGTTCATCACCACCGCCAACACCGCGGACACAATCCCCAGGCCCCTGCTGGACCGCATGGAGGTGATCCAGCTCTCCAGCTACACCGACGAGGAGAAGGTGCAGATCGCCCGCCGCCATCTGCTGCCAAAGCAGCTGGCGGAGCACGGATTGAAGAAGAGCGCTCTGCGGATCGAAGACGGCGTAATCCGGGCCATCATCCGTGACTACACCCGGGAGTCCGGCGTCCGGAAGCTGGAGCGGCGGCTGGCCGCCATCTGCCGGAAAGCGGATATGCGGCTTCTGCAAGGAGATGTAAAGCGAATTGCCGTTACAGAAAAAGACCTGCCCAAGCTGCTGGACTGCCAGCCCTATCCCCCTGCCCTCCATACGGAGCGGGAGGAGATTGGCGTGGTGAACGGGCTGGCCTGGACGGAAAACGGCGGCGAGATTCTGGAGGTGGAGGTGCTGGCCTGTGACGGCACCGGGAAGCTGGAGCTCACCGGAAATCTGGGGGATGTGATGAAGGAATCCGCCCAGGCGGCGCTGAGCTGCCTGCGGAGCCGGGCGGCGGTGCTGGGCATCGAACCCGGCTTCTGGAAGGAAAAGGACATCCACGTCCATTTCCCGGAGGGGGCCGTGCCCAAGGATGGTCCCTCCGCCGGGATCGCCGTCACCACTGCCATGCTCTCTGCCCTGACGGACCGGAAGATTAAAGCCGGCATTGCCATGACCGGGGAGGTGACGCTCCGGGGCCGGGTGCTGGCAATCGGCGGCTTGAAGGAGAAGACCATGGCGGCCCTGCGGAACGGCATTGGCACGGTGCTGATTCCCCGGGACAACGAGCGGGATCTGGAGGAGATTGATCAGACTGTCCGGGCGGCTCTGCGGTTCATTCCGGTGAGTACGGTGGATGAGGTGTTCGCCGCCGCCATCTGTCCTGCCAAGGCGTCTGTCCGGGAGGAGGAGCCGCTGCCGCCCCTGGCGCCCCTGGTTCGGGAACAGGCTGGAGAGGCCGTTTTACGGCAGTAAACGAGAGAGGGAGGGTTTCAATGCCTCTGAACTTTGGAAAGGCGGAGTTTGTCCGCTCCGCCGCCTCGCCGGAGCAGTTCCTGCGGGACGGGCTGCCCCAGTTTGCCTTTGCGGGGCGGTCCAATGTGGGCAAGTCCTCGGTGATCAACCGCCTGCTGGGTCGGAAAAATCTGGCCTACGTGGGTTCCTCGCCGGGAAAAACCACCCAGATCAACTATTTTCAGGTGGATCGGCGGGCCTATCTGGTGGACTTGCCCGGCTATGGTTACGCCAAGGTCGGCCGGGGGGAGAAAGAGCGCTGGGGCCGCCTGATGGAGCGGTATTTTCAGGATGAGGGAGGCCTCATCACCACGGGGGTTTTAATTGTGGACATCCGCCACAAGCCCACGGCAGATGATATGACCATGCACGCCTGGTTCCGGGAGACCGGCTGTCCGGAGATCGTGGTGGCCAACAAGCTGGATAAATTGAAGCGCAGCCAGGTGGAGCCAGCCCTGGCCCTGATCCAGGAGACGCTGGAGCTGACAGAGGCCGACACACTGGTGCCATTTTCCGCTGAGAAGGGAGCGGGCAGGGAGGATCTGATCCGGCTGCTGAACGGAGCCTGCGAAAAGCCATAATTTGGTGCTGGGCAAACTGCCCTCCGGCTATTGCAATTCTGGAAACAATTGCGTATAATAGAAAAAGAGAGAAGGCGGGACGGGAGGATTCTCACGTCCCGCTTTGTACAGATGATTTGGATGGGAGCGGAAAGCCATGAAAAAGAGGATTGTTACGTTGCTACTCACTATTGTCCTTCTGATGGAGACGGTTGTTCCTGCATTGGCGGCTTCGATGGGCTTCTCCGATATTCCGGCCGGTCACTGGGCTGGGGAGGCAATCCGAAGCGTAGCAGGGAAAGCCATTGTCTCCGGGTATCAGGACGGAACCTTCCGGCCTGCGCAGAAGGTGACCAATGCCCAGTTTGCCGTGCTTCTGGCCCGGGCGTTCTATCCGAAGGAGGCCAAGGCCTACGAGGACCAGGGCTATGGCGGACCGGCCCCCTGGTACTGGGCCAGTATGGCGGCACTGCGGGACCACGATATTTTGAAGGGTACCGCCATGAGCCGGGACACCAGCTGGCCGGAGCTGGACTGTGACGGCGGCTATGTCACCCGGTACGATATGGCCCAGCTGGCCTATAACATCATGCTGGACCACGAGCAGACCGGCAGCAGAGTGGAGCGGGAGATCGTTTATCTGCGTGTCAGAGATTGGGCTGAGATTCCGGAGGAGTATCAGGACGCGGTGACCGCATGTTACGTGCTGGAGGTTCTGCGGGGCCATACCGATGGGGATTTTGACGGGGCCGCCTTGATGAACCGTGCCCAGAGCTGTGTGGTGATTGACCGTCTGGGGAAGGCCCTGGGCGTCACCATTGGCACGGGAGAGTATATATCCGCCGGGCCCGCGGGGGCGACCCTGCTCAGCGGCCTGCCTGTCACGGAGGAGAACGTGAAGGACCTGCTCCAGCGGGTGGCTTCGGAGGGGCAGGGAGGCATCCGGGCCTCCACTTATGCCTCGGGCAACTCCAGCGCGGAAGTGCAGGCCGTGATCTGGTCCTATACGGACGCCAACGGCAAAAAGCTGAGTATGACCAGCGGCTCCGGCGGCTACGCGGCGATGCTCAGCGACCGGGTCTTCGGACGGTACGGCTTCCCGGCCCGGAAACTGGACGACATCACAAAAATGCGGGCGGGGGACCTTGTGATCACGCTGGACAGCGGGAAGATTGTCCGGGTCTCCACATACAGCGGCGTAAAGGGGGATATGATGACCCTGGAGGGCAGGATGGAGACGGGATTTGCTATGTTCTACCTGAAAGACGGCGGTACTGCCGGAAGTATGGTCATCACACCGGAGGACGAGTTCCCCGGCAGGACTTACGAGGTCTGGACCCGGTATCCGGAATAATGTGAACGAACGCCCCGCCGGAAGGCGGGGCGTTTTTCATGGAAGTTCAGCGGGGGAGCGGGGCAGACCCTCAAAATTGTCTCGCTCCGCCGCCTCCAGATACCGCAGCATCAACCGGCACCAGCCTGATTCCTCCGCAGTAAACATGCTGCCGGAGAGCGCGGCGTTCAGGGCATCGCAGGCGGCGGCCAGCTCCTGGGAATACCAGACGCCGTCAAAAGCGGCGCCCAGAACGGAGTGGAACCGCCAATCCTCCTCGCTGTCCCAGTCACGGGTGAGATTGCGGATGAAGGCGGCGGGGTCGTAGAAAAAGACGCGGGAGAGCAGGCCGCCGTAAGATTCTGCGTAGGCGCCGTCGATTCCTTTTGCCACGGAACCTGTTTGAATCCGGAAAATCTCAGATTCGGTATAGGCATCCCGACTGCTCAGCCACTCCATGAGAGCAAAGATGGCGTCCGACGGGTACTCCGCCGTGCCCATCTGCCCCAGCTCTGACCAGTCCATGTCCGGCAGGAGGGTGAAGATATCCTGGCGGCAGGCGTATTGCTCCTCGGCGGTGAGGTTGCTGCTGGACACCAGCCGGTTAAAGGCGATGTAGACCCGCCGGGTGTCGCTGAGTTCCTCCTGCTCCGGCTCCTCCCGGAGGGAGAAGTCCGGCTCGCCGCCCTTCATGGGGAAGCGGGAGATATGATTCACATTGTCCGGTGTGTAGTAATCCCCCAGGTCATACATCCTCTCCATACGGATGCCGGATACGCTCCCTCGCTCAACATAGAAGAAAATTGTGGAGTATCCGTCCGCAAAGGCCGACCAGGCATAGAAATAGTCGTGGGGAACCAGGGTATAGACCTCCTCTTTCAGGCAGTACACCAGTTTGTCGCCGTAAGCCGCCAATAGATCCGCCTCGCTGCTGCCGGAGGCAATTCCGTGGGGAGTGGCGTATCCAGACACAATGGTGGAGAGGGCATCGATGTTTTCCCATTCCCGTAGTTCCCCCTCCGGCTCCAAGGCATCTTCGATGTGACTGTATTCGATGAGAACGGCGCCGCAGTCCGCCCGGTGGGCGGTCATGCTGCTAAAATCCGTGTCCAGCACCTCCTCCGGCTTCGTCAGCTCCAGAGAGGTGCCAAAGGGGAAGAATGACTCCTGGGTTCCCAGCTCTATATATGGTTTTGTGTCATCGCTCCGGACCCATGTCAGGGCAAAGTCTGATGCGGGCTGGGGCAGGGGAGCTATGGCGGGCTCATCGGGCCGTCCCAGGTTCTCATGCCAATAGGCCCAAATCAGCCCGCCAATCAGCGCCGCGAACAGCAGGGCCAGGGGAACGTACCACAGCCAGGTCCGCTGCCGCGGGGCCGGGGATTCCACAGCGATAGGCAGCGGTGGCTCCGGCGTCTCTGTCAGCTCCGCCACGGACACGCCGAACTCCCGTGCCAGGGCGATCAGGTTTGCCATGTCCGGCGTGGCCGTGTTGGTCTCCCACTTGCTCACCGCCTGCCGGCTGACGCCCAGCCGCGCCCCCAGATCCTCCTGGGAGATGCCCAGAGACCTGCGGTATTGACTGATTCTCTCGCCTAAACGCATAAAACGCCGCCTCCTTCTTCTGTGTCACAGTACCACATTTTCAGGGAAAAGGCTACCACCCGGATGTCAAATATCGGTTGCGGGCCGCAGATTTGGGGATCTTTTTTCTGTGAGGGCAGCACGGCGGAGCCTGTGGAACGACGATTTATTTGTAAAATCTTTGTCTACCCCCTATGCAAAAGCGGAAAAATAAGTTAAAATAGACAAAATAGCTTTTGTACCATAACAAGATAAAATGGAGGGCTCACTATGGCGAAACCTGTATACCGGCGCGTCCTGTTGAAGATCAGCGGCGAGGCCTTGGCCGGCGGCAAGGGCGCGGGGCTGGATTTTGAGATGATCGGCAGTGTGTGCGACACCATCAAGGAGTGCCTGGACATGGGCGTCCAGGTGGGACTGGTGGTGGGCGGCGGCAACTTCTGGCGGGGCGCCAAGAACAGCGGCGGCAAGATGGAGCGCACCCGGGCCGACCACATGGGCATGCTGGCCACCGTGATGAACTGTCTGGCCGTTGCGGACGTCTGCGAGCAGAAGGGCATTCCCGTCCGGGTGCAGACCGCCATTGAGATGCGCTCCATCGCGGAGCCCTATATCCGCTCCCGGGCCATCCGGCACCTGGAGAAGGGGCGGGTGGTTATCTTCGGCGCGGGCACCGGAAACCCCTATTTTTCCACGGACACCGCCGCCGTGCTACGGGCTGCGGAGATCGAGGCTGACGTGATTCTGCTTGCCAAGAATGTGGACGGCGTGTACAGCGCTGACCCGGTCAAAGACCCCGCTGCCGTGAAGTACGACACCATCAGCTACGACGACGTGCTGGCCCAGCACCTGATGGTGATGGACACCACCGCCACGTCGCTTTCCATGGACAACCACATTCCCGTGCTCCTCTTTGCCCTGAAGGATCCCCGGAATATCATCCGGGCCCTGTGCGGCGAAAAGGTGGGCACCATTGTCAAAGAATAATCGCGGACGCGTTTCACATATTTTTACATTGAAAGGAAGAACCCCATCATGCTGAAAGACGAGTATAAAGTTTACGAGGAGAAAATGAAGAAGAGCATCGACTCCGTAGCTGCGGACTTTGCCTCCGTGCGGGCGGGCCGGGCCAACGCCGCGGTGCTGGACCGCATTATGGTGGATTACTACGGCACCCCCACCCCCATTCAGCAGATTGCGGCCATTGCCTCTCCGGACCCCCGCTCCCTGGTCATCACCCCCTGGGACGGCTCCGCGCTGAAAGCCATTGAGAAGGCCATCCAGAACTCCGACCTGGGCATCAATCCCCAGAACGACGGCAAGGCCATCCGCCTGTCCTTCCCACAGTTGACGGAGGAGCGCCGCAAGGAGCTGGTGAAGCAGATTCGCAAGTACGCCGAAGGCGGCAAGGTGGCGGTGCGGAACATCCGCCGGGACGCCATGGACAACTTCAAGAAGCAGGAGAAGAAGTCCGAGATCACCGAGGATGAGCTGAAGCTGGTGGAGAAGGATCTCCAGAAGCTCACCGACGACAGCTGCAAGACGCTGGACGATCTGCTGGCGAAAAAAGAGAAGGAATTGATGGCGGTCTGATGGCGGATATTCAGAAGAACAACGAGACGGGGCGGCTTGCGCCGCCCCGCCATATTGCCATCATCATGGACGGCAACGGTCGCTGGGCCACACGGCAGCGCCTTCCCCGTACCGCTGGCCACAAGGCAGGGGCGGAGACCTTTCGCCGCATCGCCACCTACTGCAAGAACATCGGCGTGAAGTACCTGACGGTCTATGCCTTCTCCACGGAGAACTGGAAGCGGTCTGAGACGGAGGTCTCCGCCATCATGGCCCTCTTGAAAAAGTACCTTCTGGAGGCGGTGGATACCATGGAGCGGGACCACATCCGGCTCCATTTCTTCGGGGACATGACCCCCATTGCCCCGGAGCTGCGGGCGTTGGCCAAGGAGACGGACGAGATCACGGAGCATTTGAGCAAGGACGATTTCCAGGCCAATGTCTGCCTGAACTACGGCGGGCGGGACGAGATCCTCCGGGCCGCGCGGCGGTTCGCCGCGGACTGCGCCGCGGGAGAGCGAAAACCGGAGGAGCTGGACGAGGCGCTATTCTCCGGTTATCTGGACTCCGCCGGGGTCCCGGACCCGGAGCTGATCATCCGGCCCAGCGGGGAGCTGCGGTTGAGCAACTTTCTGCTGTGGCAGTGCGCCTACTCGGAGTTTTACTACACAGACACTCTCTGGCCGGATTTTGACGAGGCGGAACTGGACCGGGCCATTGCGGCCTATCAGGCGCGGGACCGCCGGTTCGGCGGCGTGAAGAAATAAAAGTTTTTGGTTCAGCTTTTTTCAAAAAGCTGGCGGGGTGCAGGGGCAGAGCCCTTGTGGGCGCCGCAAAGCGAAGCGAGCGGTACAACAAAGGATGTGATAACTTGAAATCAAGAATCCTGGTAGCCGTGCTGGGCGTGCCGGTGCTTGTTTGGGTGGTACTGTGGGCGCCGTCCATTGTAATGATGATCGCCCTGTGCCTCTTGGCGGGCATCGGCGGCATGGAACTCCAGCAGTGTGTCAGCGGAGTAAAACGGAGTGAGCTGGTGGGCATGAGTGCAATTACTTCAGTTTTTACAGTGGAGTGGTATTATGACCGCCCGGATGCTGCCGCATTGCTGTTTCTTCTGGAGGGATTCCTCTTTTTTGGCTATGCCATCCGCAAGGGCTGCGAGGTAAGATTCAACCAGATCATGGCGGGCCTCTTCGGCGGCATCGCCATCGGCTGGTCCTTCTCCTCCTTCCTCCGCCTGGAGGCCTCCGGCATCCACCGGGGCTGGCTGCTGCTGCCATTCATCCTGAGCTTCGCCTGCGATACCTTCGCCTACTTCGCCGGCCTCACCTTGGGCAGGCACAAGCTGGCACCCAAGGTCAGTCCCAAGAAGACGGTGGAGGGTTCTATCGGCGGACTTGCAGGCAACGTGGTCTGCGGATTGCTCTTCGCCTATGTGATGGACCGCTGGTTCAGCGCCTCCATCAACGCCGTCCCCATGGCCCTATTGTCTCTCATCTGCGGCGTGGTGGCCCAGATCGGCGATTTGAGCTTCTCCCTCATCAAGCGGGAGTTCGGCATCAAGGACTACGGACATCTCTTCCTGGAGCACGGCGGCGTACTGGACCGGTTTGACAGCGTGCTGTTCGTGGCTCCCACGGTGGAGATTGCCCTGACGTTTTTTTCATCGGTATCTTTCGGTTTGTTGAATTAGGACAGGGGATATGACGAATACAATATCTATACTGGGCTCTACCGGCTCCATCGGCCGGCAGACCCTGGACGTGGCGGAGCAGCTGGGCCTCCGGGTGGCGGCCCTCACCGCCAACAGCAGTGTGGAGCGGGTGGAGGAGCAGGTGCGGAAGTTCCGCCCCCGTCTGGCGGTGATGACCGACGGGCCGGCAGCCCGGGATCTGGCAGTCCGGCTGAGAGACACAGATACCAAGGTCCAGGGCGGCCCTGCCGCCCTGGAAGAGGCCGCTGTACTCCCCGAGGCGGACACGGTGGTCACCGCCGTGGTGGGCATGGTGGGACTGAAACCCACGCTTGCCGCCATCGGCGAGAAAAAGCGGATCGCCCTGGCCAACAAGGAGACACTGGTCTGCGCCGGGGAGCTGGTGATGGACGCGGCGGAGCGGAGCGGGGCGGAGATCGTCCCCGTGGACTCGGAGCACTCCGCCATCTTCCAGTGTCTCCAGGGCTGCGGGGACCGGAGGGAGATCAAACGGCTGATTCTGACCTGTTCCGGCGGTCCCTTTTACGGTATGGAGCGGGCGGAAGCGGGCAGAATGACAAAGGCGGACGCCCTGAAACATCCCAACTGGAAGATGGGCCCCAAGATCACCGTGGACTGTGCCACACTGATGAACAAGGGGTTGGAGGTCATTGAGGCCATGCGTCTCTACCGCCTGCCGCTTCAACAGGTAGATGTGGTGATCCACCGCCAGTCCATTGTCCACTCCCTGGTGGAGTTTCGGGACGGGGCAGTGTTGGCCCAGCTGGGTACGCCGGATATGCGCCTGCCCATCCGGTATGCCATGACGTATCCGGAGCGGGGTGAGAATCCGACGGAACCGCTGGACCTGTTGACTTGTCCGCCGCTGACCTTTGCGGAGCCGGACCGGGAGGTGTTTCCCTGTCTGGCGCTGGCGGAGGAGGCGGCCCAGAGAGGCGGTACTGCCTGCGCAGTGCTGAACGGAGCCAACGAGGAGGCGGTCCGGCTGTTTTTGGCGGACCGGATCGGATTTTACAATATTTTTCACCTGGCGAAAAAGGCCATGGAGGCCCTTCCAGCAGTGGAAAAGCCCACGCTGGAGGAGATTTTGGAGGCGGACCGGGCGGCCCGCGAGATCGTGAGCAAGGAGCAGTTGGCATGAAACTCATCTATATCCTGGCGGCAGTCCTGATATTCGGCGTGTTGGTGGCGGTCCATGAGCTGGGCCACTTTCTGGCCGCAAAGCTCTGCGGTGTGCGGGTCAACGAGTTTTCCATCGGCATGGGCCCCACGGTCTGGAAACGGAAGCGGGGGGAGACGCAGTACTCTTTCCGGGTCCTGCCCATCGGCGGTTTTTGCGCCATGGAGGGGGAGGACGAGGACACCGGCGACCAGCGTTCATTCGTCCGCCAGGGCTTCTGGCAGAAGCTCCTGATCTTGGTGGCCGGGGCGGGCATGAATTTTCTGGCGGGTCTTCTGATTCTGCTGTGCCTGTACGCCGGGGCGGGGGTCTTTTACACCGACCAGATCACGGATCTGGCTCCGGAGTTTTCCAGGCAGGGAGAGCTGATGCCCGGGGACCGGATCTACAAGGTCAACGGCTACCGGGCCTATCTTGCAGGAGATTCCAGCATGTTTTTGAGCTATGCCCGGGACGGCGTGGACCTGGAGGTTATCCGTGACGGTGAGCACATTGTGGTAAAGGATCTCCGGCGGCAGACCTATACCGACCAGGACGGCGCCGTCTACCGGGGCTTTGGCCTGTACATGGGCCGGTATGCCGAGGAGGCCACTCTGGGCAGCAAGCTGAAATACACCTGGAACACGGCCTTGGATTTTGTCCAGCTGGTGCGGTTCAGTCTGGTGCAGCTGTTCACCGGCGGAGCCTCAGTGGAGGATCTCAGCGGCCCGGTGGGTATCGTCTCCACCATCACCGAGGTGGGAGATCAGGCCAAGACCCAGCGGGACGCCTGGTCACAGATCTTCTATTTCGCCGCGCTGATCGCGGTGAATTTGGCAGTGATGAATATGCTGCCCATCCCGGCGCTGGACGGCGGACGGGTGTTCTTCCTGCTGGTGGACCAGCTGACGCTGCTGCTGTTCAAACGGAAGGTGCCGGAGCGGTATCAGGCCGCCGTGAACACGGCGGGCTTTGTGGTGCTGATGGGGTTCATGCTGTTGGTGACCTTTCACGATGTATTTAAGCTGTTTCAATAGGAGGAATGGATATGGACTTTACACTGCGGCCCTTTCGGACGGAGGATGCCTCCGCCATAGTTCCCTATGCCGACGATCCCCTGGTGGCCCGGAATCTGAGAGACGTATTTCCAAGTCCATACGCGCTGGCGGATGCGGAAGGGTTTGTCCGCTCCTGCATAGAGCAGGAGGGACAGGGCCAGCTGTGCCGCTGCCTCGTGGTGGACGGTGAAGCGGCGGGGAGCATCGGCCTTTTCCTGGGAAATGACGTGTACCGCAAGAGTGCGGAGCTGGGCTACTGGCTGGGCCGTCCCTTTTGGCGGCGGGGGATCATGACCGCCGCAGTGAAAGAGATGTGCGCCTTGGGCTTTGAGACCTGGGACATCGTCCGCATCTACGCGGAGCCATACGCCCAAAATGCGGGCTCCCGGGGCGTATTGGAGAAGGCGGGTTTTACCCTGGAGGGAATCAAGCGGAAGAGCGTTTTCAAAAACGGGGATCTGCTGGACTCCTGCATTTATGCCAGATTGAGAGAGGAAATGAAAGAATGACAAAGCGGCTGATGGTCGGCGCGGTTCCCGTAGGCGGCGGCGCCCCGGTGAGTATTCAGTCCATGTGCAACACAAAGACCGACGATGTGGAGGCTACCGTGGCCCAGATTCTGGCCCTGGAGGCTGCCGGGTGTGAGATTATCCGGGTGGCGGTCCCGGATCAGGCGGCGGCTGAGGCTGTGGACAAGCTCAAGGAGCGGATCCATATTCCTCTGGTGGCGGACATCCATTTCAATTACAAATACGCCATCGCCTGCGCGGAGCGTGGGGTGGACGCCATCCGCATCAACCCCGGCAATATCGGCGGGGAGGAGCGGGTGAAGGCGGTGGCAGACCTGTGCCGCCAAAAGGGCATTCCCATCCGCGTCGGCGTCAACGGCGGCTCCCTGGAGAAAGAGCTCCGGGTGAAATACGGCGGCGTCACCGCTGAGGCCCTGATGGAGAGCGCCCTTGGCCACGTACATTTGCTGAACAAATTTGATTTTGACGACATCTGCATTTCCGTCAAGTGCTCTGACGTGCCCCTGACCATGGCGGCCTACCGCCTCCTCAGTGAGCGGACGGACTATCCGCTCCACCTGGGCGTCACCGAGGCGGGCACGCCCTCCATGGGACTGGTGAAGTCCGCCATGGGCATCGGAGGACTGCTCTGTATGGGCATCGGCGACACCATTCGGGTGACGCTGACCGCCGACCCGGTGGAGGAGATCTACGCCGCAAAAAAGATTTTGAAGGCGGCGGGACTCCGAAAGCAGGGGGTGAACCTCATCGCCTGTCCCACCTGCGGCCGCACCCGCATCGATCTCATTCCCATGGCGGAGGAGGTGGAGCGGCGTCTGGCGGACTGTGAGAAGGACATCACCGTGGCAGTGATGGGCTGCGCCGTCAACGGCCCCGGCGAGGCCGCCGCCGCCGACATCGGCATTGCCGGCGGCAGGGGCGAGGGACTGCTGTTTCGAAAAGGTGAAATCCTTTATAAAGTTCCGCAGGAGGGACTTGTAGACGCTTTGATGGCGGAGATCGAGAACTTATAGGACTGCACAAAGGAGATGCTGAAATGCTAGCTGTGATTTTGGCCATGGCGCTGGGGATCTTCCTCAATATGTCCACATACGGCGGGCAGGTGTGGCCGATTGGCTCTGTTGCAGCCATTGTGGTCATGTGTGTGTGGATCAAGCTCTCTATGGACAGACACCTTGAGGAGCTGGAGAGGCGGCTCAGGAACCAGGGCGTGAGCCAGAACGTTGAAAAGGAAGATCAGTAAAGCACTATGTCGAGAAATATCCCGTTTTTTGAGATGTTTACAGAGCTGCAGCTCTCCCCGGAGCTGCGGCTGAAACTGGCGGGGGCGGAGCTCACCGGCGCCGCCATCGATCAGGGGGAGATGTCCATCCGACTCCAGCTGACGGTGAAAAGCCAGCTGAGCGAGGCGGACGCGCAGGGAATCCGGGAGGCTCTGCGGGCGGTCTACGGTTTTTCCAGGGTGGAGATGGACGTCACCTGCAAGGCGCCGGAGGCGGTGCGGCCCGCGCCGGCGGCCTCTGCCTCCAAGGGCGGAAAGGGCGGCAGGCCCGCCGTGGGCAAGGTGCTGATGGGGAATCCCATCAAGGCAAGGCCCGGCCCCATCAAGGAGTTGGACTTGAAGATGAGCAGCGCAACGGTGACGGGAAAGGTCTTCTTCTTTGAGTGCCGGGAGACCCGCCGGCCCGGCATGTGGCGGTTGAGCTTTGACATGACGGACTACACGGGTTCCGTCACGGTGCAGAAGAACCTCACCGCCAGGGAGGCCCAGGCTCTGGAGAGCGCCGTGAAGCCCGGTATGTGGCTGTGCGTCCAGGGAAAGATGGAGCCCACCTGGGATGGCAAGGACATCCAGTTGAACCCCTACCACATCAATGTCACCGAACACCAGCCCCGGCAGGACACCGCCCCGGAGAAGCGGGTGGAGCTCCACCTCCACACCAAGATGAGCAACATGGACGCCCTGACGGACACCAAGGAGGCCATACAGACCGCCATCCGCTGGGGCCACCCCGCCATTGCCATCACGGACCACGGCGTGGCCCAGTCCTTCCCGGACGCGTGGCACGCCGCCGGGGACAAGATCAAGATTCTCTACGGCGTGGAGGGCTATTTTGTCAACAATCTGGATGACCGGGTGGCGGTCCATGGATCACTGGACTGCTCCCTGGAGGATGAGATCGTCTGCTTTGATATTGAGACCACCGGCCTCAAGGTGGACCGGGAGGCCATCACGGAGATCGGTGCGGTGGTACTGAAAAATGGGGAGATCGCGGAGCGGTTCCAGACCTTCGTCAATCCGGGCCGCCGCCTGACACCGGAGATCATCGGCCTGACGGGCATCACCGACGAGATGCTCAAGGACGCGCCCCAGCCCAAAGAGGCCCTGGCGGATTTTCTGAAATTTGTCAACGGCCGCCCCCTGGCGGCTCACAACGCGGAGTTTGATATTGGTTTCATCCGGGCGGGGTGCCGGGAGGCGGGACTGGATTTTCAGCCCACCTATATCGACTCCCTGATCCTGGCCCAGAACCTGCTGCCGGGGCTTGGGAAGTACAAGCTGGACATTGTGGCGGAGCATCTGGACCTGCCCGCCTTCAACCACCACCGGGCCAGCGATGACGCGGCCACGGTGGGCTATATGCTGATCCCCTTCTGGAGGATGCTCCACGAGAAAGGCGTACATACCCTCCAGGCGGTAAACGGGGAGATGGAGAAGCTGCGGCCCCTGGGGGGGAAGTCCAACCGGTTTCCCAAGCATATCATCCTGCTGGCCCGGAACAAGGTGGGGCTGAAAAATCTCTATCAGATGATCTCCGCCTCCAACCTCCAGTACTTCAAGCGGGTGCCCATCATCCCCAAGAGCCTGCTGAAAGAGCACCGGGAGGGGGTGATCGTGGGCTCCGCCTGCGAGGCGGGAGAGCTGTTCAAGGCCGTGGCGGACCACAAGGACTGGGACGAGCTCAAGCGCATCGCCTCCTTTTATGACTATCTGGAGATCCAGCCCCTGTGCAACAACGCCTTTATGCTCCGCAACGGCGATGCCCGGTCGGAGGAGGACCTGCGGGAGTTCAACCGTACCATCGTCCGCCTGGGAGAGGAGCTGGGCAAGCCTGTCTGCGCCACGGGTGACGTCCATTTCCTGGAGCCGGAGGACGAGGTGTACCGCCATATCCTGCTGGCGTCCAAGAAGTTCCCAGATGCCAATGAGCCCCTGCCCATCTACTTCAAGACCACGGACGAAATGCTGGAGGAGTTTGCCTACCTGGGGGAGGAGAAGGCCTACGAGGTGGTGGTGTCCAACACCCGCCTGATCGCAAGCCAGGTCGAGACCTTTGAGCTGCTGCCAAAGGAGCTGTTTCCCCCCAGGCTGGAGAACTCCAAGGAGGATCTGAACCGCCTGGTATGGGAGAAGGTCCACCGGCTCTATGGGGAGGACCCGCCGAAGCTCATTGTGGACCGGCTGAATGTGGAGCTGGGCGGCATTCTGGGCAAGTACGACGTGGTGTACATGTCCGCTCAGAAGCTGGTGCAGCGTTCTCTGGAGAATGGCTACCTGGTGGGCTCCCGGGGCTCTGTGGGATCGTCTCTGGCGGCCTATATGTCCGGCATCACGGAGGTGAACTCCCTGCCGCCCCACTACCGCTGCCCAAAGTGCAAAAACAGCGACTTTATCGAGGACGGTTCCTTCGGCTGCGGCGCGGATATGCCGGACAAGGTCTGCCCGGTTTGCGGCACGAAATATGAAAAGGACGGTTTTGACATTCCCTTTGAGACCTTCCTGGGCTTCGGCGGCGGCAAGGTGCCGGATATCGACCTGAACTTCTCCGGCGAATATCAGGCCCGCGCCCACCGCCACGCCATTGAGATGTTCGGTGAGACCCAGGTGTTCCGGGCGGGCACCATCGGTACCCTGGCGGAGAAGACCGCCTACGGCTTTGTGAAAAAGTACCTGGAGGAGAACGGCATGACGGCGGGCCGGGCGGAGGAGAACCGGCTGACGCTGGGCTGTGTGGGCACCCGGCGCACCACCGGGCAGCACCCCGGCGGACTGGTGGTGGTGCCGGACGATAAGGCCATAGAGGACTTCTGCCCTGTCCAGCACCCGGCGGACGACGACGGCTCCGACACTATTACCACCCATTTTGAATACCACTCCATGGAGGCAAATCTTTTGAAGCTGGATATGCTGGGCCACGATGACCCCACCATGGTCCGCATGATGCAGGTCCTCACCGGTGTGGATCCCCAGAAGATTCCTCTGGACGATCCGGACACCATGTCCATCTTCACCTCCAGCAAGGTGTTGGGCTATGAGAACGACGAGATCCTGGGCCCTACTGGTGCCGTGGCCATTCCGGAGTTCAACACCCGTTTCACCCGGCAGATGCTGGTGGATACCCAGCCGAAGGATTTCAGCACGCTGGTGCGCCTCTCCGGCTTCTCCCACGGCACCGATGTGTGGGTGGGCAACGCCAAGGACCTGATCCTCAGCGGCACCGCCGGTGTTCTGGACACGGTTGGCTGCCGGGACGACATCATGCTTTACCTCATCAAGATGGGCCTGGATCCCAAGATGAGCTTCAAGATCATGGAGTCCGTCCGAAAGGGCAAGGTGAAAAAGGGCGGCTTTGAACCCGGCTGGGAGGAGGCCATGCGGGAGCACGACGTGCCCGGCTGGTATATCGAGTCACTGGCCAAGATCGGGTATCTCTTCCCCAAGGCCCACGCCGTGGCCTACGTGATGATGGCCTTCCGCATCGCCTGGTACAAGGTCCATGAACCCCTGGCCTTCTACGCCACCTTCTTCTCCGTCCGGGCCAAGGCCTTTGACGCGGAGTACTGTTGCGCCGGAAAGGACGCAGTGAAGCGGAAAATCCGGGAGATCGAGAACAACAAAGACGCCACCGCCGTGGAGCAGAACCTGCTGACCACGCTGGAGGTGTGCTACGAGTTCTATCTCCGGGGCTACCATTTCGACACCATCGACATCTATAAATCCGACGCCACGAAATTCAAGATTGTGGACGGCGGGCTGTTGCCGCCCTTTGTCTCCGTCCATGGGCTGGGAGATGCGGCGGCGCTGGACACGGTAGAGAAGCGGGCAGGGAAGGAGTTCATCTCCATCGAGGAGTTTGCCATGTGCTGCGGCAAGCTCTCCAAGACCCACATTGAGCAGCTCAAGGCCCTGGGGGCCTTCGCCGGGATGGCGGAGACCAGTCAGATGACGCTGTTTTAAGGCGCCGAGGCCAAAATGATGTTGCTTTTGCACTGGCTTTTCCGGGAAATATGGTATCATAATTTTATAAATTGAGAGAGGAGCACATACCATGCTGAATGAAAAAGTTGCCGCGCTGCTGAACGACCAGATCAACAAAGAGTTTTACTCCGCCTATCTCTACCTGGATTTCTCCAACTACTTTGAGGCCCGGGGACTGGACGGCTTCGCCAACTGGTATCGAATCCAGGCTCAGGAGGAGCGGGACCACGCCATGCTGTTTTATCAGTATCTCCACAACAACAGCGCCAAGGTGACCCTGGATGCCATCGCCAAGCCCGGCAAGGTGCTGGACAGCGACATGGCCGTACTGAAGGCCGGTCTGGAGCATGAGCTGTATGTCACCGGCCTGATCAACGACATCTATGCCGCCGCTTACGAGGTAAAGGACTTCCGCACCATGCAGTTCTTGGACTGGTTTGTGAAGGAGCAGGGCGAGGAAGAGGACAACGCCAACGACCTGATCTCTAAGATGGAGCTCTTCGGCTCCGATCCCAAGAGCCTGTACATGCTCAACAGTGAGCTGGCCGGCCGCGTTTACAGCGCACCGTCCCTGACTCTGTGAGGAGTCTGGAGCGTCTTACATAAAAAAGGAATCCCCGGGACCCGGGGATTCCTTTTTTGCAGATCATGCTTCCAATTTTCCGTTGCACTTGTCCAGAAAGCGCTGGCTGTTGATGATGGCCCGAGTGTGGGTTCCGCCGCCGATAGGGCCTTTTTCATCCCAGGCGGAGACCTTGAATTCCACCATTTTCCCGTTTTCCGACACACCGGTGATCTCCGCCTCCGCCCAGACCTTCATGCCGATGGGGGTGGGGGCGTCGTGGTGGATGTCCAGGCGGGTGCCCACACTGCCCTGGCCTTCGTCCAGGAAGGTCTGCATGGCTGTCAGGGCGGCGTTCTCCATCATGGCGGCCATAAAGGGGGTGCCGAACACCGGCAGGGCGCCGGAGCCCACGGCGGCGGCCGTCAGCTCCTGAGTGACCGTCTGCTCCAGCTGACATTTTGTTCCGATTAAAATCATAAGAGGTTCCTCCTGAATTAAAAGTGGCAGGGAAGGGGGCGGACTGGTGTGTCCGCTCTTTTCCGGTTAGATGCCAAGCTCTGTCCAGAGGTCATTGTACAGTATGCGGATATCTGGGGGCAGAACCAGATATGCCTCACAGCGGTCCAGCACCTCCTGGGAGGCGGCAATGATCTCATAGGTCTCCTGCTCCAGTTCCTCCTCGTAGAGCGCCTCATAATAGGCGGGATACTCCTCCAATGCCTCCTGATTGGGGGAGGCGTACCAGAGATAGTCCATATTCGCCAGATTTGCTTCTGTTGAGGCGATGAAATTGATCCAGGCCATGGCCTCGTCAAAGTGAGGGGCGTCTTTCAGGACGCACATGGCGTCCATGAACCAGTTGGAGCCCTCCTCCGGTACGACAAAGGCCAAGTCCTCGTTGTTCTCCAGCATGGTGAGGTAGTCCCCGGCGTAGTATGCGCCGATGGCGGCATTGCCGCCCTCCAGCTTCTGGAAGATCTCATCCATGACAAAGGACTGGTATACCCCCCGATTTTTGGCGTCCTTGAGAAGCTGAAACGCCTCCCGCAGCTCCGCCTCGTCGGTGGTGTTGACAGAATAGCCCAGGTACAGCAGGGCGGTGGCCATGGCGTCCCGGGAGTTGCGGAACATCAGCACATTTCCGGCGTACTGATCGTCAAACATGGCGCTCCAGCTGGTGATGGGTTCCGCCACCATGGCGGTGTTGTAGATGATGCCCACGGTGCCCCAGGCGTAGGGGACGGTGTACCGCTGCTCCGGGTCATAGGTCAATCCCTTGAAGCGGTCCGAGATCAGGGCGTAGTTGGGGATCTGGCTGTAATCCAGCTCCTCCAGCATATCCTCTTCAATCAGCTGGGAGATCATGTAGTCGGAGGGAACGATGACGTCATAGTCCCCGGCGCCGCTTTTCAGCAGGGAGTAGAGGGCCTCATTGCTCTCGGCGGTCTGGTAGTTCACCAGAATCCCGGTCTCCGCCTCAAATTGGGTGATGAGATCCTCGTCAATATACTCACCCCAGCTGCACACATTGACCACAGGCTGGGCGTTGGTGGCGCTGGTGAGGAAGTACACAGTCACCAGGAAGGCGGCGGTCAGCACACCGGCTGTAATCCGCCGGAACCATCTCCCCCTGGGGGAGTCAAAGAACCGGGTCAGGCGCTGGGAAACCGGTCTGGAAGAGCGCTCCTGCTGTCCGGTGCGCTCCAGCCGGGCCTCCCGGAGATTGACAATGACCAGAAGCGCCAGAACGGTGACAAAGAGCAGGGTGGAGATGGCGTTGATCTCCGGCGTCACCCGTTTTTTCGTCATGCCGTAGATGGTCATGGCCAGGGTGGAGCTGGAGGAACCGGCGGTGAAGTAACTGATGATGAAGTCATCCACGCTCATGGTGAAGGCCGTCAGGGCGCCGGAGGCGATGCCGGGCTTGATCTCCGGCAGGATGACCTTCCAGAAGG
>CAJTZI010000010.1 GCA_910584075.1 uncultured Oscillibacter sp.
AATCTCCACGCGGGGAGGTGAAAATGTGAACCCACTATTCGTAGGCATTGACGTGAGCAGCAAAAACAATGTGACCTACCTAATGAAGCCGGACGGCACTAAACACAGCAGTTTTTCCGTGCAAAACAACCTGGGCGGTGCTAAACTGATGTCAGAGAAGATCGTGTCGGCGTTGGAAGCCATGCAGCTCAGCGGTGTGGTGATTGGCCTGGAAGCCACGTCCATCTATGGAGACGGGCTGGTCTGCGCCCTCCGGGAAGATGGACGGCTGGGGCGGTACCAGCGGAAGATCCATGTGCTCAATCCCAAGCAGGTCAAGAAGTTCAAGGACTCCTATCCGGACCTGCCCAAGAACGACTGGGTGGACGCCTTTGTGATCGCCGACCATCTCCGCTTCGGCAGGATCGGCAAGGAGGTCTACATGGACGATCACCGCTACAAATCCCTGCAAACCCTCACCAGGGCAAGATTTGACGTTGTGCAGAATCTGACGCGGGAGAAGCAGCACTTCGCCAATTACTTGTTCCTCAAGTGCTCCGGCATAGCCCAAGACAAGGACATTGCCAACTCCAGCGCCACCACCATCGCCCTCATGGAGCGGTTTGAAACGGTGGATGAGCTGGCCTACGCCGATCTGGATGAATTGACCAGGTTCATTGATGAAACCGGGCGCAACTTCGCAGATCCGGCGGCGAAGGCAAAGGCCATTCAAGCCGCCGCCAGAAATTCCTATCGCTTGCCTGTTACTGTAAATAATTCCGTAAATCAAGCGATGGCCGTTTCTATTGCCACAATGCGGGCGCTGGAAAAGCAGATCAAAGTGTTGGACAAGGCCATTGAGCAGCAGTTCCAGATCATTCCCAACACCTTGACTTCCATCCCCGGCATCGGCAAGGTCTACTCCGCCGGTATCATCGCCGAGATCGGCGATGTCCACCGCTTCAATTCCCAGGCTTCTGTCGCCAAATACGCCGGTCTTGTCTGGACGCAGCTCGAGGCTCAGCACACCAAGCTCATCAAATCCGGCAAGACTGATTGTGAAAAACGGCGTAAAGAATACGGCAATCAATACATCATATCGGATTACGTGATTGTCCATCCTAACGGAAAGCCTATTCCACCTGGGTATTTAAGCCGTATGTTTACCGACTTGCAGGAAAAAGCCGGGTTGCCGCCCTGTCGTTTCCGCGATTTACGCCATCTTTGCGCCTCGATTATGAATATGCAGGATATTAACATGAAGGTGGCGCAAAAGCGGTTAGGGCACAGCAACATTACTACTATCATGAACATTTATACTTACACCATGCGCTCCAAAGAGGCAGAAGCGGCACAGACAATAGGCGATTTCATTTATAACACTTTGTACGCTGGTATCGTGTCTGAAAATCAGTAAGTCTTGCCTGGAGTGTTTTTCTGGGGTTTGTCGGCGAGTGGTCGGCGAAAGCCATCGGCAAACCCCAGAACTCCAAGGCGATAGTCGGCAGGACGGGGTTATGGCATCGGGCAATCTGATTGAGGTTTCTTGAAACGGTCCGGCGGTACACCAACGCCACCGAGATTACCCAGCGCATGGTGGCGGAGCTGATTGACCATATCGACGTGTACCACGCGGAAAAGCAGGACGGCGTTACCGCCCAGCAAATTTATTACAACTGTATCGGCACTTTCTCTGTCCCTGACCGCCGGAAAATCCCGGCTGCGGAGATCACCATGGGGACGAGAAAGGGAGTAGCCGTCAGCTACTCCCCAGATCGGATTGCCGTATAGGATTTTGAGCAAAAATAATGCGAAGTGTCCCACAAGGATACTCAAATCCTATAAGGACACTCCGCATGGCTGGAGTGGGCGGAGCCGATCCTGATTCTGAACGCCTGCTATTACGACCTGAATGCTCCGGGTGATACGGACGAGTATGCTGCTGCGGTGGCCGATGCGGCGGCTACGGTGGACGCGGACGAGCGAATCGCGAAGATCGCGAGATCCAGAAGGAGATGTTTGAAAACTGGAATATAATTCCGTTTTACAGTGAGGCCACCTATGTTGCGTACAACGATTTTGTAAAGGGCATTCATATTTCCAACGGCAGTCTCTATTGGAATGATCTGAGCTTCTAAAGGAGATGGCCAAAAAGAAAAAACATGAACGGTGCCTTTCCCCAGTCCATGGGGAAAGGCACCGGCCTGATTTTATGCAGGCGCTTGGCGTTTTTGAGAGCCGGATATACGAAGCCCAGCCTACCATACCCGGTCCGGACACAGCTCGTCCCAGTACCAGAGCGTCTGATCCGTCTGCAAAATGATCTCACATTCTTTGTGTCCCCGGTCAAACCAGATCCAGCATTTGTGCAGAACGGACTGCCAGCTCTGATACTGTGTGATGAACTCCACCTGATACGCCCCGCCGTTGACGGCGGAGAGGAAATTTTCCACTCCCCAGCTGACCCGGAGAGCGCTTCGCCTCTTTTTCTCCGTAAACACGTAGAAGTCCACGCCATTGATGTCTTCGTCAAGAATCCGGTATTTCACCTCGGATGGACCGGTTTTCACAATTTTGCCGGTGGTGTTCAGCGGGTGGGCCCGGGTCACCCAGAAGCCGTCCGGAAAGCAGAAGGACAGTACTCCGTTTTCAAAGGTCATTTTTTCCGCACGGCAATCATGCAGGCTGAACAGGGTGGAGTGATGGTCACAGTGTCCGTACATACTTCGTGTCTCCTGTCAGCTCTGCGGATGGCTCTGTTTATAGGTGAGATACCCCTCCAGGATCAAGGATGCCGCCACGGCGTCCACGGTCTTCTTCCGCTTTTTGGCGTTTTTACCGCTGTTGATCAGGATCTGGTGGGCGTCGATGGTGGTACGGCGCTCGTCCCAGAGGATTACCGGCAGGCCGGTCCGCTCCTCCAGCAGCTCCTTCATGGTGCGGGCCTTCTCCGAGCGGGGGCCCAGGGTGCCGTCCATGTTGACAGGATGTCCCAGCACCAGTTCCTCCGCCTCGTGCTCCTTTGCCAGAACGGCGATCTGCTCCGCCACGGCCTCCGGGCGGTAGGCGTCGACAGTGGCGGTGAACCCGGCCAGCAGGCCGGTGGGGTCTGAGACGGCAATGCCGGTGTGGGCGTCGCCGTAGTCGATGGCCATGATACGCATAAATTCCTCACTTTCCGGGGACAAAGTCCGCCTCCACAGGGTAGCTGTCTTCGTCGGAGAAGTGCCACCACTCTCCGGCATAGGGTTTGAAGCCCTGCTCTGCCATGGTATTCTCCAGCAGCCGGGCATTGGCGGCGGCGGTCTCCGGCACGTCGCTGTAATCCAGGTCCGCCTGGGGGGAGAAGTCGTCAAAGCCGGTGGGCATCTCCACCGGGGAGCCGTCCTCCAGCACCAGAGTTACGTCCACGGTGTTTCCCCGGCTGTGGGAGGAGAACCCCCGCTCCGGGTTCGCCACGTACACTGGGTCTGGACAGGCCTCCCATAACCGGAATTGGGCCTCCGTGGGGCGGAAGGCGTCCCAGATCAGCAGGGAGTAGCCTTGGGCGGCCAGGGCCTCCTGGGCGGCAGCCAGCTTTCGGGCGGTGCCGTACCGGAGGTACGCCTCCGTGAAATCATAGATGACCTGGCCGGTGAAATTATCCTCCCCGGCATATTTCAAGTCCACCCGGATACCGGGGATGAAGTCCGCCGCCGGGACAAAGTCCGCGGAGGAGGGCGGCGGGTCCGGCGGGGGGACAGGTTCCGGAACCGGTTCGGGTTCCGGGAGGGGAGCCGGCTCCGGGAGAGGCGCCGGTTCCCCGGCGGGGGGAGACATCTGCGGCGGCGGGGCGGCCGTCCGCTGTCCGCAGCCGGACAGAAAAAGGGAGAGCGCCAGCGCAAGGGGCAGGAAAAAACGCATGGTTAGCACCTCGATGATTCCGGTTATACTGATATTTAAGTGGAGTATAGCACACTTGCCGGGACAAAACAAGCCGCCGGGGGAAACCACAGAATTCTGGCATTTTTTTGCGAAAAAGAGTTGACCTTGGATTTGACTTGTGGTAAAATCTCATTTACCTGCGAGAAGGGGTTTTTTTGTCGTGCGCGCATTTCGCTTTTCGGCGCGCGGCGGAGGCCGGACTTCCAATCAGCAGGGAGGCAGTCGGCGTCCCCGGCTTCTGCCGGAGAGATGCCAATAATAAGGAGGTGCCGTTAATGCGCGTGAAAGTCACTTTGAGGTGCAATGAGTGCAAGCAGAGAAACTACAATACGATGAAGAACAAGAAGAACACCCCGGACAAACTTGAGCTGAACAAGTATTGCCGCTTCTGCAGAAAGCACACGCTCCACAGCGAGACCAAGTAATGAGAATGAAGAAAGGGCGTGTCATGTATGGCTGAAGAAGCGAAGAAGAAAAAGGACCGCGGACTCTGGTTCCGCGAAATGAAAAGCGAACTGAAAAAGGTCGTCTGGCCGAATAAGCAGACGGTGATGAAGAACACCGGCACCGTGCTGCTGTGCTCCCTGGTGATCGGCGCCTGCATCTGGATCTTTGACTTCGTGGCGGTCTCCGCCGTGGACATGATCCTCAGCGTGTTCGGCGCGTAAGGAGAGCGGTATGTCAGACAGCGCGAAGTGGTATGTGATTCATACCTATTCCGGCTACGAAAACGCCGTCAAGACCAGCATTGAGAAGTTTGTCACCGGCCGCGGGCTGGAGGATCAGATTCTCCGGATGGAGATCCCTCTGGAGACGGTTACCGAGGTCACCGACTCCGGCGCCACCAAGGAGGTGGAGCGGAAGGTCTTCCCCGGCTATGTGCTGATCAAGATGATCATGACGGACGAGACATGGCATCTGGTGCGGAACGTCCGTGGCGTCACCGGCTTTGTGGGCTCGGCCAACAAGGCCATCCCCCTCAGCGAGGAGGAGGTGCTGGCCATGGGCATGGAAAAGCATGAGATCGTGGTCAGGTACAGCGTGGGCGACCACGTGCGGATCATGGACGGTCCGCTGGCCAGCTTTACCGGCGTGGTCGAGGAGATCGAGCCGGAGAAGAACCGGGTCAGTGTGGTGGTCTCCATGTTCGGCAGGGAGACCCCCGTGGAACTGGAGCTGGACCAGGTAGAGGTCCAGGCCTGACCATCCGGCGCTTTTGGGCGCTGTTCTGCCGGAGGCGTTCCGGCGCAAGTGGGAGGGGCTTTTCACCGCCCCGCCAAAGACGGGCCCTCTGCCCGCCACCACATTCATAATTTAGGAGGTGCTACTCCGTGGCACAGAAAGTAACAGGTTATATTAAGCTCCAGATCCCCGCAGGCAAGGCGACTCCCGCGCCCCCCGTGGGTCCCGCCCTGGGCCAGCACGGCGTCAATATCGCCGCCTTCACCAAGGAATTCAACGAGCGCACCAAGAACGACGCGGGCATGATCATCCCCGTGGTCATCACCGTGTACGCCGACCGCTCCTTCTCCTTCATCACCAAGACGCCCCCGGCGGCTGTCCTGATCAAGAAGGAGTGCAACATTGAGTCCGGCTCCGGTGTGCCCAACAAGACCAAGGTGGCCACCATCTCCAAGGCCTCCATCCAGAAGATCGCCGAGATCAAGATGAAGGACCTGAACGCCGCCAGCCTGGAGTCCGCCATGAGCATGATCGCGGGCACCTGCCGCTCCATGGGCGTTGTGATCGGCGACTGAGCCGGTCCCTAAAACCTGCAGGACGGCTGAAAGGGCCGTTCCATACAGTGGGAGGAACTGTTTCCGAAGAACCACTATGAGGAGGAAATAACATTGTTTAGAGGCAAGAAATATAAGGAAAGCGCCAAGCAGATTGAGAAGAACACGCAGTATGAGGCTGCGGAGGGCTTGGCACTCATTTGCAAAACCGCCAGCGCCAAGTTCGACGAGACCGTCGAGCTGCATGTGAAGCTGGGCGTCGACTCCCGCCACGCCGACCAGCAGGTCCGCGGCGCCATCGTCCTGCCCCACGGCACCGGCAAAACTGTCCGTGTGCTGGTGTTTGCCAAGGGCGACAAGGCCGACGCCGCCCGGGAGGCCGGCGCCGACTACGTCGGTGAGATGGACCTGGTGGAGAAGATCCAGAAGGAGAACTGGTTTGACTTTGATGTGGTGGTGGCCAGTCCTGACATGATGGGCGTGGTGGGCCGTCTGGGTAAGGTCCTGGGCCCCAAGGGTCTGATGCCCTCTCCCAAGGCCGGTACCGTGACCCCCGATGTGGCCAAGGCCGTGCAGGAGGTTAAGGCCGGTAAGATCGAGTACCGTCTGGATAAGACCAATATCATTCACTGCCCCATCGGCAAGGTGTCCTTTGGCCCTGAGAAGCTGGTGGAGAACTACAACGCCCTTATGGGTGCCATCGTGAAGGCCAAGCCCGCCGCTGCCAAGGGCCAGTATATCCGCAGCTGCGTCGCCGCCTCCACCATGGGCCCCGGCGTGAAGATGTCCACGGCGAAATTGGTCTAAGAGCCCGTGTAACGGGAAGACGAATGGGTGTGCAGCGCATGGTTCCAAAAGCACGAAAATATCAGGTGGTCACCGTAAAATAGAGTCAGCGTGACACAATTTAACACCCGGGAGAAAGCACGATTGTTCAATCGTGCTTTTCTTTTGCCCATGAGACGACGTTGACCATACCGGATGTCATGTTGTCAGATGATTTCTACGGAGATGGACGGGAGGAAATTGTCTTTTTCAAAATCCACGCCAGTTGATCAAAAAGCTGAAATTCCGTCTGTCTGCCGGGAACAGCGATGGCACAGGGCGGGTGCATCTGTATTGTTTTCCGGACGAGCTATGCGGAGAGTGACCGCAGTGAATACAGGCGGAGGAGACACACGTTCGGGGAGACGCACGGGATATTCGGAGAATTCTCGCCGGCCATAAAAGGCCTAATTCCAAAAACGGAATTTGACGGACGGTGATTCATCATGGACCCCGCCCGTTCAGTCATCTTAACGAAGTGAAAATTGATGTGCAATTATCAAAACGAAAGGGAAAAGGAACTGTTTTTTGTTGACGGGGACAGGTCATTGGCGGTATAATAACATGATTTACTATGTCAACCGTTTCCGCCGCACCCCAAGCGGCGGGGGAGAGAGGAATACGATATGTGGATTGCGGACAAGTGGGAGGACTATGAGCTGCTGGACTGCGGCGGCGGTGAGCGGCTGGAGCGCTGGGACAGCCAGGTGCTGGTGCGTCCGGATCCCCAGGCCATCTGGGAGAGCCAGCGGAGGAATCCCGCCTGGAAGCGGGCGGACGGGCGGTATCTCCGCTCCCGTACCGGCGGCGGCCATTGGGAGAAGAGCGACCTGCCGCAGACCTGGAAGATTCACTATAAAGAGCTGACCTTTCAGGTCAAGCCCATGAACTTCAAGCACACAGGACTTTTTCCGGAGCAGGCGGTGAACTGGGACTTTGTGACGGAGAAGATCAAGAGCGCCGGACGGCCCGTCCGGGTGCTGAACCTCTTTGCCTACACCGGCGGAGCCACTGTGGCCTGTGCTAAGGCCGGAGCCAGCGTGTGCCATGTGGACGCCGCCAAGGGCATGGTGGCCTGGGCAAAGGAGAACGCGAGGCTCTCCGGGCTGGAGGAGGCCCCCGTCCGCTGGATTGTGGACGACTGCGCCAAGTTCGTGGAGCGGGAGATCCGCCGGGGAAAGCGGTATGACGCCATCATTATGGACCCGCCCAGCTATGGTCGGGGACCCGGTGGTGAGGTTTGGAAGCTGGAGGAGAACCTGTACCCCTTTGTGAAGCTGTGCGCCGGGGTGCTGTCGGACAGGCCCCTCTTTGTGCTCATCAACTCCTATACCACTGGGCTGGCCCCGTCGGTGCTGGGATACCTGCTGAATTTGCTGGTGGGGTCGAAGTACGGCGGAAAGTGCACATGGGATGAACTGGGCCTGCCCGTCACAGAGACGGGACTGGCTCTGCCATGCGGGGCAGCGGGAAGATGGTTTTCGGAGTGACGGCACAGAGGAGTGCCACATGATGCGGTATGTTTGGTTCACATGGCGGTATCTGATGCAGATGCTGCCCGGCGCTTTGGCGGCGCTGGTGCTGTGTGTCTGCCTGTATCCGGGGCGGCGGAGAAGATTGCGGGCCGAGGGCCGCGTCAGTTCCTGGCGGCGGGAGTGTCTGCTGGCGCTGTTTTGGATGTTCGGCGGCGGTATGGCGGCGCTGACGCTGACGCCGTGGGGGTTTAACCTGTTTTCCGTGCTGCGCTGGGGCTGGGCGGGGCCGTTTTTTCAGCTGGGGGACATGAATCTGATCCCCTTTCAGACGTTTGTCCTCAGCGGGATTCTGCTGTACACACTGCTGGGCAACATTGTCATGTTCCTGCCCTTTGGCCTTTTCCCGCCCCTTTTGTGGCGGGGATACACCTGGAAGCGAGCCCTTGCTGTGGGAGTGTGCGTCACGGGCTTTATTGAGTCCTGGCAGCTGCTTGTGGGCAGGGCCTTCGATATAGACGATTTGATGCTGAACACCTTTGGGACCCTCTGCGGCTTTTGGCTGTGGCTGGCGCTGCGGCGGCTGGCCCCGGGGCTTGCGGAGAAATTCCATGTGGAGTTGAATGAGGAGACGGTCCATGAATGAGATGATTGAAACTGAGAGCCTGCGCTTTGCCTACCCGGCGGACGAGGGCGGAGAACCGGTGTTCGCCCTGCGGGGCGTGGACCTGACCATTGAAAAGGGCAGCTTTGTGGTGGTCCTGGGCCACAACGGCTCCGGAAAGTCCACCCTGGCCAAGACCTTCAACGCCGTGTTGCTGCCGGCGGGGGGTAAGGTCTACGTGGAGGGTATGGACACCCTGGACGACAGCCTCCTGCTGGCCGTCCGCCAGCGGGTGGGCATGGTGTTCCAGAACCCGGACAACCAGATTGTGGCCAATGTGGTGGAGGAGGATGTGGCCTTTGCCCCGGAGAACCTGGGGGTTCCCTCGGAGGAGATCCGGCAGAGGGTGGATGACGCCCTGCGGACCGTGGGAATGTATGAATTTGTGCGCCACGCTCCCCACCTCCTCTCCGGCGGGCAGAAGCAGCGGATCGCCATCGCCGGAGTGCTGGCCATGGAGCCGGAGTGCATCGTGCTGGACGAGGCCACGGCCATGCTGGACCCTGTGGGACGGAAGGAGGTGCTGTCCACCGTCCACCGGCTGAACCGGGAGAAGGGCATCACCGTGGTGCTGATCACCCACCATATGAACGAGGCGGAGGAGGCGGACAGGGTCATCGTCATGGACGATGGAAAGGTGGCCATGGACGGCACGCCGGCGGAGGTGTTCACCCAGGTCAGCGACCTGCGGCACATGGGCCTGACGGTACCGGATACTGTGGACCTGCTGGACCGCCTGCGGCGCTGCGGGATAGATGTACCCCTGGACGCGCTGACAGTGGAGGCGTGTGCGGACGCCATTGCGGCAGCGTTTGGAAATTCAAACTAGGAGGGTCTGGACATGAAACGACGGATGTGGGCCGTCCTGCTGCTGACGCTGGTTCTGTGCGGCTGCTCGGGAGAGGCGGAGGTGGTCAGTATATTCACCGAGACGCCGGAGGAGCTTGTCACGGAACGGATCGAGCAGGGCGAGGAAGTTACCACGCAAACCTACTATGAACTGAGCGACGGCACATGGAAGACGGATGACTGCGCCTATCAGTACAGGCTGGTGGTGACGGGGCGGCTGCATAATGCCGTGAAGGACACCACTTACACGATTCTCAGCAACATCGAGGAGATCACCTTCGACCAGGCGTGGAAGGCCAGCGGACTGAGCAGCAATACAGAGGACTATTTTTCGGCGGAAGAAGCGGTTTTCGTAGCCATTCAGTAGGATGGACGGAGACTTTTGGAATACGGACGCGCGGGGGAGTTCCCGCGTGCAGAGGGAGAGACGGCCTTGGAGACCATACAGCCCATTTTACAAGTGAAGAACCTGACCCATACCTATGGTATCGGTACGCCCTTTCAGCGCAGCGCGGTAGAGGACCTGAGTTTTGACGTGCGGCCCGGAGAATTTCTGGGTATCATCGGCCACACCGGCTCCGGAAAGTCCACGCTGATCCAACACCTCAACGGTCTTCTGCGGCCCACCTCCGGCCAGGTGCTGCTGAATGGCAGGGATATCTGGGCGGAGCCCAAAAAGATCCGGGATGTGCGGTTCCGGGTGGGACTGGTGTTCCAGTACCCGGAGTACCAGCTCTTTGAGGAGACGGTGTACAAGGACATCTCCTTCGGCCCCACCAACCAGGGGAAGACCGGGGCGGAGCTGGACCACGCTGTCCGGGAGGCGGCGCGGCTGGCGGGCATCCGGGACGATCAGCTGATGAAGTCCCCCTTTGAGCTCTCCGGCGGGCAGAAGCGCCGGGCGGCCCTGGCGGGGGTGCTGGCCATGGAGCCGGAGGTGCTGGTGCTGGACGAGCCCACGGCGGGCCTGGATCCTGCGGGCCGGGAGAATCTGATGGCCAACATCCGGGACTTCCATCGGAACCGCCGCACCACCGTGATCCTGGTGAGCCACAGCATGGAAGAGATTGCCCGGAACGTGGACCGGATTCTGGTCTTGAAGTCCGCCCATATCCTCATGGACGGCACACCGGCGGAGGTGTTCGCCCAGGCGGACGCGCTGCTGGAGGCGGGGCTGGACGTGCCCCAGGTGACGCGGGCCGCCATGGCGTTAAAGGCCCGGGGACTGGATGTGGACCCGGCAGTGTACACCGTGGAGGACCTGGAGCAGCAGCTGCTGGCGCTGCGGAAGGGAGGGGCCCCATGCTGAAAGACATCACCCTGGGCCAATACTTCCCAGGCGACACCCCGGCCCACCGGCTGGACCCCCGGACGAAGATTCTGCTTGTGCTGTTGTATATCATCGCCCTGTTCTGCGCCAAGGGCGCGGCGGGTTACGGCGTGCTGGCCCTGACGCTGGCGGTGTGCGTCCGCATCTCCAGAGTGGGCATCAGGGCGTTGGTGCGGGGTCTCAAGCCGGTGCTGTTCATCATCGTCTTCACCGGGCTTTTGAATCTCTTCTTTACGCCGGGAGACAGGAACCTGGTGGAGTGGGGGCCGGTCCGCATCTCAGACGCCGGCATCCACAATGCCGTCTTCATGGTGCTGCGGATCATGCTGCTGATCATGGGCACCTTCCTCATGACCTATACCACCAGCCCCATCAGCCTCACCGATGGGCTGGAGCGGCTGCTGAACGGATTGAAGCGGCTCCATGTGCCGGTTCACGAGCTGGCCATGATGATGTCCATCGCCCTGCGGTTTATCCCTACGCTGATTGAGGAGACGGACAAGATCATGTCTGCCCAGAAGGCCCGGGGGGCAGATTTTGAGAGCGGGAACCTGATTCAGAAGGCCAAGGCTCTGATTCCCATCCTGGTGCCTCTTTTCATCAGCGCATTCCGCCGGGCCGACGAGTTGGCCACGGCCATGGAGTGCCGGTGCTACCACGGCGGCGAGGGGCGTACGAAGCTCCACGTGCTGAAATACGAGGGGCGGGATTATATTGCGCTGGTGATGGGAGCCGTGATTCTGGCGGGTGTCATCGCGCTGGGGCGGTTTGGGATTTGATTCAATCAGGAATTGGAGGCGGAGATGGAGAAGAACAGGGTCCAGGTGGGGACGGCGGCCTTGTGCGCTGTGCTGCTGGCGGCGGTGCTGTGGCAGGGATGGCGGATATCGGAGCTGGAGCGGACCCTCTCCGGCGTTCAGGAGGCCGTCATCTCCAATGCGGATTCCACCAGCGAGCAGCTGTATGACCTGTACAGCCGGTTTGAGGCCCAGCGGTCCCTGGTCAGCGCCTTCGAGCGCGCGGGCGTCCGGGTAAACGCAGAGGAGCGGACGCTGAGTATCGCGGTGTCCGCCGCTCTGGCGTTGGATGAGGAGGCGGTGGAGATCCGGGCCTATCCCCCTGGGCTGGAGTACCGCTCCTACCGCTGGAGCGGTACGGCGGTCCGGGACCAGGAGGGACGGTACACCGGGACGGTGGACGTGCCGCTGGACTCGGACAAAGCGCTGGAGTTCGCGGCCTTTTTTCATGAGGACGGCCGGGAGCGCAAGGTGCTCCTGGACCGGGTGGACCGTATGGCGGAGCTGCTACCGGTGCAGCTGAATTTTGCGGAGGGCAGTATCCACTATGACGAGGACCTGCATCTCTTTTACTGGATCGAATGGGCGTTTGCGTTTGAAGACGGCTCCGGTGATGCGGTGGAGGCGGAGGACCTGACCCTCCGGGTCTACCGCAACGGAGCGCTGGCGGCGGAGAATGCGGCCCGGAAAAATGAGAATGAGGAGGGACACTACTGGGACGGGGAGGAGACGCTGCGTGTCTCCTGTGTCCCGGGGGACCGGATCGAGTTCCGGCTGGCCTACGGAGACGGCTCCGGCCTGCGTTATGAGACGCCCATCCGCTGGTGGGAGATCGGTGTTGGCCCATACCATGCGGAGGAACATATGCCGGAGGATGCCTGGCCGGTATTGACCTGGCCGGAATAAGGAGAGCCTATGCGCAACATCGCCTTAAAACTCATGTACAACGGCACCGCCTACCACGGCTGGCAGGTGCAGAAAAACGCCGCCTCTGTCTGTGAGACGCTGCAAAAGGCCCTGGAGAAGATCACCGGAGAGGCGGTGCACCTTACGGGCTGCGGCAGAACCGACGCCGGCGTCCATGCGGAGCGGTACATCGCCAACTTCCGCACGGGGAGCCGCATCCCCGTGGACCGGCTGCCCTTTGCTGTCAATACCCACACGCCGGAGGACATTGCCGTGGAGTCGGCATGGGAGGTGGCGGAGGACTTCAACGCCATTGGCTCGTGTTTAAAAAAGGAGTATACCTATCGGATTTACAACTCCCGGGTTAAAAATCCATTTTATGTCAACCGGGCCTACTTCTATCCCAAGCGGCTGGACGAGGAATTCCTGAACCGGGCGGCCCATATGTTTGTGGGCACCCACGACTTTCGGGCGGTGCGCTCCGTGGGCACGGAGACCAGGTCCACCATCCGCACCATCTACTACTGCGATGTGCGGCGCAGGGGGGACCTTTTGGAATTGAAGGTCTGCGCCAACGGTTTTCTGTATAACATGGTACGGGCCATCACCGGCACCGTGCTCTACGCGGCGGAGGGGAAATTTACCCCGGAGGACATTCCCGCCATACTGGACAGCGGCGACCGGACCCTGGCGGGGCCCACGGTGCCGCCGGGGGGACTGTACCTCACAAGACTTTGGTATGAGGATGAACGGCTCAATGGCTAACAGGACAAAGGACATCTGGAATGACGATGACGGCGCGGGAAAGGCGGAGCGGCACTCCGGCCCCCTGCGGCGGTTTCTCGTGTTTTTCCTGGCCCTGGCGGCGGTGCTGGGCGTGGTGCTGGCGGCGGCCTACCGGGACGGCACCGGCTTTGACGTGCTGAGGCGGTATCTGAACTACGGCGGCTCCGCCAGCTCCGGCGAGGAGCGGTACCGCTACGACTCCTCGCCCAACAGCCGCTTCGCGGTGCTGGGGGACCAGCTGGTGGTGCTGTCGGAAAACTCCCTGCGGCTTTTGAACCGGGACGGTGGGGAGACCTGGTCTGCCCCGGTGAAGATGTCTGTCCCGGCTCTGGCCCAGGGCGGCGGCCGGGTGGCGGCCTACGACATCGGCGGCAGGTCGCTGTATGTTCTGGACCAGAAAGGCGAGGTGTTCCGCCTGGAGACGGAGGAGGACGAACCGCTCATCTCCGCCGCGCTGAACGCCAAGGGGATCCTGACAGTGACGGCGGAGCGGCGGAACGCCAAGGGTGCCGTCTTCGCCTATAACGCGGACATGACGCAGGTGATGTTTGACATGACCTCAGGCGAGCGGTTTGTCACCGAGGCCCGGGTCAGCAACGACGGGAATACCCTGGCAGCGGTGCGGCTGGGGCAGGAAAACGGCGTATTCGTCAGTAATGTGGTGCTTTACGACCTGCGGGAGGCGGGAGAGAAGGAGGCCTTTGCGAATTACAGCATCCCCAATGGGCTGGTGTTCGCCGTCGGCGAGCAGGACGGCAGGTTTGTGGCCGTGACGGACACCTGCGTGGCCTGTGCCTCCTATTCCGGCAGGCTGGAGGCCAGCTATGACTATGGCGGGAGCTATCTGCGCAGCTACAGCCTGGGGGAGGAGTTCACAGCGCTGCTGCTGAACCGCTATCAGGCCGGAAACGTGGGACGGCTGGTCACGGTGGACGCGGAGGGCGCGGAGCTGGGCAGCCTGGAGCTCCACGAGGAGGTCCGGAGCCTCTCCGCAGCGGGACGGTATCTGGCGGTACTGTACACGGACCGGCTGGTGGTGTATAATGAAAACCTGCAGGTATACGCCTCACTGCGGGGGATCAGCGGAATCTCCTCGGCGCTGATGCGGCCGGACGGATCGGCGCTGCTGATCTCGTCGGAGTCTGCCAGCCAGTTCCTCCCATAGAAGCGAAAAATTTGTGGTGAGTTCACAAAACGTTTACAGCGTGAAAGGTAGGAAAATGTGACGGTACCTGTTATAATAGACATCATTGCGGCGGCCCTTCTGATCGGATTTACGCTCTATGGGGCGAGAAGGGGACTGTTTCGGGCCCTGGCGGGACTGTTGATCGTGGTGCTGGCCCTGACAGGCGCCCGCTTTGCGGCGGCAGCCCTGGCGCCGGCCGCGGCCGAAATGGCGGCGCCGGTCATCCAGCAGCATATTGAAGAGCGGCTGGAAGAGGTCCTGCCGGATCCTGCGGGCGGGATGCCGGAGGAGGTGCTCCCGGAGGAGCTGCTGGGCCTTCTGGGAATCACGGGCGGGCGGCTGGAGGAGCTGGCGGAGCAGGCCCGGGCGGGCGTCCGGGAGACCGGGGTGTCCATCCTGTCCGCCGTGGCCCGGAGCGTGACGGAATCCTTTTTTTACGGTGTCATCTGCGTGCTGGTCTTTTTGCTGCTGACAGTTCTGCTGAATCTGGCCGCGCGGGTCATGGACCTGGCATTGAAGCTGCCGGTGCTCCACGGGGCCAACGCCCTGGGCGGTGCGGCGGCGGGGCTGGCCGAGGGTGTGCTGGCCGTGTTTTTGCTGATTCTGCTGGTACAGAGACTGGGCATCTCCCCGGAGGGGAGCTACATTTTACAATTTGCGTCCCGGGTCTGAAGACGGGATGTCTTGCAACCTCAGCGGCGCAGCCGCTGGATTTTCTGGAGGTATACGATGCAGCCTACACTTTGTTCAAGATGCAAGAAAAACGTCGCCGTGGTGTTCATCTCCAAGCTGGACGGCGATAAGCCCATCAACGAGGGACTGTGCCTCAAGTGCGCCAAGGACTTGGGACTGCCCCAGGTGGACGATATGATGAAGCGCATGGGCATCTCCGACGAGGACCTGGAGACCATCAACACGGAGATGATGCAGGCCTTTGACGGTGTGGAGAATATTGAGGACCTGCCCGGCGGCGAGGAGAGCGGCGGAGAGGAGGACGGCAAGACCGCCACCTTCCCGTTTTTGAACCGTTTGTTCTCCTCCGGCGACAAGCCCGCCAAGGAGGAGCCCGCCGAGGAGGGCGGATCCCGGGGCGGGCGGGAGAAGAAGGATGCCAAAAACGGCAAGCGGAAGTATCTGACGAGCTACTGCATCTCCCTCAGTGACAAGGCCAAGGAGGGCAAGCTGGACCCGGTGATCGGACGGACCCAGGAGATCGAGCGGGTGGTGCAGATTCTCAACCGCCGGCAGAAGAACAACCCCTGCCTGATCGGCGAGCCGGGCGTGGGCAAGACCGCCATCGCCGAGGGACTGGCCCAGCGGATCGCGGCCGGAGACGTGCCCTTTAAGCTGCGGGAGAAGGAGGTCTATCTTCTGGATCTCACCGCGCTGGTGGCCGGCACCCAGTTCCGGGGCCAGTTTGAGAGCCGTATGAAGGGTCTCATCGACGAGGTGAAGCGGCTGGGGAACATCGTTTTGATGATCGACGAGGTCCACAGCATCGTGGGCGCCGGCGACGCCGAGGGCAGTATGAACGCCGCCAATATCTTAAAACCCGCCCTCTCCCGGGGGGAGATCCAGGTCATCGGCGCCACTACCTTCAACGAGTACCGCAAGTCCATTGAGAAGGACACCGCCCTGGAACGGCGCTTCCAGCCGGTGACGGTAAACGAGCCCTCCATTGAGGACTCCGTGGAGATTTTGAAGGGCTTGGCTCCCAACTATGAGAAGTTCCACGGCGTGAAGATCTCGGAGGGTATCCTCCGTCAGGCGGTAGTGCTCAGCGAGCGGTATATCACCGACCGCTTTTTGCCGGACAAGGCCATCGACCTGATCGACGAGGCCTGCTCCGACCTGAACCTCAAGGACCCGGATATCTCCCGCAGGATGGAGATCCAGCGGGAGCTGGACGACTACGAAAAAGAGCGCACCATGCTGGAGGAAAAGGAGGAAAAGGCCGAGGACGACTACGCCCGCATGGCGGAGCTCAAGAGCCGGGAGATGCAGCTGAACACAGAGCTCACGGCTCTGTGTGAGAAGGGCGATCCCCAGTTGTCCATGGAGAATCTGGCCCACGTCATCGAGCTTTGGACCAAGATCCCCGCCTCCCGCATCCGTGAGCAGGAGTTCCAACGCCTGAGCCAGCTGGAACAGCGGCTCAAGAGTCATATCATCGGCCAGGATGAGGCGGTATCCGCGGTGTCCGCCGCCGTGCGCCGCAACCGGGTGGGCATCTCTCCCAAGCACAAGCCCGTCAGCTTCATCTTTGTGGGCCCCACCGGCGTGGGCAAGACGGAGCTTGTCAAGCAGCTGGCCGGCGACCTCTTCAACACGCCGGACGCACTCATCCGGCTGGATATGTCCGAGTTCATGGAGAAGCACTCCGTCTCCCGCATTGTGGGTTCGCCTCCGGGCTATGTGGGCTACGACGAGGCGGGCCAGCTGACGGAGAAGATCCGCCGCAAGCCCTACGCCGTGGTGCTCTTCGACGAGATTGAGAAGGCCCATCCGGACGTGCTGAACGTCCTTCTCCAGATTTTGGACGACGGCGAGATCACCGATGCCCACGGGCGAAAGGTGAACTTTGAGAACACCATCATCGTCATGACCTCCAACGCCGGCAGCGCCACCAAGGAGGGCACGGTGGGCTTTGGCCGCACCCAGCAGGAGCAGGACGCCGACCGGGCCATGAAAGCCCTCCAGCAGTTTCTGCGGCCGGAGTTCATCAACCGGGTGGACGCGGTCATCACCTTCAACCGCCTGACAGAGGAGCACTTCCAGTCCATTGCCCGGATTATGCTGGAGGAGCTGGCTGTGTCCCTGAAAGAGAAGGCCATTACCCTCACCTATGACGATGTCCTGGTGGAGCTGCTGACCCACAAGTCCTACTCCCGGACCTATGGCGCCCGGAATCTCCGGCGGACCATCCAGAAGGAGCTGGAGGACCCCATGGCCACCCGGATCATTGGCAGCTATGAGGCTCCGATCACGCAGATTAAGGCCACAGCCGAGGACGGAGAGGTCAAGCTGTACTGCCTGTAATTTTGATTTTGAAAGGGAAGCGCATATATGCTGTTTCGGAAGGATATGGACCCCCGGTGCGCCTACTGCCAGCGGGGGCAGCAGATCAACGAGCGGGAGGTGGCCTGTGTGAGGAGAGGTATTGTGCCGGTGGAGAACAGCTGCCGGGCATTCCGCTATGACCCCATGAAGCGGGTGCCGCCCCGTCCGGCGGTGTTGGAGACCGAGCGGCTGAAACCGGAGGACTTTGCCATTTGACAGTGTCTGGGCCTGTTTGCATGGGCCCCGGGCTTGGGCTGATTTGAACAGGCTATGAGAGAGGAGAGGGGAAGATGGAGCTGAGAAAAGTCTGGGCGGTGTATTACAGCGCCACGGGGACCACGGCCAAGGTGGTCCGCACCGCGGCGGAAGCCCTGGCGGAGCGTCTGGGCCTGCCCATGGAGGAGCGGAGCTTTACCCGGCCCGGGGAGCGGGCGGAGGTGCTGGCCTTTACGGCGGCGGACATTGTGGTGGTGGGTTCGGCCACCTACGCGGGAAAGCTGCCCAACAAGATTCTGCCGGACTTTCAGGAGAAGCTCCGGGGAAACGGGGCGCTGGCGGTGCCGGTGGTGCTCTTTGGTAACCGAAGCTATGACAATTCCCTGGCGGAGCTGCGGGCGGTGCTGGAATCGGACGGCTTTTGTCCCGTGGCTGCGGGAGCCTTCGTGGGCCGCCACGCCTTTACAGACGAGCTGGCCTTCGGCCGTCCCGGCTGGAGCGATTTGGAGGAGATCAAGACTTTTGCCGGAAAAATCACGGAGAAGGTATCGGCGGGAGAGATTACGCCGGTCCAGGTGCCCGGGGACCCGGCGTCGCCGTACTATGTCCCCAAGGGGCTGGATGGGGAGCCGGTGAAGTTCCTCAAGGCCAAGCCCAGGACGAATCTTTCCAAGTGCAGCAACTGCGGGGCCTGTGTCCGGGCCTGCCCCATGGGGGCCATCGACCCTAAAAACGTGGCGGAGGTGCCGGGGACGTGTATCAAGTGCCAGAGCTGCGTGCGCAAGTGTACCCGGGGAGCCAAGTTCTTTGATGATCCGGCGTTTTTGTCCCACGTGGCCATGCTGGAGCGGGATTTCCAGGTCCCCCAGGAGAACCAGATGTTTTTGTAGTTGGCCCGCCTTTTCAAAGGGCGGTGATAGCGCTGACGGAGGCAAAACCCCTGTGACATTGGGCACGGCGCGGGCTGTGCTGTTTACAAGAGAAAAAAGGGAGCGGTCATTTTCATGACCGCTCCCTTTTTCATAGATGTCACTGCCACCCTCGGGCGGCGGGGTCCAGTGTCTTTGCGGCAGCGTACAGCAGTGCGTTGCAGATGGCGGCGGCCACATTGCTGCCGCCCTTCCGCCCCATTGCCGCAATGGCGGGGACGCCGCGGGTTTCGCAGGCGGCGAAGAGAATCTCCTTGCTCTCCACCACGTTCACAAAGCCCACCGGCACGGCGATGACCAGAGCGGGCCGCAGCCCCTCCTCCATCAGCTCCGCGATCCGCAGCAGTGCCGTGGGGGCGTTGCCCACCGCCAGAATGGCACCGGGGTACTCCTGTGCCGCACGCTCCATGGAGACCGCCGCCCGGGTGAGGCCCCGCTCCCGTGCCAGCCTTGCAACCTCCGGCTCCGCCATGAAGCAGCGGAGCGTACAGCCGAAGGCCTCCAGGCTGGGCTTGCTGATGCCCGCCCTTGCCATATTGGTGTCTGTGACGATGGGTACGCCCCGCTGCAGCGCGGCCTGGCCCAGCTCCGCCGCCCCGGGAGTGAAGCGGAGACTGCTCGCGTAGTCGAAGTCCGCCGTGGTGTGGATGACCCGCTTGACCACCGCCTCTTGCTCCGGCGGCAGGATGATGCCCCGTTCCGCCAGCTCCGCAGCGATGATGGACATACTGGTTCGCTCAATGTCCCCGGGAAGGGTGTGGCGCGTATTCATGGCGATCATCCTCCTGTTCCGTTTCGGGCGAAGCGGTCCATGGCGCCGTAGACGGCGGCCATGTCCAGACTGGAGCGCACGGCGTCCGCCAGCAGATCGTACTGCCGCTCCTGATAGTCCCGGCGGCTCTCCACTGCGGTCTCCGCCAGGGAGAGTCCCCTCCGTGTCAGAAGCCATGCGGCCAGCCGCTGCGTCAGTGCGCCGCTGTCAAAGAGGCCGTGGAGATAGGTGCCGAAGACATTTCCAACGGCGGCGCCATCCTCCCGGCCGTCCGCCAGACGGCAGAAAGGGACGCCCCCGGTGCGCCGGGTGAGGCCCATGTGAATTTCGTAGCCATCAATGTCCGCTCCGGAGAAAGGCTCCGCTGTGACGGCGGCAGCGGCCCGGGTGCGGGTCTTTTGGGGGGAGAACACAGTCACGCAAGGGAGCAGGCCCATGCCCCGCAGACGGCCGCCCCGCTCCACGCCCTCCGGGTCGGAGAGGGATTCGCCCAGCATTTGGTAGCCGCCGCAGATTCCCAGCACCGGCACGCCTGCCGCTGCCAGCTTCAGGACGGCGGCCTCCAGGCCGCTCTGCCGCAGCCAGAGGAGATCATCCATGGTGCTCTTGGTGCCGGGGAGAACCACGAGGTCCGGCGTCCCCAGGGCGGCAGGACTGTCCGCATACCGCACGCCCAGGGCGCTGTGGCTCTCCAGAGGGGAGAAGTCCGTGAAGTTGGAGATGCGGGGCAGACGGATGACGGCGACGTCCACGGCTCGGCGGGCTCGGGTCTCTCCCAGCCGGGGGGAGAGGCTGTCCTCATCGTCGATGTCCGCCTGGGTGTAGGGGATGACCCCCAGCACCGGGATGCCGGTCCGCTCCTCCAGCATGGAAAGGCCTGGCTCCAGCAGCGCCGGGTCCCCCCGGAACTTGTTGATGACAAGACCCGTGATCCGGTCCCGCTCATGGGGCTCCAGCAGGGCGACGGTGCCGTAGAGCTGGGCGAACACGCCGCCCCGGTCAATGTCCCCTACCAGCAGCACAGGGGCGTTCACCAGCTCTGCAAGGCCCATGTTTACAAAGCTGTCGGCATCTCGCAGGTTGATCTCCGCGGGACTGCCGGCCCCCTCGATGACGATGATGTCGTACTGGGCGGCAAGGCTCTCATAGGCTCCCAGCACCTCCGGAATCAGGCTTTTTTTCATCCGGAAGTAGCCAGCGGCCTCATACTGGCCCCGGACCTCCCCCAGGACGATCAGCTGACTTCCGGTGTCGCTGGAGGGCTTGAGGAGCACGGGGTTCATCCGTACGTCCGGCTCGATGCCCGCCGCCTGGGCCTGAACCGCCTGGGCCCGGCCCATCTCCAGGCCGTCCTGGGTGATATAGCTGTTCAGGGCCATGTTCTGACCCTTGAAAGGGACCGCCTGCCAGCCGTCCTGGCGGAAAATGCGGCACAGCGCCGCCGCCAGCAGGCTTTTTCCCGCGCCGGACATGGTGCCCTGTACCATGATGCACCGCGCCATTTACAGCACCTCCTCCATAATTTTCAAAAAGAGATCGTTTTCCGCCTCTGTGCGCACTGCCGAGCGGTACCAGCCGGGGCCGAGACCGTGATAGTTGGAGCAGTCCCGGATCAGGACACCCCGCTCCGCCAGATGCTGGGGCAGGCCGGGAGCACCGCAGAAGAACAGCAGGTAGTTGGCCTCCCCGGGACAGACCCGGCAGCCCAGGGCCGTCAGGCCCGCCGAGAGGCGGGGCCGTTCCCGCCGGATCAGCCGCCGGAGGGTCTCCAGACCGGATTCATCCTCCAAAGCCGCCATGCCAGCCGCCTGGGCGGGGCCGGACACCGCCCAGGGCGGACCGCCGCGGCCCATGGCCTCCAGCAGGGCGGCGTCCTGGCTGAGGGCGTATCCCAGCCGCATCCCCGCAAGGCCCCGGCTTTTGGTGAAAGCCCGCAGGATGAGCAGATTCTCATAGCGCTGGAGGCATTTCAGCAGGGTGTGTTCCGCCGGGGCGTCCAGGAGATCGCAAAAACACTCATCAACAGCCAACAGCGTACCGCAGGTGGCGCAGTGCTCCAGAATCCGTTCCAGCAGAGCGTGGTCCGTGGTGCGTCCGGTGGGATTGTTGGGCTCACACAGGAACAGCAGATCCAGTCCGGGAACGATGGCGGTCAGGATATCCTCCGTGATGGAAAAACCGTTCTCCTCACGAAGGGGGAACCGGGAGACGCTGCAGTCCCACAATGTCAGAGCGTTTTCGTACTCGGAGAAGGTGGGGGCGGTGATGAGAGCCTTTCCATTCCGCCGGGCCGCCGCCAGCCGGTAGACCAGATCCGCGGCTCCGTTGCCGCAGAGAATCCAATCCGCCGGGACGTGGTGATACGCCGCCAGCCTTTCCCGCAGGGCGCGGCACAGGGGGTCCGGGTACCGCTCCGCCTCCGCCAGGGCCGCCTCTGCCGCCTGCCGGACGGCCTCCGGTACTCCAAGCGGGCTGACGTTGGCGGAGAAGTCCAAGGGCGGAGCACCGTATGTCTCAGTAAAGCCGGCCCAGTCGCCGCCGTGGTCCGTCATAAACTCACTCCTTTGATGATGAGTATCCGCAGTGCGCACAGCAGCGTTAGGCAGAGAACGCTGGCGGTGTACAGCATCCGGTTTGCCCGGAGGATGTCCTGGGGTTCTGCTTCCCGCAGGGTGTCGCCGATGAAGGGCTTGTCGTGGATCTGCCCGAAGTAGGACGCGGGCCCGGCCAGCCGGATGCCCAGGGCTCCGGCCATGGCGGATTCCGTCTGGGCGGAGTTGGGGCTGGCATGGCACCGGCGGTCCCGCCGCCAGATTCGCCAGGCGCCGGGGAGGCTCATTCCCGTCAGGCCCGCAGAGAGGATCAGCAGCAGCGCCGCCAGACGGGCGGGGAGGAAATTGACGGCGTCATCCAGCTTTGCCGCGGCGCGGCCGAAGTGGAGATAGCGGTCGTTTTTGTAGCCCACCATGCTGTCCATGGTGTTGACAGCCTTGCAGCACAGGGCCAGGGGCGCACCGCCCAGGAGCATATAGACTATGGGGGCGGCCACGCCGTCGGCGAAGTTCTCCGCCACGGTCTCCACCGCCGCCCGGGTCACGCCCTGGGGGCTAAGGCCGCCGGTGTCCCGCCCCACAATGCGGCCCACCGCCTGTCTGGCTTCCTCCAGTGTGCCGCCGGTGAGGCGCCTGCGGACATTTTCACTCTCCGCCGCCAGTCCCCGCACCGCCAGGGCCTGCCAGCACCAGACGGTCTCCAGCGTGAACGCCAGGGCGGGGTGAATGAGGCGGCAGAGGCGGAGCAGGCCCAGGGAGAGGGCCAGAGTTCCCAGGGGCAGACACGCCGCCAGAACCCGTCCGGCGGCCCGCTCTCCCTGGGGCGTCTTCGGAAAGGTGGTTCGAAGGCGGGGCTCCAGAAAGGTGATGCACCGGCCCATCCCCACCACCGGATGAGGCATCCAGGCCGGGTCCCCCAGCAGCAGGTCCAGCGCGAAGCCGCCCAAGGCGGCATAGAGGATCTTCATAGTTTCAGTCCCTTGTAAACCGTACTTCTTTTATGAGTTCCAGCCGGCGCCGCCACCGCCAGGGAGCGGCGTCCAGCATAAAGCCGCCGCCGCAGGGGGCTTTCCAATCGAAATACCCCCGGGGCGGCAGGGCAAAGCGCTCCAATACCGCCATCTGAGTGCCGCCGTGGGCCACAATTACGAGATACTCCGCGCCGGAGGCAAGACCCTGGTCCACCAGCTGGGCAAAGGCGCCGCACGCCCGGGCAGAGAACTCCCCGCGGCTCTCCCCGCCGGGACAGCGGCCCGCACAGCCGTTTTCCACCCAGACACGGTAATCGGGATCGTGCGCCATCTCACGCCAAGTCCGGCCCTCAAAGGTGCCGAAGTCCATCTCCGCCAGAGCGGGAACGGGGATTTGAGCCGTACCGGGAAACAGGATGGCGGCGGTCTCCGCCGCCCGGGAGAGGGGGGAGACATAGACGGTCTCCGGGGCAAAGTCCGCCGGGTGCAGGGCCTCCCGGCCTGCGGAGGAGAGGGGGATGTCCGTCCGTCCCTGGTAGCGGTTCTCCGCGTTATAGGCCGTTGCGCCGTGGCGCAGGAGAACAATCAGCACGGGAGTTTCCCCTTCAGCACTTGGGGCAGACCGCAGCAGACCCGGATGACCGTGTCTGCCCGCTCCGCCAGAAGGCAGCTGAGCCGTCCCGCGGCCTCCCGGGCCGCCCGCTCCGCCGGGTCCGTGGGCACCAAGCCGCCGCCCACCTCTGTGGCGATGATGATCTCCCGCCGGGAGAGGGCCTCTGCCAGGGCGGGCAGGTCCTGCTCCCGGGCCGCCAGCTCCTGTACGTCCCACACGGCCCGCCGGGCAAATTCCTCCGACGAGAGACCCAGAGCGGCGCAGATGTATTTCTGTTTGCCCGCCATCAGCGGGCCTGTGATCAAGATCATAGCAGCCTCCTCACAAAAGGTTCCAGATATTGTGCGGCGCAGGCCGCAGCCAGCATCCACAGTTCGGCGGTCTGCAAAAACCAGCCCGCCAGATCCCCGGAGATTCCGCCAAAGGCGTTCTGAGCCATGGAGCGGTAGAAAAGAAATACCCCCAGGACCGCTGCCGCCATGGAGATTCCTCCGAGGCCTCCCAGGCATAGGAGCGCCGCCAGCAGGAGCGAGAGGACCGACAGCAGATTGCGGAGCCGCCGCCGGTCCGCCGCCGCGGCGAAGGTGTGGGCAAGGCCGGTGTCCCGGGCCAGGGGAAAGGCGGCGATGGCCAGTCCGGACAGGGCCCGGGACAGGCAGAAGGACAGGAGAAAGGCGGGGCCGTCGTACCGGGGCAGGGCCGTCCACAGCGCGAAGGAGGCCAGAAGGTAACAGCACAGCCGAATGGCGGCAAAGGCCCCCAGGTGGGGGTCCTTCAAGATCTCCTGCCGCCGCTGGGGGGAGGCGTGACTGGCCAGGGCGTCGCAGGTGTCGGCATAGCCGTCCAGGTGGACGCCGCCGGTGACGAGCACCGGCAGCAGGCACAGCCCTGCTCCCCGCAGGATGGCGGGCAGGGTCAGAAGGCCGCAGAGGGCGTTCCAGGCCCAGCAGGCTCCCCCGGCGGCGAGGCCCACCAGAGGAAAGGCCGCCAGCATCCAGCGCATGTTCTTTTCATCCCAGGGAACCTGGGGGACAGGCAGGGCCGAGAACATGGAAAACGCCGCGGCAGCGGTGCCCAAAACGGTTTTCACGGCAAAGGCCCTCCCTTCAGATAGTTGGGCAGTCCGCAGATGATCTCCGCCACAGTGTCCGCCCGGACAGCCAGAAGGCGGTTGATGGCGGCCAGGGCGCGCAAGTAGCGGAGGGTATCCTCCCCATAGGCCGCGCCGCTGGAGAAGACCTCGTTGGTGACCACGGTCAGGTGGCCGCATTGGGCCAGCAGGGCGTCCACACCCCGGAGGACCGCCTCCTGGCCGCCGCCCTCCGGGTCATACAGCTCGTTGGCGGTCAGGTTGCTCATGCACTCCAGCAGGATATTGGCTCCCGCCGGGATCTCCGCTCCCGCCAGGTCCGTGTACCGCTCCAGGGTCTCAAAGCCTTTGCCCAGCCGGAGGCGGCGGTGACGGTCGATGCGGTTTCGGCACTCCTGATCCCAGGGCCGCATGGTGGCGAGGTAGATTCGCCGGCCGGGCAGGCCTGTGACGCGGGATTCGGCGTATTCGCTCTTGCCGCTGGCGGCTCCGCCGATGACCAGTGTGAACATGATGCCTCCTTATTGCGGGACGTAAGCGTCGATGCCGAGACGCCCGAAGGTCTGACCGCTGTGATACACCGCCAGGGCCATGTCCAGCAGCGGCAGGACCGCCGCCGCGCCGCTGCCCTCTCCCAGACGCATCCCGGCGGAGATCAGGGGACTGAGGCCTAGGGCCTCCAGCATCAGCCCTCCCGCCGGCTCGGCGGAGACGTGGCTGGGAAGCATGGCGAACTCTGCCCCTGGCCGTAGCCGGGCCGCGCACAGCGCCGCTGCACCGCTGATGAATCCATCGATCACCACAGGAACACGGTACAGCGCTCCACCCAGGAACACGCCGCACAGGCCCGCGATGTCCAGTCCGCCCACTTTGGAGATGACATCGACAGGGTCAGAGGGGTCCGGGCAGCTGCGCTTGATGGCCCGCTCGATGGCGGCGGTCTTCCGGGCGAACCCCGCGTCGGAGAGACCCGCTCCCCGGCCGGTGACCTCCGCCGGGGACTTTCCCAGCAGGACGGATGTCAGGGCGCTGGAGGTGGTGGTGTTGCCGATGCCCATCTCCCCGGTGGCGATGATGGACGCGCCGTCCTCCCGGCACTCCCGCACCAGCTCCGCCCCCAGCTCGATGGCCCGGACGCACTCCGCACGGGTCATGGCGGGACCCTGGGTGATGTCCGCTGTGCCGTTTCGAACCCGGCGGTCCCAGACGCCGGGGGTGGGGGGGAAGTCTGCCATGCCCATGTCTACGGGGATCACCCGGCACCGGGCGCAGCGGGCCATGTGGCAGACGGTGCTCTCTCCCGCTGCCAGGGCCCGGGCCACGGAGGCGGTGACGGAGCTGCCGCACTGGGTGACCCCCTGGGCCACTACGCCATTGTCGGCGCACAGCACCAGGAGCGTCCGTTGGTCCAGGGTGATCTCCGGGCTCCCGGTCACCGCCGCGATCCGGGCCAGGGAGGTCTCCAGCAGTCCAAGACTTCCCAGGGGCTTGGCCAGGCCGTCCCACCGGGCGAGGCAGGCGGCTCCGGCGGCTTGGTTGGGGCCAGTGATCTGTTTCAGGATCTCTGAAAAGCTCTTCATGTGTGCTCCTCTCTCCAGTGGACGGCCCGGTCCGCAAAGCGCCGGGCCAGGGGCAGGGGGCCGTTAAAGTGCAGATGGGGGAAAGCGGCGTACAGAGTGGGGGAAGTGAACCCGCAGTGCCACCCATGTTCCGCCTTTCTGGCGTCCAGGGATACGCCGTTTTCCGTGCAGTCCCAGTAGTGGAACTCGTGGGCGGGCGCCGTCTCCCCGGGGCGCAGCAGCAGGCTGTCGGAGTTTGCCGTCAGCGTCAGGTAGCCGAAGCGCTGTAAGCGCCCGGTTTGAAATCCCGCGCCCGCCAGCACCCCGGCCATGGGCCAGGGAGTTTTCTGCTCATCCTCCAGCGTCTGCTGGAGGTAGAGGAATCCGCCGCACTCCGCCACGGTGGGCAGACCCGCCGTGATGGCCCGCCGGACGCTCTCACGCATGGTTTTGTTTTCGCTCAGTTCCCGGGCGTGAAGCTCCGGGTATCCCCCCGCCAGATAGAGCCCGTGGATGTTGGGGGGCAGCTCCCGGTTCTCCAGGGGGCTGAAAAAGACCAGCTCCGCGCCGCTTTGCTCCAGGGCCTCCAGGTTGTCCTGGTAGAGGAAGCAGAAAGCCCCGTCCCGGGCCACGGCGATCCGGCAGCGGACCGGGGTGGGAGCGGGGACGGCGGATGAGGCGGGGCCGCCGCCCGCCAGGGCCAGCAGGCCGGGAATGTCCGCGGTCCGTTCCAGTTGATCGGCCAGGACCTCGATCCGGTCGGAGAGGTCTGCGATCTCCCCGGCGGTGAGGAGCCCCAGGTGGCGGCTGGGAAAGAGCGCCTCCTCCATGGGGGGCAGAAAGCCCAGCACCGGCAGGCCCGTCTCCCGCTCCAGGATAGGGGCCAGATGGGCATGGAGGGCGGGCTTGCACTTGTTCAGCAGCAGTCCCGCCAGATGACTGGGGGAGCGGAAGGACTGAAGCCCCCGCACCTGGGCTGCCAAGGTCAGGCTGGAGCCGGAGGGGGGCAGAATCAGCACCGCCGGGATGTCCGCCGTGTCCGCCGTCTGCCAGGCGCTTGCCTCTGCCGTGCCGCCCAGGCCGTCGTAAAATCCCATGGCCCCCTCCACCAGGGCAAGGTCTGCCCGCTGGCAGGCCAGGGTACGCATCAGGCCCTCCGGCCCCTGCAAAAAGAGGTCCAGGTTCCGGCTGGGCACCCCCAGCACCTGGGTGTGGAACATGGGGTCAATGTAGTCCGGGCCGCACTTGAAGGACTGTACAGAGACGCCCCGCCGTTTCAGAGCCGCCAGCAGGGCGCAGGTGAGGGCGGTCTTGCCACTGCCGCTGGACATGGCGGTGAGCATCAGCCGCCTCAAGGCCGCACCCCCGTGATGAGGAACACCGGATTCTGGGCTGTCAGCAGGTGGAGGGCCCCGGCGGGGCGGCAGCGGCTGACGGCAATCTGGGTGATCTCCGTCTCGTACCCCAGGGATGTGAGCCCCATCAGGGCGGTGTGCAGCGTTTCCAGGGCGATGGCGGAGACGCACACCCGCGCACGGGGGTTGACATCGTGGACGGTCTGTAAGATTCGGGGCAGTTTCCCGCCGCTGCCTCCCACGAATACCGCATCGGGGGCGGGGAGGCCGTCCAGGGCCTCCGGAGCGCGTCCCTCCACGATCCGGAGTTTCCAGGCACAAAGCAGCTTCCGGTTGGCCCGCAGCAATTCCAGGGCCTCCGGGTTTCGCTCCACGGCCCAGACTGCCTTGGACTGCAGCGCCAGCTCTACGCTGACGCCGCCGGTGCCCGCACCAATGTCCCAGCACACATCCTCCGGCCCCACGGCCAGCTTACCCAGAGCGGCGGAGCGGACCTCCTGCTTGGTGATGGGGACATTGCCCCGCAGAAAGGCACCGTCTGGGATTCCCGGGCTCCGCCGGGGAAGGATGGGGGCGGCCTCCGCCAGAAGGACGCTGAGGGGAGCATAAGTCCGGCCGGCGAACTCCGCCGCCGTGGCCCGGCTGACGCGTTCCTCCGGGTAGGAGAGGGTCTCACCGACAGTGACGGGCAGGTTTTCCAGACCCGCCTCCGCCAGCTGGCGGCACAGCTCCCCGGGACCCAGGGCGCCGCCGGTGAGAAAGCAGGCGGGCCTGCCCTGGCACACCGCCTCAACAGCGTCGCACTCCACCCCGTGGGCGGAGCGGAGGACCCAGTCCTGCCAGGGACGGCCCAGCTTCGCCGCCAAGTGCTGCACACTGGAGATGCCGGGGAGGACCCGAACCTCAATGCCCTCTTCCGCCAGCAGGGGAAGAAGGCTCCGGGCGCCGGAGTAGAAGCCGCTGTCCCCGCTGTACAGCACGCAGGCGTTTTGACAGCCGGAGGCCAGCAGCAGTTTTATGATCTCCCGGGGGTTGACAGCGCTCTCCCGCCGGGAAGAGGGTCCCTCCGGCAGCTGGTCCAGCAGCCGTGCTGCCCCTGTCAGGAAGTCCGCCTGGGCCAGGGCCTCCTGGACCTCCGCCGTGATTGTGGCCCCTGTCCCGCAGCCCAGGCCTGCCAGTGTCACCTGCATGATAACCCCTCCTTAATCCAGGACAGGACTGTGTCCATATTTTCGCCGCCGCCAGCGGGGCGCTCCACCAATACCAGCCGGGCCCCGGTGTTCCGGGCGGCGGCCAGCTTCTCCTGGAAGCCGCCAGGACTGCCGCCGTCTTTGGTCACAAGCCACACAATCCGGTATTGCTCCAGCATGGCCTCGTTCAGCTTTTGTGTGAAGGGGCCCTGGAGGGCCAGGATGTTTCGGTGGGGCAGGCCCAGGGCCTCACAGGCCGCGATGCCCTCATGGGTGGGGAGAATCCGGGCATAGAGCTGCTGCGGCGGCAGCTGTGAGAACGCCGCCAGCTCTTTGGAGCCGGTGGCCAGCAGGATATTGCCGGTCCGCTCCGCCAAAAAGGCGGCGGCTCCGGCGCAGCTGGACACCCGGATTACATCCTTCGCGGAGCTCTCGGCCCGCAGGAGCCGCCGCAGGGGCGTATTGCTGTTTTCACAGGCTGCCCGCACCGCGGCGGTGACGATCTTCGCGTAGGGGTGAGTGGCGTCCACGCAGCGGTCAAAGTCCGTCAGCAGCGATTCCATGGTGCTCTGGTCCAGCCGGCCGGTCAGCACACGGACGCCGTCCAACCCCGCCAGCTCCTCGGCCCCCAGGGGTGTCGCCACGCTGACGGTGACCTCCGCCCCCAGAGCGGCGGCCCGCTCCGCCAGCACCCGGCCCTCGGTGGTGCCGCCAAAGATCAGCAGCTTCATTCTTTTGCCTCATAGCCCCGGGGAGTGACCATCCAGCCGTTGATCTCCCGGGTGGCGCTGCTGCCGATGAATACGGTGGTGAACATATCCACCGTCTCCTCCCGCAGTTCCGCCAGGGTCAGTACCCGGCGCTCCTGTCCCTCCCGGCCGATGTTCCGCACCCAGCCGCAGACAGTTCCCGGCGCTTTCTCCCGCAGCAGGATATCGCAGGCCCGCCGCAGGTAGTCCGCCCGTTTTTTGGAGGAGGGGTTGTAGAGGCAGATAGAAAAATCCCCCCTGGCGGCGCAGAGAAGGCGGGTTTCAATGGTCTCCCAGGGGGTCAGCAGATCCGACAGGGAGATGACGCAGAAGTCGTGCATCAGCGGAGCGCCCAGCACCGCTCCGCCGGAGAGGGCGGCAGTAGCGCCGGGAACCACCTCCACCTCCACCTCCGGAAACTCCGGGCAGAGCTGCAGCAGGGGACCGGCCATGCCGTAGACCCCGGCGTCGCCGCTGCACAGCATGGCGACCGTCCGCCCGGAACGGGCCAGCTCCAGGCAGCGCCGGCAGCGCTCCCGCTCCCGGGTCATGGGGGTGGTGAAGACCTCCTTGTCTGGGTACAGGGGCCGCACCAGATCGATATACACCGTGTAGCCGCACAGCACCTCCGCCCGGTTCATGGCCTCCCGGGCCCGGGGCGTGATCTGGTCCGCCCCGCCGGGGCCGATGCCAACCACATACACCTTATTCATCCCGCCATCTCCAATCCGGGGAGAAGGGCGCCAGGGCCGCCGCCATGGTCACGCCGTCTCCCGCCTGCTTTTTTACAATCAGCTCTCCGCCGCTGCCGAGAACCGCGGCCCGCTCACACACGTTGTCCACCCCGGTGACGCTCCGGACGAAGCCGGAGGGGGAGAAGTCCCCCTCCACGGCCAGAAGCGCCTGGGCGGAGAAGGTCTCAAAGGCGAGGCCGCGGCTTTGGCAGAAGGCCAGAAGTCCGGGCTCGTCCCGCTTCAAGTCAATGCTGCACACCTTATGAAAGGCCAGCGAGTTCAGCCCGCTCCTCTCCAGAAACTCCGCAAAGGCCCGCTCCAGGGCGGCCGCAGGCGTGCCCTTCCGGCACCCCACTCCCAGCACGGCAATGGCGGGAATCAGGCGCAGGGCGTCCCCGCTCTCCCGGCGGATGGTGAGCATGGCGTCGCAGTACCGCTCCGCGGCCGGGGCCGTGTGCTCCGGCCGCCGGCCCGCGATGGGCCAGGGGCTGTAAATGCCGGCGGTCTCACCGGCGAGTACCTTGGAGGAAAAGCGGACAATGGCCTCCGGATTCTCTGCCCGGCAGTTCTGACGCTTGGCCCACTCGTCCACGGCGAAGAGTCCCCGGACGTCCGTGGCGGTGGTGATGACCGGCACCGCGCCGCACTGGGCGGCGATCTTTCGGGCCAGGTCATTGGCCCCGCCCAGGTGGCCGCTGAGAATGGGCACCGCGAAGCGGCCCGCCTCATCCACCACCACCACCGCAGGGTCTGCGGCCTTGTGGCGGACATGGGGGGCGATGGCCCGCACGGCGATGCCAGCCGCCCCCACGAAGACCAGGGCGTCCGCCTGGGAAAAGCCGCCGGCGGTCCACTCCGCCAGACCCAGGGGCGCGCCGCACCGGGCGGCCTCACCGTCCAAGGCTTCGGCCAGCGTTTGGGCCAGTGTGAACCCGCGGTCGGTGAAGGCCAGCAGACGGAGGGTCATCGGGACGCCTCACGGAATCCCGTGGCGAAGGTCGGGTCATAGAGGCTGCTGCGCTGGTAGTCCGGCTCCAGAAAGCCGCCCACCAGCACCAGGGCCGTTTTGGAGATGCTGTTCTCCCGCCCCGCCTCCGCCAGGGTGCCCACGGTGCAGCGGACCACCCGCTCCTCCGGCCAGGTGGCCTTGTACACCAGAGCCGCCGGAGTGGCGGGGGTGTAGGCCCCTTTCAGAAGCTCCGCCTGGAGCCCCTCCAGCATCCCTGCCGAGAGAAAGACCGCCATGCTGGCCCCGTGGCGGGCCCAGGCGGCGATGGACTCCCCCTCCGGCACCGGCGTGCGCCCCGCCATACGGGTGATGACCAGCGACTGACTCACGCCGGGTAAGGTGTACTCCGCACAGGCGGCGGCCGCCGCCCCACAGAAGCTGGAGACCCCCGGCGTGTCGTCGTAGGGGATTCCCAGGGCGTCCAACGCGTCCATCTGCTCCCGGATTGCCCCGTAGAGACAGGGGTCGCCTGTGTGAAGGCGGACGGTAGTTTTTCCCGCCCGCTCCGCCGCCTCCATGACGGACAGGACCTGCTCCAATGTCATCTTTGCGCTGTTGTGGATCTCACAGCGGTCCCCGCACAGCTCCAGCAGGGCGGGGTTTACCAGACTGCCGGCGTAAATGACCACACCGGCTGTTTTCAAGAGCTCCGCGCCCCGGAGGGTGATGAGGTCCGGCGCGCCGGGCCCCGCTCCAACAAAATGGATCATAATTTACTCCTTTACGATGACGGTGGCAAAATACCCCGTGTCCGGCCGCAGCTGTGTGAGGTCCCGGCAGACCTCCTCTGTGGGCAGGCCGCAGTCCCGGACCATGGCGGCCTGCTGCAGAAGCCCTTTTTGCCGCAGGGTCTCTACCGCCTGGGGGAGCTGCCGGCCGGATTTCATCAGCACCTTGGTTCCCGGCAGGCTCAGCTGCTCTTCCAGGGAGCCGCCGAATCCGGGAAGAATGTGAAGGGGAGAAGAGACGGTGGTGAGGCTGGTGCCCAGGCGGGCCGCCACGGCGCAGAAGCTGGGCACGCCGGGGACCATTACGGCCTCATATCCTTCCCCGGCGAGAATGTCCATCAGGTAGCCGAAGGTGGCGTAGATGGACACGTCCCCCAGGTTCAGCATGGCCGTGTCCAGCCCTGCCGCAAGATGGGCCGCAATGGCCTCCGCCGCCCGCAGGCGGGAGGCGCGGAGAACGGCGGGGTCCCGGGACATGGTGAACTCCAGGGGCAGAATGGTCTTGCCCTCCAGGGGCATGGCGCGGCGGACGATGTCCAGGGCCAGCGTCTCACCGCTCTTTGTCCGGGGGGCCGCGATCACCGGACAGCGCTCCAAGGTCCGCAGAGCCTTGAGGGTCAGCAGCTCCGGGTCTCCGGGGCCCACGCCCACGCCGTAGAATACGCCTTTTCTCACTTCCATGCGCTCACAATCTCCTTTACAGCTTCCGTCTGCCCCAGAGGGCCATATTCGTTGGAAAACAAAATGGCGCCGCTTTGACAGGCCCCGCCGGTTCGGCGGTCCAGATGGCGCTGGATGGCGGAGAGCATCCGTTCCAGTACTGCCTCCCGCAGGCCCGCCCCGTCCAGAATGGCGATGCAGGCGTCGGAGGAGACGGCGCTCATCAGTGCGCGGCACACCTGGGTAGAGGCCCCGCACACCGCCGCGTGGGCGCAGAACAGCTCTGTGCGGCAGCCAGCAAAACGGCTGTGGGTGTTCATGATGCCGCCGGAGAGCTTCCCCAGCTTGCCGATGTGTCCCGCCAGCAGGACAGTCTCCAAGCCGGCCCCGGCGCAGGCGTCCAGAGCATCGCCGATGAAGTTGGAGCATTTTACCACGGGCACACCACGCCGGTCCAGCCCCTGGACGCGGAGAAAGTCCAGCCCGAAGTTCCCGGGAGTGAGGATGATATGGCGGCTTCCCAGGGCCGCGGCCTGGCGGATCTCCAGGGAGACGGTGTCCGCCAGGGCTCGGAGGCTCATGGGTTCCACGATGCCGGAGGTGCCCAGGATGGAGATGCCCCCCTCAATGCCAAGCTCCGGGTTGAAGGTTCTTTTCGCCGCCTCCCGGCCGCCTGGGACGGAGACGGTAATCCGCAGGCCGCCGCCGTATCCCAGCTCACCGCACACCGCCGCCGCGGCCTCCCGAATCATCTGCCGGGGCACGCGGTTGATGGCGGCGGCTCCCACCGGCTGGTCCAGGCCGGGTTTTGTCACCCGGCCTACGCCCTCGCCGCCCTCGATGACGGTGCCGGGGGCATCCTGCCGCTCCGCGTGGACAAAGACCAGCAGGCCGGAGGTGGCGTCGATGTCGTCCCCGCCGTCCTTGCGGACGGCGCAGGAGGCCCTGCCGTGCTCCAGGCGGCAGGCCTCCAGGGGCACCTCCACGGTGATCCCCCTGGGGGTCTCCAGGGAGACGGAGGGAGGCGGGGCGCCGGTGAGCAGCAGCCTTACGGCTCCCGCCGCCGCCAGGGCGGCACAGGTGCCGGTGGTGTAGCCGCAGCGAAGACGCCTGCCTCCGGAGAGGACATAGTGTTCAAATCCCGCGCTCATAGAAGTTTTCCCGCCTCTTCCGCCATCTCCCGCAGGAGCCGGTTTTTTTCGTTCATGGGCCCAAAGGTGGAGAGGGGGCAGAGAACCCTGGCACAGGACGCCATCCGCTCTGCCGCAAGACGGAACCCCTCGTCTGCGATGGGATTGAAGGCTGTCTCGGAGATCACCGCCGCCGCCAGGGACTTTGCCACCGGGTAATCCAGATCGTTTTCATGGAGCACCCCGGCGGCAAAGGGCACCCCCTGCCGCTGGAGGCGGCGGTACACTGGGATGCCGCTTCCCCCGCCGCCGATGACAAACACCTGTGGAATCCCGGCGGGGGGCTCCAGCTCCAGGCAGCCGAAGTCCGGGTTGTAGCTGCCCCGAACGGCGTCGTACAGCTCCAGAATGTATCCGGCTGTGAAGATCTCCTCCGGCGCCCCGCAGCGCTCAACGGCGTGATTGTGGACGCAGGCCACACAGTCGGAGACCTTCTGGGCCAGGTCCAGCTCATGGAGGCTCATGAGTACCGCCAGATCACGGCGTCGCACCATGTCCTTCAGGATGGAGAGCAGCTCCAGCTTGTAGCGGATGTCCAGGAAGGAGGTGGGCTCGTCCAGAACAAGGACCTCCGGCTCCTGGCACAGGGCCCGGGCCAGCAGGATGCGCTGGCGCTGTCCGTCGCTGATCTGGGAAAAATCCCGGTCCGCCAGATCCTCTCCGTGGACCAGGGCCAGGGCCTCGTCCACCTTCTCCCAGTCCGCCGCGGTCAAAAGACCCAGCTTTCCGGTGTAGGGATAGCGGCCGGTGGCGGCAACATCCCGGCAGGTCATCAGCTCCGGGTGGATCCGGTCCGTCATCAGCACGGAGAGCCGCCGGGCGACATCCAGGGCCGACATGCGGTCCATAGGGCGGCCGTCCAGGTACACCGCGCCCCGGATGGGGGCCAGTTGGCGGATGACGCTGCGCAGGATGGTGGACTTTCCGGAGCCGTTGGGGCCGATGAGGGTCATGATCTCCCCCCGGCGCAGATGGAGGCAGATATTTTCGATCAGGGGTTGGCCGTTGTAGCCAACAGCCAGATTTTCCGTGTACAGATAGTCCGCCATCCGGCATCTCCTCTCCGTTATATTGGGTGTTGATATTACAGGTTGGATTTGCCCCGCTGGAAGGCCATCATGTAGATGACAATCGGTGCGCCGAAGAGAGCGGTGACGGAGCTGATGCTGACCTCCGTAGGGGCGAAGGCTGTCCGGGCGATGAGATCGCAGAACAGGCAGAACACCGCCCCCCCCAGGAAGCAGGCGGGGATGATCAAGATGGGTCTGGCGGTGCGGAAGAGGCTCTTCACCAGATGGGGTACGGCGATGCCCACAAAGGAGATGGGGCCGGCGAAGGCCGTGACGCAGGCGGAGAGAACGCTTGAGAGCAGAATCAGCGCCAGACGGAAGGCACGGATATTGACGCCCATGTTCTGGGCATATACCTCTCCCATCTGATAGGCCCCAATGGGCTTGGAGAGGAGGAAGGCCAGGGCCATGGAGACGCCCACCACCACCGCCATTACCGACACACTGTCCCAGTAGATGCCGGAGAAGCTGCCCATAGACCAGTTGTGGAGATTGACAATGTTGGAATCCTCGGCGAAGGTGACGGCGAAGTCTGTGACGGCGGAGCAGATGTACCCGATCATTACGCCGCAGACCACCAGCATGCTCATGCGCTTCACCCGCTGGGAGACGGCCAGGATGAACCCCATGGACAGCATGGCGCCCAGAAAGGCCGCGCCGATCAGCGCCGCCGAGCCGGCGGCAATGCCTCGGCTCAGCAGGGAGATCATGACCAGGGATACCGCCAGCTTGGCTCCGGAGGAGATGCCCAGCACAAAGGGGCCGGCGATGGGGTTTGCGAAAAAGGTCTGGAGCAGAAAGCCGGAGACGGACAGTCCGCCGCCCAAAATGATCGCGGCGCAGATTCGAGGCAGCCGCAGGGTGCGCACAATGCCGTACTCCGTGCTGCCGTCGGAGGGGCCGCAAAGGATGCGGAGGATCTCTGCCCCGGACAGAGAAACGCTGCCGGCATTGATGTTCCACACCGCCAGCGCCACTAGCAGCGCCAGCAGCAGCAGGAAGGCCCCCCAATAGCGGGAGCGGGCTTGTTTCATGGTTTCGCCTCCTCCAGGGCCTGTGTCAGTCCAGATGGTGCAGGTAGGTCAGGGGAGCGTTTTCTCCGGAGAGAATGGTGTAGAGGTCCGTGATCAGGTCCCCCAGGCCCAGGCTCTCCTGAAAGAGATTCTTCCCGGTACACCAGACGTTTCCCTCCTGTACGGCCTTGAAGTCCGCCAGGATGCCGCTTTTCTCCAGCAGCTGGTCCACGGTCTGGAGCTCGCCGTCTATGGCGCTGTTGTAGATTAGAATATCCGTATTTCGGGCGCCCTCGTAAAAGGACTCCATCTGCATGTTCATGGTGGACTTGGCCCCCTCGCCGCTCTCCAGGTCCGGGAAAGCGTAGACGCCTCCGGCCAGCCCGATGGACTTGGCGATGTAATCCCCGGAGCGGCGCACGTTCACCGTCCCGGCGGAGGTGATGTAGAAAAAGGCCACGGTCTTTCCCGTGTTCTCCTGCTCCAGAATGGGGGCCAGCCGCTCCATGAGGCCGTCAAAGTAGTCTGCGGCCTCCGCCTCCTTTCCCAGCAAAGAGGCATAGAGCTTGATCCACTCCATGCGGCCCAAGGGGTGGCTCTCGTAGCTGGAGCGCTCCACCAGCACCGGGACGCCCAGCCGCTCCAGCTGCTCCTTGACCTCCGGGTTGTGGTAGATCATGGTGGACTCCACCGCCAGATCGCATCCCAGGTCCAGAATACGCTCGTAGTCCGGGGCGCCGTACTTTCCGGCAAAGACCATGCGGCCCGCCTCCATGGCCTCCCGGGCCTCCTCAATATACCAGCCGTCGGCGTTCAGACCGGCCAGGGTGATGGTGTCGATGGCGTCCAGCTGCCGGAAGAGGTCCATGGCGGAGGTGGCCACTAGATAGATGCTGTCCAGGGGCTGGCGCAGCACCGTGACCTCCTCCGGAACGCCGAAGGGGACCTCCGCCCCCTCCGGCACCACCAGATAGCGGTTTCCGTCTCCAATGGCGATCTTCTGATAACCATTTGTATAGTATTCCACAGAAAATTGCTCTGCGTAGAGAAGCTCCAGACTGCGCTCATACTCCAGCGCGTCCCAGGAGAGGGCCTGAGGCACCTCTGGCTCCGGTGAAAGCTGCGGCTCTGCCCTCTGGGTGCAGCCGCAGAGGACCAGCAGAGCCAGCAGCGTCAGAAGCCCCCGGCGGGGCAGACGGCTGCGTTTGATCATGACGCGCTTTTGATGGAGGCGGAGTCGAAGCACAATGTGTACTCGATCTCATGGGGGGTGCTCATGGCGGTGGTGTCGGCATAGACCACCAGCTTGCGGTCAAAGGACGCCACCGGGATCTCAAAGGAGGAGTTGCCCTCGGTGTTCAGGGGGAGGAACTTCTCCTCCTCAATCCGCATATAGTCGTAGCTGGAGCTGCCCCAGACGATGGTGGCATAGGCGCTGCCGCCCTCCACCCGTAGGGAGGCGGGGGACTCCACCTTGGCCTTGCCGGAGCCGCCCTCCAGCTGGACGGAGACAGTGTAGCTGCCGTCAGCCAGCCCCAGATTCTCCGCAGTGGTGAAGACGCCCTCCCGGAAGGCCTCCAAGGGAAGAGAGTCCGCCCGGAAGACCAGGGTGCGGTCATACCACATTTCCTTCTTTTTGCTGTATGCGGCGCAGTCCAGTCCCGCGTCCAGGGCCTCCACGGGGAGAGTGAAGGTGTGGGCGCCGTCTCCATCCGCGGCGTAGGGAATCAGGGTGCTCTCCTCCGCCTGGGCGGCCTCCTCTCCGGTGCCGGGGAAGACATACAGATAGCCTGTGCCGCCCATGTGCATCACAGCGGTCATGGTCCCCTCCGCCACAGTCAGCTCACAGGCGGTGATGTTGAACATGGAGGAGCTGGAATCCACCGTGATGGAATAAACGCCGTCCTGAAGCGCATCGGCGTAGACAGGCACCATGCCGGGAGCCACCACATCCTCCACCGGAGCCATCTGACCGGCAGAGGCCACGTCGGATTTGGGGGCCTCCGGGGCTTCCGGCTCCGCCGCAGGAGGCGGCGTCTCCGGTTCGGCGGGGGCAGTATCCGGCGCGGCATTGCAGCTGGCGGCCAGCAGGACAGTCAGAATCAGGGAAAACAGCAAAAGAAAGGACTTTTTCATCATGATAACCTCCGTGTTTTGCACGGCAGGCCGGAGCAAGTGCCCAGCCTGCCGCGTGATGTGGCTGATGTATGGGCTCTGAAACGGTTTTTCAGCCCAGAGTGTCAATGGCGGCCTGCGCGTGGGCGGCCAGCAGATTCTGAATGGCCTCGTACTCGCCCAGGCCCTTCAAAACGCATTCCACCTCGTAGCCGGCACTTTCAAACGCGCTCTTCCAGGTGTCCTCGTCGTCTCCGGCCATGTCGTTGTTGGCGTGGTCGCCGGCGACGATCATCATGGGCTGAAGCACCACCCGCTCATAGCTGCCCGCCTGGACCAGCGCCAGCACATCGTCCAGGGTGGGGGCGGCCTCCACGGTGCCGATGAAGCAGTTTGAGTACCCGGCGCCGGTCATTACCTGCTGCATTTTGGCGTAGACGCTATTGGCGGCGGCCTCCGATCCGTGGCCCATGAAGCAGATGGCGGTCTTGCCGTCGTCGTACTGGGCGGCGGCCTCCGCCATGACCTTGGCCACAATCTGGAAGTCCTCGTCGGAGGTCAGCAGGGGCGCACCGATGGCCATGGCCTCAAAGGCGTCGGCGTACTGGGCGGCCTCGTTGACCACATCGTTGTACTCCAGGCCGTCCATCAGATGGGTGGGCTGGATCACCAGACGCTTGACCCCGTTTTCCACGGCCCGGTCCAGGGCCTGACCCACGTTGTCAATGATCTCGCCGTCCCGGCGCTGGACGCGGTCGATGATGATTTGGGCGGTGAAGGCCCGGCGGACGGACCAGTCCGGAAAGGCCGCCTCCATGGACTCCTCAACGGCGCCGATGGTCAGCCGGCGGTTGTCGTTGTAGCTGGTGCCGAAGCTGATGACCAGCAGCTCGTCCGCGCCGATGCCGTCCTGATTCCGGGGATTATCCAGGGAGGCGTCGCCGGTGGTGTAGTCCTCGCCATCGTCCTCCACGGGCTCCGCGGCGCCGTTTTCAGCAGGGGCGTTCTGACTGGGGACGGGTTCCCGGGGGGCGTCAGGAGTCTTGTTTCCGCCGCATCCGGCCAGCAGTCCGGCGGCCAGGGCGGCCGCGGCCAGCAGGGAAAGCAGTTTCTTCTTGTTCATCTGTGTACTCCTCCTTGTGTTTCCGGGGCGGAAACCATCTCCGCCCTCTCTGATGTATGGTGAAATTTTACATCAGCGGCTTCAGGGTACAGGAATACGCAGGACAAAAAAAGCAGTCATCTTCAAGAAGATGACCACAAGCGCAAGCCCGTTAAGGGGAAGCGGTACAATCAAGCCCTCGTGATCTGGAACACCGGATGGTATTCCTGTACCAGCAGGCGGCAGGTTTCCTGACTCGTAAATCATCGCGCGCCATCGCCTTCCCGGCTTTCGCCAGTGGCTGTCCTGTTTCGACTGAGACAGCGCGCTCATTACATACAGTGACGAGATCGTACAGGCCTTGCACCTGTTTCCCTATTACCCGCTCCCCTCAAGAAGAGAACGGCTCCGACTGCTTTGCGATATTTATTTTTCGACATCATTATACTACATTGCGGCTGAAAACGCAAGCCCCGGCCGGCATTTTCTTCACGGCTCTCGGGACTGCTTTGACGCTGCCTCCGAAAATTTTTGGATGATATGGCCGTAATTCTCCGGCCGGTGGGGGATGGTGCAGGCGCTGCAATCCTTGATGCCGGAGGCGGTGTAGGTGAATTTTCCGCCGCACTGGTCCCCCATGAGGTACAAAGGGCAGTAGCAGAAGAGGCAGTTGAAGGACGCCTCGTCCACCCCCTGGTGGCAGGGGAAGAACTCGCAGTCTCTGTGGGAGAAGTGGGAGTAGTTTTTATCGCGCCAGGATTCGTCCATGGAAAAGCTCCTCTCTATTTTGGAATTTTGGAATTCATGTTTTACAGCGCCACAATGGCGGACACCAGCAGGGGCACCGCCAGGGAGAGAATCACACCGCTGGTGAAGGAGTAGATGGTGATCCGCTCATGGGTGGCGCCGATCACCACGGGGAGGACTGTGTCCATGGCCGCCGCGCCCGGCAGGGCCACACTCTCCACAAAACCGATTCGCCGGGCCACCAGAGGGATGGTCAAAATGGCGAAGACCTCCCGCATGACATTGGCCAGGAAGCACACGGCGGACACCGGCAGGGAATAGGGCGCCAGCAGACTGGGGGCCAGGGAGTACCAGCCAAAGCCGGCGGCCACCGCCATGGCGTCCTTGGGGCCGATCTCCAGTGCCAGCCCTGCCAGGGCCGCCGCCGCCAGGGAGCCGGCAGCCACCGCCACGGGGATCAGCAGCACCTTGAAGCCGGCGGTTTTGATGTCGGAGACCACTGTGCCCTGGCGGCCCATGTCCATGCCCACCAGAAACAGCAGCAGGTACAGCCCCAGATCGATCACCTGCCCGCAGTAGGCCACAATGGCGTCCGGAACCAGGAAATAGCCCGCCAGCATGCCCAGGGCCACCGCGCCCACGATCCACTTGGTCAGGGAGTTGTCGGCCTTCCGGCCGCCCGCGCCCTCTGCCTCCGGTGCGGCGGCGCTGCCCGCCGGCAGGCCCTGCCGGTCCAGCCGGAGTACAAAGCGGCGCAGAAGCCACAGGGCCAGAACGGACCCGGCCATAGCGGCCACGGTGATCAAAAAGGCGGTCCAGCCGATCTGCCCCAGAGAGGCGATGACCTCATCGTCCGCGCCCAGCTTCACGCCCAGGGAGACAATCAGGATCATCAGCGCCGCCAGCTGGAGCTTGCCCAGCCAAGGGAGGGGCCGTGTACGCACGCCGGGGCGGGAGCCCAGCCAGGCACCCAGAGCCACCGCGGCGATGTAACCGGCCAGATTCCAAAGCGTGCCAAGAGCGGTATTCATGAGATCACTCCGTTTTCCAAATTTTTCTCTCCTCCAGTATACATGGTACCCGGCGTCTGCGCAAGCGCAAGATCATAATGGTATCCATCCGAAAAAGTCATGATACGACCGCGCCGCCGGAAGACCAAATATAATGTATACGCCCGTCAAAGCGTATTCTCCAGCCACTGGAGCGTGAAGTCCCGGAAGCGGCGGGTCAGGGGAGATACGGGCCCGCCCCGGCGGACCGCCAGACCGATTTCCCGGTAGCGGGGGTGCTCCAGGGGGATGGCGGCTACGTTCCGCTGGCTGCCGCGTACCACCATCTCCGGCAGGATGCTGATGCCAAGCCCCTGCTCCACCATGGCCAAGATAGCGAAATCATCGTTGACGGTGTACTGGATATTGGGCCGCAGGCCCTCGTCCTGGAAGATCCGGGAGAATTCCATGTCCCAGTGCTCGTGGATGCGGATATAGGGGTCCTGGACAAAGCGGGCTGCGGGGTAGCACTCCGCCTCTGCCAGGGGGTGATCCGGAGGGAGCACCGCCAGCAGCCGGTCACGCCGCAAAAAGGAGGACTCCAGGGCGTCCCCCGACGGAAGGGCCAGAAAGCCGCAGTCCACCTGTCCCCGGCGAACCAGATCCTCCACCTCGGCGAACTCCCACTTGCTGACCAGGTCGAACCGGATGCCGGGGTAGAGAGACAGAAATTCTTTCATAATGCCAGGAAGCCAGTGAATGGAGACGCTGGTAAAGGTGCCAACCCGCAGAGTGCCGCGGGTGAGGCCGTGGAGGGCGGAGACCTGGGTCTCCAGGGTCCGCTGGGCGTTGCACAGGGACTGGATGTCCGGCAGCAGGGACTCCCCCTGGGCGGTGAGGACCACGCCGTCCTTGTTCCGGGTCAGCAGGGTCACGTCCCATTCCCGCTCCAGGTCGGCGATGGAGCGGCTCACCGCCGACTGCGTATACCCCATGTCCTCGGCCGCCCGGGTGATGCTCCCCAGCTCCACAGCTTTCAGGAGAATTTGACACTTGATCGTGTTCACCTTATCATTCCTTTTGCTCATATGAAATATGAGAATTATTCGCTTGTGTAATGCTTCGGGTTGGAGTATACTGGGTACAGAAATAAGAAAGGAGCATACAGCTATGAAGAAGATCTATGAGTTTGCCGCAGTGAAGAAAGAGATGGGATTGGAGTACCTCGCCGGTGTGCCCGCCGTCGAGAAGCGGCTGTATTGGTCCAAGAGCCCCTGGTCCGCATTCCGCGTTCTCGTTCGCTGAAAAGGGAAATGCCGCTCCACTCCAGACGGAGTGGAGCGGCATGACGCATGTGTCAGGGAAATGGTTCCTCGCTGGTTCAGGCCGCCTTCTTGGACTTGGTCACCTTGTCGATCACGATCATGGTGATGACAGTGGAGACGATGGCGATCAGCAGGCAGACGATCTCCGGCACAAAGTTGATCAGGAATCCGGTGATCACGTAGTTCACGAAGGAGATGGCCGCCACGGTAACCGCGTAGGGCATCTGGGTGAGCACGTGATTGAGATGGTAGCACTGAGAGCCGGAGGAGGCCATGATGGTGGTGTCGGAGATGGGAGAGCAGTGGTCGCCGCAGACCGCGCCGCCCAGGGTGGCGCCGATGCCGACCATGAGGATGGGCACATTGTTCAGGGCCTCAGCGGTGAGGTTCTCAAAGCCGCCGGGAGTGAACACGTCCAGCACGATGGGCAGCAGGATGCCGAAGGTACCCCAGGAGGTGCCGGTAGCAAAGCCCAGGAAGCAGGCGATCAGGAAGATCACGGCGGGCAGCATGTTGTACAGGGTGGGACCGAAGGACTTCACCAGGCCGGCCACGAAGTCGGGAGCGCCCAGGCCGTCCCGGGTCACGCCGCCGATGGTCCAGGCGAAGCACAGGATCAGGATGGCGGGAACCATCTGCTTAAAGCCCTCGGGGATGCAGTCCATCAGCTCCGTAAACTTCATGGACTTGCGGATCATGAAATAGATAAAGACAAGGAGCAGAGCAACGGTGGAACCCAGAGGCAGACCGACGAAGGCGTCGGTATTGGCGAACATGCCCAGCAGGCCCTCGCCGCCGTTCTGGGCGCCGGCGTACATCAGTCCGCCCACGCAGCCGATGATCAGGATGATAACGGGGATCACCAGGTCGATGACCTTGCCGTTGGGATTGAACTTCATCTCCTCGGCGCCGGCAAAGGGACGCTCGGGCGTGGTGTAGATGTCGCCCTTCTTGGCGTTGTCCTCATGGGTCTTCATGGGGCCAAAGTCGATATCGCGCACGATCATGACGATGATAAAGACGATGGTCAGGATTGCGTAGAAGTTGTAGGGGATGGCCCGGCAGAAGATCTGGAAGCCCAGCTCCTCATTGTTAATGACGCCGGTGACGGCGGCAGCCCAGGAGGAGACGGGCATCATGATGCAGATGGGGGCGGCGGTGGCGTCGCACATGTAGGCCAGCTTGGCGCGGGAGATCTGGTGCCGGTCGGTGACGGGACGCATGACGTTGCCGGTGGTCAGGTTATTGAAGTAATCGTCCACGCCCAGGATGGCGGCCAGAATGAAGGTGGACCACAGGGCGCTCTTCTTGGTTTTCAGGTGCTCTACAGCCCAGTCGCCGTAGGCCTTGGAGCCGCCGGCGCGGATCATCAGGGCCACCATGGTGCCCAAAACCACCAGGAAGATCAGGATACCGGCGTTGCCGCCGATGTTATCGCCCAGGTCGGCGATCAGGGCGGTAATAGCGGCCACGGGGTTGAACTCCATCTGGATGAGGTAGCCCACCAGAATACCGAGGAACAGGGAGGAGTAGACCTCCTTGGTGATCAGCGCCAGGCCGATAGCCACGATGGGGGGAACCAGGGACAAGATGGTGCCGTAGAACCTGCTCTGGCCGTCCTCAGCCGCCAGGGCGAAGGTGGTCATGAGGGGGACCAGCGCATACATGACCAGCAGAACTTTGCCGAGTCTGTCCTTCAAATTTTTCAGGGATTGCATTGCGAAACCTCCTTTTCTCTCTTGGACCTCCGGTTCTCTCAGCCGGGGCCCACGCGAATGGATACGCCGGGGATAGGGGTTGCCTCAGAGCAGATCCCAAAATCAATTGTGAGTGGAAAATCTTGGGATGTACTCCCAATCAGCCGTCCTGTCCCGGTTACCTCCCTTCTATTACAAATGGATACCGCTTACGGCCGGGAGTGGTTGGACTCCCGGTCTTTCGCGTTTGCCTCAGACAGGACGGACGGATCACTTGTTCAGGCGGCGGACCAGCTCTTTCGAGGTGAAGGTGGCCACGTCATCGGCGTAAGTGCCGGCGCCAAAGCCGGCGTCATAGCCTAGCTCCTTGGCCAGGGCGTGGGTGACGCGGGCGCCGCCGCAGCAGAAGATGTATTTCTCCCGGACGCCTTCGGCCTCTGCCAGCTCAATGAGCTCGGTGAGGTTCTGAATGTGGACGTCCTTCTGGGTGACGGTCTGAGAGACCAGCAGCACATCGGCGTTCACCTCGGCGGCCTTGCGCAGGAATTCCTCATTGGGGACCTGACTGCCCAGGTTGTAGGCCTCCACCATCTCGTAGCGCTCCAGACCGTAGTGTCCGGCGAAGCCCTTGCGGTTCATGATGGCGTCGATGCCCACGGTGTGGGCGTCCGTGCCGGTGGACGCGCCGATGACCACCATCTTGCGGCCCAGGCGCTCTTTCAGAAACTCGTCGGTCTCGTGCATGTCCATCACCTCGTCGGTGACGGTCTGGACCACGATCTCGTTGTAGTTGACGGTGTGGGTCAGGGAGCCGTAGACCACATAGAAGGTGAAGTTTTCGTCCAGCTTCTGCCGCAGGGCCACGTTGGGCTCCGACAGGCCCATCTTCTGGGCCACCAGCACGGCGGCTGCCGCGCCCCGGTCGTCGTCCTTCACCGGGAGGGTGAAAGAGGTCTGTACCTTGCCGTCGTTCATGGTGTCGCCGTAGGGCTTCAAACGGGTCAGGTCCAGGGTGGTATCCAGGCTTTTATCGCGAATCTGATACAGTCCGGAGCTCATTTAGCGGCACCCCCTTTCATCATGGGTTCCAGGAACGGGTTGAAATAGCCCGGCGTCTTGCTGACGACGCCGTCCAAGCCCTTGCCGCCGTCCCGAGGACGCTTGATGTCGGCGAAGATGCCCCGCTCCAGAGTCTCGAAGATGCCCAGCTGCTCAATCTGACCCAGCAGGTCGGTGGCCTTTTTCAGCACCTCGTTGGCACGGGTCTGCATGATGCCGCCGTCCTTGAACACGATCTCGCTGCCCAGGTCCTGCATGGTGCGGAAGATGTACTGGGCGTTCTGGATGGCCAGGAACCGGTCGGACAGGAAGGGCGTGTGGATGGCCTCGGTCATCATGCCCAACAGGTGGATCTTCTGGCCCGTCAGGATGGTCACCATGTTGAACAGGGCGTCCTGCACGTGGCCCCGGAACACGTTGCCGGTCATGAACTTGGTGGGAGGCATGTATTTCAGCGGCGCGTTGGGGAAGATCTCCCGGGCCATCTCGGCCTGCGCCAGCTCATATAAAAAGCCGTTCTCCACGTCAGGGTCAATCTCAAAGGCGTGGCCCAGACCCATCTGCTCCTCGGGCAGGCCGGCCTTCAGGGCGAAGGCCTCATTGAGGAACTGGGAGGCCAGCACAGTGTGGGCCTCCTCCACCGCGTCGGCGGTGGTGAGGTAGTTGTCCTCTCCGGTGTTGATGACCACGCCCGCGTAGGCGTTGATGGCACGGGAGAAGGACTGGTCCACCAGGGTGCGCTGCATGTTGATGTCACGGAAGAGGATGCCGTAGAGGGCGTCGTTCAGCATGACGTCCAGGCCCTCGAAGGCGCCCATGGCGGCGATCTCAGGCATGCACAATCCGGAGCAGTAGTTGCACACCCGGATATAGCGGCCCAGCTCCTCGCCCACTTTATCCATGGCCTCCCGCATGAGGCGGAAGTTCTCCTGGGTGGCGTAGGTGCCGCCGAAGCCCTCGGTGGTGGCGCCGTAGGGGACGTAGTCCAGCAGGGACTGGCCGGTGGTGCGGATGACGGCGATGACATCGGCGCCCTGACGGGCGGCGGCGGTAGCCTGGGTGATGTCCTCGTAGATGTTGCCGGTGGCTACGATCAGATAGACCCAGGGGCCGTTCTTCTCGCCGCCGTGGGAGGCGATGAAGTCCTCCCGGCGCTGGCGGCGGGTGCGGATCTTTTTCAGGCTCTCCTCTACAATGGGAGCCAGGGCGGCGTGGATGTCCGCCTCGGCGTGGACGGGCAGGGACGTCAGGTCCAGGGTGCCGGCGCCCACTTCTTCGGCCAGGGCCTGAGGACCCTTGCCGGTCTCCACCATGGCGTTGCCCAGCCAGAAGGCGGCGCCCTGAGACAGCGCGCCCTTTTCCATCAGGTGGTCCACCACCACGCTGGGCAGGGGAACGCCCAGGCTGTTCTCGCCGGTGATGTCCAGGGCCTCTCCGCCGCTGACGCCATCGATGCCCAGCAGGCGGCAGATGGTGCGCTCCACGGCCACGGTGGTGTAGCCGTCAATAAACCGCTGGGTCTCGTCGGCGACCTGGGCGGCGTGGGCGCGGGCCTGTTCTACCAGCTTAAAATCAAGGTTCAGTTTGGATTCCAAATACGCTCACATCCAATCATCTGTTTATTGGGGATCGCATACCGGACTGTGCCCGGGGACCCGCCAAGGCGGGGCCCCGGGTAGACCGGAAAAGGAGATTACTCGTGGTGAGAACGCTTGTGGCGCTCCAGGTTGGCGGGCTCCATGGAGAGGGCCTGCCCCCGCTCCAGACCGGCGACGCCCATGAGCTCCGTCTTGCGCTTGCCCTCGCGCTCGGCCTTGCAGTATTCGCACTGGCAGGTCTCCTCGTAGTGTTCGGGCTCGGTGTAGGTGGTGATGACGCCCTCATAGTTGCGGAGAACGACCTTATGCGGCGTCTGAGAGATGACATACTGGGGCATGACGGGGGTCTTGCCGCCGCCGCCGGGGGCGTCCACCACGAAGGTGGGCACGCAGAAGCCGGAGGTGTGGCCCCGCAGAGCCTCGATGATCTCAATGCCCTTGCTGACAGGGGTGCGGAAGTGCTCCAGGCCCATGGACAGGTCGCACTGGTAGATGTAATAGGGGCGGACCCGGATCTTCACCAGCTCATTGACCAGTTTCTTCATGGTGTGGACACAGTCGTTCACGCCGGCCAGCAGCACGCTCTGGTTGCCCAGGGGAACGCCGGCGTCAGCCAGCATCTGGCAGGCCTTGGCGGACTCGGGGGTGATCTCATTGGGATGGTTGAAATGGGTGTTCAGCCAGATGGGGTGATACTTTTTCAGCATATTGCACAGCTCGGGGGTGATGCGCTGGGGGCAGACCACCGGTGTGCGGGAGCCGATGCGGACGATCTCCACATGGGGGATCTCCCGGAGCTTGGCAATGATGTACTCCAGCCGCTCGTCGGAGCAGAGCAGGGCGTCGCCGCCGGAGAGCAGCACGTCACGGATAACAGGTGTCTTGCGGATGTACTCGATGGCCTGATCCACCTGGTCCACGGGAAGCCCTGCGTCCTTCTGACCGGCAAAGCGCCGGCGGGTGCAGTGACGGCAGTACATGGAGCACTGGTCGGTGATCAGCAGCAGGCAGCGGTCTGGATAGCGGTGGGTCAGACCGGGGGCCGGGGAGTCCTCATCCTCGTGCAGGGGATCCAGCAGGTCGGAGGCCGCCTGGTGCAGCTCGGACCCGGTGGGAACGGCCTGCTTGCGGACAGGATCATGGGGATCGTCGGGGTCGATCAGAGAGAGGTAGTAGGGGGTGATGGCCATGCGCAGAGTGCCCAGGCACGCCTTGACGCCCTCTTCCTCCTCGGGTGTCAGGGAGACATATTTTTTCAGGTCCTCCAGAGTCTCAACGCGGTTTTTAATCTGCCATCTCCAGTCGTTCCACTCGGCGTCGGTGACGTGGGGGAACAGCTCAGCGCGGCGGGAAACTTTCATGATGGGTTACCTCCACTTTTTATTTCGCGGGGCACGCCCGCGTCCGGGGGGGTGAGGATCAGACGTACTTCTCCTCGAACAGCTTGCGGAGCTTGGCGTTCTCGCGGATGACGCCCAGGGTGATCTCGGCGTGGTCCTTGGTGTAGCCGTTGCCCACGATCATGGTGACGTCCTTGCCAATGCCTTCGGCGCCCAGAGCCGCCTTGGTGAAGGAGGTGGCCATGGAGAAGAAGTACACCAGGCCGTCGTCACGGACGGGGAGAATGGCGGACATCTCGCAGCTCTCGATGTTGACGCAGCAGATGGAGATGTCGTACTCCTTGCCGCCGTTGGCGGCCAGGGCAGCCTCCATCACGTCCACGGGACGGGTGCAGTCGGCCACGACGATGTCGGTGTAGACACCCAGCTCCTTCAGGTCGGCCACCTGCTTGGGGTTGCGGACGACGCCAATGACCTTGCCGTTGGGGCCGACCTTCTTCATGGCCTCATAGCCGCAGAGCACGCCGGACTTGCCGTTGGCGCCCAGAATCAGGACGCTGTCGCCCTCCTTGGGGAGCTTGCGGGCCTGGGCGGGAGCGCCGGCCACGTCCAGAGCGGCCAGGGCCAGATGCTCGGGCATATCGTCGGGCATCTTGGCGTAGATACCGCTCTCAAAGAGGATGGCCTGGGCGTCCACGTCCACGCGGTCGATCTCCTTGTGGATGGCCTTGATCTTGTTGATCTTCAGGGGGGTCAGGGACAGGGACACCAGAGAGACGATCTTGTCGCCCTCCTTGAGGTCGATCTTGCCCTTGAGGTCGTCGCCGATCTTGGCCACGTTGCCCATGAACATGCCGCCGGAGCCGGTGACGGGGTTCTGCTGCTTGCCGCGCTCGGCCACGATGCCCATGATCATCTCGCCGATCTTGGCCTCGTCGCCGCCGCAGGCGTCGGAGATCTGGGTGAAGGAGGCGGAGTCGATATTCAGAGCGGTGACATTGCACAGGATCTCGTTGGAGTAGATCTCGTCCATGTTGTTGTCGATCTTCTGAGCGGCCTGGGTCAAAACGCCCTTGGGCTCGATGACGCGGTGGGTTCCGTACTTGTTGCCTTTCTTCTGCATGGTGGTGTTCCTCCTCAAAAAATTTTGTATGGTAAGATTTGTGGTATAAACAAAATGATGAAATGGAATGTCTGGACCGGAAAGAGGCATCAGCCTCTTATTTGGTCAGGGACAGGATCTTCCGGGCCTCGTCGGGAGTGGCGATCTCACGGCCCAGGAGCTTTGCCAGCGCCACGACCTTGGCCACCAGCTCGCCGTTGGAGGCGGCCTTGCGGCCCCGCTCTAAGTAGATGTTGTCCTCAAATCCCACACGGACGTTGCCGCCCATGACGATGCCGGCAGCGGCCATGGGCCACGCGCCGCGGCCCACGCCGGTGACGGTCCAGGTGGACCCGGAGGGGATCTTGTTGACCAGATAGTCCAGGTTGCCTACGGTGGCGGGGGTGCAGCCGTTGACGCCCAGCACAAAGTTGAACTGCATGGGGGCGGCGGGCACCAGGCCCTTGGCGGCCATGTTCAACACGGTGTCCAGGTGGCCGATCTCAAAGCACTCGTACTCGGGCTTGATGTTGTTCTCCAGCATCCGCTTGCCGAAGGCCCGCATGGTGGGCATATCGTTGACAAAGATGTCGTCGCCGAAGTTGCAGGTGCCGCAGTCCAGGGTGGCCATCTCGGGGAAGAGCTCGGTGGGCTGCAGGCGCTCCTCCGGGGTCATGCCGGTGGCGCCGCCGGTGGAGGGGATCAGGATCACGCCGGGGCAGGCCTCTTTGATGGCGTCCAGAACCACGCGGAAGCGCTCCTTGTCCTGAGTGGGGGTTCCGTCGTCCCAGCGGACGTGGACGTGGATGACGGCGGCACCGGCTTCAAAGGCGCTCTTGGCCTCCCGCACCATCTCCTCCACCGTGTAGGGAACGGCGGGGTTGTGCTCCTTGGTGACCTCGGCTCCGCAGATCGCTGCTGTGATGATGAGTTTCTCCATTTCGTACCTCCTGCTAAAAAACTTGGAGCGCTATCCTACTCCGCATACCTGTGTACGCGGAGTAGGATAGCGCTCCATAAACATAAGGGGGCTATTCACACCCGACAGGAACACCACATACCGGCCGCTCTGCGCAGGCGTAAATAGCACTCCATGCTTTCCATGACAAACCGCACGCGCTGGGCGTACAGGTCCAAGAGAGGTGACGGCATCGCACGCTCTCTTTCGGCGGTACGGACATTCACAGACCTCCTCGGGCTTGCCGGCCCTTTACATCGGTCTGCTACCTTGCGTTCCGCGCCTCTATCCACACTTTATTCACTTTGCCTAAAAACAATATACTCTAAATGACGGCTTTTGTCAAGTTTTTTGATATGGCGGTTTTGCATGATTTTTCCATGTAATTTTTGGCAGCCGTTTTTCCGCTTTAAGGCGTCAAAGATCTGCCTGGAACAGCGCCATCAGCTCCGGCTCCAGGTCCAGAAGGCGGCAGACCCGCAGGGCGTCTCTGGGGCAGGGCGCGCCGGGGGGAGCGCTCTGGAGGCGGTAGTCCATCCGCCGGGCGATGCGGCTGCGGGGATCGTCCCCCTCGTCCCCCTGGATTTCCCTGACCAGCCCCGCTACTTGGTAGTGGGCTCCCGCCACATCGGAGACGCCGTCGTAGTGGGTGGTCATCAGGGCCGCGCAGTCCAGCGTGCCCAGATACCGCACCAGGGCCCGGGCCAGGGCAGCGCCCTCCTGGGGATTGGTGCCCCGGGCGAACTCGTCCAGGGCCAGGAAGAACCGCTGTCCCCGGGTGCGCTGGAGCAGCCGGTCCAGCAGGTGGACCTCCCGCCCGAAGGAGGAGAGGCCCCCGGAGCCGGGGCCGGTGTCCGCCAAAATCAAAGACACCTCGTGGAACAGGGGCAGGGAGGCGGATTCGGCAAAGACGAAAAAGCCGCACTGGCACAGCAGCAGGCTCAGCACCGCGGAGCGCAGGGAGACGGTTTTGCCCCCCATGTTGGCCCCGGTGATAACGGTGCAGCCGGCGGAGAGGTCCAGGTCCAGCCGGGTAAAAGACTCTCCCCGGGAGGCCAGCTCCTCGGCCACCTGGGGGTGGCGCAGGCCCCGGAGGGTGATCTGGGCGTCACCGGACAGCACCGGCCTGACGCAGCTGTACCGCTTGGCCAGTCTTGCCTTGGCCAGGAACAGGTCCATCCGGCCCAGGGCCTCCATGTTGGAGAGAAACTCCGCCCGGCGGGCCATGAGCCGGCGGGTGAGGTCCCGTCGGACCTCCAGCTCCAGCAGGTCCTCCTGAACGGTGAGCCGGTGGCGCCGGTCCAGCAGAGAGGCCTTTTCCTCTTCACCGGCGGCGCGGATGGAGCGCTCCAGGGCGGCCTTCTCCGCCCGCAGGGGCCCCAGGTCCGGGTGATAGGTCTCCGACACGGAAAAGGCGGGCAGGCGGCGACCGTCTGGGTCCATCAGGTCCAGGGACTCATTCATGGGTACAAAGGCCAGATTCTGGAAGGGGGGAAGCTTGGCGTAGGCCTCGATGAGCTGTTCCAGCGTTACCAGGAAGTGCTTGATCTCAAAGAGCTCCACTAGGTCAAAGGGATTCTCCGGGTCCCGGTCCAGGGAGCCGCGGATGTCGTGGAACAGGGGGAGGCACCGGGTCACGCCCCGAAGGAGGGCGGCGATGTCCTTCAAGGAGGCAGGGTTCAGCCGGGGTGTACAGCAGCAGGGTTCCGGCTCTGCGGGAGCGGGCCCGGCGGCGTTCCAAAGCTCCAGAGCCAGGGCCACGTTGTCCAGCTCGGTTGTAAGCGCAGCCTCCTCTCCGGGGGCGTACCACCGCAGAGCGCGGGCAGCGGCGCGGCCGAAGGGCGACATGGGGGTCAGCCGCTCCAGCACCCACTGGAGACCGGATTCCTCCCGCAGTTCAAGGGTCAGTTCCATGGTCAGTCCTCCTTCTCGTTTACGTTCACCACCGGCACTGTCAGCACCTGCCGGAGGGCGTCCTCAAATGGTTCGCTCTGAAAGTGCCAGCCGTAGGCCGACCAGGGGTTGGCCCCCACGGCGGCGATGGAGAGTTCCCGTCGGACCGTCAGATCTCCGCCGGCCCGGAGGAACAGCTCCAGCACGCTCCTTCCCGCCAGGACGTGGGTGGCGTCCGCCGCCGCCAAGGTAATGGGCGCACCCCGGCGGGCCAGGGTCTTGAGCAGCGGGTCGGTGACGCCTCCGGCCACCCAGAGGACGCATTTTTCCCGGGGGAGCTTGTTCCAGCGGGGCAGGCCGTTTTCGTCCAGGGGCAGCTCCCGGGGCTCCCCTCCGGGGCCGAAGAGGGCAAAGCGGTCCTCGCAGCCGTCCAGGGCGGCGGCCAGGCCCGGGGAGGCGGGCCGCCGGCTGGCGAACAGGCGGCAGACGTGAGCCGTCTCCGCCACCACCAGGTCCATGTTCCGGTCTAAGGAGGCTCCGGTGCACAGGATGGCAGTGCCCTCCACCCCGGCTCCTGCCAGGGATTTCCGGCCTGCGGCGCCGTCGATGAGCACCCGGTCCGCCCCCAGGGCGGTGAAGCTGGCGCACAGAGGTTTTAACTGTCCGGCGGCGGAGGGGCCCGCCAGCTGGATATAGCCGTCGGACAGGGCCCGGAACACCGCCACCTCCCCCAGAGGGGTCATGACCCCGGTGAGAGCCGCCGCCTCCAGGGTGGCGTCGCACAGGCTCATCATGCCCCGGGCGGTGGCGAACAGGTCCCCCCGCTTGATGTAGAGATCCGGCTTCTCCGTGCCGGTCACCAGGTCTGTGGCCTCGCCGTCTCGGCCTACGGAGGTGAGCCCCAGGCGCTCATCCTCCAGCTCGGCCATCAGGCGGCGCAGGGCGGTGGTCTTGCCTGCGTTTTTGCACAGGCCGATGGCCGTCACCACCGGCGCGTCCCCCACCAGGGGGGCCAGAATTTTTTTCAAAGGGCCGCACCTCCATCGTCCGCGGGGTCTGCCCCGCTTTTTTTCATATCTCCGCCGGCGGGCATGGAATCGCACCACCGGCCCAGCTGGTCGAGAATGGGAATCAGGGACCGGCTCCGCTCCGTGATGTCGTACTCTACCCGCACGGGGACCTCCAGAAACTCACGCCGGATGACCAGCCCGTCGGCCTCCAGCTCCCGCAGGGCCCCGGCCAGCACGGTGTTGGACACGCCGTCCAGAGTCCGTTTCAGCTGGTTGTACCGGGTGGGGCCGTTGTTGTGGAGGGAGCAGAGGATCTGCATCTTCCACTTGCCGCCGATCAGCCTCAGCGCCCGGTTTAGGGGGCACTCGGCCATACAGGGGCAGTTTTCGTGGGTGGACATGGTCAGCGCCTCCTTACCAGGTAGCAGATTTCTGCGCTCTTGCGCGGCGGCGGGATGTGTGCTATGGTCGTAATATTGGAAAATTGGGAGGAATCGTCATATGGGTCTTTATTTGCAGGGGCTGGCCATCGGTCTGGCCTACGTGGCCCCCATCGGAATGCAGAATCTGTTCGTGATCAACGCCGCCCTGACCCAGCCTAGGCGGCGGCTGGTCCCCATTGTGCTGATTGTGATTTTCTTTGATGTCAGCCTGCTGCTGGCCTGCTTCTTCGGCATTGGTGCGCTGGTGGAGCGGTTTTCCCTGCTCCAGGCCATTGTGCTGGCGGCGGGCGGGCTGGTGGTATCCTGGATCGGCGTGGGGCTGATCCGGGAGAGGCCCACCATGGACCGGAGCGTGGACATGGATATGCCCCTGCCCAGAATCGCGGCCAAGGCCTTTGTGGTCACCTGGCTCAACCCCCAGGCCCTCATCGACGGGACGCTGCTCTTCGGCAGTTTCCGCGTGGGCCATCCGGGGGCGGACAGCACCCTGCTGGTAATGGGCTCCGCCACCGCCTCCTGTCTGTGGTTCTCCGGCGTCACGCTGGTGATCTCTCTGTTCTCCGCCCGGTTCAACGACCGGATTCTGCGGGCCGTCAACATCGTGTGTGGCAGCGTGATCCTGGCCTACGGCCTGCGGCTGATTCTGCAATTTATTCGCTCTATATAGGGCAAAACATGTTATTTGAGTGACAGGATTGACAAATACCGGAAAAAAGTTTACAATGAAATTCGTCGACCCGAACAAGGGAAATGCGGAGTGATCCGCAAATAAAAAACAGGAGTGATTCATCATGGAAGAGAAGAAGTACACATCGCTGATCCGCCTGCGCATGTCCGCCAAGGATGCCCACTACGGCGGGAACCTGGTGGACGGCGCTCACATGGTCCATCTCTTCGGCGATGTGGCCACCGAGCTGCTGATCAAGACCGACGGCGACGAGGGTCTGTTCTGCGCCTACAACAACGTGGAGTTCAAGGCGCCTGTCTACGCCGGCGACTACATTGAGGCGTACGGCGAGGTCACCCACATCGGCAACACCTCCCGCAAGATGCGCTTCGAGGCCCGCAAGGTCATCGCCACCCGCCCCGACATCAACGCCTCCGCCGCGGATGTGCTGGAGGAGCCCGTGATCGTGGCCGTCGCCGAGGGCACCTGTGTGGTTCCCAAGGAGTTCAGCCGCAAGAAGCCCTGAGTTTTCCGGAAGCTGGAGAACCGCCGGCCCGGCGCCCAAGCGCCGGGCCGTTTTCCATAAACGGCCCTAGGTGCCATCGCTTGACAAGAGGCAGCGGACAGCTGCCTTGTGCGCTGTCCCTTGTCAAACCATGGAACAAAAGGAGGAATCATATGCGCTTTTACGTTGCGGACGCCTTTACTGCCCGCCCCTTTTCCGGCAACCAGGCGGGGGTGGTCCCCCTGGGGACGGGGCCCTTTCCGGAGGAGGCGCTGATGCGCGCCCTGGCCGGGGAATTGAAGCACTCGGAGACCGCCTTTGTCCGGCGTACTGGTGAGCAGAGTTTTCACATCCGCTACTTCACCCCGGCGGAGGAGGTGGACCTGTGCGGCCACGCCACCATCGCCGCCTTCACCGTTCTGCGCCAGACCGGGGAAATTCCGGCGGGGCGGTACGCCCTCCACACCCGCTCCGGGGATTTGGCGGTCTCTGTGGAGCCGGAAGCCGTGTGGATGGACATGGCCCCGCCCGAGGAGGGCCGGAGCTTTTCACGGGAGGAGCAGGCGGAGCTCTACGCCGCCTACGGTCTGACCCTGGCGGACCGGCCGGAGGGGCTGGAGCCCCAGGCCGTCAGCACCGGCCTTCTGGATATTCTGCTGCCGGTGCGTGATGTCACTGTTTTAAACCGGGCCCGGCAGGACGAGGCGGAGGTCTGCCGCCTGTCGGAGCGGTACGGCGTGGTGGGCGTCCACATGTTCTGCCCGAAGGCAGAGAGGCTCTGGGAGGGAGCTTACTGCCGCAATTTCGCGCCGCTGTACGCCATCCCGGAGGAGGCCGCCACCGGAACCTCCAACGGGGCGCTGACCTTCTACCTGTACCGCCGGGGATTGATTTCCCCCGGAACGGAAAACAGCTTTTTGCAGGGAATGACGATGGGCAAGCCATCGGAGATTCTCAGCCGCCTCTCGGAGGAGAGCGGCGCCGTCCGGGTCCGGATTGGGGGCCGAGCGGTGCTGACGCTTCGGGGAGAGGTGCTGTAACGGTCTTCCAGGTTGAAAGATGGGAGTCCCGGCATTCTGCCGGGACTCCCATTTTTACAAAATGGGTGAAATTACTCTTCCTCCATGGGCTTGAGGTCGGGGCTGACGATGAGCTCGCAGCCGGTGGCGGCCTTGATGTCGTCCAGGGAGTAGTCGGGGTGCAGCTCCTTGAGGACAATGCCCTCGGAAGTGACCTCCATCACGCCCATCTCGGTGATGATCATGTCCACCACGCCAACGGCGGTTAGGGGCAGGGTGCACTCCTTGAGGATCTTGTGGGCGCCCTTCTGGGTATGCAGCATGGCCACGATGACCTTCCGCGCGCCCACCACCAGGTCCATGGCGCCGCCCATGCCGGCCACCATCTTGCCGGGGATGATCCAGTTGGCGATGTTGCCCTTCTCATCCACCTCCATGGCGCCCAGCACCGTGGCGTCCACGTGGCCGCCGCGGATGATGGAGAAGCTCTCCTCGGAGCCGAAGAAGTTGCCGTAGGGAGCGTAGGTGACGTAGGCGCCGCCGGAGTTGATGACATCCACGTCCTCCTGACCCTTCTCCGGCGCGCCCAGCAGGCCGGTAAAGCCGTTCTCGGAGTGCAGCACGATGGTCACGCCCTCGGGCAGGCAGTTGGCCACCATGGTGGGCAGGCCGATGCCCAGATTGGCGATGTCGCCGTCCTTAAATTCTTTCGCCGCACGCTTGGCGATTCTCATCTTCAGATCTGCCAAGGCTGCTCACCTCCTACGATATAGTTCACATACACGCCGGCGGTGGTGAAGGTGTCCACGTCCACCTCGCCGATCTCCACGACCTTCTCCGCGCCCAGGATGACGGTGTCCGCCGCCATGGCCATAACGTGGTTGAAGTTCTTGGTGGCCTTGGCGCAGCTGAAATTGCCGAACTTGTCGCAGATGCTGGCCCGGCACAGGGCGAAGTCCGCATGGAGGGGCAGCTCCAGCAGGTACTGCCGGCCCTCGATGGTCAGGGTCTCCTTGCCGTCGGCGATGATGGTGCCGACGCCGGTGGGGGTCAGCACGCCGCCCAGGCCCGCGCCGGCGGCCCGGATCTTCTCGGCCAGGGAGCCCTGGGGCACCAGGGTGCACTTCAGAGTGCCGTCGTTCATGCCCTTGCCGATGATGGGGTTCATGCCCACGTGGGATGCGATGATGTGGTCGATCATCCCCGCGCTGAGGAGCTTGGCCACGCCGCGGTCCGTGGTGCCGGTGACGGAGGCCGGCAGGCCGCCGTCGTTGGCGATGACGGTCAGATGCTTTACGCCCTTTTCCACCAGGGCGTCGATCAGGATCTCGGGGGTCCCGGTCCCCAGGAAGCCGCCCACCATGACGGTCATCCCGTCCTGGATGCCTGCCACAGCTTCCTGGGCAGTTCTCATTTTGTTGATCATAGTTGTTTTTTTAACTCCCTTCACCGTGCCGGGGCTTCCGGTACGCCGCGCCGCCATCTGCCGCGGTGGCGGCGGCGCTTCCGGCGCCGGAAATGGTCACGGCCGTAATTTTAGGAAGGACCGGCCGAATCGGCACGGCGCTTCCTATACCCTGCAACAGACTGCGCTTCGCTTCAAACCTCCTCATACTGGAATGCACCGATGAGCATGGGATCTGCTATGCCGTCTATTCGGCAGCGGCATGTGCTGAAGCTATCATAGCCCAAATTTTGGGGATTGTCAAGTTCACTAAACGGGGGAATCAAAATCCGCTGAAACCTGTCAGGATACCCAATGTAGACGGGGGGCTTGCGATTAGAGAGTGGATACGGTGCATAAGGGAAGCGCAGAGCCCTGCTGGACGGCAGAGAAAATTTCCTCGGATTGTGTCATCAAACAGGGGGAGGTAATCGTATACTTGTCTGGCAGATGGGAGACATGGTTTCCAATGGCGCTTTTGGGAAATCCCGGCGGGGAGGGGGCATACATTATATATATACGGCAGAATATGGATAGTGGGCAGGCGAGGACGCCCTCCCTCCCGGCTCCCGGTGGAAAAAATGAAAAGATTGTCCGTCCGGCCTTGCAATGGCGGGAAAACAGGCGTGGAATAAAAGTACGTGAGCGCTTTCAAAGTCTGTCAGGGGGTGAGTGTTATGGGGATCGATCCGCCGGAGAAAAAACCCGCCGCCGATGCGCCGTTGACGGCGGGGAAAACCATAGGAAACTGTTCGAAAGGGTGGGACATAAAACTAAGAGGTCTAAAGCGGGCCCCTCCGGGGGGCGCTATGGCAGTCCAGCTGCCGGACCTTGCGTCCGAAAAAGCAGAGAAAGGAAGAATTGCTAATGAGAATTATGAGGAAACTCCTATCTGCCGCAGTGGCATTATCTCTTTGCGCCAGTCTGGCGGCTCCGGCGTCGTCCTTTGATGATCTCCAAGACGCGATTGATGGCAATACTGAGACCGGTACATGGATCGAAGACTCGGATTATGAGGACCACTATGGCTACGATTGGGATGAAGACGACGCCAACACCATGATTACTGTTGAGGATGACGCTGCCATTGACCTGAATGGCAGCGACATCGACGGCGGCTGCGAGGCTGGGGTGAGTGAAGGCAGCAAGGACAGCGTTATTACCGTTGACATCCCTGTGTTTGAGGGTGAGATTCCTGCCCGCCCTGGCTACACCTTCGCGGGGGGGGGGCTGGTGAATGGTGAGGACTTTGGTTCCGAGAACGGTATAGTTACCGGTGTTTTGACGCTGGTAGCGGCCTGGATTCCCATCCCTGTAGAGCCCGAAGTTCCCGAGGAGCCCGATAACACCGGCGACACGGATGACGCGGAGGATGCCGGAACCACGATTGACGAGGGCGCTGTGCCTCTGGCCAGCGGTCCCGTCACCCGTGCGGAGTTCGTGGATCATCTGTGGCGTCACGAGGGCCAGCCGGCCCCCCGTGGCTGTCAGCGGATTGTTTGAGGACGTGACCGGGGAGAATGCGTATTCCCCGGCCATGACCTGGCCAAGTCCATCGGATCATCGCGGGCTACGAGGACGGTACATTTAAGCCTGGCGAGCTGGTGACGGTGTCCGCCGTCCGCGGCATCCCCGCCCGCTACGCCGTCTATCTGGGCGTCGAGATGCCCGAGCTCCTGGCTCTGGTGGGCGGGGAGGGGGAGCCTGTGCTCAACTGCGGCGAGGTAATCAGAGAGTTTTCAGTGAATAAGAATCGTTCCCTTTCCCCAACAGGCACTCCTGGGCCGGACGCCAGAGGGACCGGCCCTTTTGGGGCGGTTTCACCCGCCGCCGGTGCGGAGGTTGACAGAAAATTCCTGCCATGATATACTTTTCCACAGATAATACAGGCTTTCAGGCAATGTGAGGAGGCGTTCCATGGGCGGAAAGGTAAAAAAGCGCATCGTGATCCTGATTGTGTGCGCGGTGCTGGCGGCGGGAATGATGGCGGTGGCCGCGTCGCTGGATCTGCCCGGCGAGACGGTTATGCGGTGGTTCGGGGCATCCTATGACTCACTGTCCACCATGATCCTCTTCGTCCTCTTCTGCGGCGCCCTGGGATTTCCGGTGCAGATTCTGGTCAAGGCGCTTCCACGGGCGCTTCTGATGCTCCACCGGATCTCCATGGGTCGGGCAAAGGCGCTGCTGGTGGTGCTGGATACGGCGGCCCTCTTCCTCACCATGGCCCTGGTGGACTGGCTGATGAGCACCGTGCTGGTGGGTTATGTGATCCTGCTTCTCATCGCTCTGGTGATGGCGGTGCTCTCCATGGACGACCTGGAGGGCTGGGAGGACCGTTAGACGGCGGGCGGAAGCGGCGCTGTCACATCAAACCGAAAGGAGAACAAAGCATGAAAATCGCGGTAACACATGAGAATGGCCAGGTGTTCCAGCACTTTGGACACACCCGGGAGTTCAAGGTATACGACGTGGAGGACGGCAAAGTCAGGTCGGCCCGGGTGGTGGACACCAACGGCAGCGGCCACGGTGCGCTGGCCGGCGTGCTGAATGAGCTGAATGCCGGCGTTTTGATCTGCGGCGGCATCGGCGGCGGCGCCCGGTCGGCTCTGGCTGAGGCGGGAATCCGCCTGTACGGCGGCGTCTCCGGCAGTGCGGACGAGGCGGTGGCATCGTTCCTGGCGGGAAAACTGGCCTACGACCCCGACGTTCAATGCAGCCACCACGGTGAGCATCAGCACCACGGTGGCCAGTGCGGCAGTCACGGCTGCGGGGAACATTCCTGCGGCGGGCAGTGAGGGCTCCGCAGTTTTTTGCAGAGCGCAGAGCTCGCCAGAGCATAGAGCAGGCGGCGGACAGTGTGTGCCCGCCGCTTTAGGCTGTAAAAAAGCGCTGGAATTTTTCAACGCAAAGGAAGGGTGTGTGCGGGAAACCCAAGAGGGGTTTTCTGCGCCATTGAAATGATCAGATTTTCAGAACTTTTAGAAGTTCTGAAAATCGACAGCAGCTTGTCGAAAAGCGTTTTCGACAAGCTGAGGCGGCGGACACTGTGTGTCCGCCGCCTGCTTTGTATCGCATCTCCTATTTAAGCCAGGGCCTCGTTTAGGGCCTGGAGCAGGTTTTCTCTGGTGATGGGCTTGTAGAGAAATGTCTTGGCCCCAATGTCATGGGCCTCGTTGATGGTGTCGTCATATACCAGGGAGGAGATCATGATAATCCGGGCGTCGGGGTGCTCCTCCAGAATAATCTTCGCGGTCTCCAGACCGTCAATGCCGGGCATGATGATGTCCATGGTGACGACGTCGGGCTGGAGCTCTTCATAGCGGGCGATGGCGTCCTCACCGTTTTCGCAGTATGCCGCCATCTCAAAGTCGGACCCCTCTAAAAGCTTGCAGATCTGCAGCTCCATCATCCGGGAATCATCTACCACCAAGACCTGCTTTTTCATAAATCCACATCCTTTTTTTGTAAATATAAGGAGCTGTACAGACAGGCGGAAGCGCACGGATTGACGAGAAAATTTTTCGTCCGGCAAGGAGGGAAAACGCAGGGGTTCCAACGGGTTTCAAGCGTTTCCCGCGCGGTCCGGGCGGAAAATTTTCCATCAAGATGTGTGCCGCCGCATATTGTACAGTTGTTTTTAAGCGCGGCTGTCCGGAACGTCTTCCAGGGGGACGTGGTGGATCAGCTGCGCGTGTTCGCTTTCATTGCCGGAGTAGCTGAGAACAATGTGGTCCCGGTGTCCCTCCGGCGCATAGCGCCCCGGCTGAAAGGCCGGAACACTGAACCGGGCGGGGATTCTGGTCAGCTGGAACAGCCGGGAGGCTACGTGCCCGCACAGCACGTTGATGTACTCCTTTGCCACATCCTCCATGTCCTGCCGCGTGATGTCCTCCGTCTGCATCATGTATTGCGCCATGCGGATCAGCAGAGGTCTTTCCGCGCACAGGGAAAGGGTCGTATGAAACCCTTTTTCAAAAACGATATAGACTGTATAAATCTCTCCCTCCGGCTCCGCTGTGTCCGGGCGGAGCCGGACGCCTGCCGCCTGGGGGGTGATTTCCCGGATGATCTGGTCAAAGATCTCCTCCAGGTCCTTCTGCGGCACCAAGGCATTCATATGCAGTCCCCCTCTCTTCCGGTTTTCATGGCGCCGCGGCTACATGACCACGATCTCGCCGCACACCATTTTGACGACGCACTGCCGGGACTCCTGACGCAGGCGCAGGATCTCGTCCCCGAAGCTGATCTCTGTCCCGGGGTAGGCGAGGGAACATTCCAGCCTTCCGCTCTCCGTCTCTTTCAGCGTCAGCTTGATGTCCGCCAGATCCTCCTCCAGCTGTTTGAGCTTGAGCTCAGCCACAGAGAGCTTCATTCGGGTCTTGGAGAGGATGCTGGATTTGGTGGGGCTGTCCAGCTGGCACTCCAGCTTTTCCAGCTCCATCTCCAGGTTCTTCAAATCCTTTCTGATGATCTCCCGCTCGAAGTTTGTGCAGGGCAGCCCGCCCAGGGCAATGGAGGTCCTGACCTCCGACAGGGAACCGATGGTCTGGACGTTCACCATCTTTGCCGCCCAGATCCGGCCGCCCATGATGCAGCCACGGCCGGAGCGGACCCGGACCTCTCCGTCGCAGTAGATGCTGCCGTTGATGATGCAGTCGGTCTGCAGGTTCTCCCGGGCATAGATGGTGGCATTTTCGATGTACTTGGAGAAGATGCTCCGGTGGGAGCGGACCACGGTGGTTCCGTCGCCCAGAATGCCCTTGACCACCACCAGGTCTCCGCCGGCCTCCACCGAGCTGCCGGCCTCGACGACGCCGCCTACGTGGATGTTGCCCATGGCCCGGATGGTGAAGCCGCTGAGCACGTCGCCCTCAATGTTGATGTCGCCGATAAAGTTGATGTCCCCTGTGGAGAAGTCCACATCGCCCTGGATGTCCAGTACGGGCTTGACCTGAAAGCTGCGGCCGGTGAACTCCACATGGCCCGCCATGGAGGCGATGAGGGTAAGCCCGTCCTCGCTGATCTCGGTGTTCCGCCCCTTGGGCAGGGGAACGGATTTGCCGCTCTTGGCGGGGATCTCCTGATCCAGCACGGTCCGCCCGGGGTCGCCCTCTGTGGGCTGAATCAGCCGGCAGATCTCCTGCCCCAGCTTCACGTTGCGGATCAGATTCAGGTTGGTGTAGTCCACCTGCCCGAATTCATCCACCTCCAGCACCCGGTCGATGGACCGGGGGAAGTAGTCCACGATGTTGCCGTTTTCCCCGTCAAAGGCGGGCTTTCCCCTGGCGATGAGGAACAGGTGGAAATACCGCTCCTCGTCGTGGGACAGCCGGTCTACCAGGCGTTCGTCCACGCCGAAGGAGATGTCCTGAGCCAGCATAGTCCGCAAAAGCAGCTCTCGGTTCAGTTCCTGTCCCAGCCCTACGGGGGGGAACACGACGACCCAGGCGTACAGCTTATCCGCAGAGAGGAAGAAATAGGGCAGCGCGTCCAGGGACAGGGGGGCCTCCGGCTCCTGGTCCGGCTTCTTTTTGCCGAAGCGGCTGGGCTTCTCGCTGTCCCGGATCTGCTTCAGCCGCGCGCTGCACACGCTGGTCATGGACGAGCGTAGGCGGCCCAGCTCCCGCTGGATCATCTCCTGGGGGAGGACGCCGTCCGCATCCAGGCAGAGGCGGGGCGCGGGCAGATAGCCGGAGGTTCTCCGGCGCAGGTCGTAGAGGCGGAGGAGAGGGTGGTCCGGGGGAAGCTCCAGCCGGGACGGGTCAATGCTGCCGCCCACAGCGGTCTCCGCGGCGGTTTCCTCCGCAGCGGATTTCTGCTCCTCGTCCACAGTGCCGCCCGGTTCCGTCTCCGCTTTTGGGCCGAACAGAATATTGGTGATCGTTTCCTTCAGTGACATCTTTGTACCACCGCCGTTTCCGAAAAATATATTTCTATTATACGCGAACAGCGGCCGCTTGGCAAGATGGGAGTTTTCAGGAGAGCGTCCAGTTGTGTGCTTTTATGATATTTCCTGAGAGAATGCTCATGTACGGTAAAGAAGCAAGCAACCGAAAACAAGGGATAGACCGCCAGCACCACACTATTCCGAACCAAAGAAACCAAAGACCAAAAGACAAGCATTATGGAAATGTGCATAACAGGCTATG
>CAJTZI010000011.1 GCA_910584075.1 uncultured Oscillibacter sp.
TCCGCTGATATTCAGCCCGGAGATAAAATCTACGGCCCCGTGGTGGCCGCCCTGGCAGGCAATTCTGTGGAAAACGCCGGTATCGGTCAGTGGAAATGCTGTCTCTCTGACAATCGCTCCCACTTTGACGTGATAACTTCCTGCCAGAATATCCACGGCGGCGACCTGGTGGCCTACAACACCAAAACCGGGACCATCTGCACCCTGGCGGACCTCCACGCGGAGCAGAAGGAGTTCCCCCACTGCATCCCAGACGGCATCTTTGTACTGCATGAGGACGGTGTGAAGCCCGGCGACGACATCAAACCCGTCATCGGCGCCGACGACCACGTGGTGGAATTCGAAATCACCCCCAACCGGCCCGACTGCCTCAGCGTCATCGGCCTGGCCCGGGAGGCCGCCGTCACCTTCCACAAGCCCCTGGCCCTCCACGCCCCCGTGGTGAAGGGCGGGGCCCAGGGCGCCCTGCCGGACCTTCTGGACGTGGAGACCCCGGACGGCGACCTCTGCCCCCGGTACACCGCCCGGATGGTGCGGAACGTGAAGATCGCTCCCTCTCCCAAGTGGATGCGGGAGCGGCTGCGGGCCAGCGGCGTCCGGCCCATCAACAACATTGTCGACATCACCAACTATGTCATGCTGGAGTACGGCCAGCCTATGCACGCCTTTGACTACCGCTATGTCAAGGGCGGAAAGATCGTGGTCCGTCGGGCCCAGGAGGGCGAATCGCTCACCACTCTGGATGGAAATGTCCGCAAACTGACTTCTGATATGCTGGTGATCGCCGATGACACCCGGGCCGTGGGCCTTGCCGGCGTCATGGGCGGGCTGAACAGCGAGATTGTGGAGGACACCGCAGACGTGGTCTTCGAGTCCGCCAACTTCGACGGGGCCTGCATCCGTAAAACCGCCCTAGCCCTGGGAATGCGGACCGAAGCCTCCGCCAAATTCGAAAAAGGTCTGGACATCCTCAACACTCTCCCCGCCGTCAACCGGGCCTGTGAGCTGGTGGAACTGCTGGGAGCCGGCGAGGTTGTAGACGGTGTCATCGATATTTTGAACTACGTCCCCCAGCCTGTCACGGTGAAATTTGAGCCCGCCAAGATGAACCGTTTCCTGGGCGTGGAAATCCCAGAGGAACAGCAGCGCCGGACGCTGCTGGAGCTGGGCTTCGGCCTGGAGGGAGATGTCATCACCGTGCCATCTTGGCGCTCCGACGTGGAGCACTGGTCCGACATCGCCGAGGAGGCGGCCCGGTTCTACGGCTACAATAAAATTCCGGACACCCTCTCCTCCGGCCTGAACAAGCGCCGGGGCTGGTCCCGGACCCAGCAGGCGGAGAACACCATGGGCGCGCTTTGCCGCGCCGCCGGATACAGCGAAATTATCACCTATTCCTTCATCAGTCCCGCCTATTACGACAAAATCGGCCTGCCGGCGGACTCCCCCCTCCGGAACTCCATGAAGATCCTCAACCCCCTGGGAGAGGACACCTCCATCATGCGCACCACCACCCTGCCCTCCATGCTGGAGATCCTGTCCAGGAACTACAACTATCGCAACAAGTCCGTCCGGCTGTACGAGCTGGGCCGCACCTACTTCCCGAAAGACGACGGCTCCGGCATGGCCGATGAGCCCAAGGTGTTGTCCTTGGGCGCCTACGGCGGCGATATGGATTTCTTCACCCTGAAGGGCGCGGTAGAATCTGTCCTGGAGGGCCTGCGGATCACCGGCGTGCGCTATGAGGCGGAGACAGAAAATCCCTCCTACCACCCTGGCCGCTGTGCCAGAATCTGCCGCGGCGGCGCAGTCCTTGGTGTGCTGGGCCAGATTCACCCCCGTGTGGCGGAGAATTACGGCTTGGACTGTGAGCTCTACACCGCGGAACTCCATCTGGACGCCATGTGTCAGTGTGTTGGCTGCAAACCGCTGTACTGTCCCCTGCCTAAGTTCCCCGCCGTCACCCGGGACATCGCCCTTCTGTGCGGCTGCGATATCCCCGTAGCCGCGCTGGAGGACTGCATCCGCCGGGGCGCCAAGGGACTGCTGAAAAACGAATCCCTGTTCGACATCTACACCGGCCCCGGCGTACCCGACGGCAAAAAGAGCGTGGCCTTCAGTCTGGAGCTCCGGGCCGATGACCGCAGCCTCACCGCCGAAGAGGCCGACGAGGATGTAAAGAGTATTCTGGAGCTGCTGAAAACAGAGCTGAACGCCGTGCTGCGGTGAGATGCGCCCTTCTCCCCGCTGGAAGCCTCTTCCGGCGGGGAGAGTAAAAATCTTTTATAAATTTCCGACAGAAACCCTTTACACTTTTTCAAAAAAAGTGTATACTAGTCTTATAGCGGGATTTTCCCACGAGAGAAAGAAAGGTGGTGTCTGCATGGACGACTATACCCGGAAATTCAGCATTGTGATGGACAAGGACGAGGAGATCTACCAGATTCTGTCCACGGTCTATCGGGCTCTGGAGGAAAAGGGCTATAACCCCATCAATCAGATTGTGGGGTATATCCTGTCCGAGGACCCCACCTATATCACCAATCACAACAATGCCAGGACCCTCATCCGCAAGATCGACCGGGACGAATTGTTACAGGTTCTGGTACGAAAGTACTTGAATCAGTAACAAAAGTAACAAAGATTACAATCTCATAAAATTTTTTCTGCGGAATTTTTTGCGTCGCAAAGCAGGCGATTCAAAAGATTCCGCGCATTTTTTCGCACATATAGCACCGTTATGTCGGATTTTAGAGAAGATTTCTGTCAAAATCCTTCCGTCGTTTCATTGACAAAGAGGGAAAAACATGTTACAATTTGGTTACAAAATTTCAAAGGAGTGTTTTGATGGCAGACAAAAAAAGCATAAAGAACGACGGTCTCCTCTACAAGGGTCATCCTCTCCGCCGGGTAGATAACCTGATCTACTACGGGTCTATGGCCGACAAATATATTATTATGATGCAGGTCTTGGACAACAAGCAGGAACAGGACATCAAGCTGGCCACCAAGGTGTCCATTCAGCTTCAGCTGACGGAGCCCGAGAACTCCCGCAGCCGCATCGTGAAAAAGAGCGAAAAGGACAGCCTGTACGCCGCCATGGACATTGCCGCCATCTGGCTGGACCGGGCCCTGGCCGGAAAATAAGTTCCTTCCACTTTATACAAAAGCTGAAACGAAAGGATGCATATACGTATGACACACCTCGTTGGAAAGGCGGTCAGGATCGCCTCCCTCTCTGTGATCGCGGTCTTGCTGCTGGGCGTCACCGCCCTGGCCGCCGAGGAAGATATTGCCGTCGCCATCGGCGCCACCACCGGTTCTTCTCTGCGTCTCCGCTCCGGTCCCTCTCTCGATGCCTCCGTCATCACTATGCTGGATGAGGACGTGCCTGTGGCTGTTCTGGACGACACCCTGGACGGCTGGTACAAGATCAACTACAACGGCAACACCGGCTTTGTCTCCGCCGACTATATGCTCATCGACCAGGACAACATCTTCAACGCCTATGGCCGGGTGGAGGGCGACGGCGTCAACGTCCGCTCCTCCTCCTCCACGGACAGTGAGGTGCTCACGGTGATGAACCGCAGCAGCATCGCAACTGTCAACGGCTTTGAGGCCGGCTGGTACAAGATCACCGCAAACGGCGTGGACGGCTACATCCGCAGCGACTACCTCACCATGTGCGGATCCAGCGCCAGTGCCGCTGGATCCCTCGGCGGCTCCGCCAGCGACGTGGTGAGCTTCGCCAAGCAGTACCTGGGAACCCGGTACGCCTACGGCGGCTCCTCCCCCAGCGGCTTTGACTGCTCCGGCTTCACCATGTACGTCTACAAAAACTTCGGCTACTCCCTGCCCCACACCGCCACCGGCCAGTGGCAGAGCGGGTACGGCACCCGGATCTACAATATCAGCGAGCTGCAGCCCGGTGATTTGGTATTTTTCTGTGACCCCAGCCGCTCCAACGGCAAGGCCTGCTCTCACGCCGGCATCTATGTGGGAGGCGGCCAGCACATTCACTCCTCCTCTTCCCGGAGCGGCGGCGTGATCATCAGCGACCTGACCAGCGGATACTACAATACATATTTCGTCGGCGGGCTCCGTCTCTAAATTCTCAGCCATTCATTCAAAACCGGCACGGTTTCCGTGCCGGTTTTCTCTTGCTATTTTCTGAAAACTCTGCTATATTTTGATGAAAACCAACAAAAGGAATGAGAATGATGAAACAGATTTACTCGCATCTGGGCGTCAGCCGGGAGGTATATGAATACGGCGAGACGGTACTGTCCGCCCTGCGTCCACGGTTTGACGCGATTGACCGGACCGCTGAGTATAACCAGTGCAAGGTTCTGGCCGCCATGCAGAAAAACCGGGTCAACGCCACCCACTTTGCCGCCACCACCGGCTACGGCTACGACGACGAGGGCCGGGACAACCTGGAGCGGGTCTACGCGGACGTCTTTCACACGGAGGCCGCCCTGGTACGCCCTCAGATCACCTGCGGCACCCACGCGCTGACAGTGGCGCTGTCAGCGAACCTGCTTCCGGGAGACGAGCTCCTCTCCCCTGTGGGCGCCCCCTATGACACCTTGGAGGAGGTCATCGGCATCCGGGAGAGCAAGTGTTCCTTAAAGGAGTACGGCATCACCTACGCCCAGGCCGATCTGAAACCGGACGGCTCCTTTGACTATGACGCCATCCGGGCCGCCATCAATGACCGGACAAGGCTCATCACCATCCAGCGCTCCAAGGGCTACGCCACCCGCCCCTCCTTCTCCGTGGCGCAGATTGGGGAGCTGATCTCCTTCTGCAAGTCCGTGAAGCCGGATGTGAAGGTGATGGTGGACAACTGTTACGGCGAATTCGTGGAGAGGCTGGAGCCCTCGGATCTGGGGGCTGACATGGTGGTGGGAAGCCTGATCAAGAACCCCGGCGGCGGCCTGGCCCCTATCGGCGGCTATATCTGCGGCAAAAAGGAGTGCGTAGAGCGGTGCGCCTACCGCCTCTCCGCCCCGGGACTGGGTCAGGAGGTGGGGGCCAACCTGGGGCTGATGCCCGCCTTCTACCAGGGATTGTTTCTCTCCCCCACCGTGGTGGCCGGGGCGCTGAAGGGGGCCGTCTTTGCCGCCAACATCTATGAGAAGCTGGGTTTCCCCTGCGTTCCCAATGCCTCAGAGGACCGCCACGACATCATCCAGGCGGTGACCCTGGGCAGCCGGGAGGCCATGGTGGCTTTCTGCCGCGGCATCCAGGCCGCCGCTCCGGTGGACAGCTACGTCACCCCGGAGCCCTGGGCCATGCCCGGATATGACAGCGACGTCATCATGGCGGCGGGGGCCTTTGTCCAGGGCAGCTCCATCGAGCTCTCCGCCGACGGCCCCATCCGCCCCCCCTACGCCGTGTACTTCCAGGGCGGGCTCACCTGGTACCACGCCAAGCTGGGCATCCTCATGAGCCTCCAGAAGCTGGCGGAGGCCGGGATAATCGTGCTGCCCAGTCATTGAGAAAGCGCCGCGGCCAAAAAAAGACGGTCCTCTGCGACCGTCTCAAGCCCATTACAGGAGAATCGCTATGAAAAAAACGTTAGTCCTATACCGCTCTGTCTATGGCTATACCAAGGACTACGCGGAGATGATTGCGGAGGAGCTGGGATGCGGACTCCGTGAAGCCAGCCGGATGTCCGCCGGAGATCTGGCCCCATACGACACCCTCATTTTTGGCGGAGGATTATACGCCTCCGCCATCAATGGCGTGAACATCATCCGGGACCACTTTGACCTGCTCCAGGGAAAGCACATCGCAGTATGGGCCACCGGCATTAACGCCGGCAGTCCGGAGGTCATGGAGCGGGTCTGGCGCCGCAATTTCCCAGAGAAGATCCAAAAAAATATCCGCACGTTCTATCTGCGGGGCGGGTTTGACTATGGAAACCTGTCTCCGCTCCACAAAATCATGATGACCGGGCTGAAATGGAAAATCAAGGCGTCCAAAAACCAAAGTGAAGAGGACGCCGGCCTTCTCAAGGCTTACCAGCGGCCAGAGAACCACTGCGACAGGCGGAATATCGCCGGTCTTGTCACATATGTGAGGTCTCTAAGCGGAATTACTCCTGAATCTTCTGGTCCAGCCGCGCCAGGAAGAACGCCAGAAAAAAGCCCCCCGCACAGCACAGAACCGACAGCATAATTTCCCCCGCCCCCCGGTAAGAGGTTGGAATGATCACCAGCGTGGAGGCCAGCACAATACCGAAAATCCCATGGAAGGCCACGGAGTACCAGCGGCGGAAGCACCAGGTCACCAGCCGCGCCAGCAAAAACACCGTTAAAAACAGCCCCGGCAGCGAAGCGGACAGCACCAGAAAATCCAGATTCGCAAGCCCCTCCAGCACGGGCTGGTACAGATCCAGGGCCATCATCACCGAGGAAGAGGTCATTCCCGGGATTACAACACCCATCCCCCACAGCACGCCGCAGAAATTGTACCACCAGAAATTGGGTTCCGCCGAAAAATGGGCAATGCGGCTGACATAAAACAGTCCGGCAAACACGCTGCCGGCGCACAGGAGCAAACTCACCCAGGAGGCGGCGGAGCGGCCTTCCTTCCCCGCCTCCCGGTACAGGGTGGGCACCGTGCCCACAATGAGCCCGATGAAGAGCCAGGTGGTCACGGTGCTGGAGAAGTCAATGGCCACCGCAATCCCCTTGGCAAAGCCCATAAAGCCCACGCACCATCCCAGCCCCAGGGGCGGAATCCATCTCCAGTACCTTGGAAGCGCCTGCCTCGGGCAGGTCAGAAGCTCCATAAAGGGGCGGTAGATGTCGAACACCACCGCCAGCACGCCGCCGGACACACCGGGCAGAATCGCCCCGGCGCCGATCAGGATGCCGCAGAGCAGATTCCGCAGCCAATGGATCACCCGGTTTCCTCTGCCGCTCACCTCTGCGCCCCCCTTCTCTGTGTATATTTACTATAGATAATAGCAGTTTTACCTTCCCTTTTCAATCCAATACCGGCCTCCTGCATGAAAAATTTTCCCCTGAAGGCCGGGATATTTTGACGGCTTTGTCTAAATCAGATAAAGTTTCCGGCAGAAAGAGCGGATATTATAGTTGTTTCCCCCGTTGACATACAGCCGCTTCTTGTGTAAACTGCAAAGTAATCAATTTCATACCGTAAAGACGATGAAGAGAAGAGTAAGCAGGCAGATACGGCACAGAGAACCCCGGCCGGTGTAAAGGGGTGCGGAAGGGCCTGCCGAACATGGTCTTGGAGTTGCGTGGCCGACTGGATTCCATAGGTCACGACGGGAGCCGCCCGTCACAGCGCAGAAGTGTAGCGTGCACTTCCAAAGGCCGTCTCCGCGAGGAGGCGTGCGAACCAAGGTGGTACCACGGCGTTTATACGTCCGTCCTTGAAGCATCTGCTTCAAGGATTTTTTTATTGTTCGCCTTCCAAATGAACCGTAAAGGAGTTTCGATACTGTGAGTCAATCGATCATTCAGATCCAGCATCTGAGCAAGACCTTCGGCGGCGGAACGGAGGCCGTCCACGCCCTGGAGGATATCAATCTGGACATCCGGCAGGGTGAGATCTTCGGCATCATCGGCCTCTCCGGCGCCGGAAAGTCCACCCTGGTGCGGTGCATGAACCTGCTGGAGCGCCCCACCTCCGGTACGGTGGTAGTGGACGGGCAGAGCATGACGGAGCTCAGCGAAAAGGCGCTGCGGCTGGCCCGGCGGAAGATCACCATGATCTTCCAGAGCTTCAACCTGCTGATGCAGCGCACATGTCTGAAAAACGTGTGCTTTCCCATGGAGGTCAGCGGCGTACCCGCCGCCCAGGCCAGACAGCGGGCCGCGGAGCTGCTGGAGATGGTAGGCCTTCGCGACAAGGCGGACGCCTATCCCGCCCAGCTCTCCGGCGGCCAAAAACAGCGGGTGGCCATCGCCCGGGCCCTGGCCACAGACCCCAAGGTCCTCCTCTGCGACGAGGCCACCTCCGCCCTGGACCCCACCACCACGGCCTCCATCCTGGCCCTTTTGAAGGACCTGAACCAGAAGCTGGGCGTTACGGTGGTGGTCATCACCCACCAGATGAGCGTCATTGAGGACATCTGCACCCGGGTGGCCATTCTGGACGGCGGCGTAGTGGCGGAGCAGGGCGATGTGCAGGAGATCTTTTCCAATCCCTCCACCGACGCGGCCCGGCGGCTGGTGTACCCCGGCGGCGTGACCCCGTCTCAGTACCCCGCCAGCACCCACGTCATAAGGATCTCCTTCAACGGCGGCACCGCCTACGACCCGCTGATCGCATCCCTGGCCATTGACTGCGGCGTCAAGGTGAACATCCTGGGGGCCGACACCCGTAATGTGGGCGGCAAGGCCATCGGCACCATGCTTCTGGGCCTTCCGGAGAACCCCAACGATTCCGCCAAAGCCCTGAGCTACATCCGTGCACAGAAAAATATCACCGTAGAGGAGGTGCCAGACTACCATGAGTGAAGCCCTGATCCAGCTGTTTGAAGGCTGGGGCATCGCAAAGGTGCCGGAACAGATCGCGTATCTGTCCAATTTCGGCGAGCTGGCGTTTAACATATGGGAGACCGTCTATGCCCCCGCTCTGGCCACGCTGTTCGCCTATGTGATCGGCCTGCCCCTGGGCATTATCCTGGTTATTGGCGAACAGGGCGGTATCCGGCCTATTCCCAAATTTTTAATGAACATTCTCAATACCGTAGTCAATCTGCTGCGGTCCGTACCCTTTCTCATTCTCATGGTCATGGTCGTCCCCCTCTCCCGTTTGATTTTGGGCACCAGCGTGGGCACGGCGGCAACCGTTGTCCCGCTGACCGTAGCGGCGGCTCCCTATGTGGCACGGCTGGTGGAGATCTCTCTGCGGGAGATGGACCGGGGCGTCATTGAGGCGGCCCAGGCCATGGGCTGTTCCCCCTGGCAGATTGTGACCAAGGTCATGCTGCCGGAGTGCCGCCCCTCCCTGATCAACGGCGCAACCAACGCCGCCATCACAATTCTGGGCTATGGCGCCATGGCGGGCGCCATCGGCGGCGGCGGTCTGGGAGCGGTGGCTCTGATGCGGGGCCACGGGCGCAATCAAGTCATCGTCATGTATGTGGCAGTGATCATTCTGGTCATTCTGGTCCAGATCATCCAATCCATCGGTACCGCCTGGTCGGTGAAGTCCGACCGGCGTATCAATCCAACCGAAACGAAAAAAAGGAGAACGTAACATGAAAAGAAGAATCTCAGCTCTTGCCCTGGCCGCTCTGCTGGTCCTGGGCCTCACCGCCTGCGGCGGCAAGAAGACGGACGGCACCACCATCAAGGTGGGCGCCACCCCCGCTCCCCACGCGGCCATTCTGGAGGTCGCCAAGGAAATTCTGGCGGAACAGGGCTACACCCTGGACATTGTGGAGTATGACGACTATGTGACCCCTAACACCTCCCTGGAGGACGGCTCCCTGGACGCCAACTACTTCCAGCACATCACCTACATGAACGAGTTCAACGCCGAGCACGGCACCCATATGGTCAGCGTCGCGGACGTTCACTATGAGCCCTTCGGCCTGTACGCCGGCAAGACCACGGACCTGGCCGGCCTGACCGGCGGCGCGCAGATCGCGGTCCCCAACGACGGCACCAACGAGGCCCGTGCGCTGTTGCTGCTGGAGCAGGAGGGCCTGATCAAGCTCAAAGAGGGCGTGGGCCTCTCCGCTACCAAGAGCGATATCGCCGATGACGGCGGCTTTGAGATCATTGAGCTGAACGCCGACCAGCTCCCCTCCCGGCTCCAGGATGTGGACATGGCCGTCATCAACGGCAACTACGCCATCGACGCGGGCCTGAAGGTCTCCGACGCCGTGGCGGTGGAGGCCGCCACCGGCGCGGCGGCGGAAGCCTACGTGAACGTTCTGGCCGTGAAGGAAGGCAACGAGAGCAGCGAGGGGATCCAGGCCCTGGTAAAGGCCCTGCAGAGCGACGCGGTAAAGACCTTTATTGAGGACACCTATGACGGCGCCGTAGTGCCTCTGTTCTGAGAAGGACAACAGACGGGGAGGAACTTTTGTTCCTCCCCGCTTTTCGTCTGATTGCCCAAATACTGTTTATTTTTTTCGTGGAATTCAGCTGAGATTTCCCCCGGCCCCTGTGGCTTTTCCGCTAAGAACGTGTTAAAATGATAAAACTGCCGGTTAAGACCGGCAAATTCACGGCAATCAGGAGGCTGTTGTTATGGCGCGGGGCCAGGGAAAATCTTATGAGATCGATATGTGCAGCGGGGCGATCCTGCCGAAGCTTTTGCAGTTTGCTCTGCCGCTGATGTTCTCCAGCATCCTGCAGCTCCTCTTTAATGCCGCGGACATCATCGTTGTGGGCCGCTGGGCCGGTGACAACTCCCTGGCGGCGGTAGGCTCCAACTCCTCTATCATCGGCCTTTTAACCAATCTGTTTATCGGCCTGTCCGTGGGCGCCAATATTCTGGCGGCCCGGTTCTACGGAGCCCGGGAGGAGGAGAGCCTGCGTCAGACCGTCCACACCGCCATTTTTCTCAGTCTCCTGGGCGGCCTGTTTCTGACAGCGGCAGGCGTCTTTGGCGCCCATACCATTCTGGTCTGGATGCAGTCCCCGCCGGAGGTGCTGGACCTGGCTACGCTGTATCTGCGCATCTACTTTCTGGGAATGCCCGCCGTGATGTTCTACAACTTCGGCGCGGCGCTGCTGCGGGCCGTGGGCGACACCCGCCGCCCCTTGTACTACCTTGCCTTCGCCGGTGTGGTCAACGTGGCGCTGAACATGTTTTTCGTCATTGTCTGCCGCCTGGACGTGGCCGGCGTTGCCATTGCCACCGTGGCTTCCCAGTGCGTCTCCGCCCTGCTGGTGCTCCGATGCCTGACAAAGGCAGGCGGTGCCGTCCGTCTGGACCTGCGGCAGCTGCGGATTCACCCGCTCCGGCTCCGGCAGATCATGAAGGTGGGCGTACCCGCCGGCGTCCAAGGCATTCTCTTCTCCCTGTCCAACGTGGTAATTCAGTCCTCTGTCAACTCCTTCGGGGAGATCGTCATGGCCGGAAACGCCGCCGCCAGCAACATTGAAACCTTTATCTACGCCTCCGTCAACGCCTTCTATCAGGCCAACATCTCCTTCACCAGCCAGAACCTGGGCGCCGGACGGTTTGACCGCATCCGACCCATCATGGTGCGGGCTCTGGGCTGCGCTGCGGCGGTGGGCGGCGTGCTGGGCATCTCCGCCCTGCTTCTGGGTCCCCGGCTGCTGGGGATCTACTCCAACAGTCCCGCCGTCATCGCCGCCGGGATGGACCGTCTCCGCATTGTCTGCTCCCTCTACGCCCTCTGCGGATTGATGGACGTGATCGTGGGCTCCGTCCGGGGCATCGGCTTTGCCATCACGCCCATGTTGATCTCCCTCATCGGCGCCTGCGGCCTGCGGATTCTCTGGGTTGCCGTTCTCATTCAGATTCCGGCATATCACACCATCCACACCGTCTACATCTCCTATCCCGTCTCCTGGACCATCACCTTTCTGGCTCAGCTGACCTGCTACTGCCTGGGAATGCGGCACTTGAAGCGCCGCATGGAGGAACTGCCAGAGACAACGCCGGACACCGTGTGAGGTCCGGCGTTGTCTCCGTTTACATCCCCAGCCACATCCGAATGGTCAGCACACCGCACCCGCCCAGCAGCAGGGCCAGTGCACCGGTGCCCCAGAGGAGGCTGTAACTCACTGTCTCCCCGTCCCGGGACCGCCCCGCGGCCACAGAGGCAAAGACATAGACCGACACCACGCCAAAGGCCACGGCCGTGATGTCCGCCGCCGTCTCCAGCGTCAAGGCGGACAAAGCCAGGTACAGCAAAAATCCCAGGCCTGTGACAATGGCCCCGGTATTCATCTGACTCACAGTCTGCAGGAGGAAGCCCTTTTTCTCTCTCATCGGTATGGTTCTCCTATCCTCAAAAATATGGGGCTCAATACCCGTTGACGATCACGTCCAGCACCTTCCCCGCCACAGTCCCGGCCACGGCGTTTCCGCCGCCGCCGTTCTCCACCAGCACCACGAAGGCATAGGGCGCGTCCTCATTTTGCAGAAAGCCCGCGAACCAGGCGTGGGGCGTCTGTCCCTCCCCCACCTCGGCGGTACCGGACTTGGCGCAGAGGTCCATGTTGGGAAATCTCCCCGCGCCATAGGTCTTCTCCACATTGGCGGACATCATGTCCGCCAGCTTTTTTGCCGTAGCGGCGCTCACCAGCGTCCCCGTTCTGCGGGAAAAACGGGGCAGGGACGGCACACCCAGGGCGTTTTTCGTCCGCAGGATGAGGTACGGCTCCGCCGCCCTGCCGCCGTTTGCGACAGCCCCCATGTAGACCATCAAGGCGCAGGGATTCACCAGGTCCTGGTCCTGCCCCACACCGGCCCAGCCCAGGCGGCCCTCCGTCATACCCTCCCAGCGGAAGGAACCCCGGGCCGTAGGCAGGCCGTCAACGGCATAGCTGCCGGTGAGCCCCGCTCTCTCCGTATACCGTTTCAGCGTATCCGTCCCCATCTCCGCCGCGATCTGGGCGAAGGCGGTATTGCAGCTGTTGGCAAAGGCATCGCCAATATCCTGTTCCCCGTGGACGCCGGAGCAGGCAATGGTCTCCTCTCCCACCTGCACCGAGCCGGAACAGTTCCAGGTGCGGAGCTCCAGGCCCGGAATAGTCTCCAGCGCCGCCGCCAGAGTCACCGTCTTAAAGACGGATCCCGGGGTGAAGGCGGAGGAGAGAAAACGGTTCAGGTACGCCCCTTTCCAGCGGTCACTGGTCTCAATGTCCTCCGGAACGGCCAGCGGGTCGTAGCTGGGAGCGGAGACCATGCAGAGGATCTCTCCGGTCTTGTAGTTGTACACCGCCACCGTTCCGGCATGGCCCTTCAGGGCCTGATAGGCCTCGTAGTTGTACCGGGCGTCCAGCGTCAGATACAGCTCCCCGCCCCGCCCGGCGCCGAAGGCCCCGTTCAGCAGGCTGTAACCCGTCAGCTTGTCGGCAAAGGCGTTCAGCGCCCCCGTGCCGATGCTGCCCTGCAAATCCCCCACCGCGTGGAGGGTTGCCTTGCGGACGGTCTCCCCGTCGTAATAGGTCCGTTTCCCGTTCTCCACCCAGGACAGCCGGTCCCCGTCCCGGTCCAGCACCGTCCCCGCCGCCAACTGGCCCTCGGTATTGTACAGGTGGCGGTTGAAGGGCGATGAGGCCCAGTCCCCCGCGCTTCGGAAATACCGGATTAGAAACAGGCACAGCCCCGCCGCCAACAGCAGCGCCAGAATACGGCAGACCAGCGCCCGCTGTTCAATCTTCTTCATGGGCTTCCTCCATTTCCGGGTCAAAGGGGTCTCCAACCGGCTCCGACCGCCGCCTGGCCTCCTCCGTCAGGCGCCGGGAGGGTCCCCGCCCAATGGCAAAGCTGGCGTTTTCCCGGGTATCGGTGGCCTTCAAGAAGGCCAAAAGCCCCCAGGCTGACATCATGGCGGAACCGCCGTTGGACACAAAGGGAAACGTCACGCCGGTGAGAGGCAGCAGATCCACGGAGCCGAATACGTTCAGACAGGTCTGGAACACCAGCAGGGAGCCGGCGGCGCAGGCGGCGATGGTGTAGAAGCTGGACCGCCCCACCCGGACAGCCCTGGCGGCAAAAAAGGCCAGAGTGATGACGGCCCCCACCGCCAGCACGGCAATCAAAAGCCCCCACTCCTCGCAGAGCATTCCAAAGACCAGATCCGTGTCCGCCGCGGCGATGCGGTGGAGCCAGCCATTTCCGGCCCCCATGCCCAAAAGGCCCCCGGAGGCGGAGGCGGACATGGTGCGGGTCTGCTGGTAGCCAGTGGTGGAGGCGGCCTCCCAGGCATGGCCCCAGGAGGCGAAGCGGCTGAGAATATAGGGCTTGAACCGCAGAATGATCCCCGCGCCGAATACCGCTCCACCGCAGATCAGCGCCAGTGTGGCAAAGTCCCCGGAGCGGAGGTAGGCAATGACCAGAAACGTGACAAAGAAGATGGCCGCCGTGCCGAAGTCGCTCATCAGGCCCAGCAGCCCGATGCAAACGCCGGTCAGCACAATGAAGAGCGTCAGGTTCCGCCGCCGGAACAGCCGCTCCAGCGTGGCGGACCCGGCGAAGATATAGCAGATCTTGGCAATCTCCGAGGGCTGGAAGGAGAGGCCGCCGATGACAATCCAGTTTACAGCGCCGTATTTGGAATGTCCCAGCACACGCGTGACCACCAAAAGTCCGATGGCCGCCGCGGCCATGAGCCAGCGGTTCTTCTGCACCCGGGTGAGGTCCCGGAGGAAGATTCCCAGCACCAAAAACAGTCCCAGCCCCAGCACAATGGAGAAAAACTGCTTGAACAGGCTCCCCGGGGCGCTGGAGGCCGTCACCGCAAGACACAGCGTGGAGAGAAAAAAGGCGATGGTCTCCATCTCAAAGCCCACGCAGCGGGTACAGCGCAGAATGGCAAAATAGGCCCACATCACCACCGTCAGTCCCAGAAAGGCCAGGGGGACCGACACCGGCACCTGCTCCCCTGCCGCCACAATCAGCTGCAGGCAGGCCAGCACCTGGAACACCGTCAGCCACAAAAAGGAGGGAAATATGGCGGCGGGCCGCTCACCGCGCCGCTTCCGCTCCAACTCCTCCCGCTCCTGGACTGTCTGGGGGAGGAGCACCAGAGGAACGCCCCCCAGAGTGATGCTGTCTCCCATGGACACCGGCGCAGAGCCCTCCACCCGCACGCCGTTGACCTCCGTGCCGCCCTTGGAGCCCAGATCGTAGAGGGTCCAGCTCTCATCCTCTCCCCGGCAGAGGGCCGCGTGCTGGCGGGACACGCTGGGATATCCCAGCCGCACGTCTGCGCTTCTGCCGCGGCCAATGATGTTCTCCCAGTGGGTCAGTGGAATGGAGGCGCCATTGGGCAAACTCAGCAGGCCCCACGTCTCCGGCGTGTGGGGAATTTTCAGCAGTGAGCGCACCGCCCGCCACAGAATCAGCACCGCCAGCACCGGGAACAAAAACCGCACAAAGGCAGTGTACCAGACGCCGGCCAGCGGATATTCTGCCAGCAGGCCGCATACCATATCCAGCAGAGCTTGGAGATGCGCCGTCAGCTGCTCCATGCGGTCGTCCCCCCTTCCAGTCAATCACTGACGGTAGTATACCATTTTTTCTCTCCGCTGTACAGCCTCCCCCACACCGGTTTTTATTTTACCGGGAATTTGAGTGGAATTTCCCTTTCCCTCTTGACCTTTTGGGGAAAATCCATTAGAATTGTATATTGCACACGGGTTCCGCGGGACAGCGTCCCCTTTTGGATTCCCGGCTCCTATCCACATTACGAAAGGCCGATCAAATCATGACACATCCCTATAAGACCCGGGAGGGCGGCGCCACGGTGACGATCTTCGTCCCCTACGACTGCAAAAATCACTGCCCCTTCTGTATCAATAAAGAGGAATACGCGGATATGACGGGCTTCTCCCTGGAGAAGATCTGCGCCAGCATCCGGCGGATGGACGCCATCACCCCCCGGTGCGACTTCGTCTTCACCGGGGGTGAGCCCCTGTCCGACTTGGGCGCCCTTCAGGTCATGCTGGATGAAATCCCCGCCACCCACAAGATCTATATCAATACCACCCTCCCGGTCTCCGAGCACCAGTCCGAGGAGGATGTTCTGGCGTTCCTGGAGCGGAACAAGCACAAAATCACCTGTGTCAACGTCTCCCGCCACATGCAGAAATACGTGGTGGAGTCCAACGACGGCCTGCTCTCCCGTCTGCCGGTGCGCTTCCGGGTGAACTGCGTGCTGTACAAGAACTATCCGGCCAAGGACCTGGTCCCCTATCTGGACCGGTTCCGCAAGATCCCCGGGGCCTCTATTCAGTTCCGGTTCGACTACACCGCAACCACGCCGGAGAACCTGTACGACGAGGACCACGACAAGATCCTCCAGGACCTCAAGCAGATCGCCCGCTACACCGGTCTGGACGGCTGCCGGATGCGCTGCGGCTTCCATTTCGACTACCAGGGCATGGAGCTCACCTATCACAAGACTCTGCCCTACTCCACCGTGGTGGAGACCGACCCGTCAGACGGCGTGACCTACGACATTCTGTATGACATCCTCATCAAGCAAAACGGCGACATCCACTCTGACTGGACCGGCGTCCTGCTGGATGTGGACGCCTATGAAAAGGTGGTCTATGAGCCCTATGACCTCCGCTGGCTGGCGAAGATCGCGTAAAAGCCTTGCCCGCCCAAACAGCTGAAATCACACAAAAGCGGCGCCTCAATTTTGAGGCGCCGCTTTTGATCCTTCCCCCAGTCTGGCCAGCAGGGCCGCCGGGTCCACCACCTTGCCGTAGGGATACTCCTCCCCCTCCTCAGGCCAGATGGAGATAGGGTTTGCGGTGGCCTGGGCCGCGGTCAGAAACTCCTCATAGGTGACCTCCGGCTTTACCTGACAGGCCAGGGCATAGAGCCCCGCCACATAGGGAACTGTCCAGCTCATGCCGCCCTCGGCGAAATAGGCGTACTCCCTCTCCCCCGCCGGAGAGGCCGCAGTCCGGCGATCCATGGGGACCAGGAGGAGGGAGCCGTCCGCGCCCCGGTACTCCCCGCTGTACAGGCTCTCCTTCCAGAAGGCCCCGGGGCGGCAGTCCGCCCGCTCGTTGGGATCGCCGTACCGTCTGCGGCCCATCCCCATCCAGGGCTCCAGCAGCGGGTCCCGGCTGTTGACACAGACCACGGCAATCCCCGCCGCCCGGGCCCGGCTGATGGCGCTCTCCAGCTCCGCCGCCCCCGGCGTGTCGGCCATCCACCCCACCGACATGGAGATCACCCGAATCTTCTCCCCCTCCGGCAAGGTCTCATTCAGAGAGATCAGCCGGTCCACGTCCTCCGCGTAATGGGTCATGTCCCGTTCTCCCTCTGTGCCGTTTATCAAATCGTCGGCGATAAAGTACAGCAGCGCCTCCGGGGCCGCCCCCACCGTCTCCCCCAGGGCGATGGAGGCCACGGCGGGGCCGTGGGTAGAGGCGACGTCCTCCGCGGCGGTGTGGTATTCCTGATAGAGCCGCAGGCGGTCCGCATACTCCCGGTGTTCCACCAGCAAGGTCTGGTCGATGATGGCGATCCCGACGCCCTTTCCGGTAATCCCCTGCTCATGGAGCGCCCGAAGCCCCAGCCCAGGGTCCTTTCCCAGCTCCAGAAGCCGCTCCGGGTCAAAGCTCCCCGGCAGGTCTGCCGGCCACTGGGTCCGGGTGTCAAAGTCGGTGGCGAAGAGCTCCTCCTCCATGTCCGACAAATCCCAATCCCGCAGGTCGGCGCAGCGGAAATCCCCCCAGCCCGCATCGGTGTCCGGGGCGTTCACCAGGGAGGCTGCGACCGCCTCCGGACGGCGGCAGACCGTGCCCGCCCGGAGGGCATCGGCCTGCGGCGGGGCGCAGGCCGTCAGCAGGGCCAGCAGAAGACACAGGGCCAGATAAACGCGCTTTTTCAATGAAACCATCTCCTTTGTTTGGTAGCCCCATCTTACCAGCCGTTTCTTACAATCACCTTGATATTTTTCTTACAAATTTCTTACGATTTTCCGCAACCTTTTGCTCCGAATTCCGTCTAGAGCAGTAACGACACAAAGGAGGAATCGTGATGAAAAGAAATTTCCTGCGCTTATCCTGTCTGACACTGGCGCTGCTCCTGCTCACCGGCTGCGGAGGAGGCGCCGCCGCTCCCAAGAGCCTGACAGCGGATTTGAAATCCCAGTCCCCTGATCTCCAGCCCATCACGGAGGACCAGGCCGGAGCCCTGACCGCCTTCTCCCTGGACCTCCTGCGGGAGAGCTGGGACGGCGGAAACCTCCTGCTCTCTCCCCTCTCCGTCCTCTCCGCCCTGGGCATGACCGCCAATGGGGCCGGCGGCGAGACCCTGGCCCAGATGGAGGCCGCCCTGGGCCTCCCCGTGGAGGAGCTGAACGAGGCCCTCGCCGTCTGGACCGCCGGACTGCCCCAGGAAAAGGACTGCCGGGTGGACCTGGCCAACTCCCTTTGGCTCCGGGACGACGGGAGCTTCCAGCCCAATCCGGACTTCCTGCGGACCGTGGCGGACTGGTACGGAGCGGAGATGTTTCCCGCAGCGTTTGACGGCGGAACACTCCGGAACATCAACGACTGGGTCAATAGCAACACCCACGGCATGATCCCGGAGATCATCCGGGAAATCCCAGACGAGGCGGTCCTCTACCTGATCAACGCCCTGGCCCTGGAAGCGGAGTGGGAGACGGCATACAGGGAAAGCCAGATTCAAATGGAGCGCATCTTCACCACGGAGGACGGTCAGGACCAGCCCGCGACGCTGATGTACTCCAGTGAGTGGTACTACTTGAAGGACGATCACGCGCAGGGGTTCTTGAAACCCTACCAGGGGGGCCGGTGGGCCTTTGCCGCTTTGCTTCCGGAGGCGGGAATGAAGCTGGAGGAGTACGCCGCCTCTCTCACCGGGGAACGGCTTCATGCAATTCTGTCAGGCGCACAGGAAACCCGGGTGGAGACCGCCATTCCCAAATTTCAGTGCGAATTCGGCGCGGAGCTGTCCGATTGTTTGAAGGCCCTGGGCATGACCGACGCCTTTGATTGGAGTACCGCGGACTTTGGTGCCATAGGCTCCTCCCCCAACGGCCCTCTGTATATCAGCAAGGTGCTTCACAAAACCTATATCTCCGTAGACGAAAAAGGCACAAAGGCCGGAGCCGCCACAGCGGTGGAAATGCCTGCCGGCGGCGCCGAACCTACCCCTGTTGTTGTTCCCACGGTCTATCTGGACCGCCCCTTTCTCTACATGCTGGTGGATCTGGAGGCCAACCTGCCCGCCTTCATCGGGGCTGTGACAGCCATGGAATAGAGAGAAGCGGACGGCCCAGCCGTCCGCTTTTCCTATCTCAAAAAGATGTGCTTTCCGCCCCGGTACTTTCGAACCGTGCCAATCCTCTGGGCACTGGGGACGGCGCCTCTCAGCTCCGCCAGCAGCGGTTCGGCGTCCGCCGGATCCACCGCCATCAGCAGCCCTCCGGCGGTCTGGGGGTCGTAGAGCAGGTCCTGTTTCCACAAGGGCGTGTCCCTGGCGTCCACAGTGCGCTCCGCAAAAGCCCGGTTGCGGTACATCCCCTCCGGCAGGATGCCGATCTTCGCCAGCTTCGCCGCCTCGGGGATGAAGTCCACCGCGTCGGTCCACAGCTCCATCTCCACGCCGCTGCCCTGGGCCATCTCGCAGGCGTGGCCCAGCATCCCGAAGCCCGTCACATCCGTACAGGCGTGGACACGGTAGTTGATCATCACATCCCGGGAGGCCTTGTTCAGGGTGGTCATCAGCCGGTTGGCCAGCCCGATGGCCTCCCGGGAGGCCAAACCCGCCTTGGCGGCGGTGGTCAGTACGCCGATGCCCAGGGGCTTGGTGAAGAGCAGCACGTCCCCAGGTCTGGCCCCGGCGTTGGTCAGCACCCTGTCCGGGTGGACGAACCCCGTCACCGCCAGGCCGTATTTGGGCTCGTCGTCTAAAATGCTGTGGCCGCCGGTGATCAGGGCTCCGGCCTCGTAGACCTTGTCATACCCGCCCCGGAGCATCTCATGGACCGCCTCTTTCGGCATGGAGTCCGGCACCGCCATGATGTTCAGACACAGCTTGGGCTCCCCTCCCATGGCGTATACGTCGGAGAGGGCGTTTGTGGCGGCAATCTGGCCGAAGAGGTAGGGATCATCTGCAATGGGCGGGAAGAAGTCCACTGTCTGCACCAGCGCCAGATCATCGGAAATCTGATACACCGAGGCATCGTCGCTCTTGTCAAAGCCCACCAGCAATCTCGGGTCCTCATGGACCCGGATGCCCTCCAGCAGCTGGCTCAGAACGCCGGCACCCACCTTGGCCCCGCACCCGGCGCACTTGGCCAGCTTTGTCAGCTTTATTTCATGTTCAGCCATGGTTCTCTCCTTCCCCCAGTGCGCCGGACAGCGCCAGAATCGCCTCCAGCACGCCGCCGCCCACCGCCAGCGCCTTGTCGCTGGCGCAGTAACAGTGCTTTTTTTCGCACCGGGGATCAATGTCCCCGGCCTTCATTCCCCGGTGGACCGGCGTGCCGTCCGCCAGGATCCCCCGCAGAACGCCGTCCAGGGTGCAGACCATGGGCTGTCCATCTACTGTGGCGGCCACATCTCCCATCTTTACCTGTGCGCCGATGTCTAAAATCTGATGGAACACGCCGTCCGCCGGGGCCCGGAGCACCCGCTCCCCGGCAAAGCCGCCGATCAGGCCTGGGACGCCGGTGTTGGGAATCGGAGACCCGGCATAGATCACCCGGCCCAGATAGTGGCCCCGCATGGTCTCCACCGCGGCATGGCAGTCCTCTCCGGCCGTAAAGCCCGGGCCCACGCCGACGACCACCGGGGCGTCGGTGATCCTCGTTCCCAGGTTCCGCTTGGCCAGGATGGCGTCCACCACCGCGTCAGGCCGCAGCTCCGGGATACAGCGGCCCTCCGGGTCCGCCAATACCGGGATCACGCCGTCCTGGAGCAGCTCCAGCGCCCGGGCGGCGCCCTCCGCCCGCCGGGCCGTCACATCCTCCACCACGGTCTCCCTGTGAACAATGGCCTGAGAAAAACACACCGTCCGCCGGATGGCGGTGGGCCGCGTTATATCGGTCATCACCACCTGGATCCGGCTCCGCCGCAGCCGCAGCGCAATGCCGGAGGCCAGGTCTCCGGCCCCTCGAATCACCGTGAGCATTGTCGATACTCCCCCTTCCGCAGAGACCCCGCCAGTACAGGGCAGTCCAGCAGCTCCGCCAGGGCGGCGGCCTCCGCAAGTGCCTCCGCCGTCTCCGCCTGATTTACATAGACCCGGTTATGCAGTCCCTCGGCCCGCAGGACCGCCGCCTCCGCCTCCGGCGTGACAGCGGCCGTCTCCGGCAGACCTGCCAAAAGTGCATACAGCGCCGGACGGTGAACCGCCTCCCCAATGGACCGTCCGAAGCCGGAGGCCCCCACCACCAGAACCGTCTGATTCGCCAGGGACGGGATCACTGGCTCATGAGGGGCATGGGCCTTCATGGGTCGGCCGGCAGAGCCGTCCGCCTCCGCCAGCACATAGTCCGCAAGCCCCGCCAGCCGCTCCATGGGGATCTCCGGCGCCGCCAGCTTTCCGGTGCCAGAAACCGGAGCCCCGGCACAGACCAGACGGCGCTCCGCCAATGCCGTCCACAGCGTCTCCTCCGCGGGAGAGACCAGATTCTCCAGCCCGGGAAAGGGAAAGAACCTGGTTGTGGCACACAAAAGCACGGTGTGTCCCCGCCGGGCCAGCTCTTCCCCCAGCACCCGCAGGAGAGAGGTCTTTCCCCCGCCGCCGATGACGGCTGTGACGCCGGGCCGAACCTCCAGCAGCTCCGCCAAACCCACAGCGCTCCCCCCTCGTTGTCTTTTTCATAGAATAACACTTTTTCCATCCCGCCGTCAAGGCAAATCAGCCAATGGGCATGCCCAATTGCGCGTTTTATCATGTTTCCTGCGCCCAATGTAGGGACCAGCGCCCTCCCCGGCCCGTCTCCCCATGAACTCCGGTTCTCCCATAGGACAGGCGGATGATATCCGTCTTTACAAACCATCTCCAAATAGGACGTTTCCCAAGCCAATCCTGTGAAATAGCACCCCGACCATTCGTTTGTAAGCAAGCACTATGATCTTACGGCCATCGTCAGCCGTTCCTGCGGGACAGCCTCATATGGTCCGGCAGCTTCCCGTGCAGCGGTTTGGCATCCGTGGAGACGCGCCTGCATTTCGGGCCTGTGGTCAACTGGCGGTAAATTTGGAAAAAGACATATATCTCCGATTTATCGCCGCAGAAATAGAGCTTGTTGGATAATTGGCGATATGCCCAACAGCGAGGAATTTTTTGCCAGACAAGGCAAATTTTCGCACGCATCCTGACGGATGGCAAGAAAATTGAACGATGTATGGCAGAAAAAGGCCCGCTGTTTGGGCGTGTTGACAATTTTCAAACAGGCCCAAATCTCACAAAGCAATTTCCGGGGTGGTCAGGGCCTCCTTGGGCGTAAAAAAGCACGATCTTTCAATCGTGCTCTCGGGGAGTATTCATGCCGCATTGGCTCCATTCTGCTGTGACTGCCTGATATTTTGCGGGGTTCTGCGCGTCATTTATTCCTGGCTCATTTTTATTTGATTTACATGAATGTACAGAGCAGAATGGGAAAAAAGATGGCAGGCACCAGATTCATCACCCTGATCTTAGTCAGGCCCAGCATGTTCAAGGACAAAGCCGTGATTAGAAGCGATCCCACGCAGGTCATCTCGGCGACGACGGAGTCTCCCAGAAAGGGAGAGAGGACGGAAGCCAGCAGGGAGATGCTTCCCTGGTACAAAAACAGCGCCGCGGCGGAGAAGGCCACGCCGATTCCCAGGGAAGAGGCGAAGACAATGGCGCTGATCCCGTCCAGCAGGGACTTGGCCTGAAGAGTCTCGTAGTTCCCCGTGAGGCCGTTTTCCAGCGCCCCCACAATGGCCATAGCCCCCACGCAGAAAAGGAGGCTGGCAGTGACAAAGCCCTCCGACACAGATGCGCTGCCCTCGCCCCGGGCCAGACGGGCCGTCTTCCGCTGCACCCAGTCTCCCAGAGCACGCATCCGCCGGTCCAGGTCCAACAGCTCGCCGATGATGGCACCCGCCACCATGGAGAGGATGGCGATCAAGGTGTTGTTCCCCTTCAGGGCCCCGCTGATGCCGATGTAGAGCACGCACAGGGCAACGCCGTTCATGATGATCTCCTGGAGCCGCTGGCCCAGGGCGGCGCTTCCGGCGGGGAGACGGGAGGAAAAATGGGCCGCCAGCCATTTCAGCAGCAGTCCCGCCCCGGAGCCGACCAGAACCGCCAAGGCATTGATGATGGTACCTGTCAGCATATGGGTTCTCTCTCTTTCTCGTCAAGGATGTCCCGCACCACCACGCTGCCCAGCAGCAGTCCCGCCGCGGCGGGAAGCCAGGGATTGCTGGCGGGGACGCTGCGCCGCCCTGGCGGCGGAGCCTCCAGCTGGCGGGAGGGGGCGGCCTGCTCCGGGCTGAACACCACTTTCTGGTGCAGAATTCCCCGGTTCCGCAGTTCTTTCCGTATCACCCGGGCCAGGGGACAGCCATAGGTCTCGGAGATGTCCGCCGCCCGCAGCAGCGTGGGGTCCAGCTTGTTGCCGGTGCCCAGGGCCATGACCAGGGGAATCCCCAGCCGCCGGGCGGTCTCCGCCAGGTCCAGCTTGCAGCTCACAAGGTCAATGGCGTCCACAATGTAGTCGTACCGGCATCCGGCGGGGAAAAAGTCCTCCCGGCGGGCGGCGGCGTAGAGGCCGTGGATGGGATGGAGAACAGCCTCCGGATGGATGTCCCGAATCCGGGCGGCGGCAGCCTCCGCCTTGGGCTGACCCACGGTGGACCACAGCGCCTCCAGCTGCCGGTTCAGGTTGGTGACGGAGACGGTGTCGCTGTCCACCAGCGTCAGTTCCCCGACGCCGGAGCGGGCCAGGCACTCGGCGGCGTAGCTGCCCACGCCCCCCAGGCCGAAGACGATGACATGGGCGGCGGCAAGCCGCCGCTGGCCCTCCTGCCCCCACAGCATCTCGTTGCGCAGGAATTGTTCCTTCATAGGTTCCTCCATGGAGAAACGGGACGGCCTGGGACCGTCCCGTTATCCGAAAAATTGGCTGAGATCAGCCGACGTACTTCATGCCGGAATCGCTCTTGGTAATGGTGTGGTCCTGGGCAAAGGTCTCATACCACTCGTCCATGGCGGCGTTTACCAGATTGTCGCGAACCTGGACCTTCCAATAGGGCGTGCTCTGGCCGATGAAATACATGATGTGGTAGCCGTAGTCTGTCTCCACAATGCCGTTGTCGCCGGGGTTGCGGCCGGCGTCGAAGCACCAGTCATTGAAGGTGGGAACCATCTGGCCCTGGTAGACCTCTGTGTAGATGCCCCCCTTAGCGGCGTTGCCGTCGGCGGAGTTCTCCCGGGCCAGATCGGCGAAGGAGTCCTCGGTGGCACCGCCAGACTGCCACTGGGCATACAACTCCTCGGCCTTGGCCTTGGCATCGGCCCGCTTGGCATCCACATCGGCCTGATAGCCCTCGTCCTCGCTGGAGAGAGTGGTCGCCTCGGGAGAGATCAGAACGTGACGGATGTCCACGGTGTTGTACTCAAAGCGGGACTTACTGTGAAACAGGGCCACGGTGTAGGAGGCGGCATTCTCGATCACCTTGGTGTCGCCGGCTTTCCGGGCATCATCAAAGACCCACTCCAGAGTGGGGTTTTCTGCGTAAGAGGCGGTCTCCGGATGAGAGTAGGTGACGCCGTTGTCCGGGTCTGCCAGAGACTCCAGGCTGGCGCCGCTGTTATAGGCGGTCAGGATCTCCTCGGCCTTGGCCTTGGCGGCCTCCATGGCGGCGGCTGTCTCCTCCTCGGTAGGCTCCACAGTATTGCCCTCGGCGTCAGTGGTGGACTCAGCGGTGCCGGAGACGGTGACATACTCGTAATCCACCCGGTCATAGGCATTTCGGCTGGCTTTGTAGGCATCCTCCAGCTCCGCATCGGAGTAGGTGAGGCTCTCCTGCTTGGAGGTGGCATAGGCCTCGTACTGGAGAGTGGCCATCAGCCGCTGGCCGTAGACCTTCTCCGTCATGATGCCGCCCAGATTTGCCTGGAGATAGCGGTCGACAGAGACGCCGCTGGCGGAGGCGTTGGAGCGCAGGGTCTCCATATCGGCGTCATATTTCTCCTGCACGCTGTCGGAATAGGCAAAGCCCTCATCCTTGGCGGTTTTCAGCACGGACTGGATGACGGCCATCTGCTCCAGGGCCTGGTCTACAAAGTAACTCTCCCAGGTCTTGCCCACGGCGTCGGAGTCCATGTTCAGCATAGCGGCGTCACCCTCGCCGATGGGCTGCACGGAGAGGCTGGTACTGGGGTCCAGACTCAGCATACCGTAGGCGAGCATGGTGTAGTTGTTGTTGATAAAGTTGCGGTAAACATTCTGGTAGTGAAAGGTTACCTCAGCGGCGGTGTATTTCTGCCCGTCGATGGTGGCGGCGGTAGCGGTCTTCTGGATGATGTTGGACTTCCAGACGATGACGGTGATGGCCACCAGCACAAACACCACGGCGATGACGCCGTAGAGAATACTGCTGCGCCGCTCCTCCCTGCGCTGCTGCGCCTCGCGGGCGGTCTTGGGGTCGGTCCAGCCGGTGCTGTTCAGCTCCTGGCGGGATTTCTTTTCTCTAGATGCGCTCATTTGTTGTTTCAGTCCTCTCAAGTATTGGTGGTTCCCGCCGCCTCTGCGGCCAGGATTTTACGCACTTGTCTATTATACTGGATTCCGGCCCATTGTGCAAGTGGAAATTCTGAACCTCTCAGCGGATTTATGGATTTTTGGAGGAAATCTGCCTCCGATCCTCCAAAATCCGGCGGATTGCCCTCTCCGCCGTCTCCAGATCGCTGTCGCACAGGACGGGCAGAAAGTCCGCCAGATCCTCCGGCTCCATGTCCCACCAGCGCAGCTCCAGCAAAAGCGAGATCAGCTCCCTGCCAAACCGCTTTTTGACGGGCCGGGCGGGATTTCCGCCCACCACGGTGTAGGGCTCCACGTCTTTGGCGACCACGGAGCATGCTGCCACAATAGCCCCGTCCCCGATGCGGACGCCGGGCATGATGACGCTCTCCCGCCCAATCCACACATCGTTCCCCACCACGGTGTCCCCCTTGAAGGGAAGCTGGGAGAGGTGGGGCGGGGTGTTTGCCTCCCACACGCCGCCGAAGACGCTGAACGGATAGGTGCTGATACTGCTGATGCGGTGATTGGCGCTGCCCATAATGAACCGGGTGCCGCTGGCAATGGAACAGAATCTGCCGATGATCAGGCGGTCCCCGAACTCCGGGCAGTTGAAGAGCACGTTATTCCGCTCAAAGCCCGTGGGATCCGCGGGATCGTCGTAATAGGTGTAGTCCCCCACAGTGATGTTGGGGGCGGTAATCACGTTTTTCAAAAAGCACGAGGTCTTGTACTCGTTGGGAAAAACAGTACCGGGGTCCGGAATTCTTCTCATAAACATTCTCCTTTTTGTCTATCTGTGTTCATCACCTCCAAAAATAGTCTGGCCCTCCGACGCTATCGCCCGCACTTTGCGCAAGATCCGCATCCGATGACCTCCTTTCAGCGTATACAGGTATGATAGGCCCTCAGCCTGAAATCAGTCTGAAATTATTTTTACACAGCAAAACAGGGCAGATCACCTGCCCTGAGAAAACGTACCCCGCGAAGGCCGTGTAGACCCGTTATAACCTGCACCTTTACGGACAGGTGGGTCGCCTCCAACTCGCTTAATCGCTTCCAACTTCCAGCCGCAGACGGCAGCCGGGAGGCCTGCGAACCACGCGCTGATCCGGCATCCCGTATAACGAAATGTGGGTTAAAAAAAGATCTATCACGAACCCCGCAGGGCAACTATTATCCTATCACACTATTCGCCGGAACGCAAGAGGTTATTCGCCGTCCTCCTGAAATAAACTCTCCATAAACAGCTCATATACCGCCTCCAGCTCCTCGTCGGAGTCCAGTGTGGAGAGAAGATCCTCGCCGTCTTCGTGGATCACCTTCAAAATGACCAGGCCGTTGTCTGGGTTGTCCTCGTCCTCCTCGGTCTCGGCGGGGAAAAAAGCCTGATACATCTGGCCGTTATACTCCAGGGCGTCGATAAACTCCAGGGCGATCTCGTTGCCGTCCTCGTCGGTGACAGTGATAAAGGTGGGGCCGAACTCCTCACTCATAGGGGGTCCTCCTTCCGCCTCGGCGGTTTCAAGTAAGATTTAAATGTATTGTACATGACTTTTCCCCGGATTGCAAGGGCGGAACTTGTGAAAATATAGGAAAGACAGTCCTTTGGACAGGATATATTCTGCACAAATTCACCTGAACCATACAAATCTGAAACTATTTTTCCTTAAAATACGACAATTTCAAACTTGACAGGGGATGGTACAATAGTAAATATTATGGTGAATTATAGTTTTCCGCGGAAAGGGGCGTCCAAAAGGGGACGGGCCCCGGGCGGAGTCAGCCGTATTTTTCACTCAGATCAGAACGGAGGTGCCCAAGTTTGGAGCACGAAAAAAGGCCGCAAGCGCCCCGGGAAACCGGCCGCCCAGGCGGCAGGCCTCGAAAGCGAAGGGGCAGTCCGGCCCGCACGGCGGCCGGGATCATTGGACGCATACTGTTTGGGCTGTTCACAGTGGCGCTGATCGGCGTTCTCACCGCCGGGATCTTCGCCTATATCTTCTTACAGTATATCAACACTACCGTGGCCCCTAGCCTGACGGTGTCCATGGAGGACTACGAGTTGGACCTCAGTTCCTTCATCTACTATCAGGACCAGGAGACGGGGGAGTGGGTGGAGTACCAGACCATCCACGGCGTCGAGGATCGGATCCTGGTGACCTATGACCAGATCCCCGACGCCATGTGGCAGGCGGCGGTGGCCATCGAGGACCACCGGTTCTTCCAGCACCACGGCGTGGACTGGTATGGAACCCTGGGCGCAGTGAAGACCTTCCTGACAGGGGGGGACACCCGCGGCGCGTCTACCATCACCCAGCAGGTGCTGCGCAACATCACCAAGGACAAGGAGGTCACCATCAACCGCAAAATCCGGGAGATCATCCGGGCACTGCAGTTTGAGAAGAACACCACCAAGGAGCAGATTCTCACCCGGTACCTCAACACCATCTATCTGGGCAAGGGTTGCTACGGCGTTCAGACGGCGGCCCAGTATTATTTCGGCAAGGATGTGTGGGACCTGGATGTGGCGGAGTGCGCCAGCATTATCGCCATCACCAACAACCCGGAGATCTACGGCCCCATGTCCACCATCACCATCACCCGGGAGGACGGCACCACCACAACTCCCCGGGAGGCCAACAAAAAGCGGCAGGGATGGATTCTGGACCGGATGGCCGGAGGAGAGGACGGGGAGGTCATCAACCCCGATACCGGCAAGCCCTACATCACCGAGGCGGAGCGGGACCGGTATAAGGCAGAGCCCCTGAACTTCACCGACGGCTCTGTGGAGGCGGACGAGCTGGTGGCCGAGGCCACCGCCAGCGCCGGCAGGAGCAGCATCAACAACTGGTTCGTGGACCAGGTGCTCCTGGATGTGTCCCGGGACCTGGCCGAGAAGTACGACATCGACAAGGACGCGGCTCTGGATCTGATGTACCGCAGCGGCTACAAGATCTACACCACCATGGACCCGGAGATCCAGAACATCGCCGAGGCCGTCTACGTGGACCGTAGCAACCTGGACGTCACCTCCAAGAAAGGCCAGATCATCCAGTCGGGCATCACCGTCATGGACCCCTACACCGGCAACGTGGTGGCCATCGTGGGCGCCATGGACCCCAAGGAGGGAAACCTGGTGAGCAACTACGCCACCATGAAAAAGCAGGTGGGCTCCTCCATGAAGCCCCTGACGGCCTACGCTCCGGCCCTGGACGCCGGGACCATCACCCCGGCCTCCACCTTTGACAACTACCCTGTGCAGCTGTTGGCGGGAAGCCCCTGGCCCAAGAACTCCCCCAACCGCTACACCGGCTGGACTTCGGTGCAGGAGGGCATCCGGCGGTCCATCAACACCATCGCCGTACAGGCCCTGGAGTCGGTGGGCACGGTGGAGGCCTACGCCTTCGCCACGGAGAACCTGGGACTGGACCTCCACCCCAACGACATGGCGCTCAGTCCCCTGGGCATGGGCGGACTGACCTACGGTCTGAATACCGTGGAGATGGCGGCGGCCTACTCCTGCTTCGTCAATAAGGGCATCTACAACAAGCCTCGGACCTACACCTATGTGGAGGACTCCAAGGGCAATGTGATTCTGGAGAATGATCCGGAGTCCCATGTGGCTATGAAGGAGACCACGGCCTATCTCATGACCAAGATGCTCCACTCGGCAGCCACCACCGGCACCGGCGCCTCCGCCAGCTTCAGCGGCATGACCATCGCCGGCAAAACCGGCACCACCAACACCGCCTGCGACCGCTATTTTGCAGGCTTTTCACCCTACTACTGCGCGGCGGTGTGGACCGGCTATCAATATGCCGAGCGCATCTCCTACAACGGCAACCCGGCCATTACCATGTGGAAAAAGGTCATGCAGCAGATCCACCAGGACCTGCCAAACAAGTCCTTTGAAAAGCCGGAGAGCGGCCTGACCACCGTGACTGTCTGCGCCGACAGCGGTATGCTGCTGACCGACGCCTGCAAAGCGGACATCCGGGGCAGCCGAGCAGCCTCCTTTGAGATTCCCACAGGCCTTGCCCCCTCGGAGCCCTGTACCCTCCACACCATGGCCAACTACTGCATTGAGGGCGATTGTCTGGCGGGGGCGCTGTGCCCTGAGTCCTCCTTTGTTGAGAAAGGCGTATTGAACTATGAGCGAGAAGATTACGGCCCGAATATCTCCTCGGAGGATGATCCCTACCTGCTGGTGAACATCCAGAAGGCAGCGGAGGAGGCCGGTGGTTGTCCTTTCCACGGCGGCAGCGGGATTCCTTACGACCCGAATAATCCCTATGACCCCAACAATCCCTACGACCCAAATAATCCCTATGACCCCAATTACCAGCCGCCTGTGGAGCCCGTGGACCCGCCAGGAACCACTGCTCCGGACCCGGGAACCACCACGCCGGATCCCAGCGTGCCCCAGGAGCCCACAGTTCCTCCGGTGACAGACCCCGGCACCACCGGTAATCCCGGTGATGGAAACTGGTTCGACAACCTCTGGAACACCCCGGCAGCATAGTAACAGCCCCACGGCCACAGGCCGTGGGGCTGTTTTTCTGGAGACCGCCCCCGTTGGCGGTCAAGGGTAATTTCACGGTATTGGGCTGAAAGGGCAGGAATCCTTTACAGGCGGGACTTTCACCTGGCCTGCCCCATTGTGCGGCGTCTTAGGGCCTGTTTGAAAATTGCCAACACGCCCAAACAGCGGGCCTTTTTATGCCATACATCGTTAAATTTTCTTGCCATCCGTCAGGTTGCCTGCAAAAATTTGCCTTGTCTGGAAAAAAACTCCTCGCTGTTGGGCATATCGCCAATTTTCAAACAAGCCTTAATCGCTCCGCTGCCTCCCCATCTGTCAGGATGTTCTCCAGCCTGCAGCTGAGGACAAGTCACAGTGTTCAGCTTGGCCAAATCCCGGCCGCCCTGCTTATAGGTCCGGGACACTCCGCTGTTTATTCCGGTGGCGGCTGTCAGCTGACTTTATGACAGATCATGCACAAGATGCGCGTGGCTGCAAGTCCGCTTTGGGTGATACGGTTCGTAAAGCCCACCACAATGGCGGCGGCCGCCATGTACCGGGGATGTTGGCGGGCTGCCAGGGTCTCAGGTGTGCTTTTTGAGCGCCTGGATGATGATCCCAATGAGCCCCGCCGGGAGCAAGCGGCCTTTTTTCGATGTACGTCAGCGCACAAACGGCATCAGCGCCGAGGCCACCAGGGCCAGCAGCAGCACCGCTACCAACACCAGCGCCATGACGCGCTTCATCTTCCCTCTCATGCTCTCTCCCCTTCCGTCAGGATTTTTCGGATGCTCTTCTCCGCCTTGGACCGGGGCACCATCAGCTCATGGCCGCAGCCCAGGCATTTGAGCTTGATATCCATCCCCACCCGCAGGATCTCCCACTGGGTACTCCCACAGGGGTGGGGCTTTTTCAGCTCCACTTTGTCGTGCAGATGCAAGTCCATACGGTTCCTCCTGTCATCTCTTTCGCATATACTGTATCAAAAACGCCGCGCCTGGCGGCAGATAGGATGCGATCAATATGCCGGAAAACAAGCTGTTCCTCCCGGAGGGCCTTTGCCCTCCTGTCCGCCACACCCTCGACTGCCTGCGGGAGGCCCTGGAAAGCGGCGCTGTACTGGAGGCCCCCGTCCAGCGGTGCGACGCCGGACACACCTTACATATCGACCTGGACGGCATCCCGGGCCGGATCTCCCGGTCGGAGGCCATCGCCCCCTGGATCAACGGGGCCGGCAGGGACATCGCCGTCCTGTCCCGAGTGGGCAAGCCGACCTGCTTCCAGGTCCTGAGCCTCCAGGCCGACGAAAAGGGCGCGCCGGCAGCCGTTCTCAGCCGCAGGGCCGCTCAGGAGGCCGCCATGGACTTCTTTCTCCAAAATCTGGAACCGGGGATGGTGCTCACCTGCCGGGTGACCCGGCTGGAGCCCTACGGAGCCTTTCTGGACATTGGCTGCGGCATCATCGCCATACTGCCCATCGAACTGATCTCCGTCTCCCGCATCAGCCATCCCGGCGCACGACTGCAGGAGGGGCAGAAGATTCTGGCGGCGGTGCGGTCCTTTGACCGGGAGAACCGCCGGATTACCATGACCACGAGGGAGCTGCTGGGCACCTGGATGGAAAATGCCAGCCGCTTCGCCCCGGGAGAGACGGTGCGGGGCACAGTCCGCAGCGTCAAGGAGTACGGCAGCTTCATTGAGCTTGCCCCCAATCTCTCCGGTCTGGCGGACAGCCGGGAGGACCTGTCCCCCGGAGACGGGGTGTCAGTCTTCATCAAGAGCATCCGCCCGGAGCGAATGAAGATCAAGCTCCAGGTCATTGAGAAGCTGCCGCCCCAGATGCAGCCGGAACCCCTGCGGTACCAGATCACCGACGGCAAGCTGGACCGCTGGACCTACTCCCCGCCGGGATATGAGAAAGAGCCGGTGGAGACGGTATTTACAGCTCCCGTCCCTTGAGCTTCTCCCAATAGGCCTTAGCGGCCTGCTCCGTTTTGTTGTCCCCGAACTCGTAGTATTTCACACCCTTTAAGGCGTCCGGGAGGTACTGCTGCTCTACCCAATGGCCGGTGAAATTGTGGGGATAGAGGTAATGCTGCCGGTTATCAAAGCCGGTGGTGTCGGCGTGGACGTTCTGGAGCTGCCGGGGCACATCCCCGGTGCGGCCCGCTTTCACGTCCGCCCAGGCCTTGCCGATGCCCTCGATCACACTGTTGGACTTGGGAGCCGTGGCCAGCAGCACCGCCGCCTGGGCCAAGGGCAGCTGGGCCTCCGGAAGCCCCAGCTGCATGGCGGTATCCACGCAGGCCTTCACAATCGCCACAGCCTGGGGATAGGCCATTCCCACATCCTCGCTGGCGGAGCACAGCAGGCGGCGGCAGGGGGTCACCAGGTCCCCGGCCTCCAGAAAACGGGCCAGATAGTGGAGGGCCGCATCGGGATCACTGCCCCGCAGGGACTTCATCAGTGCGGAGGCGATGTCATACATGGCGTCACCTCCCTTGTCGTAGCGCATGGCGCTGCGCTGAGAGACCTGCGCCGCGTCCTCCAGCGTCAGACAGAGCTTTCCCTTCTCCGGCACCGCCGCCTGACAGAGGAGCTCCACGGCATTGATGGCCTTGCGCACGTCGCCGCCGCAGGCAGTTGCGATGTGGAGGGGCACCCCCTCCTCCCACGTCAGAGGCAGGGGGCTGCGCTCCCTCTCGATCTCCAGGGCCCGCGCCACGGCGGGCTCCGCCTCCGCCGGTGAAACGGACTTGAACTCAAACACCGTGCTGCGGCTGAGGAGGGCGCTGTACACATAGAAATAGGGGTTCTCCGTGGTGGAGGCGATCAGGGTCAGCTTGCCGTTTTCCATAAACTCCAGCAGACTCTGCTGCTGCTTTTTGTTGAAGTACTGGATCTCGTCCAAATACAGCAGCACACCGCCGGGAGCCAACAGCGTTCCCACGTCGCCGATGATGTCCTTGATGTCCTGGAGGGACGCCGTGGTGGCGTTGAGGCGGTACAGGGTCTTCTGCGTCCGCTCCGCGACGATGTTGGCGATGGTGGTCTTCCCCGTGCCGGAGGGCCCGTAGAAGACCATATTGGCGTCAGTGCCGCTCTCAATCAAGCGGCGGAGTACCGCGCCGGGAGCCAGAATATGGCGCTGACCCACCACCTGGTCCAGCGTCTGGGGGCGGATCTCATCCGCCAGGGGTCGCTGCATGGGGAGCCCTCCCTCCTGTTCTAGTCTTTTCAATACGCCTCAATGAAACACAGCAGCAGGCCGATGCACATGATCAATCCAGAAACCACAAAAAATCCCAAAATCCCACCTGCCAAAAGCGCGCCCAGCACACCGTCGTGTCCGTTATAGATGCAGGGGTTCATAGCGGCGTAAAGCAGGCAAAGCATGGAAAAGGCAAGCCCTATAACGGTGATCAATACCCAGCAGACCATCTTCCTGTTCTTTCTGTCCATGGTAATCCTCCTTCCACGGCTGTCAAATCGTTATAAATGAATTATACCACAGCCGCCGGAGAGATTCCACTGTTTTTCACACAGACCGCCTCCCCAGTGAAAAAATTCAAAATTTTCCTCGCCAAGGGTCGGATTTTGTGATATCCTGTCATCGTGAGGTGACGAATATGAAATCCAAAGCCGCTGTCAAGCGCATCATTGAAACATTGAAGGGCATCTACCCAGACGCCCTGTGCTCCCTGCAATACGAGAAGGACTACGAACTGCTCTTCGCCGTGCGGCTCTCCGCCCAGTGTACCGACGCGCGGGTGAACCAGGTGACCCCCGCCCTGTATGCCCGCTTCCCCACTCTGGAGGGCTTCGCGGAGGCAGACCCGGCGGAGGTGGGCGAATACATCCGCTCCTGCGGGTTTTTCAACGGCAAGGCCCGGGACATCGTCGGCTGCGCCCGGCGGCTGATCGATGACTTCGGCGGCAAGGTCCCCGGCACCATGGAGGAGCTGACCAGCCTCCCCGGCGTGGGCCGCAAAACCGCCAATCTCATTCTGGGGGATATCTTCGGCCAGGAGGGCTACGTCTGTGACACCCACTGCATCCGCATCACCGGACGGCTGGGGATTACCGACGGCTCCAAGGACCCCCTCCAGGTGGAAAAACAGCTGCGGCTGACCATCCCACCGGAGGAATCCAACAACTTCTGCCACCGGATGGTGCTCTTCGGACGGGATACCTGCACCGCCCGGTCCCCCAAATGCCAGGGCTGCCCCCTGGCCGGGGACTGCGGCACGGCAAAGGCCTCCAAATAAGCAAAACGTGCCTGCGGAGATCCGCAGGCACATTTTTGCGCCCTGCCTCATATACTGGATAAAAACCACCGTTTGGAGGATGTTCTTATGGATGACAAGACCAGCCGTCTGGTAAACCAGCTGAAAGGCAACCCCGCCATGCTGCGCTCACTGATGCAGTCCCGGGATGGGCAGACCCTGATGCAGATGCTGACCCAGGGGGACCAGGGCGCCGCCTTGCAGCGGGCAGTGCAGTCCGCCGCCAGGGGGCGGCCCGAGGAGATGGTAAAGATGGTGAACCAGGTGATGCAGAGTCCCGGCGGGGCCGACCTGGTGGAGCGGATCAACAAAGCGGTCCAGAAATAATCCGGTAAAGGGGTGGAGGATATGGCGGAATTTGACGATAAGCTGAACAGTATCCTGTCCAATCCGGACGCCATGTCCCAGATCATGCAGCTGGCCCAGTCCCTCTCCGGGCCCGGGCCGGGACAGGAAGCGCCGCCCTCTCCCCCGCCGCCTCCACCCCAGCAGACCGCCGCACCGCCGCCCATGGGAGGCGGAGACCTGTTCTCCTCCCTCTCCTCCCTGGCAGGGGGAATGGACCCCAAGCTGCTCACCCGGCTCCTGCCTCTGATCCAGGAGCTGGGCGGCCAGCGGGACAGCAACTCCCGGGCGCTGCTCTACGCCCTGCGGCCCTATCTGAAGGAGGAGAAGCAGAGCAAGGTGGAGCGCGCCCTCCAGCTGGCCCGGCTGTTCCACCTGGGGAAGAAGTTTCTGTCCGGATGGGAGGGGTGAGGCATGTATAACCGCTATATCCGCAACGACAACGGCACCTACACCCGGATGCCGGAGGAGGAGCCCCATACCCCGCCGCCGTCCCAGCCGGAACCGCCGCCGTCCGGCGCTCCTCCTCCGTCCGGCGGTCCTCCGCCCCCGCCGCCAAAGCAGGAACGGCCGCCGGGGCCGAACAGACCGCCTCCAGGCCAGACCGCCGACGGGCTGACCGGCTTTCTCCGGCACATTCTGGACCAGCTGCATCTGAACAACGTGGACACCGGTGACCTGCTGCTTCTGGGTCTTTTGTTCTTTCTCTCCAGGGAGGAGGCGGACGAGGAGCTGCTGGTGGCCCTGGGACTGCTTTTGATTTTATAGCCGGCAAGCATGGCCGCAGCGTCTATGCAGAGCCAGCCGGAGCCTATGGCTCCGGCTGGCTTTCATGTCTCCTCCAAAAGCACCGTGCCGTCCGGCAGAGTAAAATCCGCCGCCGCAGGCAGGTCCTCATCCAGCGACAGCGCCGCCATGCGGTAGACCGGCTCTCCGTTCAGCAGCCGCTCCGAAGCTGTCAGCAGTCCCGTATCCACACTGACCCAGTACCGCAGGGCGTACCCGGCTGGGTCCTCCGCCGTCTCCACATAGATGCAGTTGACGCCGGAGATCGTCCGGTAATCCGCCGCGGCGATGGCCCCCACCGGCAGCTTGAGGATCTCCTCATAAGTGGGAATCGTCTGCTCGTTGTCGGCGGAGATCCCCCCCGCCGGAACAACGCGGACGTTGATCTCGCTGTCATACCAGATATAGGTGGTCTCACCGTCGGTGATGGCATGGCGCATCCGGCCCCCGGCCAGTGTCCGGTCTGTCCGGGTCCAGCCGCCGCTGACCGCCGCCTCCGTCTCATAGGTGCCGCTGCCGCCTGCCCAGAGCTGCTCCACCGTCACCGTACGGCGGTACTCCTGAGGCCGGGAGAGTGTGGCAATGGCTGTCTGGACCGTCTCCGGCGTCACCTCCACCACCGTCAATGCGTCTCCCGTCACAGCGGCATGACCCGGTGCCTGTTCGCTGGAGGGCAGAGTAATATGGGGGGTACGGTGCAGTGTGCCGCTGAGCATCACCGCGATGACCAGCACGGTAACAGCCAGAAAAGCAGCCGTGATCCGGCTTCGCCACCGCTTATCCATATTTCCCTCCTCTTCCGCGCTCAGGCCCCGTAGTCCTCCGGCCGGTCCTGCCGCAGGCCGTACCGCCACTCAATGGCGTCGGCAATGCGGCGGCAGGCACAGCCGTCTCCATAGGGATTGACGGCGCGGGCCATTCGCTCATAGGCCTCCTTGTCGCAGATCAGCCGCTCCGCCATGGTGACGATGTCGTCCTGCACCACGCCGGCCAGCTTCACTGTCCCGGCGGCCACAGCCTCGGGCCGCTCCGTCTCCCGGCGCATCACCAGAACGGGCTTGCCCAGGGCGGGCGCCTCCTCCTGCAATCCGCCGGAATCTGTCAGCACCAGATAACTCCGGGCCATCAGGTTGTGCATCTCCCCGGCGGGCAGAGGATCGATCAAGTGGACCCGGGGCGCTCCCCGGAGGTACTTGTCTACCGCCTCCCGCACCACCGGGCTCAGGTGGACTGGATACACCAGCTCCACGTCAGGGTGCTGCTCCGCAATCTGCCGCAGGGCCAGCATGATGTTCCTCATGGGTTCGCCGTAGTTCTCCCGCCGATGGCAGGTGACCAGGAGGACCTTCCGCTCCCCATAGGGCAGACGGTTCAGCTCCTCCGTGGAAAAACGGTAATCCTCCCGCACGGTGGTCCTCAGGGCATCGATCACCGTGTTTCCGGTGACAAAGAGATTTTCTGTGCGTCCCTCCCGAATCAGGTTCTCCCGGTTCCCCCGGGTGGGACAGAAGTAGAGCTCCGCGATGCCGGAGACCAGCAGGCGATTCATCTCCTCCGGGAAGGGGGAGTATTTGTCATACGTCCGCAGCCCCGCCTCCACGTGCCCCACGGGAATCTGGTGATAAAAAGCGGACAAGGCCCCGGCGAAGGTGGTGGAGGTGTCCCCATGAACCAGCACCATGTCCGGCTTCAGCGCCTCCAGCGCCCCGTCCATGCCGGTGAGGCACTTGCTGGTGATGGTGGACAGCGTCTGCCGGGGGGTCATGATGTCGAGATCCCAGTCGGGCTTCACGCCAAAGACCTCCAGCACGCTGTCCAGCATCTGCCGGTGCTGGGCGGTGACGCAGCAGAGGCTCTCGATCCCCGGGCGGGACGCCAGCTCCTTGACCAGCGGGCACATCTTAATGGCCTCCGGCCGGGTGCCGAAGACACTCAGAATACGCAACTTGTCCATTTTATGAATCCTCGTCTTTCTTCTCTTCGCTGTGGCGGCCGTGTTCCTTCAACTCTTCGATCTCCTCGTGGAGCTCCTCCCGGAGCTCCTTGGGAAACACCACCCGGGCGGCCACCGCCCCCACGATGCAAAGCGCGGCGAACAGCAGCATGGCCTTCTGCTCCCCACCGGTGGTCAGCACCACGGCGGAGAGGCCCAGAATGGCGGAGATGACATACAGCGTAGCCACCGCCTGCTTCTGGCTCAGGCCCATGTCAATCAGCCGGTGATGGATGTGGCCCCGGTCGGCATGCATGGGACTCTGACCGTGGGCAATCCGGCGGATAAAGGCAAAGGCGGTGTCAAAAATGGGCAGGCCCAGAATCAGGAAGGGCACCGCGAAGGAGATCACCGCATAAAACTTGAACAGGCCCTGGATGGACATGGTAGCCAGGATATATCCCAGAAAAGTGGCCCCGGTGTCCCCCATGAACATCTTGGCGGGATTCAGATTGTAGGGCATAAAGCCCACACAGGCCCCCACCAGAGCCGCCATGACGATGGCCACCTGAAGCTCCGAGGCCATCAGGGCGATGACCAGCACCGTGGTTGCGGAGATAGCGGACACGCCGTCCGCCAGACCGTCCAGGCCGTCGATCAGGTTTACTGCGTTGGTAATAGCCACAATCCACAGCACCGTGAAGGGCACGGACAGCCAGCCCAGAACCCAGTAGAGGTTATCTGAGAAGATGTTGGGATTGGAAAAGGCCTGAATCACCACGCCGCTCAGGGCGGGAATCAGGGCGGCTGCGATCTGAATCACAAATTTCAGCATGGCCGGCAGGGCCATGATGTCGTCCACCACCCCCAGCACCACGATAATGACCGCCCCCAGGCAGATGCTGCGCATCTCCGGCGTGATCTCCACGAAGAGGAGAATACTGACCATAAAGCCGAAGAAGATGGCCAGTCCTCCCAGCCGCGGGATGGGCTCTTTGTGCATCCGGCGGTCATCCTTGGGCACGTCAATGGCCCCCACCTTGTAGGCAAAGGATTTCACCACCGGAGTCATCAAAAAGCTGACCACCAGGGCCGCCAGCAGAGCCAGCACCACATAGGCCACCGACTGTGTTTGAAACACCATGACGCCTCCCTCTCAGCGGGCGATGAAGCCAACCTTGCGGTGGACCTTATCCAGCGTCCGCTGGGCCACACGGCCGGCCCGCCGGGCCCCCTCTCGGTAGACGCTCTCCAGATAGGCCTTGTCCTTGATCAGGCGGGCCGCCTCCTCCCGGATGGGGCGCAGCAGCTCGATCACCGCGTCGCCCACGGCGGGCTTAAACACACCGTAGCCCTGGCCGGCAAAGACCTCCTGGGCCTCCTCCAGACTTTTGCCTGTGGCGGCGCAGTATATCGTCAGCAGGTTGGACACGCCGGGCTTGTTCTCCTTGTCGTAGCGGACACAGGTCTCGCTGTCGGTGACGGCACGCTTGAACTTCCGCTGGATCACCTCCGGCGAGTCCATCAGATTGACGCAGCCCTCAGGGTCGGATTTGCTCATTTTGTTCAGCGGATTGCCCAGACTCATAATCCGGGCGCCCTGGTCCACCCGGGGAATGAAGGCCTCCGGCAGGACAAAGGTGTCGCTGTACACGCCGTTGAACCGCTGGGCAATATCCCGGCACAGCTCCACGTGCTGGCGCTGGTCCTCCCCCACCGGCACAAAGTCCGCCTGGTAGAGCAGGATGTCCGCCGCCATCAGCACCGGGTACGTGAAGAGTCCGGCAGTGATGTTGTCGGCGTGCTGCTGGGACTTCTGCTTGAACTGGGTCATGCGGCTCAGCTCGCCGAACTGGGTATAGCAGCCCAGAATCCAGCCCAGCTCCGCGTGCTGGGGAACGTGGCTTTGAACAAACAGGATGCTCTTCTCCGGGTCCAGGCCGCAGGCGAGATACTGGGCCAGCTGCTCCAGCGCCCGGCGGCGCAGATCCGCGGGATTCTGGCGCACGGTGATCGCGTGCAGGTCTACAATGCAGTACACGCAGTCGTACTCGTCCTGCATGGCCACCCAGTTTTTGATCGCGCCCATATAGGAGCCCAGGGTCAGGTCACCACTGGGCTGGATGCCGCTGAACACTCTCTTTTTCCGCTCTTGATTTTCCATGATAAGACACCTCGTATCTGCGATTTGACGCCGCCCGTCCGGCGGCGGAGTAAATGGGTTCAATTTGCAGAAGCTTATTCAAAAATATTGTACCACAGTCTTTTTGTTTAGGCAACGCAAAGGCTCGGACGAAGGCTGGATTTGCCGAAAAATTTCAAGTTTGTTCACAGGACCCGCGCCCTCATTTGGGACACAGCAAACAAAAACCGCCTCTGTCCCCCGCATTTTGCGCTGGGACAGAAGCGGTTCCTCACTTCTGCGGTGCCACCCGGCTTGGCGTGACTGTCACACCCACTTGACGCGTACCAAGATACGCCGGATTTGATAACGGAGTCCCCTCCGGCTCGCCTACTTGACATCCGTTCGGTCCGCCCTCAAAAGCCCATTCCCACCGGCCATCCCCGCTCCGCTTCCACCATCCGGAGCTCTCTGAAGGGTACCTGCCAGCGGTACTTACACTTTCTCAAAGGTTTTATTGGCGTATTGTACCATTCCGGCAGGGGAATGTCAAGGTGTATTTCGCAGCCATTATTATTAGGTTGCACAAGGCCACACGGCCATGTGTGGCCTAATTTTTTTATCGTTCGGGGGTGAGGACGTGGCCGATTATGCTTTCAGGACCCTGGAGGACCGCCAGAAAATCGAAAAACTGTGGGAGGACGGGCGGACGCCGAAAAAAATTTCCGAAACCACGGGCGTGTCTGTTCATGTGGTCTATAAGGAACTGACCAGGGGCCAGGACGGGACCCGCCTACCGGACCAGCGCCTGCGGTACAGCGCGGACGCGGCCCAGCTGCGGGTGCAGCAATCGCTGGAGAAACGTGGCAAATCCAACTGTATATCACCAGCGTGAAGGCAGGAACACATCCCACCAGCCCCCGGAAAAGCCGTATCGTTGGAATGTCAGAACCATAGCAGTCATGTTACAGTGCAAAGAATACATCGGCTGTACCGTCAATTTCAAAACCTACACCGGCATTTGTAAAGGCTGGCACAATCTTTGACCATCTGGCCGGACAAACCGCTTTTGATTGCTGTCACTCAGAAGCCATGTTCCCGACCCGGTAGCACCGCCGACTGACACGATCAGTTAGCGGTGTTTCATATTTCCGGGGAGGATTCCCCGTCACATTCAAAATCTTGATTTATCAGATATATCCAAAAAAACAACCCCAACCTCGAATCCAACTTGTAGTATATGTCAAAATAGCCGCCATCTGCCACAGCGGATACACATCACGCCCAGGTCTCCCGGCACAGGCGAATCATCGCCTCCATAGGCCGCGTCAGATACTTATTCCTATGGTAAAGCAGGCGGAAACGCCGGGTAAAGCAAATCCCCTCCACCCAGAACTGGCACACACTGCCCCTGTCCAGAGCCGGACGGATCAGTGACAGAGGTAGCACCGCCACACCCAGTCCCCCCGCCACGCCGCTGATCAGGGCCTGAGTACTGATGCTCTGCCACAGAGGCCGCGGCTCCACCCCGCTGGCTTTTAAAGTGGACTCCACCAGATCCCGGCCGGCGCTGCCTCTCTCCCGAAAGAGAAAAGACTCCCCGCTCAGCTGTCCGGCGGACACGGACCGCCCCGCAAAGGGATGCTCCGGATGGCACAGAAACACCAGCTCATCCCCGCCCAGCAGGATGTCCGCCAGCTTCCTGCGGCGGCACTCTCCCTCAATCAGTCCCAGATCAATCTCATTGTTTAGAAGGGCGGCCTCCACCGTGTCGGAGTTGCAGATCATCACCTCAATCCGTAGCTTTGGATAGAGCTTCTGAAGCCGCGCCGAGATTCCGGGCAGCTGCACGGTGCCGATGGTGATGCTGCTGCCAAGCCGCAGGGTGCCGGTCTCCTCCCAGTCCTGGGAGCGGACCTCCATCTCATCCAGCAGAGCCACAATGTGCTGGGCATAGGAGCGCATCTGCTCCCCGGCTTCGGTGAGAAACAGCCGCCGGCCAATCCGGTCGAACAGGGTGACTCCGTAGTGGCTCTCCAACTCCCGGATCGCCACGCTGACAGTGGGCTGGGCGACGTACATCTTCTCCGCAGCGGCGGTAGCGGACCCCTCCCGGCATACCGCCAGAAAGATCCGCAGGTGGCGCAGGGTCATGCTCCTCCCCCTCTCTTATAAGAAAAATACTATGATTTATATTATATCATAGTATTTCCAAAATGCAAACTCATAGTGTAAACTAGGTGCAAAGGAAGTGAGAAGAATGGGAAAAATCTGTTGGAAGCTGTTTACTGCCATGCTGATCCTCAGCGGTCTCACCTTTGGAGGCGGGTTTGTCATCATCCCGCTGATGCAGCGGCGGTTTGCCGACGAGCTGGGATGGCTGACCCGGGAGGAAATTCTGGACATGACGGCCTTCGCCCGGGCCTCCCCCGGCGCGGTAACCGTCAATGTGGCGGTGCAGGTGGGCGCCCGGATGGCGGGAGCCGCCGGGGCACTGTGCGGCGTATTGGGCACCATTCTCCCGCCGCTGGCGGTTCTCTCCGTCATCTCACTCTGCTATGAGGCATTCTCCGCCAGCCCTGTCATCGCCGCGCTCCTGTATGGCCTGCGTCTGGCGGTGGCCGTGGCGGTGGCGGACGCGGCGGCCGCCATGGCGGCGGAGCTTCTCCGCGGGGGAGACCGCCTGCGGCAGTCGGTAATGGGCGCGGTGCTTCTGCTGTCTCTGACCACGGGCATTGGGACCGTATATCTTTTGGCGGGAGGCGCACTTTTAGGCTGGCTTCTGGCGGGGAGGGACGCGTTATGACGGCCCTGGCGCTTCGCTTTTTGTACATCGGACTTTTCAGCATCGGCGGCGGCCTCTCCGCCATCTCCCTTATCCAGGCGGAGATCGTGGACCGTCTGGGCTGGCTGACAGCGGAGGCCCTGGTGGATCTCATGGCCATCGCGGAGATGACCCCCGGCCCCATCGCCGTCAACGCCGCGTCCTTCGTGGGAATGCGTCTCCACGGCATTCCCGGCGCGGTGACAGCCACCTGCGCCTGCATTCTGCCCGGGTGCCTGATCTCCTTCCTGATCTCCCGGGCAAACAACCAGCTGCGGAAAAACCGCCGCTGGCAGTATACGTTAAAGGTACTGCGGGCAGCGGTAACCGGCGTGATTGTAAACGGCGGACTGGTGATTGTGAAAAACGCGCTGTGCTCCGGCGGGTCCGGTTTCGTTTTGATCTCCGCAATTTTGTTCTGCGGGGGTCTGGCGGTCTACCGGCTCCGAAAGCCCTCTCCCATGGTCTTCATGCTGGTCATGGGAACGGCCTGCGGCGCTCTGCGGCTGGTTCTCTCCCGGCTTCTGACATGGTAAAGCGCCTCAGATCTGTCCATCAGACAGGCCGGCACACAAAGCGGCCGGGAGCATTGCTCCCGGCCGCTTCCCTCACTTTGTGCCAAAAATCCGGTCCCCGGCGTCTCCCAGCCCCGGCACGATATAGCCCTTATCATTGAGCTTCTCGTCCACGGTGCCGCAGTAGATATCCACATCCGGATGGCTCCTCTGGATACGCTCAATGCCCTCCGGAGCAGCCAAAAGCACCATGAGCTTGATATTGGTGCAGCCGTATTCCTTCATAAATCCAATGGCAGCCTCGGCGCTGCCGCCGGTGGCCAGCATGGGGTCCACGATGAGGATGTCCCGCTCCGCCACGTCCTTTGGCATCTTGCAGAAGTACTTCACCGGCTCCAGCGTCTCCTCGTTCCGATACAGGCCGATGTGGCCCACCCGAGCGCCGGGGACCATCCGCAGCACGCCGTCCACCAGCCCCAGACCTGCCCGGAGAATGGGCACCACGGCGAACTTCTTGCCCTTGAGGGTGGGGGCGGTGGTCTTGCAGATGGGGGTCTCCACCTCCCGCTCCGTCAGGGGCAGGTCCCGGGTGGCCTCGTAGGTGATCAGCATCCCAATCTCGCTGACCAGCTCCCGGAAGTCCTTGACGCTGGTGTTTTTGTCCCGCAGGATGGTCAGCTTGTGAGCCACCAGGGGGTGATCCATGACGTGTACTTTGCCGTTCATATGAATCTCTCCTTTTATAAAGTTATGTTCCCATGATCTGCTGCTTCAATATGTCCACAAGATCCATCGCGTCCTCTCTGGACAGCGCGATACAGATGAAGCGCCGGCCTTCCTCAAGGAACGCACTGACATGCTTGTCCTCTGCCGTATACCCGTCCCACAGCAGCGCTACCGCCCCTTGCCCGTCCGGGCTCTGTATGACCCCGCAGACCGGCGTGGTGCGCGGCTGTCCAGCACTGTCGTAAAACTGATCCGCTCCAGGCTCCGATGTCAGTCTGGCCCGTGTGCCGGGCTCCAGTTCCAGACCGTCGATCCAAAAGTCCCCCTCAAAGGTCCGCTTCCCCGCCCGGTTCCAGGTGTATGTCCCCGCGATGACGGTCTCGTGGTCCTCCGCGAAGTCCATATCGTCCATACGGTACTCCACCGCCATGCCTGACCAGGAGATTTCCTCGGAGTGAGGCATATACCAGACCGCCAGAAATGCCGCCAAACACAAAACGGCCAGCCATTTCCAGAGCCGTCCGGACAGCGGGGATTCACTTTTTTTCATTGGTCTCTCGCTCCTTTCTCAGCCGCTCCGCCTGGGGCGGGCGCAGATAGACAGGCAGCAGTTCCTGGGCGGAGACCAGGCCGCCGTGTCCGGCCGCCTCCTCCGCCTCCAGGGCCACGGTGACAGCGCTCTGCATCACCAGATGGGGCGGGGCCAGGCGGCAGGCCACTCCCGCCGCCGCCAGCGCCTCCGCGCAGAGCCTCCCGCCGTCCCCCACCACAATCTTGGACCGGGGATCTCCCCGCAGCTCCTGCGACAGCTCGTCCAATCCGATGGCCCGGTCCGGCGTCAGGCGGGCCAGCTCTCCGTTTTTCGCCTCGAACAGGGCGTTGTAAATCTGATTCCGCCGGGCGTCCATGGCGCACACCACCAGTCCGTCCGCAAAGGCCGCGTTCCGGGCCATGGCCGCCAGGGTGGACACCCCCACGGCGGGGATGGAGGCTGCGAAGGCCAGCCCCTTGGCGGCGGAGACGCCAATCCGGATGCCGGTGAAGGAACCGGGACCCACGGCTGCCGCCACGGCGCCGATGTCCGCCATGGTGAGGTCCGCATTTTTCAGGATATGCTCCACAATGGGCATCAGAGTGCGGCTGTGGGTAAGGCCGGTATCCTGGAAACCCAGCGCCAGCACCCGCCCGCCCTCTGTCACAGCGGCGGAGACCGCCTTGGCGGAGGTCTCCAGAGCCAGGATCTTCATATGAGGTCCACTCCTTCCACAGCGGCGGTGCGCCAGTTCTCATTTTCGGGGCAGCGGCGCAGGGTGACCCATACGGTTTCCGGCGGAAGCACCTCCGCCGCCCGCTCGCTCCACTCCACGGCACATACGCCTCCGCGGTCCAGGTAGTCGTCCCAGCCGATGCCGAACAGGTCCTCCGCCCCCTCCAAACGGTACAGGTCAAAGTGGAACAGGGGCAGCCGCCCGCCCTCATACTCGTTCACGATGGTAAAAGTGGGACTGGTAACCCGCTCCCGGCACCCCAGTCCCCGGGCCAGTCCCCGGGTAAAGGCGGTCTTGCCCACGCCCAGGTCCCCCCGGTAGGCCACCACGGCCCCGGGAGAGAGTCGCTCCGCCAGACGGCGGCCCAGCTCCTCTGTCTCCGCCTCGCCGCAGGTGAGAAATTCCACAGTCTGCCCCTCCTTGTTTTGGTATCAACTCAGTATAGCACATTTTGAACAGAGTGTAAAAACAAATTTCCGCCGTTTACAGCATTTTTTATTTGTGGTATACTGCATCTTGTCAAATTCTGCTGATCGGAAATGGAGAACCCCATGGTAAACCGGTTAAAAAGTATTCTGGCGGACTTCTTCCAGCAGGCCGACCTGGTGCTGCTGGGCCTCTGCTGTGTCTCCACGCTGTACGGCCTTGTGCTGATTTTCAGCGCCACCCAATTTATGGAAACAAAGGTCATCCGCTACGTGGGCGTGCAGGGCGCGGCCATGGTCATCGGCATCTGCGCCTATATCTTCATATCCATGCTGGACCTGGAAAACCTGATGAAAAAGTGGAAGTGGCTGGTGCTGTTCAACATCGTGTTCATCGGCCTGCTGATGACCCCTCTGGGCGTGGGACACAGCACCGGCAACGTAGCCTGGCTGAAATTTCCGCTCATCCCCTTCCAGATCGGTCCGGCGGAGGTGGTGAAGATCACCTTCACTCTGCTGCTGGCCAAGCAGCTGGTGTGGCTGCGGGAGGAAAAGCGGGACCTGAAGTCCTTCCGCTCCGCCCTCCTGGTGGCGGGACACACCTTGCTTCTGATGGGCTGGTACGTCATTATCTCCGGAGATATGGGCAACGCCCTCACCTTCTTTTTCATTTTTTTGTGCATGGCCTTTACGGCGGGCTTTGCCCTGCGGTGGTTTGTTCTGCTGTTTGCGGGCATCGGCGGGACCGTATCGGCAGTCCTGTTTCTGGATCTGGTGCCGGAGTCCATGGAATACATGGTCAACCGCTTTCGGGTCCTCTTCGACCACAGCCTGGACCCCCTGGGCGTCGGCTGGCACCAGACCAGAAGCCTGCTGGCCATCGGCTCCGGCGGCGTGTTCGGCCAGGGGTATTTGAACGGCACCCAGTCCCAGAGCAGCGAGAGCCAGTCCCTTCCCATGCGGTGGACGGACTTTATTTTCTCCGTCTGCGGAGAGGAGCTTGGAATGGTGGGGTGCCTTCTCATCATTCTGCTTCTGACGGCCCTCATTCTCAGGGTGCTGCTGGTGGCCAAGCGGTCCCAGATCTATTTCCACAGCTATGTCTGCGTGGGTATGGCCGCCATGCTGATCTACCAGACCGTCATCAACATCGGCATGTGTCTCTTTGTCATGCCAACCATCGGCGTCACCCTCCCCTTTTTCAGCTACGGCGGCTCCTCCATCGTCACGCTGTACACCGCCATGGGCGTGGTCTCCAACATCAAAAAAAGGACCCTTTCCATGGACCGGCGGAGCAGATCACTTTTATAATGCAAATATAGTCCCCAGAATTCTCCGGCGGCAGCTTGCCGCCGGAGAATAATTTTGGGAAAGAGGCGGACACTACCACTACATTCCATGAAAACAGGAGGAAAGCCACTTGAAAAGCAGTTTCACAAGAAGGACCGCCGTTCTGGCCCTGGCGGCAGCCCTGGTACTGAGCAGCAGCGCCTCAGCGCTGTTTGGCGGCAAAACAGAACAGCCCGAGGCGGAGGAAGGCGCCCCTCAGGCCCAGGACCTGGAAGTCAAGACCTACCGGGGCATCTCCTGCCAGGGCCAGTTCCTGACCGCCGGCGGCGAGAACGGAGAACTCACCTTCTCCCTGGTGGACCAGCCCAGAAAGGGCGTAGTGGTCATTGAGGGAGATACCTTCACCTACGCGCCTGACGACGGGATCACCGGCGGCGACAGCTTCACCTATACAGCCACCGACAGCACGGGCCGCACATCCCTGCCCGCCCAGGTAAAGGTCTCCATCCAGAAGGCCCGCTCCGGCGTCACCTACGCCGACACCGCCGGCAGCCCCGCGGCGGCCGCCGCCCAGGAACTGGCGGAGGAGGGAATCTTCACCGGCTGCAAAATTGGAAACCAATACTTTTTTGAGCCGGACCGCCCCGTCTCCCGGGGAGAGTTTCTGGCATTGGTGATGGAGGCTTCCGGCAGGGAGGTCACCGCCGTCACCATGACCGGCTTCTGCGACGACGAGGCCATCCCCACCTGGGCCAAGGCCTACGCCGCCGCCGGTGTGACAGACGGCGTGATGCAGGGCACCGCCACGGCGGAGGGTCTGGCCTTCCGCAGCGGCGACGCCATCACCTTCAATGAGGCTGCCACGGTCCTGGACCGGGTGCTGGACCTGGGCAACGTGGAGCTGGACGTCTGGTACGCGGACCGGGAGGAGGTCCCCTCCTGGGCGGCCCAGGCCGTGGGGAACATGGAGGCTGTCAGCGTACTGGCGGCAGGCAGCTTCGGCAGTCTCACCATGGAGGAACCGGTGACCCGCGGTGACGCGGCCCGAATGCTCTCAGCCGCCAGAACCCTGTTGGAGGGTCAGGAGGAGAAATCGGGCCTCTTCGGCTGGCTGAAATAAACGGCGCGCCCTCCGGAGGAGACCGTTCCTCCGGAGGACGTTTTGTTTTCCCTCAGAGCGGAAAATTTTTGGAAAGGAGTTGTATCTCCGCCTCAGCATTGATATAATCTCTCTATCACATCTCTCCGCAGCCTGCCAAAGGAGGACTCATGCAGACCATGGAATTTGCCGTTCTGGAATGGATCCAAGCCAACCTGCGCTGCGGCTTTCTGGATGCCGCGATGCCCGCTGTCAGCAGACTGTGCGACCACGGAGAGATCTGGGTCCTGCTAGCCCTAGTTCTGCTGCTCATCCGCCGGACCCGCCGCCAAGGCGCCGCCCTTGCCTGTGGGCTTGTGCTGGACCTGATCTCCTGCAACATGCTGCTCAAGCCTCTGTTTGGCCGCATCCGTCCATTTGCCGTCAATCCGGCCGTCTCCCTGCTGGTCATCCCGCCCCTGGACGCCTCCTTCCCCTCAGGCCATACCGCCGCGTCCTTTGCCGCTGTTTTCGCGCTGAAATTCTCCGGGAGCCCGCTGTGGAAACCGGCGCTGGCCCTGGCTGCGGCGATTGCGTTTTCCAGGCTGTACTTATATGTCCACTGGCCCAGCGATGTGCTGGGCGGCATTCTGCTGGGCGGCGCTGCCGGCTGGATGGGGGCAAAGCTAGCGGAGGCCGCCGGCCGAGGGCGCTGTAATAGGGCGAAAAAATAAGTGAAAAAAATGCAAAAAAACTCTTGCATTTTGGAAATGTTTGTGGTAGTATAAATAAGCTGTCCGGCAGGACAGAATGCGCGCCCTTAGCTCAGCTGGATAGAGCGTCTGGCTACGGACCAGAAGGCCGGGGGTTCGAATCCCTCAGGGCGTACCAAAGCCACGGAAATTCGTTGAATTTCCGTGGCTTTGTTTTTGTTTTCACAATTTTTTCGGGTGGTTGGATTTTGCGGTGGGCGGTTGACCCAAGCTGTGACCCATGCGGGAGTGCGGAGCGGTTAGGACTGGAGAGTACCGGAGAGGAAATTCCCCACCGCATTCGCCGCCTGCTTCTGCATGGAGGTTGTGACGTGGGCGTAGGTGTCCAAGGTAAACCCGGCGCTGTAGTGGCCCAGCATGGTGGAGAGGGTTTTGACGTCCACCCCGTTTTGCAGGGCCAGCACCGAGAATGTGTGTCTCAGGTCATGGAAGCGTATCCGCTCCAATCCTGCCCGTCTCAGTACCCGCTGGAGCATGTGGAGAACACTGTCTGGCGACATCGGGCCTCCGAATGGCGAGGGGAAGACGTACTCGTCTTTCTGCTCTATGCCCTTGAGGATTTCAATCGCATCTGTTCCTATCGCAATATTGCGGTAGGAGTTTTTCGTTTTCAACGGGGCCTCTACCACTTCTCCGTTCTGTCGGAGGACTTGCCGCCGGACATGGATGATACCCTTGGCCAGATCAATATCGCTCCACTTCAGTCCCAGCAGTTCTCCCCGGCGGAGTCCCGTCGCAAGGTCGATGTAGTACAGCTCGAACACGCCGCTGCGCCGTGCCTCCTCGAAGAAGGTGCCAAGACCTTCCGGTGGCAGGATTTTCATCTCCTTCCGCTCCAGCTTTGGCAGAACACAGCCTTTCGTGGGATTGGCGGGAATCAGACGCTGTTCTACGGCGCAGTTCAGGGCGGAGGAAATCATCTGGTTGATGTTGCGTACCGTCTTGACGCTGAGGCCTTTCGGTCTATTGCGGGACTCGGTACATTCCACTCTGCCGTTCTCCAGCAGATACTTGTACAATTTCTGGAGGTCCATTGCCGTCAGCTTTTCCAGCGGGACATTTCCCAGGGTGGGTTTGATGTGGTTGTCGATGAAGCCCTGATAGGTCTTGTGGGAGGAGGCCCGGACCCGGAGCTTGGCGTAGTTCTCCATCCAAGTGTTCAGCCATTGGCCTACAGTGTAGCGCTCTGTCCGCAGAGACTGGACGCCGCTCTTCTCAATTGCCAACTTGAGTTTTGCCTTGACTTCCGCCCGGGTCTTTCCCAAGACATTTTTGTAGATCGCTTTTCCGGTCACCAGATCACGGCCCGCTGTGTAACGACCTTCCCAGCGGCCATCCTTCCGTTTACGGATACTGCCTTCTCCATTCGCTCTGCGCTTTGCCATTGCGTATCGCCTCCTATTCAGCGACACACATTACCAGTAACCTCGGTGAATAGCCAGGGATTCATCGGAGAGTTATCAGAAAGTTCATAGTCTGCGGTAGAAAAAGGCAGAGAGAAAAAAGACCTATTCTTTGATTAGGCGGCGCAATTTTTGCGCTGTATGAACTCTCGAAAACTGGTTCTGGTTGGGTAGAGTGACCGCGCCTCTTTCTCCTTGTAGACAGTGGCGCAATCCATGGATGAATCTCCCAGACTTTCCACCCTTGCCGACAACCGCCCACAAAGCCCCAACACAGCGGTTTGTCCGCTGGGGAGGGATGTATATGGGGTTCTCCTCCACAAAACCGCACACAGCGGCTCACACGCCGAAATACGGGCTGACCCGCTATCCCGTGGCTTTTTCCCCTCTCTGCACT
>CAJTZI010000012.1:0-278 GCA_910584075.1 uncultured Oscillibacter sp.
CCTACACCCACGCCACCCGGCAGATGCAGAACCAGGCGGCGGAGACTATGGGGAATTTTATGGCGAAGGTCATGTAGGGCAGAAAAAGCAACGAAAAAAGCCAGGCAGGAAAGCAGAACTTCCTGCCTGGCACTCTCTGTCCCTCTCCGGACATTTCGGCGTGTGGGTCACGGTGTGGGTCAGGCCGGTTGACCCAGATTCTGACCCACACGAAATCTCGCAAAACTGCAACAAAAACTCCCGAAACCCTGTGATTTCGGGAGTTTTCTGGAGCTGCT
>CAJTZI010000012.1:288-22944 GCA_910584075.1 uncultured Oscillibacter sp.
GCCAACGGCTGCGCAGTACCCGCAGAAGTGGTGCCCAGAGCCGGAATCGAACCAGCGACACGTGGATTTTCAGTCCACTGCTCTACCAACTGAGCTATCTGGGCAAATCTTTCTCCGTGCCATGGAGCGCGGATGGGGAATCACAACCCCGAGGGGACCCACGGGATCTCTCAGATCCCGTGGGAGATGGCGACCCGGAACGGGCTCGAACCGTCGACCTCTAGCGTGACAGGCTAGCGTTCTAACCAACTGAACTACCGGGCCATCGAATCATGGTGGGAACAACTGGACTCGAACCAGTGACCCCCTGCTTGTAAGGCAGGTGCTCTAACCAGCTGAGCTATGCTCCCAGGTCACCGTCTTTCGTCAGACGGCAAAAGTTATTATACGCAAGAAGGCACCATCTGTCAACCCAATTTTACGAAATTTTCAAAATTTTTTCCGCATCCCCTCCAACAGCGCTTCCAGCTCCTCCCGGGTAAAGGTCTGTACATTGTCGCAGAAGCGGCAGGTCAGCTCCGCACCGCCCTGCTCGTCGATCATCCCCCGCAGTTCCTCGGGTCCCAAGCTGACCAGCGCCCGCTCCATCCGCTCCCGGCTGCAATCACAGCGGTATTCGATGGGAGTCCGCTCCAGAATCTCCAGCTCAAAATCAGACAGCACCTGCCGAAGCATCTCCTCCGGACCGGCGCTGCCGCTCAGCAGTCCCGTCACGGAGCCGGCGGCCATGACGCCGCCCTCCACCTTGGTGATGACGTCCTCCCCGGCGCCGGGCAGCAGCTGGACAATATATCCCCCCGCCGCCAGGACGCTCTGGTCCCGGTCCACCAGCACCCCCAGGCCGCAGGCCGTTGGAATCTGCTCCGACTCCACAAAATATGCCGCCAGATCCTCGGCGATCTCGCCTCCCAGCAGACCCACGCTGCCCACGTATGGATCCTTCATATGCAGATCCCGGATAACGGTCAGCGTGCCGTCACAGCCCACCGCGGCGCCCACGTCCAGCTTCCCGTCGGTGCGCAGGGGGATGTCCACAGCCGGATTGTCCACCGTGCCCCGGACGTTGCCCCGGTTGTCCGATACCGCCAGGAGGATGCCCAGCGGCCCGCCGCCCTGGACGCGCAGGGTCAGGCTGGCCCCGTCCCCCTTGAGGGCGTTGCCCATCATGGACGCCGCCGCCAGGGTCCGGCCAAGAGCCGCCGTGGCCACCGGCAGGGTTTTGTGGATCTGCCGCGCCCGCTCCGTCAGCTCCCGGGTGGTGACCGCCACGGCCTTCACCATCCCGTCCTTCGTAATTGCCCGCACCAACTGATCGCCCATGATCACACTACTCCTTTACAAATGATCCTCTTCTCTCACACACCGCACAATCCAGCGGTCCTCATCCTCCGCCGGGGGACGGGCAGACAGGTCTCCAGTGATGGTGATCTCCGCAAAGCCGGCCTCCGCCAGATACCGCCGCAGCTCCTCCGCCTCCCAGGCCCGCTCACGGTGCTCCTCGAAGTCCCGCTCCCAGGCGCCGTCCTCCCGCAGGCGGAACAGGTCCACCTGGTAAGTGCAGGCCTTCGTTCTCTCAGAGAAAAACGTCCGCCACACGCAGAAGCTCTCCTCCGTCTCGTCCATATACATCTGCCCGTCCATCCGCCGCAGCTTGCAGGGGGTGTTGACGTCAAAGACAAACTGCCCGCCGGGCCTCAGCCAGCGGTACACCCGCCGGAAGGTCTCCCGGAGATCCCGTGTCCGCGTCAGGTAGTTCAGGGAATCCAGTGTGGAGACCGCCGCGTCCACCGGCTGGAGCAGCCGCAGCCGGGGCATGGCCTGATGGATGAACAGCGGCGGAGACTCCAGCCCCGCGGCCTTTGCCGCCGCCTGGGCCAGCATCTCCTCCGAGCCGTCCACGGCAGTCACACGGTAGCCCCGCTCCGCCAGAAGGCAGGCGATGGTCCCGGTGCCGCAGGCCAGATCCAGCACGCTGCAAACCGGAATCCGGCTCGTTCGGAAGAGCCGCTCCAGAAAGTCCGCCCGCCGCCGGTAGGCCCCGTCCGCCATCAGGGCGTCGTAGCTGGATGCCAGAGCGTCGTAGCCGTTCATCGCTTCTTCATCCGGGCAAACACCTTGGCATAGCCTCCCGCGCCGTAGCTCAAAGAGCGGTTCACCCGGCTGATGGTGGCGCTGGAGGCCCCGGTGCGCTCCAGGATGTCATTGTAGATCATGCCGTCGTCCAGCAAAGACGCCACCTCAAACCGCTGCTCCATGGACCGGAGCTCGGAGACGGTACACAGGTCCTGGAAAAAGTCGTAGCACTCCTGTTCATCCCTCAGCTGTAAAATGGCCCTGTACAGCAGCTCACTTTTTTCCTTTTTGCCGATCTTGACCATAGTCTGGTATCCTCCACGCCCTTTTTGTACTGGGCGAAAGAACCGCCGGCGGCAGTCCTCCGCTGTCTGTTGTATTTTAACACTTCATTGCGTGAAAGTAAAGAGGTCCAGAGCAAAATTTTCCTCTCTCCCGCACCACCTCCTGTCCCGCACCATAAACTGAGGTAAAGCAATTTGGAAAACGGAGAGGAGCGGCGAAAATGGCGCGAGACAGTCTGGCGGAGCTGCACACGGAGCCCTTTGCGGCGGAACGGGAGTGGACAGTGGAGGAAATCCCCGTGCTGACGGCCTCGGTGTCCGTCCCGCGGCCGGTACCGGCATCGGACCGGGTATCCCGGCGCATCCATCGGTACTACCAGCTCCAGTGCCGCTCCTATCTCCGCTACTGTGAGCGCTGGCTGCTGCCCCAGGCGGAGGCGGCCTGCCGGGAGGCCTTGACCTCCAGCGCCCCTCTGCCCTGCTTTCGGGCGGAGCTCCGATACCAGGTGACCTACAACCAGGGCGGACTGTGGAGCCTGTACACCCAGTCCCGGGAGACCACCGTGTCCGGCCCCGCCCTGCTCACCCGCCGGGGAGATACCTGGGACCTCAGCGGCGGCTACCCGGTGGAGCTCTCCGCCTTTTTCCCGCCCCGCAGCGGCTGGAAAAAAAAGCTCTTATCCCTGGCGGCGGAGGCAATCCAGCGCCAGGAGCGGTCAGGCGTCTCCCGCTACCGGGAGGACTGGCGGCGGGTGCTGCCCCGGCGGTTCAACGCCCAGAACTACTACCTGACGGCAGAGGGTCTGGCCCTTTTCTTTCCCATGTACGCCATCGCCCCCGCCGCGGAGGGAATCCCGGTTTTTACCTTCCCCCGCGGGACCGGGACACTCCTCCTGCCGGAGGATTCGGAAAAAGAGACGGACCAAATCTGAATACTGCGGAGGGGCCGGATATTTCCAGCCCCTCCGCTTTTTCAAGAGGCGTCCCCGTCAGCGGCGGATATCCCCGCTTTCGGCGGTGTCTCACTCCCCCTGTTCAATTCCAGATGCTTCCAACATATGATCAATCAAAATTCCATAACCTTTCTTAGGCTCGTTTAAAAGGACATGGGTCACGGCCCCCACAATTTTTCCGTCCTGGAGAATCGGACTGCCGCTCATACCCTGGACAATGCCGCCGGTGACGGCGATCAGGCCGGGGTCCGTGACAGAGATCACCATATCCCGTCCGTCTCCGGCGGTGGGGACCACTTTGAGAATTTCGATCTCATACTCCGCCACCTCATCCCCCTGGACATTGGAGCGGATTACCGCGGGTCCGGCCTTTGCCTGCCCGACGGGTATGGCTCCGTCATCTCTCAGTCCCGCGGTATCCAGCGTGCCGAAGATGCCGGAGCTGGTGTTGGCGTACAGCTGGCCCAGGTCCCGGGTGAGGTCAAAGTCACCCCGCAGCTCTCCGGCGGCGCCGGCCTCCCCCTTCTTCACGGCCTTCACCGTGGAGGGCAGGACGGAGCCGTTGGAGAAGGGCATCAGCAGGGCCGTGTCCGTATCGGTGATGCCGTGGCCCAGGGCGCCGAAGACGCCGGTGGCCGGATCATAAAAGGTCATGGTGCCGATGCCCGCCATGCTGTCCCGAATCCAGGCTCCAATGCAGTAGACACCCTGGTCGTTCTGGGTGGGGGCGACAGAGAGCGTCATGCTTCCGCCGTTCCGGCGGACCCGGAGGTCTGTCTCCGAGTCCCCGTTCTCCTGAAGAAGGGACTGGAACTGTTCCGTGGAGGTCACTGCGGCTCCGCCGCACTCCACGATCACATCTCCGGTACGCAGTCCACAATTTCTGGCGGGCGTGCCGCCATCGGTGAGCTTCACCACCACCACGCCCCGGGAAAACAGCTTGATGCCCACCGTATGCCCCACAGGCACCAGCATCCGGGCGGACTCATTTGAAAAAGCGCCGCTCACCTCCGCCGCTTTTGCGGGCGCTCCGGCGCAGAGGAGCAGGGCCAAAAGGAACGCCGCGCCGCCCCGCAGCAGTCCCTTTGCGTGTTTTGGTACTTCATGCAATGCGATCACCCCTTTCAATGAAATCACATCCGCCAGCAGATTTTCGCCGGCGGCTCTCTTATGATTTGCCCCCGCCGCGAAAACACACCTTGCAAAAAGCGGAAGCATGTCCAAGGTACAGACTGCCTTGTCCGGTTTTCAAGGGCCGCGAGAAAACCCGCAGGCAAAAGCCTGCGGGTTTTTCCAGTATTTTTCAGAATCTGCCCCATTGACAGGCAGAGGATATGGCGGTCAATCGCGCTTGTTGAAAATTTTGAAAATATCGTCGAAGGGATCGTCCTCCTTCTCCGCCTTGGGCACGTCGTCCTCCCCCAGGGGCACAGGGGCCGGGGCCCCGCCCGACTGGCCCTCCTGGGCCACCTTGGGCAGCTGCTTGGCGTCCTTCTCAAAGCCGGTGGCAATGACGGTGACCCGGATCTCATCATCCATCGTCTCGTCAAACGTCGCGCCGAAGATAGTCAGCGCATCGGGGTGAACCGCGTCCCGCACCAGGCTGGCGGCCTGCTCCACCTCCTCCAGGCCGATGTCCATGGAGCCGGTGATGTTGATCAGCACGCCCTTGGCCCCCTCGATGGAGGTCTCCAGCAGGGGGCTGGAAATGGCCATTTTGGCGGCCTCCTCGGCCTTGCCCTTCCCGGCGGCCCGGCCCACGCCCATGTGGGCCATGCCGGCGTTTTTCATAATGGCGGTGACGTCGGCGAAGTCCAGGTTGATGAAGCCGGTATCCCGGATCAGGTCGGAGATGGACTGCACCGCCTGGCGCAGCACATCGTCGGCGATCTCAAAGGCGTTGGCGAAGGTCACCTTCTGATCCGTGGCGTATTTCAGCCGCTCGTTGGGAATGATGACCAGAGAATCCACCTTCCCCTCCAGCTCGGCGATGCCCGCCTCGGCGGCCCGCATCCGGCGGGGCCCCTCAAACCCGAAGGGCTTGGTAACCACGCCAACGGTGAGAATATCCATCTCCTTGGCGATCTCCGCCACGATGGGCGCGCCGCCGGTGCCGGTGCCGCCGCCCATGCCGGCGGCGATGAACACCATGTCCGTATCCTCCAGGGCCTTGGCGATCTGGTTGCGGCTCTCCTCGGCGGCCTTGCGGCCGATCTCCGGATCCGCGCCGGCACCCTTGCCGTGGGTCAGCTTTTCGCCGATTTGAATTTTGTCGGAGGCACTGGACACGTTCAGCGCCTGTTTATCCGTATTCACCGCCACAAATTCCACGCCCTTGGTCCCGGAACGGACCATGCGGTTGACCACGTTGTTGCCGCCGCCGCCAACGCCGATTACTTTGATGTTGACCACGGTATCGGAACCCGTTTCCAGTCCAAATGCCATAAGTGCTGCCTCCTGCTATCATTTGTAGAAAAGGGCGAAAACGCCCGACGCTTTCCACAATATCCAGTATCTCAATATATAATATCTATTGTATGACACTTTTTTGCTCCGGTCAAGTCCCCTCCGTCTCTTTTCGAGGGTTTTTTCCAAAAGAAAACGGAAAGAACATCCAATTTCTCACTGGAGATCCGGCTGGAAGAAGTCCTTGCTGTTCCCCCGCATGTCAAAGGTGCCGGTCATGTTGTCCTGAATGACGCCCTCCTCGAGGCTCCACTGGAGCTTTGTGAGCTTGCGGGCGTAGTCCGCGCTGTAACGCAGGCGCACGGTAAAACGCCCGCCGTACTCCATGGTGATCTCCGAGGGGTCTCCCAGGTGGATGGCCTCCACCTGCTCCAGCATCTCCGCCTCCTCCAGAGCGTTCAGCAGGCTGAGCAGGCTGCTCTGCTGAACGGCGTACTCCGTGGCAAAGGCGGGGCCGGTACCCACCGAGGGAGCCAGCAGCTGGCAGCCATCGATCACGCCGTACTCGCCGGCGGCAGCCGCCGGCAGCTGCTCTACGATCTTTCCCCGTCCGGAGCTGGTGGGGCTGATGAGCCAGGCAGAGCCGTCCTGAATCACCGCCAGAGGTCTGCCGCACTCCTCAACCCGGATCTCCAGGGTGTCCGGCAGCTTCTTGCTGATGCCGCTGATCTCCTTGAGATAGGGCAGCTTCCCCGTCATGCTGGCGGCCACCCTGCCCTTGTTCAGCAGCAGCAGATTGGCCCCGGCCCTGACTCCTGTGGCGTCCCGCAGCTCCTGCTCGGTGTAGCGCACCCCGCCGGTGACCACAATCGTATCCACCCGGAAGAACAGCGTCAGCGCTGTGATCAGACAGACGCACATGGCCAAAACGGACAGCAGCTTATAGAGGAAGCCGGACCTTCCCCTCCGCCGCCGGTTGGATTTTCTGCGTCTTGCCATATCTCTCTTGAACTCCTATATCTCCAGCTCTGTGCGGACGATGTCCGCCCCCAGAGTCCGCAAATCTCTCTCTATGCACTCATAGCCCCGGTCGATGTGGCTGATCTCGGCAATGGAGGTCTCCCCCTCCGCCGCCAGAGCCGCCACGCACAGCGCCGCCCCGCCCCGCAGGTCTGTACAGCGCACCGGTGCGCCGTGGAGGGTCTGCGTACCGGTGACCACCGCCACGCGGCCCGCCACCCGGATATCCGCCCCCATGCGGACCAGTTCGTCCACATGGCGGTACCGGTTTTCAAATATGGTCTCCTCAAAGACCGTGGCCCCCCGGCTGCGCAGCAGCGCGGCCATCAAAACCGCCTGGGCATCCGTGGGAAAACCGGGATAGGGCGCCGTCCGCACAGGGCGGACGCTTTTGAGCTGTCCCCGGCAGACACAGCGCACGCCGTCCCGGTCCGCCCGGACGGCGCACCCCGCCTCCCGCAAAATGGCGGTAACGGTGGACATCTGGCTCTCCCGGGCGTTTCGTAAGTAGATCTCTCCGCCGGCGGAGGCCGCGGCACAGAGGTACGTGGCCGCCACAATGCGGTCCGGCATGATCTCGTAAGTACAGCCGTGGAGGGGGCGTCCTCCCGCCACCGTGACGGTGGAGGTCCCCGCGCCGGAGACCTCCGCACCGCAGGCGTTCAAAAATTCCTGCAGGTCCACGATCTCCGGCTCCCGGGCGGCATTGGCGATGGTTGTGACGCCCTCCGCCCCGCAGGCGGCCAGCATCAGGTTCTCCGTGGCCCCCACGGAGGGCAGGCTGAGAACCAGGTCCCTGCCCCGCAGCCGCGGGGCCCTGCACCGGAGCATACCGCCGCTGTCCTGGATCTCCGCTCCCAGGTCCCGAAGGCCCGCCAGATGCAGGTCGATGGGCCTGGGGCCCAGCTCACAGCCGCCAGGGTAGCTCATCTCCGCCTCTCCGCACCGGGCCAGAATGGCCCCCAGAAAGATGGCGGAGGAGCGCATCTCCCGCATCAGCAGGTCTGAGACGGCACAGCGGTTCAACCCGGCGGTATCCGCCAGAAGGCTGTCCCCCTCCCAGCGGGCGTCACAGCCCAGAGTCCTCAGAATCCGGATGGAGGCGTCCACGTCCCGCAGGCGGGGACATCCCCGCAGCTCCACCTGTCCGCCTGTCATCAGCGTCGCCGCCAGAATGGGCAGCACGCTGTTTTTCGCTCCCTGGACGGCCACTTCCCCCGTGAGGCTGCCGCCGCCCCGCACCAAAAGCTGGCTCATATACGTTCCCCCCGTACCAAAAAATGGTCTCATACAGACCATCCTATGGGCTGGGAGAAAAACTGGTTACTTGCACACTTCTAAAACTGTCTGATAAATGCGCTCCGCGGCGTCCCGGATCCCCAGAGACGCCATGGCTTTTTCCATTCCGCTCCGGCGCTCTTTGTCGTGGAGGATGCCGCAGGCGGCCTGAAACAGTGCCTGACCGGAGCTGTCCTTTTCCAGCAGCACCGTCGCGCCGCCCGCCTCCTCCAGGGCACGGGCGTTTTTCTCCTGGTGGTTGTTGGTCACATAGGGGGAGGGCACGATCAGCGCCGGAACACCCAGGGCCGTCAGCTCGCTGATGGTGGAGGCCCCGGCCCGGCAGACCACCAGATCCGCCGCCCGCATGACCGCCGCCATGTCATAGATGTACTCCCGGACGTCCAGCGCCGGGTGGTTCTTCAAATCGACACCCTTCTCCTCCAGCAGCGCCAGCAGGAGGGGATACCCCGCCTCTCCCGCGCCGTGGATGTGGTGGAAGGGCTCCTTTTTCGCCTCCAGGGCCAGAAAATCCGCCATCTGGCGGTTCATGCCGGAGGCCCCCAGAGACCCCCAGAAGGAGACGATCAGCGGCCGGCCATCGTCCACGCCCAGCCGTCTCTTGGCCTCCTCCCGGGTGAGGTCAAAGAAGTCCCCCCGCACCGGCGTGCCGGTGACGGCCACCTTCTCCGGGTGCTTGTAATGCCGCCGGCAGGACTCAAAGCCCACCAGAATCCGGTCCGCAAAGGGCTCCAGCATCTCCGTGGTCAGCCCCGGCACCATGTTGGACTCATGGACCACCGTGGGGACACCGGCCCTGGCGGCGGCCTTCACCATGGGGTAGCTGGCATAGCCGCCGGTGCCGATCACCGCATCCGGCAAGAACTCCCGCAAAATTCCCCGGGCCTCTCGGGGCGCCCGCAGGAGATTGCACACGGAGATCAGATTGTGCCGGATCTCCCTGGGCTTGAAGGAGCGGTGAAAACTGGAGATATGGACGGTGCGGAAGTCGTATCCCGCCTTGGGGATCAGGTCCTTCTCCAGCCCCCGCTCCGCACCCACAAACAAAAACGCTGTCTCCGGGTCCTCTCTGCGCATCAGCTGCGCCAGAGCGATGGCCGGATTCACATGCCCCGCCGTACCGCCGCAGGTAAAAATGACTCTTTTCAGGTTTTGAGGCAAGGCAGACACCCTCTTTCGCAATCAGGAATCAGGAGCTTGGAACCGATGCTCCCTCCGCGCTCTCTCAGCCCGCCTTTGTGGGCTTCATCTGCCGCGAAACGGACAGCACAATGCCCATCTCCGCCAGCTGGATCATCAGCGCCGTGCCGCCGTAGCTGAAAAACGGCAACGAGATGCCCGTGGTGGGCAGCAGCCCCGTCACAACGCCGATGTTCAAAAACGTCTGCATGGCGATCAGGGTGGTGACGCCCACCACCAGCAGGCTTCCAAACCGGTCCCGGGCGTGGAGGGCAATCCAGTAGCCCCGCAGAATCAGCGCCGCGAAGAGCAGCATGATGACAGTGGCCCCGATGAGGCCCAGCTCCTCGCAGACGATGGCAAAGATAAAGTCGTTGTGCTCCTCCGGGAGATACTTAAATTTCTGGAGGCTCTTGCCCAGACCCACGCCCCACAGGCCGCCGGAGCCGATGGAGAGCAGGCTCTGCACCAGCTGGTAGCCGTCACCCTGGGAGTCCAGCCAGGGATTCTGCCACATGGCCAGACGGGACTGGCCGTATTTGATCACCCCGGAGAACATCAAAAATGCAACGCCGCCGGCGCCGGCCACCGCCGCCGCCACCCAGGTGAGGTTGATGCCGCCCACCAGCATCAGCACCGCGCCGGCGCCCAAAATCAGCACTGTGCCGGACAGATGGGGCTCCAGCATCATCAGCACGGACAGCACCCCCAGAATCAGCAGGTAGGGTGCCACGCCGTACCGGGTGGTGTTCATCTTGTCCTTCTTCTTGGAGATGGTATCGGAGAAATACAGCACCACCGCCATCTTGGCCACTTCCGAGGGCTGAAACTGGAAGCTGGTGTTGCGGATGCCCAGCCAGCGGGTGGCGCGGTTTCGGGTGAGGGCAATGGGGTTGCCGGGGATGATGACCAGCACCAGGAGTACAATGGACAGATACAGCAGCGGCTTCGCCGCGCCGCGAAAGCGCTGGTAGTTGATTTTGCCGATCAGGAACATGCCGGCCACACCGGCGATGGCAAAGACGCTCTGCTGGCGGAAGTACTTGATGGGGTCGTTGTTGTCGTAATAGGCGGAGGGGAAACTGGCGGAGAGCAGCATCACTAGGCCGATGCCCATCAGCATCAGCACCAGCAGGCAGAAGGGCAGATCGATGGGTCCCTTGGCCAGTTCCCGGTTCAGCGCCTCCCGCTCCTTCCGGCGCCGTTTTTTCTCCTGCAGGGCCAAAGCCTCCTCCCGGCTGATAGGCCGCCTGCGCCGCCGTGTCTCTACCATCTAGATCCTCCTCTCAAAATATTTCCCCGCCGGGCGCGTTCTCAACGGCGCCCCTGAATGGCCAGATACGCAAGAACACAGCACACCAGCGTGACAGCGCTGAACACCGTGACGATCTTGGCCTCGCTCCAGCCGCATCGCTCCAGGTGGTGGTGAAACGGCGCCATCTTGAAAAACCGCTTGCCGTGGGTGGCCTTGAAGTAGGCCACCTGGATGATGTCGGACAGGGTCTCGGCGATGTAGATGATGCCCACCGGGATCAGAATCAGGGGCATATCCATGGCAAAAGCCAGTGCCGCCACCGCGCCGCCCAGAAAGAGGCTGCCGGTGTCCCCCATGAAGGTCTTGGCGGGATGGTGGTTGTAGACAAAGAAGGCCGCCAGTCCCCCGGCCAGCGCGGAGGGAAACAGGGCCAGCGCCGCCATATGCCACAGCACTGCGGCGGCGGTGAAAAACACCATCACCACAAAGGTGACGCTGCACGCCAGTCCGTCAATGCCGTCGGTGAGATTGACGGCGTTTACCGCCCCCACGATGACAAAGGCGGCGAACATCAGGTAGAGGATCCAGTTGACGGTGATATTCACCTGGAGCCCCGGGATATACAGCCGGTTGGTCAGCAGCCCCTCATAGCGCATCAGGCTGAGAAACACCACCGCCGCCAGCAGCTGCAAAATGAACTTCTGCTTTGCGGTGAGGCCCTCATTCTGGTGCTGGCGCACCTTGCGGTAGTCGTCCACAAAGCCGATGAACCCGAAGCACAGGGCAAAGAGGTAGACATACAGATGGGCGAAATCCCCTCCCAGCATCCGCGGCCACCCCAGGACAAACACGGCTGCTCCGGCGCCGATGATGAACATGATGCCGCCCATGGTGGGCGTACCCGCTTTGGAGGCATGCCAGCTGGGGCCGTCTGCCCGGATCTCCTGGCCGGCCTTCAGCTTCCGCAGCTCCGGGATGAGAAACCGTCCGATCACCAGGGTCAGCAAAAAGGCCGCTCCGGCGGAGATCAGCGCCTCCGCCCACTCAGTCCAAATCCATACCATTCTCTCTCCCCCTCACCGGCCCCCGGGCCGGTCCTCTCACACAGTTGATTTTCCGATGTTTTCACAGTTTCCGCCGGCCGCCCGGCGGACTTTATTGGCCGGCGTTCAGGTAATCCGCCACAATTTCCCGTTCGTCCATATGGTGCTTCACATGGTTGATGCCCCACAAAATCTCTGATTTTGCGGGGACCCCGCATTTACTCAAATCGCCCGGAGTGAATCCGGTCGATTTCAAGGTTTTGCCCTGCAAAACCTTGACGCCGGACTTCCGGCGAAACTATTCCCGGCCCTCCAGGTAATCCGCCACTATCTCCCGTTCATCCATATGGTGCTTCACATGGTTGACCTCCTGGTAGGTCTCATGGCCCTTGCCGCACAGGACGATCACATCGCCCCTCTCCGCGTGGTCCATAGCCCAGTGAATAGCCTCAATCCGGTCCACCACCACCACATGGGGCGTGCCGCTCCCTTCCAGCCCCGGCAGGATGTCGGCGATGATGGCCTCCGGGTCCTCCGTGCGGGGGTTGTCGGTGGTGACCACCAGAAAGTCCGCGTTTTGGGCGGCGGTCCGGCCCATCTTCGGGCGCTTGGTCCGGTCCCGGTCGCCTCCGCAGCCGAACACCGCCACAGTGCGCCCCTTGGCAAAGCCCCTCACCGAGGAGAGGACGTTTTCCAGCCCGTCGGGACTGTGGGCGTAGTCAATCAGAACGGTATAGTCCTTTCCCGGGGTGGGAACCACCTCCACCCGGCCCTTCACCGGCGGGACTGCCGCCAGAACCCTGGCGCTGTCCTCCAGGGAGACGCCCAGAGCCAGGGCCGCCCCCAGCACGTCCAGGGTGTTGTATACCATAAACCGGCCCGGGATGTTCACCCGAACGGGGACCCGCTGTTCCCGTGTCACCGCCGTGAAGGCCACATGGTCCGCCTCCAGGACGATGTCCTCCGCCCGCAGATTCGCCTCCGCCGTCTCGGCGTAAGTGAAGAGGTCGCAGGTGGCGTCCGCTGTCAGCCGGGGCGTCCAGGGGTCGTCGGCGTTGACCACGCCGGTCTCACAGTTTTGAAACAGCAGCGCCTTGGCGCCGCAGTAGTCCTCCATGGTGCCGTGGAAATCCAGATGGTCCTGGGTGAGGTTGGTAAACACACCCGTCTGATAGCGGACGCCGTACACCCGGTCCAGGGCCAGTGCGTGGGAGGAGACCTCCATCACCACATGGGTGCAGCCCGCATCCCGCATTTGGGCAAAGAGCCGCTGGAGCTCGAAGGACTCCGGTGTGGTGCGCTCCGTGGGGAGGGCCTCCTGGCCGATCATGTTCTGATTGGTGCCGATCAGACCCACCTTGGCCCCCGCCGCCTGCTCCAGAATGGCTTTCAGCAGATAGGTGGAGGAGGTCTTGCCGTTGGTGCCGGTGATCCCGACCATGGTCATGCCCTGTGCGGGGTGTCCAAAGAAGTTGGCCCCCACCGCCGCCAGAGCCCGGCGGGAATCCGGCACCTGGATATAGGGGACATTCCCCTCCGGCGCCTTCTGGCACAGCACCGCCGCCGCGCCGGCCTCCATGGCCTTTCCGATGAAATCGTGTCCGTCCGCCGCAAAGCCGGTCATAGCCGCAAACAGCCCGCCGGGTCTCACCGTCCGGGAGTCATAGCTGACGTCTGAAATCTCCAGCTCCATGTCCGCCGCGGCGGACAGGACCGGAATTCCCTCCAAGAGTTCTTTTAACCGCATAAAACCGCGCCCCTTCCTTTGTGATCGGCGGAAAACCCGCCAGCTCCCATTATAGGCGGCAGAAATCGCGAAGTATACCGAATAAGATGCCCAAAAGCCTGCAAAAACTGTTCTCCGCTTCTGTCTTAGTGTCAATCCAGCACCGAGCTGTCTCCGAACCACACCGTCACCACGCTACCGGCGGGCAGCTCCGTGCCCTCCGCCATATTCTGGGACATGGCATGGACATTGCCGGAGCTGGTGACTGTGGTGCCCGCCATCTTCATGATCAGCCCCGCGTTGGTCAGCATCCGGTTGGCCTCCGCCGCAGTTCTGCCGGAGACATTGGGCACCGTGCAGGGTGTGTCCGGCTTCTCCTGGCCCAGGTAGAGGATGATGGAGGCGTCGTTGGGGACGATGGCTCCTCCCGCCGGGGTCTGGGCGGTGACGGTCTCGCCGCCGCCCACCGTCCGGCAGGCAAAGCCCGCGCTCTCCAGCTTGGCCTTGGCGTCCGCCACGGTGAGACCCACCACGTTGGGCACCGGCACATCGGCCACCAGCAGCTCCGAGGAGGAATAATCCGGCTCAATTCCCAGGTCCGGCAGGATCTCGCCCATAATCCGGCTGGCCGTCGGGGCCACCATGTTGCCGCCGGAGACAAAGACGCCGGTGTTCCGGCTGGGGGTGTCCATGGTGATCAGCATGATGTACTGGGGATCGTCCGCCGGGGCAAAGCACATGAAGGAGACCACCACGTCGCCCTTGGGGTTGCTGGGGGTCTTGGTGCCGGTCTTGTCGGCGGTGCCGGTCTTGCCGCCGATGCGGTAGCCCGTCACCTGGCCGTTTTTGCCGGTGCCGGAGGCCACCACGTACTCCAGGCACTCCCGCACCAGAGCGGAGGTCTCCTCGCTGACCACCTGGCGCACCGGCGTAGAGGCGCCGTGCTGTTCAATGATATTGCCGTCGCCGTCCAGCACCTGATCCACCACATAGGGGGTGTACAGATAGCCGCCGTTGATGCAGGCGGCCTGGGCCCGGATCAGCTCCAGGGGCGTAACGTTGAAGGTCTGGCCGAAGGCGTAGGACGCCAGGGAGACCACATTGGAGTTGAAGTTCTTCTCGTCGGCGAAGATGCCCTTGCCCTCGCCCACCGCCATGTCGAACCCCGTAGGGTCCATCAGGCCGAAGGAGCGGAGGTACTTGTAGTACTTCTGGGTGCCCATCTTCAATCCGATGGAGATGAAGGCGGGGTTGCAGGAGTTGCCGGTGGCCACCTTCAGTGTCTGGGTGCCGTGACCGGCCTTTTTGGAACAGTAAAAGGGTTTATCCCATCCCTGGACCATAACGGAGCCGGAGCAGCCGAAGGAAGAGTTCATGTTCACCACGCCCTCCTCCAGCGCCGCCGCCAGGGTGATGGGCTTGAAGGTGGAGCCGGGCTCGTAGGTGTCGCTGACGCAGCGGTTGCGCCACTGGAGACCTTGGGCCCTGCTCTTGGCGTCCGTTCTGGCCGCCTCGTAATCCTTCTCCGTCTCGTAGGTGTCCTTTTTCTCCTCCAGCTCCTCCAGCTCCGCGTTCAGGGAGGCCAGCAGCTTCTCGCTGCGGATGGCGCTGTAATCGGCGGGGTCGAAGTTGGGGTAGGAGGCCATGGCGATGATGGCGCCGGTGTTGACCTCCATGATGATGCCGGTACCGCCGTTTTTGGCGTCAAACGTCTCCAGCATGCTCTCCATGTTTTTCTCCAGGGAGGCCTGGACCCGGGTGTCCAGGGTCAGCACCATGTCATAGCCGTTCTCCGGGTCGATGATGTTTTCATAGTGAAAGGGCAGGTCCGTGTTGTTGGCGTTCTTGGCGGCCACGGTGTAGCCGCTGGTGCCCTCCAGCACATCGTTGAACTTGGACTCCAGGCCGTAGGCCCCCTGGTTCTCGCCGTTGACAAAGCCCACCACGTTGGCCGCCAGAGTGCCGTAGGGGTAGTACCGCCGGGAATCCAGCTCCAGGAAAATTCCCTGGAGGGCAGTGGGGGCCTTGCTTGGGTCGGACAGCAGGCGGGTCCTGCCCTCCTCGTTGACAAAGGTGAGCTCCCGGCCCTGGTCATCGATCTCGCCGTTCATGAAGCGGCGGACCTCGTCCGCCACATCCTGCTCCACCCGCCTGGTGACCCGCTGATACTTGGTCTCGGTCATGGCCGCCAGGCGGAGGATCTTCTCCTCCTCCACGCCAAGGATCCGGCTCAGGCCCCGGGCCACATAGGCCTCATCCAGCACCTGTGCGGGGACGTAGGTCCTGCCGGCGTCCTCCGCCTTCTTCCGGGCAGCCTCGTTGTCCTCCTCCTGCTTTTTGACAAAGGCCGCCAGCTCCAGGGGGGAGAGGCACACATTCTCCGCCGTGGCGGAGGTGGCCAGGGGGTGGTAGTTCCGGTCGTAGATGGTCCCCCGGGAGGCGGCCACCGTGCTCTCCCGGGTCTGCTGGCCGGCGGCCTCAGCCTGCAGCTCGTCGTGCCGCCGGATCTGCAGGTCATACAGCTTCCAGAAGAGCATCAAAAAGGTGACAACGCCCAGCAGCAGCATGACTGCCACCGTCCTGCTGCGGACCACCTGATTGGCCCTGCGGGCCGCTTCGCTTTTTCTCGGGGATTTGCCTGCCATGGGACCTCTCTTTCTCACGCCGAGAGCGCAATATGCCAAATTTGAGGGAGCAAGAAGACCTCTTCTCACTCCCCGCAGCCTGACCGGGCGGCAAAGGGCAATACGGTTTCCAGGGGCCGGCACAGCCGCCGGCAGGCGTATTGTCCTCTGTCAGCCGATGGTTTTCCTCAAAGCATTATAGTGCGCCCTTCAGTCGAAATATTCCACCACCGCGTAGACTCCGTGGTGCAGGGATTCCCGCAGCCCGTCCAAAAGGCCGGGCTCCTCCTGGTGGTAGACCACGGCGGCGTCCCCGCCGGAGCCGTCCACATAGTAGACCTGGCTGGCTCCGGGCTTCGTCATGCCGGCCGCCTCCGCCGCCGCCTTCACGGTGGCCAAGTCATAGATCTGCTCATACTGGGTGGTGAGAACCACGTTTTCCTTCTCCAGCACCTTCAGTTCACTCCGCAGCTCCACCATATCGGAGGAGAGCACCGTCAGCTGGATATAGCTCAGCAGCAGCAGTACGGCCAGCACCGCTGCCGCCGCCGCGCCCACCACGGCCAGCGGGGCCACGTGCTGCGCCTCCCGCAGCTGAACCTTGGGGAGACTGTGCACCTTTGGTTTTTCCCGGGCCGCCTCCCGGCGCCGGGGGGCCTCCCCGGCGTGGCGCAGTTCCCGCTCCCGGACCTCAAAGTCCAGGCTGCGGGCCAGACTGCCGTCCACAGACGCGGGACGGCCCTTGCGGTAACGCAGATCTTTCGCCGCCGATGCCAAAGAAGATCCCCCTCTCTCCTAAAATATCAGGACAGCTTGTCCCGTCAAATATCAAATGCTTCGCACTTCTCCGCCGCCCGGAGCTTGGCGCTCCTGGCCCGGGGATTCTCACTGAGCTCCGCCGCCCCAGGCACGATGGGCTTTCTGGTCACCAGGCGGATCTTCGGCTTTTTGCCGCACACACACACCGGGAACTCCCGCGGGCAGGTACAGCCCCGGGCCTGCTCCCGCAGGGTCTGCTTGACAATCCGGTCCTCCAGCGAGTGGAAGGTGATCACCGCCAGCCGTCCGCCGGGATTCAGGCTGTCCACCGCAGCCTCCAGCATGGGCGGCAGCACGTCCAGCTCGCCGTTGACGGCGATGCGGACGGCCTGGAAGGTCCGCTTGGCGGGGTGCTGCTTCTCCCGCAGCGCCGCCGGGGGCATGGCACCCCGGACGATCTCCGCCAGCTCCAGCGTGGTCTCCACAGGGCCCGTCTCCCGGGCCCGGATAATGGCCTTGGCCACGGCGGGGGCGTACCGCTCCTCGCCGTACTCATACAGGATGCGCCGCAGCTCCTCCTGGCTCCAGGTGTTGACCACCTCCCGGGCCGTCAGGGCCGCGGTGTTATCCATCCGCATATCCAGCGGGGCGTCCTGCATGTAGGAAAAGCCCCGGGAGGCGTCGTCCAGCTGGGGCGAGGACACGCCCAGGTCAAACAGAGCCCCGTCCACGCCGGAGACCCCCGCCTCCCGCAGGATGTCCGCAAGATCGGAAAAGTTGCCGTGGACCAGCGTCACCCGGTCCCGCCAGGGGGCCAGACGCTCCTCCGCCGCCCGGATGGCGGCTGTGTCCTGATCGATGCAGATGAGCCTGCCTCCGGTGAGCCGCCGGACGATCTCCCGGGAGTGTCCGGCACGGCCCAGGGTCCCGTCCACATACACGCCGCCGGGGCGGATGTTCAGCATCTCGATGCACTCGTCCAGAAGAACGGGCTTGTGGGTATATTCCATAGGCGCTCACCCGTGGTTTCTGCGGGCGCGGGCCAGGGCGTCCATGGCGGCAGCCATATCGCCGCTCTCCAGCTGCCTGCGCTCCCACTCCGCCCAAGTCTGCTCGTCCCAGATCTCGGCAACGGAGTTCTTGCCCACAATAGTGACGGTCTTTTTCAGCCCCGCGTAGCTGCGGAGATTGGCGGTGATCAGCACCCGCCCCTGCCCGTCCGGCTCACACTGGACGGCGTTGGTATACAGCAGGGTCAACACCTGCTTCTCAGTGTAGCTCAGCTCCTCCATCGCCTCGGACATCTGCTCCCACTTGGTCTGTGGATAGATGGTCAGGCAGCGCTCCGCGCCGATGGTGATATAAAAGGTATCGCCCAAGGCTTCCCGCATGGCGGAGGGGATCACCAGACGGCCTTTCGAGTCGATGCTGTTGTTAGATTTTCCCAGCAGTCTCGCCATGGAAAGCCGCCCCCCTTCTCCCCTCTTTTTGGGATTCTATGGGTTTTGATGGCACCAAGCACCCAAATTACCCACTTTTCCCCACCAGTGTTTTTAGTATACGCAAAAGCCAGTGAAATTGCAAGGATTTTTTTCGCCTGAAATTCGCAAAAAGCACGCAATTTCTCACGTTTTTTGTCTAAAAATATATTTTTCAAACGCACGTTCGATAAGTAATCGTTTGGTTGACGTAATACAAAAAATACCCGCAAACACAAAATCTTGTGTTTACGGGCATCTATTTGAGACATAACATCCAGATATGGAATTTTTGAAAATGTTCCTCAAATTTTTCCGTCAAAAGTAACAAAATTTCACACCGTTCACCCGGGGAGATTCCGGTACCCGCCGGCGGAGACGCCGTCCCGCGGGCATATTATGGTCAACCGCCTTAGCCGGCGGGCGCGTCCGGATCATTTTTGCCCGCCAGCTTGTCCCTCTGCTCCTGCATGGCGGCGGCGGAGGCGCTGCGGAACCGGACCCGGGACTGCTTCACCTCGTCCAGCGCGGCCTGAACGGCCTCCTCCGTGCGGGCCAGGGCGTCCTCGGCGTACTCGTTGGCCACCTGATAGAGCTGGCGGGAACGCTCCTCCGCCCGGCCCACAATCTGCCGGGCCTTCTCCTTGGCAGCGTAGATGACCTCGCTCTCGGAGACCTTGGTCTTGGCGTCCAGCTCCGCCTGGCGCATCATACGGTCCACGTCCCGTTTGGCCTCCTCCACAAACTTCTCCCGGGCGGCCAGCAGCTCCTGGGCGCGCTTGATCTCCACCGGCAGCTGGGCCCGCAGCTCCTCCAGCAGGTCCAGAATCTCGTCCCGGTCCACCAGGCTCATATTGGGCTTCAGCGCCGGAGACTTGGCGTCCTCGATCCGCTCAAACAGCATGTCGATCAGACGGTTAATATCATTGGCCATAGGTCTCTATCCTTTCTGACTTTCCATCATCTCCAGCACCATGGACACAATGGACATGGGCAGGTATTTCTCCAGCGGCTGGCGGTACCGGATCATCTCCCGGACCATGGAGGAGCTGAAATGCTGGTACTCCTGCCCCGCAGGCAGCAGCATGGTCTCCAGTCCGGGACAGATTCCCTTGTTAATGAGGGCCATCTGGTACTCGGCATCAAAATCCGTCACATTCCGCACGCCCCGGACGATGACAGACGCCCCGTGGGCCGCGGCGAAATCCGCCAGCAGACCGGGCCACAGCTCCGCCTCCACGTTGGGAAGCTCCTCCACGGCGGCACGCACCAGCTGCAGCTTCTGCTCCGGCGTAAACATCTGGCTGCGCTTCTCCGCGTTGGGGCTGACGCAGACCAGCACGCGGTCAAAACAGGCGGCGGCCCTGCGGATCACATCCAGATGGCCCAGCGTGATGGGGTCAAAGCTGCCTGAGCAAAGGGCTGTTCTCATAGGAGTTGTTCCTCGTTCTCTTCGTTTCCGCTCCGCCGGAAGACGGTCAGGCCGATCTTCCCGTAGCGGTAGGTCCGGCGGATGCAGTAGGGCGCCTCCGGCGCCTCCATCACCCGGTCCGCCGGGTGTTCCGCAACAATTATACCATGTGGATTCAAAATGTCAAATCCTGTGAGAAGCGCCAGGGCGGGCTCCAGCAGTCCCGCCTGATAGGGCGGGTCCAAAAACACCAGGTCAAACCGCTCCCGCACCGTTCGAAGGTACTCCAGAGAGTCCCCCCGCACCACGCTGGCCCGGTCCCGGAGAGCGGTGAGGGCCAGATTCTCCTTCACCAGGCGCACCGCGTCCTCCCGCCGGTCCACAAAGACGGCAGAGGCCGCTCCCCGGCTGAGGCACTCGATGCCCAGCTGGCCCGTACCGGCGAAGAGGTCCAGCACCCGCCGCCCCTCGATGTCACACTGGAGGGCGCTGAACAGCCCCTCCTTGACCCGGTCGGTGGTAGGACGGGTCTCCATTCCCTCCAGTTCTTTCAGACGGCGGCCCCTGGCGGAGCCGGTGACAACACGCATGTCCCTTCCCCCTCTGTTCTCCGATATCCTCGGCGGTTTTCCCCTATTCTACGGCAAATCCCACCGGTTTTCAATAGATTTTTGCGGTCCGGGCCTCTTTTTTAGGACTTGTACTTTCCGGTGGAATCGTATATAATAGAATTCTCTTAATATGGCTGTCACAGAGGCGGCATCTCCCTCCTCTGTCAATCTCAGGAAAGAAAGGACGTTCTCATGATTCAATTCAAATCTGATCAGGGTGAGATCTCCATCAGCAGCGCCGTATTCTCCAACATCACCGGCATGGCCGCCACTAACTGCTTCGGCGTCAAGGGCATGGCCTTCCGCTCCATGACCGACGGTCTGGTCCACCTGCTGCGGCGGGAGGCCATGAGCAAGGGCGTCAGCATCACCTATCACGACGACAACTCCATCTCCATCGAGCTCCACATCATCGTGGAAAACGGGGTCAACCTGCCCGCGGTGTGCCGCTCCATCATGAACGAGGTGCGCTATGTTGTGACGAAAAATACCGGCGTACCCGTCAAGGCTGTGGACGTGTGCGTGGATTCCATGACCTTGTGAGGGAGGAACGAGCCGAATGAACGAACAGATTACAGGGGCCCTCTTCAAGCAGATGGTGCTCCATGGTGCCGCCGCCATCACCGCCCAAAAGCAGGCCATCAACGACCTGAACGTCTTCCCGGTGCCCGACGGAGACACCGGCACCAACATGAGCATGACCATCGGCACCGCCGTGACGGAGCTGCGGAAGGCCGCCCCCGCCACGCTGACCCAGGCCGCCGACCTCACCGCCTCCGCGTTGCTGCGGGGCGCCCGGGGCAACTCCGGCGTCATCCTCTCCCTGCTGTTCCGGGGGATCAGCAAGGGCCTCAAGGGCATGGAGACTGCCGACGCCGCCGCTTTCGCCGCCGCCATGCAGCAGGGCGTCTCCTCCGCCTACAAGGCGGTGATGAAGCCCGCCGAGGGCACGGTGCTCACCGTCTCCCGCCTCGCCGCCAAGCGGGCGGTGGAGTGTGCCGCAGAGGAGCGGGACATCGAGAAGGTGCTGGAGGAGGCCATCCGGGAGGGGTATGAGACCCTGGCCCAGACCACCGACATGAACCCCGTGCTGAAAAAGGCCGGCGTGGTGGACGCCGGCGGCAAGGGCTACCTGCTGATTCTGGAGGGGATGCTGGCAGAGATGCGGGGTGAGCCCATGCCGGAGACCTCAGAGGAGGTCCCCCAGGAGAAGGCGGACTTCGCCGCCCTCTCCGACGAGGACATCACCTTTACCTTTGACACGGTGTTCATCGTCCGCAAGACGGTGGAACGGTCCCTGGAGCCCCTGCGGACATATCTTGACAGCATCGGCGACAGTCTGGTCATCGGCGAGGACGACGATGCCTTCAAGGTCCACGTCCACACCGACATCCCCGGCGCCGCCCTGACGGAGGCCCAGAAATACGGCACGCTGGAGCTGGCGAAAATCGAAAACATGCGCACCCAGGCGGAGGACCTGGCCGCCGGACGGCACGTCCAGAGCACCGATGACCTGGACGCCGTGGAAAAGGATCTGGAGGCCGCCCCCGCCGGTGGCCATGTGGTGGCTCCGCCGGAGAAGAAATACGGTTTTCTGGCGGTGTGCGCCGGAGCGGGCCTGGAGGCGGTCTTCAAGGACCTGGGAGCCGACGGCGTGGTATCCGGCGGACAGACCATGAATCCCTCCACCGAGGCCATCCTGGAGGGCGTGGACGCCGTCCCCGCCGAGACGGTGTTCGTCCTGCCCAATAACGGCAACATCATCATGGCCGCCCAGCAGTGCGCCGCCCTGACGGAGAAAAACGTGGTGGTCATCCCCACCAAGACCGTGCCCCAGGGCATCACCGCCATGATGAACGTGGATTTCGAGGCCCCGGCAGCGGAGGACATCACCGCCGCCATGACCGAGAGCCTGTCCACCGTCACCACCGCCCAGATCACCTACGCCGCCCGGGACTCCGACTTCGACGGGTTTGACATCAAGGAGGGGGACTATCTGGCCCTGGAGGAGGGCAGGCTCTTCGGCACCGACGGCTCCCTGCCTGCCCTGCTGGAGCGGCTGGCAAACGCCGCCAAGGAGAAGGAATCCTCCTTCATCTCCCTGTACTTCGGCGAGGATGTGTCCCAAGAGGACGCCGACGCCGCCGGGAAACGCTTCGAGGCGCTCTGTCCTGAAGCCGAGGTGGCGGTCCTCTCCGGCGGACAGCCTGTGTACTACTATATCATCTCCATGGAGTGAGCGAACCATATTAAAAAGCGGTATGGCTGAGGCCATACCGCTTCTTTTTGTCATTCAATCTCTCCCGGCGGCGGGGTCCGCCTCTCCGGCTTCTCCCAGCCGCGCCGGTCCTTTGGAATGGTCAGGCACATGACCGCCCCCGCAATGCCCGCCGCCAGGAAGATGGGACCGGCCATGAAGCCCGGGGTTATCAAGCCTCCCGCCATTGCCAAAAAGAAGGTATACGCACCGCCGTACAGCAGCTGACAGAGGGTACCCAGCAGGATGCCCAAATGGCTGCGGCTCCGCTGAGACAC
>CAJTZI010000012.1:22954-47487 GCA_910584075.1 uncultured Oscillibacter sp.
ACCAGCTCCGCCAGGGCCAGCAGGGGCAGGCCGAAGACATCCAGAAAAAATATGATCATGGCCCCCAGAAGCATTGTGTCCGACAGCTTGGAGAAGCACCAGGCGTAATATCCCCCTATGGCGGCAAACCCTGCCAGCGTCACGGCGATATCAATCCGAAGAAACCACTTCCAGGTCTTCTCCATAGCCTTTTACAGCGCCGCCATCTCTGCGGACACGCTCTCCTCGCAGGACCGCATGGCTAAAATGGTCTTTTCCATCAGTTCCTCCAGGGTCCAGCCCAGGCGATCCGCGCCGTCCTTGATGACATCTCGGGAGCATCCGGCGGCGAACTTCTTGTCCTTGAACTTCTTCTTGAGGGAGCTGACCTCCATGTCCTGACAGCTCTTGCTGGGGCGCATCCGGGCCGCCGCGCCGATGAGGCCCGTCAGCTCGTCCGCCGCGAAGAGGACCTTCTCCATCTCGTGGATGGGCTCCACATCGGAGCACAGCCCGTAGCCATGGCTGCACACGGCGTGAACCAGCTCCTCGCCGCATCCGATCTCGGCCAGCAGCTCCGGAGCCTTCCCGCAGTGCTCCTCCGGCCACTTCTCAAAGTCAACGTCGTGGAGGAGGCCCGCTGCGGCCCAGAAACCGGCGTCCTCACCGTGGCCCAGCTCGTTCGCGTACCACCGCATGACGCCCTCCACCGTCAAGGCGTGCTGAATGTGGAAGGGCTCGGCATTGTACTTGCGCAGCAGCGCCATGGCCGCCGCCCGGTCGGGACAGTTTTTCATAAGAATCTCTCCTTTATTGTCAATTTTCATCGGTTTCCAGTATAGACGCTTTTATCCGGGTTTTCAACCCCTTCGCCAGCAGCACAGATCACACCATGCCCTCTGCAAACTTCTCGGCAAACTCCCGCAGAGAGCCGGCGGTCCTTTCGCACGCCTCAAACTCCGGCTCACCGCCGGACACCACCGCGCCGTCCGCCGCAGAGAGGGCATGGTAAGAATAGCGTCCATCCGCCACAGACATGACAATGGGGAGATGCAAGTCCCAGAAGCGCCGGATCGCCGTTTCCCAGGCCGGGTCCCCCTCCGCGCTCTCCAAGCTGAGCAGTTCCCACTCGTTCCAGCGGAACGCCGTGGTACGCTGCCCGGCGTAGTCCTCCGCACACAGGAGCCACACTGCCTCATCGCCGCTGACCGCGGATTTTACACCGCCAATCCACGAAAGCCACTGTTCAGCGGCGGGATACCGCCTCCGCAGCGCCTCCGGAACACCGGGAGACATGCCCTCATACCGCTCAATTTTCCACCCTCTGCTTTGCAGGCGGTCAAAAAAACTCTTGTTCATCGGAACTCTCCTTTCAGCGGCCCCCGCGAAAGCCCTGCGCAGCGGATTTCGTGAGGCGAGGAGGAAGGAATGGAGCGTGCGGAGCCCTCACCGTGAAACGGTGGAGGCGCAGCGGAGCGGAATTTCTTCCGACGACGGGTCCGGGTCTCCATCCAACGTGACAAAGTAATCATAATAGGGCAGCAAGAACTCCCATCCCGTCTTCACCCGGTCCACAATCTCCCGGCTGAACAGCTCCTCCGTCAGCTTGTCCTGGTGGATGATGGTGAAGGACTTGGCCCGGAACCAGGGCTCCAGCGCCGCCGACGGCGCGGCGGCCTTGGGGCGCTTGTAGTCCTGGGTCTCCAGGACAAACTCCGCCTGTCCGGCCAGATTCTCCGTCAGCCGCTCCATGGTCTTGGGGTCCCGGGTGATCCGGGCACGGAGCTTGGCCATGGTGGCGGGCTTCGGCATCCAGTAGCCCATGCCGCAGCTCCAGCCCTCGGGCATCAGCTCAAACCAGAAGGTGGGCCGGGCGGTCCACTGCTCCCCTGCCTGCTCCACAGAGAGCCACAGGCTCTCCTTATAGGGCCCCCGTCCGTGGAGCCGCCGGGCATCCCGGTAGATCCTCGTCACCTTGCGGATCAGGCCGCAGTCCGGCCGCCGCTCCAGCATAAAGCCGTACAGTTCCTCCGCCAGATCGCACATGGGACGGTAAAAATGGGTCAGATAGATCTCCTTGTGGGCCTCAAACCATGTCCGCTCATTGTTGAAGCGAATGCCCCACATGAAGTCCACAGTCTCGTCTGTAAATCCGGTAAACATATCGCGCTCTCACTCTCTTTTTTCTGCCGATTATAGCAGAAAGGAGAAGCGGGGTCAATGCCCCCGCTCCAGCTTGCCGAAAAACCGCCGCACCGAAACATCAGGCCGCCGGCAATGGGGGGAGCACGAGGGGACACCGCCTGCTCCGTGTTGGAACGAATACCTGCAAGCATCTGCGCCGCAGAGATTTGCAGAGTGAATCGGCACATTTTCCAAATCGCCGGACCATTGAAAAATCGAGACATGGGCAGGCTGTTGGAAAGTCCTTCCGGGCTTTCCAACAGCCTGAAGCCGGGGAGCAACGCCCCCGCTTTTCCCCTTACCCCTGCATGGCCCGCTCCAGTATACTCATCAGCTCCTCAGCGTGGCGGTACTCGTCGGCGCTGAGCTCGTTCAAGAGCTTGCTGAGGCATGGGTCCGTTGTGCCGTCCGCGGAGCGGGCGTAGTTCATGCCGCTGCAGGCCTCCATGTGATACCGCTCCCGCAGGGCCGGACACAGGCGGCCGATACTGACCGCGCCGCTGGCGATGGCGGGCCGGTAGCACTGGCCGGTGATCAGATAGTAGGCCGCCATGAGGCGCCGGGCATGGGTGCCCTCGTCGGCGGCGATATCCCGCAGCCGCTGCCGGGCCCAGGAGGGAGCCTGGCGGCTCATAGTCAGGAAATACCGCCGGTCCGCCATCTCCTCCTCAATATATCCGGTGAGCACCTCCAGCATCTCCGCCGCCGCGCTGCCCATGCAGCAGGGGTCCTGGGCGGCCCCGGGCAGCTGGCTCTCCTGACGGGTCAGAACCGCCGCGGACGCCGTCTGCGGCGGGGGGGCGGGCGCGGCCGCCGCCGTACTTATGCCGGGGTAGGGCTCCAGATCCGGGGCCACCCGCTGCCAGACCCGGTCATACTGCCGGAAGTCGTACACCTCGGGACTATGTAAATTCTCTGCCATAAAAGCCACTCCTTTGCTCTTCATCTGCGTCCCATCCTATGCGGCGGCGGACTTTTTTGTTCACTGTTGCATTTACAACAGGTAAATTCCTGTCAAATGGGGTAAACTCTCTTTGAAAAGAACAATCTGCTCTGTAAAAACCCACCAAATAGATATGTTGTCTTTTCCTGCCGGATCTGGTAAAATAGACTCGCTTATGAAATCCACACTCTGAGGAGGTTCCAATTATATGCTGGAACTCAAGTCCATCAGCTATTCCGTCCGGGAGGGAGACGGGGAGCTGGGCATTTTGAACGACATCTCCCTCACCATTCCGGATCACCGCCTTGTGGTGTTCACAGGTCCCAACGGCGGCGGCAAAACCACCCTGGCCAAGATCATCATGGGCCTGGTGACGCCCACCTCCGGCCAGATTCTCTGGAACGGCCAGGACATTACGCCTCTGGGCATCACAGAGCGGGCCCGCCTGGGCATCAGCTACGGCTTCCAGCAGCCCCCCCGCTTCAAGGGGCTGACGGTGCGGGACCTGCTGACTCTGGCCCACGGGGACGAGAAGCTCTCCAAGGACAAGTGCTGCCAGTATCTCACCAAGGTGGGCCTGTGCGCCAACGACTACCTGGACCGGGAGGTAGACGTGTCCCTCTCCGGCGGCGAGGTCAAGCGCATTGAGATCGCCTCCATCCTGGCCCGGAACGCCCAGCTGATGATCTTCGACGAGCCGGAGGCGGGCATCGACCTGTGGAGCTTCGCCCGGCTGACGGAGACCTTTGAGCAGATCCACGCCGCGGGCAGCGGCACCATGATCATCATCTCTCATCAGGAGCGCATCATCTCCCTGGCGGACGAGGTCATCGTGGTGGGTGACGGCATGATCCGCCACCGAGGCTCAGCTTCCGAGATCCTGCCCCAGATTCTGGCGGACACCCTGGGCGGCTGCCCTGTACTGACAAAGGAGGCGAACGCGCTATGATGGACACCGAGATCGACCGCGAGCTTCTGGAAAAGATCGCGGACCTCGTAGGCAAGCCCGTAGGGGCCTTCAACATCCGCAAGGACAGCGGCTGCGACGGCCGCCAGTCCACGGAGCACATTGAGATCACCTCCAGGGCCGACGGCAAAAGCGGCATTGACATTCGCGTCAAGGACGGCACCGTGGGCGAGACCTGCCACATCCCCGTCATCATCACCAAGCCCGGTGTGGAGGAAATGGTCTACAACGATTTCTATATCGGCGAGAACTGCGACGTGGACATTGTGGCCGGCTGCGGCATCCACAACTGCGGCGACCAAACCAGCCGCCACGACGGCGTCCACACCTTCCACGTGGGCAAAAACTCCCGGTTGAAGTACACGGAGAAGCACTACGGCGAGGGAGACGGCAAGGGCGGCCGGGTCATGAACCCGGAGACCGTGGTCTACCTGGAGGAGGGGGCCTCCATCCAGATGGAGACCGTTCAGATCCGGGGCATCGACTCCACCAAGCGCAGCACGAAGATCGTCTGCGGCAGGGGAGCCGAGGCCATCATCACCGAGCGGCTGCTGACCCACGGCGATCAGGTGGCGGAGAGCGATATGGAGATCGTTCTGGACGGCGAGGATTCCAAGGGCCGGGTCATCTCCCGCTCCGTGGCCCAGGACCGCTCCAGCCAGGTGTTCTATCCCCGGATGGTGGGCAACGCCCAGTGCTTCGGCCATGTCCAGTGCGATTCCATCATCATGGGGGATGCCAAGATCAAGTCCATCCCCGCCATCACCGCCAACTGCACCGAGGCCCAGCTGGTTCACGAGGCCGCCATTGGCAAGATCGCCGGCGACCAGCTCTTGAAGCTGGAGACCCTGGGCCTCACCGAGGAGGAGGCCGAGGACTGCATCCTCAAAGGCTTCCTGGCCTAACACTTTTTCTCGAGAGAAAAAGTATCCAAAAAGAGCTTTCCCACGCTATGCAGTCCAGTAATGGAACGCTTCTCCGCGACGGCAACGGAGAACTGCATCATTTGGCTCAATTTAACAGGAAACACTCACAAAGCACGGGGAGGGAACCATTTCGGTTCCCTCCCGTTCCGTTTTTTATTGCGCCTGCACACTTACTCCACAGGGAATTCCGGGCTTCCCGCCGCGCCGGCGGCGATGGAATACTCGGGGAATACCAGCACCGGCACACCATCCTCCCGGATATAGAAGGCTGTACTCTCGTCCACCGTGGTGAAGCCGCCCTGCTCCGGCGTGAAGAAGAGCGTGAAGCCCTCCTGGTCCACGCTGGCGTCAATGCCTGCCCGAACGGTCTCGTTGCACCGCTCCACCCAGTTCTCGCCCAGGAGATCCGCCAGGGTGATGTCCCGGTTCTCCGCCAGGTCCAGATTGTAGCAGTACCGCTCCTCCATGGAGGCCACCCAGCCCTCGGCCAAGGTCACAACAAACGAGACTCGGGTGTCCGTCTGGCTCTTGACCTCGTAGTTCACGATGACGTCCATCTCCCGTCCGGCCCACTCCTCCTCGGTGCCGCCGGTGGCGAAGAAGGCGTTCTTGTAATCCTCCCAGTCCTGCCGGGCCTTGGCCATGTGGGCGTCCACCTTCTCCTGAACCACCGCGTTGACCCGCCGGGCCAGCTCGCTCTCTCCGTCAGTCTCCAGCCGGGGGACGGAAACGACATAGTTGATGCCGCCGTCGGAGGCGTTGTAGCTGATCAAGGTCATCACCCGGAACAATCCCCCCAGCACCGGCACCTCCGCCGCCGCCGCGGCCACGGTGGGGGACAGGTTCAGCGTGCCCACCAGCACCGCAAAGCAGGCGGCCACGCCGGTGGCAATCCGCCTCCACCGCCTCCGGCGGTAGTTGGCCTTCCCCTGGCGGATGCCCGCCCGGACCCGGCTCCCCAGCTCCTGGGGGATGGGGGTGGACTCGTAGTCCTCTCTGGCTTTTTTGAATTCGTTCATTGCATTGACACTCCTTCCAATGATATCCGCAGTTTTTTCAGCCCCGCGTACAGGCGGCTCTTCACGGTGTTCAGGTTCCATCCGGTGACCTCACTGATCTCTTTAAGGCTCATGTCCTCATAAAACCGCAGCTTCACCACGGTCTGCACCTCCGGCGGCAGGGCGTTCACCCGGCGACCCAGGGCGCCGTCCTCCGGCAGGGGGTCCTCATAACTGCCGGTATCCAGGTCCTCCGGCGATACGAAGGTCACCCGCTTTCTCTGCCGCAGCAGATCCATGCAGGCGTTCACCAGAATGCGGGTAAACCAGGTCCCCAGGGCTCCCTCATCCCGCAGGCTGTCCCGCCGCTCCAGGCAGCGGCAGACGGCGGTCTGCACCGCGTCCAGGGCCTCCTCCCGGTTCTGGAGATAGCTGTATGCCAGGCGGTAAAACCGCTCCTGGCCGTCGATGAGATAGGATTCCAGCCGCTCCTCCTTCAAAGACGCCATGCACACACCTCCCTTCTTTGCTGTTCTGTATAATAGACGCAGGCGGAGCCGAAAAAGTTTGAGAAATGGGAAACCCCCGGCGAAAAAATTTCGCCGGGGGTTTCCCCAATCCTGCGGAGACGGGCCGCCGGATGCAGTTTCGCGGGCTGACGCAAAGCCGTCAGTCGTACCGCAAAGCGTCGATGGGGTTGAGCTTTGCCGCCTTGTTGGCGGGAAGGTAGCCAAAGAGGATGCCGATGCCAACGGACACGCCGAAGGACACGGCGATGGCGCTGAAAGTAGGGGCGGCGTTGAAGGTGATGCCGCTGACGCCCATGGACTTCACCAGCATCCCGCCCATCATGGCGCCGATGCCCATGGCCATGAGGCACCCGAAGCCAATGCCCAGCAGCCCGCCGATGGCGGAGGTGGTGCCGGCCTCGATGACAAACTGGCGGCGGATGTCCCGGCGCTTGGCCCCCAGAGATTTGCGGATGCCGATCTCCCGGGTGCGCTCGGTAACGGAGACCAGCATGATGTTCATGATGCCGATGCCGCCCACCAGCAGGCTGATGGCGGCGATGGCCACCAGCACCGCCATAGCGACGCCCATCATGCCGTTGATCATGGCCACCTGCTCCGCCATGGTCTGGATGTAGAAGGTCTGCCCGTTGTCGCTGTACTGCTCACCGTAGAAATCCAGCATCAGCTCCGTCAGCAGTTCCTTGGCAAGGCCGGAGGTCTCCCGGGAGGTGCAGGTGAGCTGAAAGAGCTGGACCTGCCGGGTACCGGAGAGCTGGAGGGCATTCTCATAGGGGATGAACACGACGTCATCGCCGCCGCCCTCCTCCATGACCTCACCGCCCTGCTTCATCACACCGATGACGGTATAGGGAACGCCGCCCACGATGATCCCCTGCCCCAGGGCGTCGCCGCCAAAGGCGTTCTTCTCCAGATATGCACCGATGACGCAGACATTGCTTCGCTGGAGAACGTCCACATAGCCCAGGAAGCGGCCCTTTCCCAGTAGTCCCCCGTCCAGGGTGGCGGACAGCTCCGGATTAAAAAAGGCCTCGCTGACGCCGTAGATATTGGTCTTCTCGTACTTCTCGTCGTCCCTCCGGGTGCCGGTGCCGGCATTGACCCAGGGGGTGACCCCCTCGAACACGTCCGGCCGCTCCTCCACCAGGTCATAGATCTCCTGGGAGTCCAGTGTCAGCGCGCCGCCGCCGAAGCCCCAGTTGTAGGCGTAAATCTGGTTGATGCCCACCTTCTCCACCTGCTGCTCCACCATGCCGGTGAGGCCGTTGCCCAGGGAGATGATGACAATGACCGCCGCCACGCCGATGATGATGCCCAGCATGGTGAGGATAGCCCGGGCCTTGCTGGTCCGCAGAGACTTGATGGCCAGCTTAAAGGACTGGGTAAAGCTCATGCCCCCACCTCCTCGTCTCCGGCGTCCTCCGGCCGCACCACGGCCTGGGGATCACTGGCGTCACCGTCGTAGATCACCCGTCCGTCCTGGAGGCGGACGATACGCTTTGCCTTCACCGCAATGGAGTTATCATGGGTGATGAGGACCACCGTATCCCCCTCCTCGTTGAGCTTTTGGAGAAAACCCAGCACCTCCCGGCCCGTGCGGGAGTCCAGGGCGCCGGTGGGCTCGTCGGCCAGGATGACGGAGGGCTCCCCCGCCAGCGCCCGGGCGATGGACACCCGCTGCTGCTGGCCGCCGGAGAGCTGGCTGGGGAGGTTCTTCCGCTTGTCGGCAAGACCCACCCGCCCCAGGGAGCGGACCGCCCGCTCCCGGCGCTCCTCGGCGGAGACGCCGGCGTACAGCAGCGGCAGCTCCACATTCTCCTGCACGGTGAGCTTGGGGATCAGGTTGTACTGCTGGAAGATAAAGCCCAGCATCTTGTTGCGGATCTCCGCCTGCTGGTCGTCGTCCATAGTGGAGACGTCGGTGCCGCCCAGATGGTAAGTGCCGGAGGTGGGAACGTCCAGACAGCCGATGATGTTCATGGCCGTGGACTTGCCGGAACCGGACTGGCCCACGATGGCCACAAACTCCCCGGGGTCGATGGTGATATTCACCCCGTCCAGGGCGTGGACCTCCTCGGAGCCCATCTGGTAGATCTTATAGACATTTTTCAGCTCAATGAGATGCTCCACTTGACTCTCAGCCTCCCATGACCGCCGTCTGGTCCAGAATCAGCACGGTCTCTCCCTCTGACAGGCCGGAGGTGATCTCGATGTACGCGCCATCGCTCCTGCCCAATGTCACCGGACGCTCCTCCAGCTTGGAGGGATCCGCCACGGCGGCGCCGTCCTCGGTCATGGCGCCCTCGCCGGGAACCAGCACGGTATTGCCCCGGTTCACCGCCCCCACGGGCACGCAGAGGGCGTTCTCCACCGTTTCGCCCAGGATGGTGGCGGAGACGTTCATGCCCGGCTTCAAGTCGCCGTAGTCCTCGATGACGATGGTCACCGGGTAGGTGGTGAAGCCGCTGGTGGTGGTGCCGTTGACGCTCACCCGCTCCACGGTGCCCCGGAAGGTCTGACCCATCAGGGCCGCCGCCGTAATCTCCACAGTCTGCCCGGCCCGCACCTTGCCGATGTCCAGCTCGTTGACGCCCATCTCCACCTTGAGATAGCTCATGTCGTAGATCATCGCCAGGGTGCCGGAGGCAGCGCCATCCACCTTGTCTCCGGCCTTGAATTTCTTCTCAATCACCGTGCCGGAGATGGGGGACTCAATACGGTAGTCGTCCAGATTGTCGGCGGCGCTGCCGGCTGAGAGGTTGGCGCTGGCCAGGCTCAGCCGGGCATTTTCCGCCTGGGCCCGGTTGGCCTCGGACTCAATGGTGCACAGCACCTCGCCCTTGGTGACCTTGCTGCCCGCCAGCTTGTCAAAGCCCGTCACGGTGCCGCTGCCCACGGAGTACACCGTGGCGGCATCGGCCATGGACACCGTGGCCTGACCAAGGCTGGAGTAGCTGCCCACGCAGGCGGAGGCCTTGAAGCTGTCCGACAGCACGCCGGGGTTGGTGATCTTCACCCGGACGGAGCTGCCCTCCTGGCCGTTGCTCATGACGGAGGTGGAGTCGGACACCGCCTCAACGGTGCCCTGGACGGAATCCGCAAACTCCCCCACAAACACGGTGGCCGGCTGCCCCACGTAGAACGCAGAGGGATCCACATAGGGAAACAGAAAGTCGATGGACAGGTCCCGGCTGGTCATGATCTTGGCCAGGGCCGTTCCGGCTGTGACGCTGTCGCCGTTGCGGACGAAGACCTCGTTGATAACGCCGCTGATGGGCGCGGTGGGGTTCAGGGCCTCCCGGGCCTGTTCCAGGCTCAGCCGGGCCTGGGCCGCGGAGATGTTGGCCCGCTGGACGGAGCTCTGGGCGTCGCCGCTGTCCAGGATGTACAGCAGCGTGCCCTTCTCCACCAGATCGTCCTCCTCAAAGGGAGCCTCCTCTATAGTCCCGGAGATCAGGGTGGAGACGTTGTAGGCGTCCGCCGGGGCCAGGGTGCCGCTGCCGGAAACTGTTACGGTGATCTCCTGCCGGCCGGCGGAGACCGGCTGGTAGTTGGCTCCCGCCTGGGCCGTGCCCCCCTGCTGGAGGCGGGTAAGGACCAGCGCCGCCGCCAGAATCACCGCCGCCCCCGCGATCAGCCTGCGCCGGCGGGGCTTCTTTCCCTTGGGAAGGCTCCACTTTCTCCGTCCGGCCTCCGCCTGAGGCGCGGTCTCCTCCGGGGACGTTCCCCGATCTTCCATCAGTTCGTTTTTCATGTCTTGTTTTCCTCGCTTTCTGATACTCTGGGGCTGTCAGCAGTCCTCAAAACGCCTGGTCACGCGTCCTTGTTCTTCGCCATGCCCCGCCGCAAAATGTCCAGAATCCCATCCAGATGCTCCCGGTAGCCGGGAGCATCTCCGGCCTCTATGCCGGCATAGAGCAGCGGCCCGGCAACCGACAGCAGCACCGCCAGCATATGGTCCAGATCCTCCTCCCGCCGCAGGTCCAGCAGCTCCGGATTCACCGACTGGCGCAGCCGCTTCAGCGCCTGACTGGAGTCCAGCAGGTCCAGCAGGGCTCCCCGCTGCATTCCGCCGTTGCGGCTGATGATGGCCGACATGGCCCCCATGCCGCCCAGGGACTGCTCCCCCCGCTTCTCCCACACGTAGTCGAACAGGGCCCGCAAGGCCGCAAACACATCGCCGCTCTCCCGCAGCAGCGACTCCTCCAGCACCATCAGCAGCTGCTCCACATATCCGTGGACCAAGTAGCGGAACAGCTCCTCCTTGTCCTGGAAGTACATGTAGAAGCTTCCCCGGGGGATCCCCGCCTCCTGGATGATCTTGTTGATGGACGCCTCGTTGTAGGGCTTCGCAGAAAACTCTCGCGAGGCGGCGTCCATCAGCCGGTTCTGCTTATCCTCCGGCAAATTCAAAAACGTATTGCTGGGCATGACCTCTCTCCCTCTCCTGAGGAACCACCGGCTCAATCCCCGTGTGCGCTTTCACGCCGCGGCTTCCCTCCGGGCTCCGCGGGAAAGCCTTGAAATCCGCCTAGGTCCCCGTTTTCTCCTGCCGGAAGAATTTCCGGTGCGAATCTGCGCGCGTTGATTGAATCAGTGCCTCCTAAACAACATATAACGAAACAGGGCCGCCGGTTTCTTCAATCCGCCGGAAGATTGATCCAAAGTTTACAGCTTCCACCGGGGGGAAGGTCAAGAACTTTTTTCGCGCCTCCCCAAAATAATGCGACAACCTGTCAGGTATCATACCCGACAGGCTGTCGCATTGCAAGAGGATTCTGGGAATGTTTACAAAGTTTTCATATTTCATCATACAGCGGCCGCTCCCGCCGGTAGGACTGGGGGCGGTAGGTCACCGAGGAGATTCGCCGCCCCGAGAGACCGTATTTGGGATGGGTGCCGAAGAGGTCGATGTAGCGCATGAGGTCGCCGCGCTCCGCCGCCATGGCCTCCAGCAGCTGGACCGTGGCCCGGGCGTCATCCACTGCCCGGTGGCTGTTCACCGCCGTGTCCCCCAGGCCGTAGGCCTCGATGGCGTTGCAGAGCTTGTGGGGATAGTCCCGCCGGTCCCGGTACACCGTCAGGGCGTCCAGGAACCGGGGCGGGCCCAGCACTGCCACCCGGCCGCAGGGACGCAGAAAGTGATAGAGGAAATTCAGGTCAAACTGGGCATTGTAGGCCACGAGAAGGGGCCGCTCACAGCCCTCCAGCAGGCGGCAGAAGTCCTCCGCCGCCTCCGCCTGGTCCACCCCCTCTGCCAGGAGCTGTTCATCGGTGATGCCCGTCAGGTCTACGATGAAAGGGGGCAGGCGGGCTCCCTCCGGCAGGCGGACCAGCACGTCCAGACTGCCTGTCTCCGCGCCCGCCTCCAGACTGACGGCCCCCAGCTCAATGATGCGGTCTTTTCCGAATTCAATGCCGGTGGTCTCCGTGTCAAAGACCACGATGCGGTCAAACTGCTGCCAGAGCTCCTCCATCAGGCGGCCTCCTGTGTTTCCAGCCAGTTGTCCCCGGTGGCGTAGTCGATTCCGATGCCGGGCTGGACATTGTAGGCGTAGACGTTGAAATACACGCCCTCGCCGCCGTCCTCCACGCTCATGGCCTCCATCTGTACGCCCCGGGCCACCAGCTCCGCGCCCTCAAACACCGGCGTCACCCGGTAGAGCACATGGTTCCCGGTCTCCTTCACATAGTCCGCTACCATGTTCTCAAAGGGCAGCATCCCGTCCACGTTCATATACCGGGTGCCGGTGATGAGGTTTTTCTCGTTGGCGTTCTCCCCCGCCAGCTGAAAGCCGATGAGGTGACAGCGGTTATAGAGACTCCTGCCGTCCACATTGCCGTACTGTACCGACTGCCAGCCCGTGGGCTTGACCCGGCCGATATCCTCCCGCTTCTCCGTGGGCATCAGCTCCTGACAGATATTTGCATAAGCCGTGCCGCACCGGCCCAGGCCGTCCAGTTCGCTGTAAAACTCGAAGGCCTCCAGCGTCAGGTCCTCCTCCGTGAAACCCGGCACGTTGCCGTTGATCTCTATGTAGGGAGTGCCGCTGTAGGCGGGGATCTCCTCCAGCGGAACGGCGGGATACCCCTCCTCATACAGCCGGGCCTCCACGTAGCGCAGCGCCAGCACCGCCAGGAGACCCAAGATCAATACGGCTCCCCGTCTGAGTGTCCACTGCTTCTTATTCCTGCTCTTCCTGGCCATGGTCCGCCTCCCGCACATAGATTTTCCGGATAATCCTCTCATGGGAGGTTCCAGGGAACTCCCGCTCCTCCGCCAGCATAAAGCCCGCCTCCGCCGGATCAAAATCCAGGTGGACGTCCGCCGGGTAGGCCCGGTCCCAGTCGTACAGGACCACTGCCTCAATCTGCTCCGCATAGGGCGCGATGGGGCGGTCCTCCACAAAACAGACCTCTCCGGCCTCCGCCTTGGTCAAAAACTCCTCGTCCGACCGGATCTCCTCCCGCTCCCCGAAGAGGGGCGCGGAGTAGGGGGCGATCCAAAGCCGCCGCCCGGCGCAGAAATTCAGCAGGTCCTCCCGCTGTCCCCGGTCCTGGCTCTGCCGCCGCCGGTTGAACAGCATCCCGCCCCGTCCGTCGATGCAAACCGCGATGATCAAGGGCTCTTCCTCCTTCCTCTTACCGCCAAATATGGCTTTGTCCTTCATAGTACCATCTGTTCCGCCATTTTTCAACATTTTCCAACAGGCCAGAGGAGAAAATGCAGGCCTGCCCTTGCAATTTCAGCCCCTCCGTGTCAAAATAGCAGAGATGCGTTCCCTGTGCGGCGGATATGAGGAGACGGCGCCCCGGGAGAACCCTCCCGGGGCGCCGCGCAGTGTCAGGGCTTGGTCCCTATCCCAGCAGGCCGGATTCCCGCAGGCGCTCCGCCCGGGCCTGGAGCTCGTCCAGCGTCCCCACGCTGGCGTCCTCCCGCCGCAGGGCGGTCTGGATCTCCGGCGCCAGGGTCTGAAAGTACTCGTAGGAGGACAGGTCCTGGTCCAGCAGGTCCGTCAAGCAGAGATAACCGGGAAATTCATCCATTCACGCTCACCTCCGGGTCTAGTCTGCCCGGAGGCGCGGCGGGCCATGTGTCCGGGAGGTTCTTTTTTATGGAAATCCGTCAGATTCTGGAAAACAAGCGGGACTTTCTCCCCCTGCTGCTTCTGGGGGATGAGCAGGAGGACATGATCAGGCTCTATCTGGACAGGGGGACGCTGCTGGCCCTGTACGACGGCGGCCGTCTCCGGACCGTGGCCGTGGTTACGGATGAGAGCGGCGGCGTCTTTGAGCTGAAAAATCTGGCCACGGAGCTCCGCAGCCAGGGCCGTGGCTACGGTCGGGCCATGGTGGAGGAGATCATCCGCTCCTGCCGTGGCCATGGAACACGGCTGCTGGTGGGCACCGGGGACAGCCCTCTGACGGTTCCCTTCTATGAGCGCCTGGGCTTTCGGGAGAGCCACCGGGTACAAAACTTCTTCACAGAACACTACGACCACCCCATCTATGAGGCGGGACGACAGCTGGTGGACATGGTATACCTCGCCATAGAGCTGTAACAGGCCGCCTGCGCGTATCATTTCAAGCGTCAAAAAACCACATACCGGATTCCACCAGCATGCCCTTTTTAAACGGGTAAGCTGCGTATACTGTCTTTTTGTCCAGACCGGCAGTTACCGCCTCGGTAACTGCCGGTCTGAGTGCTTCTGTGCAGAAAGGAACCCGACGGCCGGTCGGGCATTAGCTCTGGGCCTCCATCACCGCCCGGACCGTCTGCTCCAGCAGGGCCATGTCGATGGGCTTGGCCACATGGGCGTTCATCCCGGCCTCCAGGGCGTCCCGGATGTCCTCCGCGAAGGCGTTGGCCGTCATGGCGATGATGGGGATGGTCAGCGCCAGCGGATGGCTGGAATCCCGGATGGTGCGGGCGGCCTCATAGCCGTTCATCACCGGCATCTGCACATCCATCAGGATCAGCTGGTACTCCCCGGGAGCGGACTGCTCAAAGGCCTCGGCCGCAAGCCGCCCGTTCTCACAGATCCGGCAGGCGGCCCCCACCATGTCCAGAAGCTCTTTCAGGATCTCCGCGTTGATCTCGTTGTCCTCCGCCACCAGGATCCTCATTCCCCGCAGCGCGCTCTCCCCGCCGGCGGGCGCGGGTTCCACCTGGTGTCCCCGGCTCAGGAAGGCCTCCACCTTCTGGCGGAAGCTGGTGAGGAAGAAGGGCTTGGAGAGAAAGGCGTCAATCCCGGCGGCCCGGGCCTCCTCCTCAATCTCCGGCCAGTCATAGCTGGACAGCACCAGAATCGGCCCGTTTTCCGGAATCTCCCGGCGGATGTTCCGAGCGGTCTCCAATCCGTCCATCTCCGGCGTTTTCCAGTCCAGCAGGACTACGTGGTACGGACGGTCCTCTCCCTGGGCGGATCTCACCATTTCCACGGCCTTCCGGCCGTCCAGCGCGTACTCCACCGTGACGCCGGTGTCCTCCATGGCCAGCCGGATATTCCGGCAGACCGCCTCCTCGCCGTCCACCGCCAGGAGCCTTGTGATGCCGTGGTTTTTCCAGAAATCCTGGTCGATGGCCTGCTCGCTGATCGGGAGCTCCAGATCCACCGTGAATGTGGACCCGCGCCCCTTTTCGCTCTCCACCGTGATCTTGCCGCCCATCAGGTCCAGCAGATTCTTGGTGATGGCCATGCCCAGGCCGGTGCCCTGGATCTTGTTGGTGACGCTGTCCTCCTCCCGGGTGAAGGCGTGGAAAATCTTCTCGATGTACTCCGTGCTCATGCCGTAGCCGTTGTCCTCCACCACAAAGCGGTAATGGGCCAGCTGTCTGGCGTGCTGGGGCAGCTCCTGCACCTTCAGCACCACATGGCCGCCCTCCGGTGTATACTTCACCGCGTTGGACAACAGATTCAGCAAAATCTGGTTCAGCCGGAGCTGATCCATCACCACCCGCTCATGCCGCAGGTCCTCGCTGAAAACCTCAAAGGTATGTCCCTTGGCCTTCATCTGGGGCCGGATGATGGAGTCAATATTCTCGATCAGCTCCACCATGCTCTCGTCGGTCAGGTTCAGCGCCGTCTTGCCGGCCTCGATCTTGCTGATGTCCAGCACGTCGTTGATCAGACCCAGCAGGTGCTGGCTGGAGGCGGTGATCTTCTTGGTGTACTCCCGCACCTTGTCCGGATTTTCCGCGTCCCTGGCCAAAAGGGAGGAGAATCCAACGATGGCATTCATGGGGGTGCGGATGTCGTGGCTCATATTAGAGAGGAAGGAGCTCTTGGCCCGGTTGGCCTCCTCGGCAATCCGGAATGCCTGCTCCGCCGTCTCCTTGGAGCGGGCCAGCATGGCGTTGGTCTCCTCCAGCCGCCGGTTCATCTCCTCCTGGCGGCGCAGGTTCTCCTGCTCCTGGCGGAACTGGCGGGCACTGCTCTGCTGCCGGCTGATGGCCGCCGCCGCCAGAATCAGCACCACCAGAAGGATCACCACCAGAAACAGCAGCATCCGGATCACGGTCCCCACCATCTCCACGGTCCCGGAGGCCACAAACTCCGCCGGGATCAGAAACAGCAGCAGCGTATCATACTCCGCCAGGGAGGTAACGCAGTAGTAGTACTCCCTGCCGCCGTGGCGGAACCCGGCGCTGACGGTATCCGTCTCCTCCAGGGCGGCGCGGATATCCGGGCAGGCCTGCTGCTCCATCTCCTCCAGCACCTTGAGGACATTGTACGCCTGGATGGTGCTGCCCTCGCCGGAGACATCGTCATGCATCCGCGTCCCGTTGCTCTTGAGAATGTAGGTCTCGTTCCGGCTTCCGTAGGCGTCGCTGTCATAATATTGGGACATGGTGTACACGTCCTCCAGGAGGACGGCGTGGGTAAAGACAGTGCCGTCCTCCGCCGCCTCAAGGGGCGCGTCCAGCTTCCGCACAAAGGTCCAGCTGCTGCCCCGGTCGAGATAGCTGCCGGAGATGAAGGTCTGCCGCGCGGCGCCGCCGGAGATCTGGTCGATGCCTCTCCAGACGCCGTGCCGGCCCTCCGCGTCATAGCTGTTCCCCCGGCTGTCCAGCAGCATCAGCGCGGCGCTGCCGCCCTCCAGCTCCAAAAGCCGCTCCAGCCCAGCGATCCGCTCCGTCACCTCTTCCGCCGACGCGTACTCCTCCGCGGACAACAGGTTGACTGCGGCGTTCAGATACTTCCAGTGGGAGTCCAGGGCGGTACCCAGGTTCACCCGCACCTGCGAGGTGATCTCGTTGAGCTGGGTGGTGCGCTCTTCAAAGATCTGAGCCTGGAGGTATTGGGCAAAATAGAAGCCGCTCACCAGCAAAAGCAGCAAAAAGCAGGCCGTCAGCGCCGCTGGAAGCGCGATATGGGCCTTTCCGCCAGCTTTCATTCAGCCTGCCTCCTTCCCAACAGATTTGCTCCGCTCCGGCGGTTTTGTCACCGCCAGGGATTTCCCCCCGGTGACACGGTCCCCTGCTCCTCCAGCCACTCCCGCAGGAAAGTCCGAACCGAGCCTCTCTCCACCTGGGCTCCCCAGGCCGCCCCGGTCTCCTCGGTATAGCTTTTCATCAGGAAGGCCACCTGGCAGGTCCTGCCGTCCTCCAGCTCCCCGCCGCCCCTTGTCACCAGGACATAGGGGAAGGGATTGCCGTCCCCCGCAAGGTCAAAGCCAGCCCGGGCCAGGGCCTTGGCCTCCGCACCGGTCATGGTGAGGACGGCGTATTCCCCGTCGTGGTTAGGGGCGATGGCGCCGACAGTATCCGTATTGATTTTCCCCGCGTAAAGTCTGCCGGTAATGCCGGCGGACAGCTCCACGCCGTCGTGAAACTCCCCCAGGGGGATTATGGCCGCGTCCGCGCCGGCGGCGCTTCCCAAGGCCTTGCCCACCAGCTCCGCGGTCTCCTCCAGGGTAAAATCAGCGGTGCTTTCACAGAAGTAAATCTCCTCCGAGTGGCTGAGAAAACTCTGCTGGAGCGCATCCATCCGGGCAATGCACCGGGCGCCGTCCACGCCGTTCTCCCCGCGGAACCACTCCTTATATGCCTGCCCCATGTCGGCCAGAACGTTCTCCCAGCCGGCGTAGGTCATGGGAAAGGCCCGCCCCTCCCGCAAGGCCCTCCGGGCGTCGCCGATCAGGGCGTCCTCCGGCAGGGCGGCGCTGTCCAGAACGCTGATGACGCAGGGGGTCTGCTCCGTAATAAAGGCGGCCTGCCCCTCCGGGGAGAAGAGGAGGTTCAGAATCCGGACAGCGTTTTCCAGCTTCTTCTCATTGCCGGGCTCGGCAAGCCGCCTGCTGATGCCGAAGTAGCAAAAGGGGCTGTACATATAGACGTTTTTGCTACCGTCCTCGCCAATATAGGGCATCATTCCCAGCTCGTCGCCGGTGTCGGGGATCACGGTGTAGCTCACAGGCTGGACGGCTGTGAAGAACACCGCTTTCCGTCCGCCCAGATAGTCCTGAATCAGCTCCACATTGATCCGGTCCTCCGGATCGGCGGTGAACATCCCCATGTCGATATACCGCTGGACCAGCTCCATGGTGCCTTCCCACCTGCCCTCCGCACTGGCGGCGCCGGACAGGAAATCCCGCTCCCAGCCGATGCCCTCCGGCGTGGTGAGCCAGCTGGTCTTGGCCAGGTTGAACACGGCGGAAAAGGGACCTCCGGTGAGCATGGTGCCCACCACGCCGGGGATCAGTCCCTCCGTCTGGATCTGTGCGCACAGCGCCTCCAGCTCCGCAAGATTTGAGGGAACCTCCCAGCCCTTCTCCTCCATCAAAGTCTTGTTGTAGTAAATGCCGTACATGGTGCTGTTGACCGGCAGAAGATAGATCCCGCCGTCAATGGCCAACTGGTCTAAAATAGCGGTGGAAAAACCGTTGACAAAGCCGTATCCGGACAGGTCGATCAAACGCTCCTCGGCCAGCGTCTCGTCCAGAATCTGAGAGGTGATGAAAATGTCCGGAATATCGTCCGCCCGCATCTGGGACCAGCTGTAACCGGTGGCGTTGCCGCCGGCGTAGGAGACGAACTCCAGCTCAATGTCCGGGCAGGTCTGGTGCAGAAGCTCCAAAAACGGCTGGTGCCGGGCATAATTTCCCCCAGTGCCCCAGGTGAGGGCCTCCGTCTCCTCCGTTTGTCCGGCGGGAGCGCAGGCGGCCAGCAGCAGCATCACCGCCGCCGGCAGCAGCAACCGCCGTAACAGTCTTCTGGTCATTGGAAATGTCTCCTTTCGCGTTCGGCAGGCTCCGGCAGCGCGCCGGTCCCATCTACCCTCAGTATAGCAGAGACAGTGCCGTTTGGATATCGGCCCCAGAGTGAACAGGCCTCCCGCCCGACAGGCGGGAGGCCCCCAGTTTGTCGAAAACGCGCTTTCGGCAAACTGAGGCGGGATTTTCAGAGCCTGAAAAGACTCCGAAAATCCCTGATTGAAACAGCGCAGGGAACCGCTCCCGGGTTCCCCGCACACACCCTTCCTCACCGCCGAACTCGTCTCCGGCGTTTTTTGACACTCTGCGGGACTCCCGCCGCCGGACGGGAGTCCCCTGCCGGATGGGCTTTTGCAGCGCTCAAAAGGCTCTCGCGCTCATTTTTGTGCAGATGCCGTGCCCACGGGCATTTTCAGAGAGTTCTCAGTTGCTGGCCAGGGTGAACTGATCCACCAGCTGCTTGAGGCTGGCGGCCTCGGCGGAGAGCTCCTGGCTGGCCGCCGCGCTCTCCTGAGCGGTGGCACTGTTGGTCTGTACCACAGAGGAGATCTGGTCCACACCCTCGGTGACCTGGGTGAGTGCGGTGGTCTGGTTCTCCACGGCATCCACCACGATTTCCATCTGGGCGCTGACGTGGCCGGCGGACTCACTGGTCTGCTCCAGGGCCTCCGTGACCTTTGCCACCGCCTGACCGCCCTCGGCGACGGCGGCGATGGAGCCCTCGATCAGCTCCTTGGTGGCCTTGGCGGCCTGATCAGACTTGGCGGCAAGGTTTCGCACCTCGTCGGCCACAACGGCAAAGCCCTTGCCGGCGCTGCCGGCCCGGGCGGCCTCCACCGCGGCGTTCAAAGCCAGGATGTTGGTCTGGAAGGCGATGTCCGCAATGGTGGCGATGATCTTGGAGATCTCCTCAGAGGAGGCGGAGATCTTCTCCATAGCCACGTTCAGTTCCTTCACGTGCTCCACGCTGGTGCCCAGATGGCCGCCGGCCTGACCCACGAAGCGCCCCGCCTCCTCAGCGGCGGCGGAGGTCTTTTTGGCGCTGTCGGAGATGTCGTTGATGGTGGCTGCCAGCTCCTCCACGGAGCTGGCCTGCATCATGGAGCCCTGGCTCAGGGTCTGGGCCCCGGTGGAAACCTGCTCACTGGCGGAGGTCACCTGGCTGGCGGAGGCGTCGATCTGGTGCATGGTGCTGCTCAGCTCCACCTTCAGGTTCCGCATGGACAGCAGAATACTCTGGAATCTGCCCACGTAAGCCTCCCGGTGGGCGGACTGAATGTCGAAATTCTTGTTCGCCATCTGGTTGAGCAGGTAGCCGATGTCGTTGATGATGGTGTTCAGGCCCGTCACCATCTCCGCCGTGGAGCGGGTCAGCTCCGCGGTCTCATCCTGCCCTCTGGCCTGGGGGACCGGAGACTCCAGATCGCCTTCCACCAACAGCTTCATCCGTCTGGCGCAGGCCTGCATGGGGACGCTGATATTGCTGGAGAGCTTCAGGGCCACCGCGATGGAGGCCAGAATCGAGGCCACGATCACCAGTACGTTGATGAGGATGCCAACATATGTATCGGTCAGATAGTCCTTCTTCATGGCGGTGACGGCGATACTCCAGCCGTCGGTGCCGCCCACGGGGGCGTAGGCCGCGAACCAGGGACCCACCGCATTGGAAAAGCTGCCAAAGCCGTTCTTCCCCTGGCGCATCTCTGAATGGATGGCGGCCAGCCGCTTCAGGGAGGAGTCGCTCTGGGCCTCCCGCTCCACATTCTGGGTGGTGATGGTGTCCAGAGTGACGTCGGCGATGGTGTCGCCGTTTTTATTGATCATATAGGCCCGGGAGTTGTCGCTGATCTTAATCGATGAGACAATGTCGTTGAGGAAGGTCTCCGGCGGCACGAAATACACGACGCCTGCGATCTGCCCCCGCTCAGAATAGATCGGCGCCGCTACCATGATGGAGAGCTCCCCCGTGACCTTGCTGATCAAGGGCTCAGAGACGTAGACATTCCCCTGCATGGCCTGCTGGACGTACTCCCGGTCTGAGTAGTCCTTCCCGTCAAAGACGCTGATGCCGTCCATATTGATGATGTTGCCCCGCTGGAAGCCGTGCAGACTGACGCGCTCATCAATGACGGCCCGCTTCTCCTCCAAGGACATCATGGAATTGGACAGCTGGGTAATCCGTCCCGTATCCATTGCCACATTCTTATAGGCCGTGAGCTCCTGCTCCACACGCTCCGCCGCCAGCACGGCGGTCTCGCTCATCATGGCGTCCACCGTGGCGATGGTGCTCCGGTAATTCAGGGCGATGCTGGACGCGCCCACTGCCGCCAGGGCAATGAGGACGGTTGCCATCAGGCATACTGTGATCTTCTTGCGAATACTCTTCATCTCTCTGCACCTCAATTTTTCATAACTGAACTGCGTTCCCGGCCCCCAGAAATCTTATTCCCCTATTATATGGGGCGAACCGGTTTTTTGTCAATGGTTTCTATTCATCCAAAATCGGATTTGCGGCAGAAAAATATCTTTGCCCCGGTTGCACATCTCCATGCAAAAACCGGGGCCCGGCGCCCCATGGTTGAGCTCTGCCTGAAAGCCGGGACGCCGGAGGGGCGTTCCCCGGCAGACCTCGGAGCGGCCCCGGGCCGTCAAACACACAAAAGCCCTTCCAGCGAAGGCGCTGCAGGAGGATGTGCCGGCGGGACCGTTCCGATAGGCGGGCGAGCGCACTAAAACCAGATCTAAAGAGAGGAGTCAAGCGTATGAAACATGAAAATTCCCTGCTGTGCGTCAAAACCTCCATCACCGCCGCTCTGGGCTTTCTGACGGCCCTGTGGGGCTGGTTCGGGTGGCTGGTAGTCCTCTGGGCCGCCCTCATGCTGGCAGACTGGCTGGTGGGCTCCGCCGCCGCGGCCAGAGGCGGCCTGTGGAGCAGCGCCAAGGCCCGGGAGGGGGCGTGGCACAAGGCCGGCATGACGGTCACGGTATGCGTGGCCCTGGCGGCGGACTGGCTGGCCGGCACGCTGCTTGGAAATCTACCCCTGGTGGAGCTGCCCTTCACCTACAGCGTTCTGCTGGGGCCGCTGGTAATCGTATGGTACGTCATCGGAGAGCTGGGAAGCCTGGCGGAGCACGCGGTGACCATGGGCGCACCGGTTCCAGCGTGGCTACCCAGGCTGCTGGCAGTCACCCGAAACGCCGTGAACGGCGCCGCGGAAACAATCACCGGGGACAACCCCGGCAGAGACTGAGAGGAGAGGGAACATGGAGATCAACGACATCTTAAGGCGCTATACCTCCGGCGAGGAGACGCTGGAAAACTCCAACGCCGCCCTGGCCGCGGCAGGCGCCGGCTTTCGTCTGGAGCCCGGAAGAAACGAGATCACCGACGAGGAGCGGCATCAGACCGTAACGGGATATGCTCCGGAACAGGCCAACGGCTTCGGTCTGCTGGACACTGGCACCGGCACCATGGAAAAGGTGCGGGTCACCGGCGGCATGCTGGAGTCCCCCGTCAACCAGGTCCTGCCCGACGGTTCCGTCAATATGCGGGCCTTTGTGCTGATCGCCGGAAAACAGTACGAGGTGATGGGCAGCCGTCTGGCGGAACCCCTGCCGGATAACCCCCCGTCGCCGGTAAAAAAGGTCGCCAAAGCGCCGGTTCTGCGGCGCAGAACGGATCTGGCGGGTCAGGTGGTGCGCCAGCACACCCGGGCCGGGGACTTTGACGTCCTCTACGACAATCTGGGCTGCGCGGTGAAATCCACCAGGGCCGGCCGGAGGGCCGCGGAGGGTCCGGGCGCCGATGAATAAAAGGCCGGTCTATTACCGCCAGGGGGACCCGCGGTGGGGCGCGAAGCCCTACCGGGTCCCCGGGGAGTCCTCCACCATCGCCAGCGCCGGGTGCGGGCCGACCTGCGCCGCCATGGCCATCGCCGCGCTGGCGGACAGGTCCGTGACGCCAGAGACCACCTGTGCCTGGAGCATTGCCCATGGCTACAAGGCCCTCAAGCAAGGGACCTATTACAGCTACTTCAAGCCCCAGCTGGCGATCTATGGAATTGCGTGCAGGCAGCTGCTGGGCAGCCGCATCCTCAGCCAGCCAAACCATCCGGTTCACGAGCAGGTCCAGACGGCCCTGCGGCAGGGGTACTGGGCCGCCGCCCTGATGGGACCGGGGCTCTGGACAAAGGGCGGACACTTTGTGCTGGTGTGGGACTGGGACGAAAAAGTCCGTATTCTGGACCCGGCCAGCTCCGCGGACAGCAGATCCAACGGCGATCCGGCCATATTCCGGCGGGAGGTCCGGAATTACTGGCTGATCGACGCCAGAGCACACAACAGAGGAGGGAACGATATGGACATCGCAAAGCTGACGGATGCGGAGATTCTTCTGCTGGCAGACCGGCTCCAGAGCGTGCTGGGCCGCCAGTCTCCCAGCTCTGCGCTGGCCCCGGAGCTGGAGGAGGCCCGGGCCCGCGGCATCACCGACGGCACCCGGCCCGGCGCCTTCTGCACCAGGGCCCAGGCGGCGGTCATGACCCTGCGGGCCGCAAAGGAAGCGGGGATTTGAAGCAAGCCCCCGGACGGAGTCACGTCCGGGGGCCTGTTCCAAGAGAACATTTGTCAAGGGGGATTTCATCATAAAGATGAAATCCCCCTTGAATAAAATGGAAGCGGTATATTAGACGACATTCTCACCTAGGATTATTTTGGGCATTGTAGTTAAACAACGACTCCAACGCTTATAAAATTTCTCGATACCAAGCTTAGATACTCTTGCATGGACCTCTTCGTTTTCCAATACCCAATATAGCACATATGTTACTTTACCAATATTTCTTGTAAGGCGAATAGGTAATTCGCCCTCTTTAACTGCACTAAAATCTTTTTGTCGGTGAGTACGCTTTATGTAATGCACATCAATAACACCATCTTGTTCCAAATAAAATTCAGACACTTCTTTCATCAGTTCTTCAATTTCATCTATCTTAGTTAATTTCGCTTCATATATACATATCTCATTAAACATATCTCCCCTCCTCAAATTCTGAGTTTATGAAATTGATATGAGCAAAGTATACCACAATTGCAAGCGCCGTTCAACTCTCAATTATCGGCACTGATAGTAGCGGCAAGCAATGCGCCGGTATATACCCGGCGCAGCTTGTTGGGGGTCGACGGCCCCCAAACTCCCGGTGCATCGGCGCAGCCCCGCCCGATGCACAAGCCGCCGGTGGCGTCTGCTGGCCTGTCCATACTGGGCAGGGAGGGGACGCCCGGCGGGCCGCCCCTCGGAGAGCGCACGACTGCCGCAGGCAGTACCACCACCCGCTTGCGGGTGGTTTATAATGTCTGTACAGCGGTGAGCTGAATCAACATTATAAGGAGGATGTGAAAATGCGGCGAGAGGACATCATTCTGGAAACCTCGCTGGGAAGGCTTCTGGAGGCTTATGCGGATCATTGCAGAAGGAATGGGCTTCGGGAAGGTAGTGTGCAGCTCTATTGGAAATTGGCCCAGCGTTTTCTGAAAGGGTTAGAGGATGCAGGGGTGACAGGAGCTGCGGATATTGGGCCGCATGAGGTTTCCTGTGCTTGCCTCGCTTTGAAAAGCAACTACTATCTGTCCGCTATCCATACATTTCTGCGGTTTCTTGCGGAGGAAGGATATACCCAGCGCGATTATTCCTGCATCGTGCCGCTTTTCAAACGGCCCCAGCCCATGCCCCCGGTATATTCGGAAGCAGAGATCCGGCGGATTGAGGCGGCAGTGGACAGGCAAGGGCCA
>CAJTZI010000013.1:0-27134 GCA_910584075.1 uncultured Oscillibacter sp.
CCACTTCTGCGGGTACTGCGCAGCCGTTGGCGGCTTTGCCGTTTACGGATGCGTCGTGCCCCATATGCGGGCATAGCTCATCTGGTAGAGCGCCACCTTGCCAAGGTGGAGGTAGCGAGTTCGAGCCTCGTTGCCCGCTCCATAGGCGATTCCCACACAGATGTGTGGGAATCGCGATTTCAAAAAATAAGTGTGGACTTTTTCGGGAAAGCCGCATATAATATAGCACAGAGACGGTGACATAGCCAAGTGGTAAGGCAAGGGTCTGCAAAACCCTGATTCCCCGGTTCAAATCCGGGTGTCACCTCCAGAAAAAGCCCCTGTAAGCGCGGTGCTGTCAGTGATCAGGGACTGTTGTTGCGAAGAGGCGGCGTGATTGTGAGGTCACGCCGCCTCTTCGCATGCCAGCCTTATTCCGCGGTGATCGTACTTGATAATTTTTCATATGAATGATACAATACAGCTGTTTAATTACAGAGGCGGACGGACGCGGTGCGCGGAAAACGGTCGTCAATACCGGAATTTGAGAAAAGGCAGGGGATGGGAGTGTCAATCTTTGATCGTTTGGTCTCAAAAGAGACAGGCGAGCAGGAAAGAAAACCGTTTCATCCCACTCCGTACAGAAGAAAATTTTCAGAGCTGGAGCTGTCGGGTGCGGAGCTGAAAGAGCGTGATCCCCATGACGGCAAAACGGTGGACGCGTTTGTCCAGTTTCTGAAGGAATCATACAGAGCCCGGTATAAAAGAGCGCTGGACGGCGAGATGCGGCCCATGAAAGCGGAGGCGCAGTTTTTCCTGTCAGAGGACCGGATGAACGCATACGCGTGTCTGCTTCCGCCGGAGAACGGCGGAGATGAGCTCACTTTGGAGGAGTTTTTGGGGGATCTGCACTACGAGGGGATCCAATACGGCATTTTACAGGAGGAGATCCGTCAGGAGTTTGCGCTGGGACATCTGCATATATTTCCGGTGGCGCGGGGAAAGCCGCCCCTGGCGGGAGAGGACGGCAAGGTGACGGAGCTCTTCCAACGGCGCCGGAATATGCGCCTGGAGGTGCAGAACGGGAGCGACGTGGATTTCGGGCAGGACGTGCAGCTGCAGCCCATTCGGAAGGGAGCGGTCATCTGCCTGATCCGCCTGCCGAAGGCGGGAACGGACGGAATGGACGTGACAGGCCAGGTGATCCCCTGTCCGCAGGCTGTCGGCGCCCGTGTGCCCCGGGGAAAGAACACGGTGATCGGCAGGGGCGGACAGGCGCTCACAGCGAATGTGGACGGGATTTTGTACATTGAGAATGATCAGTTCTGCATACATGAGCAGAAGATCATTGACGGTGATGTGGACCAGTTTCAAGGAGCGCTCCAGGTCTCGGGCAACCTCTATATCGGAGGAAATGTAGACGGCGGAGTTGATATTGAGGCCTCCGGTGAGATTGTGATCAACGGGAGGATGGGGGAGGCCCGTGTGGTCTCTACCGGCGGGACTGTTCGGGTCCAGAAGGGCATTTACGGAGTGAACGGCAGGACCCTTTTGACCGCCGCCGGACAGGTGCAGTCCCCTGTGGTGGAGTGGGCGGAAATTGACGCCGGGACCAGCGTGATCGCGGAGACGGTCTCGAACAGCACCATTCGATGCGGCGGCACGGTCTATGTCATGAGCGGGCGCGGGATGATCGCGGACAGCCTCATCCGGGCGGGAGACAGTATCCTGTGCCTGCGGGTGGGCAATCTGGCCGGAGGCCGCAGCCGCTTCTCAGTCGGCTATCCCACGCATATTCCGGAGACCTGGAGACGAATTAAGGCGGAATTGGCGGAGGCGCAGGCGACCATTGAAAAGCTGTGGGAGCCAATTACCAGCCTGCGGAGAAAAGGCACCCGGATTTCGGATGTAGAGGAGTCGCTTCTGGCGCAGCTTGTGGAACAGAGGGATCTCTATATCGAAAAACGGGAGGCGCTGACGGCAGAATTGAAGAATGTGAATAAAGCGCTGGACAGAAAGAGCAAGGGAAGGATCCGGTGCGAAAAGCTGTATCCCTGCCTGGAGGTTCAGATTGGCAGAGCGACGGAGGAAATTACCACAGTGGAGGAAAACTGCAATATCCACGTCGAGGAGAGCGGAATCCTCTTGAATTAAAGGACGCGGCAGAGCGCCGCCGGGAATGGATTTTCCTGGCGGCGCTTTTTTGTGCCGCGCGGGGGGAGGCTTCCTCTCACAGGTCTGACTGCACATAGGGCAGACGCGCCAGCTCCCGGCGGAGGCACTCCAGAAACGCCCCTGTCAGCTCCGGCTTGCGCCGGGGCCCCAGGAGATAGAAGATCTGCTCCTCCGGCGGTCCCTCCTCCAGCTCCATGATCCGGATGTCCACCCGCCGGCGCATGGCGAGGGCCACGGACATGGGAGCCGCCGCCCAGCTGTCTGCCCAGCTTCCCTGCCAGCTGAAAAACTGTTCCAGCAGGGACATCTGGTCCAGCACCGCCCGGGGCTGCGCCCCGCCGGAAAACCAGAAGCCGTGCCAGAGATCGAACTCTGGGTTCCATGGCAGCCGCAGCTCCCGGGAGGGGTCCAGCATGGAGGGGTGAACCCGGGACGGCAGGCCGCAGGCGCTCCCCGCCGCCAGCACCATGGGCTCCCGGTAGGCGGGGATGGTCTCCACCTGGGGATAGAACAGCTGGTCCGAGATCAGCGCGATGTCCAGCGTCCCCTCCGCCATGTACTGGTAGGCCTCCCAGGAGTGGCAGTTGTGAAAGGTCAGGGCACAGGCGGGACTTTCCTCCAGGAAGGTCCGGAACACGGTTGGCAGCAGATAGGTGCTGACACTGCCCACGGATCCCACCCGCAGGGTCCGGCTTCGGTCCCGCCGGGCCAGATCCCGGGCCTCCTGCCACACCTGCCGCCACTTCTCCGCCACCTGGACGAAGTCCTGCCCCTGTTCCGTCAGCTCCAGCCGGCGCTGGCCCCGCCTGCGGACCAGCAGGACACAGCCCAGCTCCTGCTCCAGGGCCCGGATGTGGCGGCTCACCGCCGGCTGGGTGATATAGAGTCTCTGGGCCGCGCCGGAGAGACTGCCGGTCTGCACGGCGGCCAGAAATACCTCAATCTCCTGATGTGTCATGATCTACCCTCTTAAATATAATGTTTTTATTATATATTAACGCCTTATTTGGCATTTTACAAGGTGGGATTTTGCCGGTATACTGAACAGGCTGATTCTTCAAGGGGGTGCGCGTGTGACTTCCACAGCCGATCTGACACAGGGGCCTATCCGGCGGCAGATGATTGCCCTGTCCCTGCCGCTGCTGGCCAGCAATATTTTGCAGCAGCTCTACAACACGGTGGATGTGACCATTGTGGGGCGGTACATAGGGGAGGAGGCCTTTGCCGCCGTGGGTGTGGCTGGGTCCGTGATGAATCTCTTTTTGTTCCTGATCACCGGCTGCTGCAACGGCGCCGGTGCGCTGTTTTCCCAGGCCCGCGGCGCCGGGGACAGCGGCACCTTCCGGCAGGAGTTTTTCCTGGCCTTCGTCTTCGGCAGCGGGTGTTCCCTGCCGCAGCTCCTGACCGCCCTCCGGACGCCGCCGGAGATTGCCGCTCCCGCCGCCGTCTATCTTCGGGTGATTTTCCTGGGGTTTCTCCCGGCCTTTGCCTACCAGCTGGGCTTTGCCGTGCTGCGGTCTGTGGGCAATACCGCCGCGGCGCTGGGATTTCTCATGGTGTCCATGGCGGCAAACCTGGGGCTGGACCTCCTCTTTGTGGCGGGGCTTCACTGGGGCATCGCCGGGGCGGCCTGGGCCACGGTGCTGGCCCAGACGCTGGCTGCGGTCTGCTGTCAGGGCTATCTCCGAAGGCGGTTTGCCCATCTGGTTTTCCGCCGGGCGGACATGGGCTGTGATTTCCGGCTCCTAGGAGAGATCGCCCGGTTCAGCCTGGTATCCGCTCTGCACATGTGCAGCCTGTACGTCGGCAAGCTCCTGGTTCAGGGCACGGTGAACGGCCTGGGGGCCGGGGCCATCACCGCATACACCGCCGCCGCAAGGGTGGAGGGGTTTGCAAACTCCTTCGGGGGCAGCGGCGCGGCCTCCATGTCTGTCTTCACCGGGCAGAACACCGGCGCGAAAGACGCACGGCGGAGCCGGACGGGCTTTTTCACCGGCGAGCGGCTGCTGACGGCCCTGGGGCTGGTGATGTCTGCCCTGATGATCGCTGGGGCGGTTCCGGCGCTCTCTCTGGTGCTGCCGGAGGGGAGCGATGAGGCGGTTTTCGCGGAGGCCCGGGGCTATCTCCGGCTGGTGGCATGCTTCTATGTGTTCAATTTCCTGGGCAGCGGCATGGTGGGGTGGTTCCAGGGCCGTGGACTGGTGGACCTTCCGGCCATGGGCGCTGCGGGACACATCACTTTGCGGGTGGTTCTCTCTGCCCTGCTGGCGCCCCGGATGGGCCTGCCCGCCGTGGCCCTGGCCACAGGCCTGGGGTGGGTTGGGGTGGTGTCCGCGTGGAGCGTTCCCCTGCGCAAGGATCTGCGGCAGGCGGTGTCGGAGGGCGGGATGACGGCAGGCGTCAGCAGCCCTTGACGGCAGAAGATGCGGATTTTACCCCATCGGTATTTTCCATAAAAAGAGGCATGCCGTGAAACGGTGTGCCTCTTTGGGCGTCTGCTTGCCATATAATGCCAACAGGGAGGCGAAAAAAATTCCAGGTCTCCGGGCGGGGGGCAAAAGTCTGGAAAGCTCTTGCCAAAACATGGGGGCATTTGGTATAATACTGCCGGAATTTTAACATTCCCGCGGCCTTTTCGCGGCGGGTCCACGAAAGCGAGGAACAAAAGAGATGAAAAGACGAATCCTTTCCCTGCTGCTGGCGGCGTCCCTGCTCTGGGGCGCCGTTCCCGGGGCCCGGGCCGCCGGGACCGTTGCGGGACAGGTCCTTGGCAGCGTGGCTGCTACGCTCCGTCTGGACTATCCCCAGCACCTGGAGGAGATTCGGGAGCGGGATGTGCAGGTAGCGCTGTTCCGGGACGGAGAGCGCCTGGGGCGGCTCTCCTTGGGCTGGGAGGACGGCGGCGCCCAGATGGGGGGCTATCCGGCGGCTGTGGCCCTGCGGAACGAGGACGGCGGAGAGCTGGGCGGCGGAAGCTGGCCCGGCTATCTGGACGTCACCGTGGAGAACCTCCCCCAGGGGGACTACACCCTGGAATTCACCGGGGAGGGGTATGTCCCCTATACCCAGCGCCTCACCCTCCGGGACTACTCCCAGCACGTGACCCTGGGCACCGGCGACGGCACCTTTACTCTGGGCGATGTGGACGGGGACGGCGCTGTGGACCGCCGGGACCGGGAGCTGCTGAGTGAGGCTCTGGGCTCCGAGGACCGCCGGGACCTGGAGCGGTTCGACCTGGACGGCAGCGGTGAGATTGACGTGACGGACCTGGCCTATCTCACCCGGGCCATGGGTGCCAGCGGCGGCGCGGCGGTGCGGAACACCGCCATGCTGTGCCCGCCGGTAGATACGGCGGCCATGCTGGACGCCCTGCTCCGCTCCGGCGGAAGCGTGCTCTCCGGCAGTTTGGACGACCTGTTTTTGAGCAACGGACAGACTGTCACCCTCTCCGGCGGCGACGGTGCCTTGGAGCTGGACATTCCCCTGGCGGACCCGGTGGAGCTGGAGGAGCTCCAGATCGTCTCTCCGGAGGGTCCGGGGGCCATTCTGGCGGGCTGCGCCGGGGTGGAGTACCAGGACGGCGTCCGGGAGGAGCTCCCCTTCGACCTGGCCCTGCCGGAGGGAATCTACGCCATCGGCCCCGTGCCGGGCAGCAGCGTGATCTCCATCCCCCTGGGCCGCCGGGTGCCGGTGAAGGAGATTGTCATCTCCGTGACCCGCACCGAGGGCGGCGGTTACGCCGTGGCGGAGTCCATCCGGTTTCTCCAGGAGATTGTGCCGGACAATCCCGCCCCGCCCAACAGCGAGATCAAAAATCTCACCGCCCAGGCCGGGGACGGCCGGGTGGACCTGCGCTGGGGAGAGCTGCCCAATATCTCCGGCTACCGGGTGGACTACCGTCTCCGCCAAGGCGGCGAGGCCCGGTCACAGACCGTGGATGTGCCCCGGGCGGAGATCACCGGCCTGGAGAATCTGAAAACCTATCTCTTTACCGTGACCCCCGTGGACGGGGGCTGGCGGGGGAGGACCTCCCCCGCCGTGGCGGTTACGCCCCAGCCTGCCAAGGTGCCCGACGCGCCGGACATGGTGAGTGTGGGCGCGCTGGACGGGGCCCTCACCGTGTCCTGGAAGGCATCGAAAAACGCCACCTACTACGAGGTCTATTACCGCCAGGAGGGGAACGGCGCCTTCCAGCGCTTCGGCGGGCAGCTCTCCGGCACCGGCACCACCATCAACGGCCTGACCAACGGTGTCACCTATGAGATCTACATTCTCGCCGGCAACAGCATGGGGCTCAGCGGCCCCTCCCGCACGGCCCTGGGGACGCCGGAGTCCCCGGATTACAGCCGCCCGGAGGGCATCCCCGCGGCGGGTGTGCTGGACTGGCAGGATATAGAGCGGGTCTGGCTGGGCGACCCCAACAACGTCTCCCCCAGCGCCTACACGCCGGACCGGCCCTTCCGGCCGGAGAACATGGCGGACGGGGATTACAGCACCCACTGGACCTCCCACGCCTACGGAGACGGAAACTGGTGGGACAGCAAGCAGGTCTTCGCCTCCTTCGGCCGGCCCGTGGACCTCAGCGCGGTGATTTGGGTGCCCCGGCTGGACGGCGGCTATGCCGCAAACCTCCGGCTCTATGCCGTCACCGTCTGGCGGCAGGGCGATAACCTGAACGGCCCCGGCACCCTGATCGCCCCCGAGCCCGGCCGGGGCGGCAGCGCCTCCGACGCCAGCACCTGGCTGCCGGTCCAGGGGAACCCTGTCTCCACGAAATTCGCCGTGATGCCCTTCGAGCCGGTGACAGACGTGGTGCAGATCGCCGTCTCCATCGAACAGCGGGCCTATACGGCGGTGAGCCTGTCGGAGCTGATGTTCATGGAGTACGACCCGTCCCACAGCCTGCAGGACGACATCTCCGCCCTCTTTGCCGGCGGTCTGGACGGCCCTCACACGGAGCTGGTCCCCGGCGTCACCCAGGGGACCGTCGACGCCCTGCGCCAGCGGCTGAACAGCGATGAGCGGGACTACTACCTCCACACCGCCGCCATGGCGGACGAGCTGGACCTGGCGGAGGCACTCCTCCTCCGTCAGCCCACAGGCAGCCGCGTCCTCACTGCTCTGGACGGCCGCAGCGGCGCCGCGGACAGTGCGAAATACAGCCAGGGCGGCAGTGAGCTCCAGCCCCTGGGCGTTGCCGCCGGAGCGGGGGAGGAGATCACCGTCTACGCCGGCATTCCCGGCAATCAGACAGTCACGGTCTACGCCAGCCAGTACAACGCCGAGGCCAGCCAGTGGCTCCAGAAAATCGGTACCCTGCGCAACGGCCGGAACGTTCTGACCGTCCCCAAGATCGGCAGTGAGAACACACCCCGGGGCGGCAGCCTGTACGTCACCTGCGGCGGAGAGAACCCGGAGCAGGTCTCCCTCACCGTCCGCCGGGCGGTGAAGATCCCCCTGCTGGAGCTCTCCGACTGGTACGCCCTCAGCGACACGGCCCGGAGGGACCGCGTCCGGGAGTACGCGGCGGAGCTGGAGACGTATGTCTCCGCCCAGGGCGTCACAGACGGCGCCAAGACCACCGACTGGCACAATGTCACAGAAATTTCTTTGCCCACGGTGCTGTTGTCCCTGCCCGCTCTGGCAGTGCTGAACGGTAGCGGCAGAAGTCAGGCGGAGCGGGAGAAGACGCTGTACAATAACGTTCTGGCCTGGGAGGATGTGATGCACATCTGCAAGACCACCCAGGGTATTGACAGCACCTACGGAAGCAGCGACATGACCACCCGGCAGAATATCCGGTGCATGCAGATGTTCTCCGGCGCGTTTATGTACGCCGCCGGGAGCCACATCGGCATCGGCTACGGCTCCTGCGCCGGCATGGTCTGCGGAAAGCCCATCAGCGCCATGGGGGCGGAGTCCGGGGTCAACGGCCTTTTCGGCTGGGGCATTGCCCACGAGATCGGCCACAACATGGACAAGCTGGGCAGGGCGGAGATTACCAACAACCTCTACTCCCTCATGGTCCAAACCTATGACGGGAAGCAGAACACCCTGTCCTCCCGGCTGGAGAACAGCGGCAAGTACCCTGCCATCTTCACTAAAACGGCCCAGGGCCTTCCCGGGGACTCCAACAACGTCTTCGTCCAGCTGGGCCTCTACTGGCAGCTGCACCTGGCCTATGACGGCGGGGAGAGTCCCATGGACTTCTACAACCGATTCTTCAAGGCCTGGAAGGCCGGAACGTATTTCGGCGGGGAGACCGGCTATGCCGACAGGGTGGCCCGGACAGCCTCCGCCGTGGCGGACAGGAACCTGGAGGAGTTCTTCACCCGCTGGGGCATGGTCCTCAGCGACGGCACCAGGGCGGCGCTGGCGAAATACCCGGCGGAGCCCCGGGCCATCTGGTACCTCAGTGACCAGAGCCGCCGGGAGCGGCTGACAGGAACCCAGTCGGCTGCCGGGAGCACGGCCGTGTCGGCGTCGCTGACGGTGGACAGTGAGATCACCCTGACCATCACGCCCAGCTTCACCGGCGCCATCCAGGGCTATGAGATCCGCCGCAGCGGCGACGGCGGGCAGACCTTCCGGCCTATCGGCTTCACCGCGGAGACCACCTATCAGGATGTCGTGGGCTCCGCCAACCACCGGACCTACACCTATGAGATCGCGGCCTATGACATCCTGGGCAATGCCATCGGCACGGCCCGGTCCAACGAGGTGCGGGTGGCCTATGACAAGACCCTGCCGGAGAGCGCCTATACCGTGAGCCGGAGCGGGGACGCCGTGACCTTCACCCTGCTGGAGGAGACCGCCGTCTCCGGCCTGAAGGTGAAAAACGCCCCTGAGAATGGTGATTTCTCCGTGGAGATTCAGGACGGCGCCGGAGAGACCCGCACTGTCCGCACCGGCAGCTTCGGCCAGGGCAATCAGGCCGTGGACGACCGGAGCAGCTACCTCACCTACTTCCAAAAGCCCGGCGCGGGACCGGAGGATACCCGCATCTGGACCTATGACGCAAAAACCGTCACTGTCACCGGTATTCCCTCCTCTGCGGCGGACGGTGACATCCAGCTGATCAGCTACGCCGGGGACGACGTGGCCTTCCTGGAGGGGGGCTCCGTGGGAATTCTGGCGGAGGACTACCCCTATCTCACCTCTTCTGGCAGCGCCGTAATTCCCGCCGGGACGCTGGTGATCACCGGAACCTACCGGGGCGACCCGCTGTACCAGACCGTGAAGATCGAGGGCCGCTTCACCCGGACCGCGGTCAACGGGGACGGCACCGAGGCGGAGGACGCCGTGGAGACCCGGTTCCTGGACGGCAGAGCCCTGCTCTTTGCCGAGGTGCCGGAGGACGGCGCGGTCAGCGACATCAGCGATGGGCTGTTCCTCTTTATTCCCAACGTCCAGCGGGAGGCGGAGCTTCAGGGGGAGCAGAGCGACTGCGGCGGCGAGAACCTGCTGCCCAGCCAGATGCGGGCGGTCCTCTCCCGCACGGACCTGCCCGACAGCGCGGAGAGCCAGCGTGTCACAGCGGAGACGCTGTGGACCGATACCCCCGGCGGCACGGATTTGCCCGCCATTGTATTGGAGGATTGAACCTATGAGACGGATAAAAGCGGCCCTGCTTGCGGCGCTGTGCCTGTTTGGGACCCTGCCGGCCACGGCGCTGGCCTGGGACAGTGAGCCCCGGCTGGTCCTCCAGGAGGAGGGAAGCCGGGTGTACCTGACGGTGGAGGGCCTGGAGGACCAAGTCTACGGCCTCCAGCTGGAGATGACCCTAGAGGGGGACTGCCCTGACGCCGCCTTCACGGCGGAGGAGCTGGACGCCTATGTTCCGGACTGCCGGGTGGAGGCGGAGGGCGGCGAGACCGCTGTTACCATCTACATGAGCGCCCTGACCGGCGAGGACCCCATCAGCCGGGACCGCCGGCTGTACCTGGGGTATCTGGAGCCCAAGGGCGGCTGTACCCTGCCGGACCGGGCCAGGCTGATCTTGATGGACCGGGATCTGCGGGCCCATGCGGAGACGGTCTTCGTTGGCTCTGACTTTCGGGACGGCTACGACGGGGACGAATACCGGATTTCGATCAACGACCCGGACCACGGTACCCTCCGGGTGCGGCCCTCCTTCGCGGAGGAGGGCGAGAGGGTGACAATCACCGTCTCGCCGGACCCCGGCTATGAGCTGGAGGATCTCACCGCCTCCTTTGGGCGGCGGGACCTCCGCCTCACGGAGCGGGGCGGCGGAAGCTATACCTTCATTATGCCCGGCGGCGAGGTGGACGTGGAGGCCTCCTTCCGCCTCCGGGAGGGCGGGGCCCTGCCCTTCTCGGACATTCCGGAGGGCTTCTGGTGCTATGACGAAGTGCAATATGTCTATGAGCGGGGGCTGATGAACGGCACCGGTCCCAGCACATTCTCCCCCAACGGTTCCACCACCCGGAGCATGATCGTGGCGATTCTGTACCGGATGGAGGGCTCCCCGGCTGTGGGCGGCGCGGACTTTGCCGACGTGTCTCCCGGCCAGTACTACGCCTCCGCCGTGGCCTGGGCCAGCGCCAACGGCATTGTCAACGGCTATTCGGACGGCACCTTCCGCCCCGGCGCGGCCATCACCCGGGAGCAGCTGGCGGCCTTTTTGTACCGCTATGCCCGCTATAAGGGGAGCGATGTGTCCGACCGAGCGGACCTCTCCGCCTATGCCGATTCTGCCGGGATCGCCGGCTACGCCGTGGAGGCTGTGGAATGGGCCAACGCTGCGGGGCTGGTAAACGGCATCTCCCAGACCACCCTCTCCCCCCGGGGTACCGCCACCCGGGCCCAGGCGGCGGTGATTTTAACCCGCTTTGCCCGGAATTTCTGAGCTCATGAAAACCGCTCCGTGAAAATCGGAGCGAGGAAAACAGATCAAAAGGCAGGCCGCCGGATTTTCCGGCGGCCTGCCTTTTTTTCCAGTTCTTTCAGATTCAGTTCAGCATCTCCTGTTACAGTGCTTCCATCTCAGATTGAATTGGAAAGGACGTGACAGCCATGACCCAATACCGGCACGAGTGGAAGCATGAGATCACCCTCTCGGACCGCCTTGTCCTTCGCCAGCGGCTGCGGGCGGCGGCCAGACCGGACGGCCACGCCCGGGACGGGCGGTATTTCACCCGCAGCCTGTATTTTGACAACCTAGCAGACAAGGCCCTGCGGGAGAAGCTGGACGGGGTGGACCGGCGGGAGAAATTCCGCATCCGGTATTACGATTATGACACCTCCCTCATCCGCCTGGAGAAGAAGAGCAAACGGAACGGCCTGGGGCGCAAGGTCTCAGCACCCCTTACGGCGGAGGAGGCCGGAGCCCTCGCGGAGGGCAGATGGGACTGGATGCCTGCCAGCGGCAGGGATTTGGTCCTGGAGCTGTACAGCAAGATGAAGTCCCAGGGCCTGCGGCCCAGGACCATTGTAGACTACACCCGGGAGGCCTTTGTCTATGCTCCGGGCAATGTCCGGGTGACGCTGGACTACGACATCCGGACGGGGCTGCGGTGTACGGATTTCCTGAATCCGGACTGCGTCACCGTTCCGGCGGGGGACGCCCCCGCCATCCTGGAGGTGAAGTGGGACGCGTATCTGCCCGCCGTCATTCAGGACGCGGTGCAGCTGCCGGGCCGCCGGGCAGGTGCCTTCTCCAAATACGCCGCCTGCCGGGTCTACGGATGAAACGGCCTTTCGCGGGTCCCCTCCGCGCGGTACGGCGTCAATTGAGCACATAAAAAGGAGCAGAGCTATGACTTTCAATGACATCTTCAAATCCAGCTTCCTGGAAAATGTCTCCAGCGTCGGCCTTCTGGATATGGCCATTGCCCTGGTGCTGGCCTTCGGCCTGGGGCTGTTCATCTTTCTGGTCTACAAGAAGACCTTTACCGGCGTTATGTACGCCTCCAGCTTCGGTGTCACGCTGGTGGCCCTGACCATGATCACCACCGTGGTCATTCTGGCCGTCACCAGCAACGTGGTGCTGTCCCTGGGCATGGTGGGCGCGCTGTCCATCGTCCGCTTCCGCACTGCCATCAAGGAGCCCCTGGACATCGCTTTTCTTTTCTGGTCCATCGCCGTGGGCATTGTGCTGGCGGCGGGAATGATTCCCCTGGCGGTCTTCGGCAGCGTGCTCATCGGCGCGGTGCTGCTGGTCTTCGTCAACAAAAAGTCCTACGCGGACCCCTATATTGTGGTGATCCAGTGCGGCGGCCGTGACAGCGAGACCCGGGCCGGCGCGTATTTGGAGCAGCACACGGAGCGGTGTGTGGTCAAGAGCAAAACTGCCCGGCGGGACATGGTGGAGCTGAACATGGAGATCCGCCTTAAAGACGGGAACACAGACTTCATCAACACCCTGGCGGAGCTGGAGGGCGTGGACAGCGCCGTGCTGGTGAGCTACAACGGGGACTATATGGGATGAGGAGGCGCGAATGTCGACGCATCAATCTATGGACCGTGTCTGTGCCGCGGCCCTGGCGCTCACCCTGCTTCTGACCATCCTCTTTGTCAACGGCGAGGCACTGGGCCTCCAGCCCGTCTCCGGGGCCCAGGGGTACGAGACGCGGCTCTTTGACACCGCAAGGGTACATACCATTGATATTGTGATGGACGGCTGGGAGGATTTCATCGAGACCTGCGAGAACGAGGAGTACGCCGCCTGCGCAGCCGTCATTGACGGCGAGGCGTACAAAAACGTCGCCATCCGCGCCAAGGGCAACACCTCTCTCAGCATGGTCTCCGCGCTGGACAGTGACCGCTACAGCTTCAAGATCGAGTTTGACCACTATGATGCCGGCAAGACCTACTACGGCCTGGACAAGCTGTGCCTCAACAACATCATCCAGGACAACACGTATATGAAGGACTATCTTACCTACCGGATGATGGGGGCATTCGGCGTGTCCGCGCCACTTTGCAGCTACGTCTATATCACCGTCAACGGGGAGGAGTGGGGGCTGTATCTGGCGGTGGAGGGCGTGGAGGAGGGGTTCCTCCGGCGCAATTACGGCAGCCGGTACGGCGACCTCTACAAGCCGGACAGCATGGATTTCGGCGGTGGGTGGGACAACAGCCAAGGCTTTGCCATGGAGGACTTTTCGCAGGAGTGGGCCGTGGCAGGCGGCGGAAGCGGCCGGCGGGTTCGGGTCATGACGCCCCCGGAGACGGCGGAGCGGGAGGCGCTGCCGGAGAATGACTCCATGCCAGGAGACCTCCCCGGAGGAGAGGCGGCGCCGCTCTACGGCGGCTTCGGCGGCATGGGTTCCGACGATGTGAAGCTGAAATACAGCGGTGACGACCCGGAGAGCTACGCCAGCATCTTCTCCAGCGCCAAGACAGATGTGACGGAGGCGGACCGGGAACGGCTGATCCAGGCCCTGAAAATTCTGGGGGAGGGGACGGACATTGCGCGCGCCGTGGATGTGGACCAGGTCCTTCGGTACTTTGTGGTCCACAACTTCTCGGTCAACGGCGACAGTTATACCGGCTCCATGGTCCACAACTATTACCTCTATGAGACGGACGGGCGGCTCAGCATGATTCCCTGGGACTACAATCTGGCCTTCGGCACCTTCCAGGCCGGGGACGCCTCAGAGGCTGTCAACGACCCTATCGACACGCCCCTCTCCGTCACCGGGGACGGGGACCGGCCCATGATCGACTGGATTTTCAGCGACGCGGCCTGCACGGAGCTGTATCACCAGTATTTCGCGGAGTTCCTGGAGACGGTGGACCCCGCCGCCATCATCGGCGAGGCCTGCCGGCTGATTGCGCCCTATGTGGAGCGGGACCCCACAAAGTTCTGTACATACGAGGAGTTTGAAACCGGCGTGGACGTCCTCAAGGCATTCTGCACCCTCCGGGTCGGGAGTGTGTCCAGACAGCTGGCTGGGGAGATCCCCTCCACGAGGGACGGCCAGTCCTCCGCCGGCAATTCTCTGGTGGAGACCTCGGGTCTGACCCTCGCTGATCTGGGCACCATGAACATGAGCGGTCCCGGGGGCCGCGGCGGCGGGCCGGAAAGCGGCGGTATGCAAATGGGTGATGAGGCCGGGGCGGCCTTTGGCCGGGAGATGACAAACGGGCCGGAGGGCCGGCAGAGCCCTTCCGGCCGTCCGGGGCCCACGGGGATGGCGGTCCCGGATGAAAACGGCAGTCCGCAGGCATTTGTCCCGGATGGGCTGACGCTTCTCATGCTGCTTGTCTCGGTTCTGGTTCTGCTGGCGGGCATCCTGGCCGTCTGGCGCTTCCGCCGCCGCGGGCGCAGGCGCCGGTCTGCCTCCATGCCCTCCATTTCCGCTGCTGAATATCCGGGAGGATCGGGTGGAAGCTCCCGGCCTGCGCCGAGGAAAAACGCTCCCCGTGAAAGGGAGGGTGCCGCTCCTTCGGAGGGGCTGCGGGAGGGGCGGTGAGGCGGCATCCGCGGCTCTCGGCCGCAGACCGCGCAAGGGCTCAAAACCATCACCATGGATGCAAAATATCCGAAAAAAGAGCAATCCCGCCGTCGTGAGATGGCGGGATTGTGTCATGAACGGCGCTAAAAGAGCTCTGCCCACTGGCACAGCAGGGACTCCGCCAGAGCCTCGTCCTCCCTCAAATAGGCCAGGTGCAGATTGTACAGCACCCCGTCCTCCACCAGATAGCCGTCCATGCCGAAATAGCCGCTGGCAAGGCCCATATCGGTGATGACCTGGTACTGCCTCCCGCCGGCGGTGGTGCGGAGGGATTCACGGAACGCCACATCCTCTGTGGTCCTGGCCCCGATGATGACGGTGTCCTCGCTGTCCTCTGTAAAGATGGTGGCAAAGGCCTGGAGGCGGACGCCCTCCACCTCGTAGTCCGTCTCCAGCTGGATGCGCAGCAGCCGCCCCTGGGGATCGCCGGTGACGTCCAGGTTTGTCCGGGTCTCCTCCAGCTCCCAGTCCAGCCCCCGCAGAGCCTCCAGGCCGATATACTCCCGGGCCTCGGCGGCGGAGGGGAAGCGTGTCCGCCGCAGGGTGCCGGGATACCAGCTGCTGAAGAGGTCATAGTTTTCGAATTGCCGGGCGATCTCCTCCCCCGCCTCCTGAATCTCCCCCGTCAGGGCGGATACGGGGAATTTCTCCACGTCTGCCGCCAGGTCGTAGCCGGACTGAGTGAGCTCCGAACCCGGCGCTCCCCGGGCGGTGAAGGTGTCGAGCAGCCAGGTGCAGCCCCCGGCGGCCACTGCCGCCGCGGAGGCCAGAAGGCACACACACGCCGCGGCTCCCGCCGCCCACCGTGTCCAAGGCCGCTTTTTCGCGGCGGGCGGCTCTGAGGCTGCCTGCACGTAGGCCGGGTCCGCCAGCTCCAGTTTTTCCAGCAGCTTCTCGCCTGTCATAGGTCATGGCCCTCCTTTTTCAGATATTCCCGGAGGCGGTTCCGGCTCCGGCAGAGCGAGACTTTCACCTTGCTCCGGGTCAGGGCGTACCGCTCCGCGATGGCGGCCACGGGGTCCATGTACCAGTACCGCCGAAGAAAGATGTTCCGGTTTTCCTCGCTGAGGGATCCCAGAAAACGGTTGATGGCCTCCGCCAGGGCCAGCTCGTCCAGTCGTTCTGCGGCGTTGTCCGGGGCGGGGAGGCATTGCTCCAGCTCCCGTGTGAGCTGGAGCAGAGGGGCGCTGCGTTTCTGGCGGCTCCGCTCCCGGCAGCGGTCCAGGGCGGTATGGCGGGCAATCCGGGCCAGAAAAGGGTACAGGTACTCCCGGGGCTCATGGGGCGGGATGGCGTTCCAGGCGGCCAGATACACGTCGTTTTCGCACTCCTCGGCGGTCTGGGGGTCCTCCAGCAGGTTTTCCGCCAGGGCCCGCAGGGCGGGACCGTACTTTTCGGCGGTGCGGGCCAGGGCGGACGCATCCCGGGCCAGGTATAATTCTACAATCTGACGGTCCTCCACAGGCCATGCCCCCCTCTCCGGTATAGATCTCTTTGCTGAACTAAGCGCCATTTGCGGCGGCCCGGTTACAGTTTTTGAAATATTATAGTGGAAAGTTCCGTTTCTGTAAAGATTCCGGCTCCGCCCAGCTCCGGAGGAAAAATTTCTCTTGACAAACGGATTTCCCGCGGATAAAATAGCTTCAATTATTTTAGTTAAAATAATTTAATTAAAATAATAAAATTTTCGACAGACGAGGAGCGGACATATGGAATTCGAGAAAGTGCGCGACGTGATCGTGGAGACGCTGGGCTGTGAGGCCGGACAGGTGACCGAGCAGGCCACCCTGGAGGAGCTGGGGGCGGACTCCCTGGCCGCCGTGGAGCTGATCATGGCCCTGGAGGAGTCCACGGGCATCTCCATCGACGACGCCGACGCCGCCAATCTCAAGACCGTGGGGGACATTCTCAGCTATCTGAAGTCCCATCAATGAGCCCCGCCGGCAGAGGGAGGAGGACCTCCCTCTGCCGGACCAACCTGAATGGAGAGGAACTGTCATGACCAACCAGGAGATTTACGATTTGATTGCCTGCTTTGACCGCAGCACCGCTCAGACGATGCGGCTGTCCATGCAGGATTTTGCCATAGAGCTGACCCGGGGCGGAGCCCAGGCACCCGCCGTGCCTGCCGCGTCCGCCGCCGGAGGGGCGGAGGCCGTTCTGGCCTCCGCGCCCGGAGCCGGAGAGACCATCAACGCCCCGCTGGTGGGGACCTTTTACGCGGCCTCCTCGCCGGACAGTCCGCCCTTCGCGGCGGTGGGCGACCGGGTGAAAAAGGGACAGACCGTGTGCCTCATTGAGGCCATGAAGATGATGAGCGAGGTCTCCGCCCCCTGCGACTGCGTCATCGAAGAGGTGGTGAAGGCCAACGGCGAGCTGGCGGCCTTCGGCGAGCCCCTGTTCCGCTATCGGCCATGCTGAAGCGGGTATTGATCGCCAACCGGGGCGAGATCGCCCTGCGGGTTCTGCGGAGCTGCCGGGAGCTGGGAATCGAGACCGTGGCGGCCTATTCCGAGGCGGACAGTGAGGCGCTCCATGTTCAGCTGGCCACCCAGGCGGTGTGCGTGGGGCCCGCCCGGGCGGCGGACAGCTATCTCAACCAGGAGGCGCTGCTCACTGTGGCAAAGGCCGCGGGCTGTGACGCCGTCCACCCCGGATACGGCTTTTTGTCCGAGAACGCGGACTTTTCCGATGCCTGCGCCGCCGCCGGCCTGATCTTCATCGGCCCCTCCGGGGAGACCATCCGGAAGGCGGGGAGCAAGTCCGCCGCCCGGGAGATCATGCGCGCTGCGGGCGTGCCGGTGACGCCGGGGTCCGACGGGGCGGTCCGCTCCGCAGAGGAGGCCCTGCTTGCCGCGGAGCGGGTGGGCTGGCCCGTGCTGCTGAAGGCCAGCGCCGGAGGCGGCGGCCGGGGAATCCGCCGCTGTGACGGCCCGGAGGCCCTGCCCTCTGCTTTCGCGGAGGCCCAGGCGGAGGCCAGGGCCTGCTTTGACAGCGGCGAGATGTATCTGGAGAAGCTGGTGCTGAATCCCCGGCACATCGAGTTCCAGATCCTGGCGGACCGCCAGGGAAATGTGATCCACTTGGGGGAGCGGGACTGCTCCATCCAACGCCGCAACCAGAAGCTCATCGAGGAGGCGCCCGCCCGGTGCCTGACGCCGGAGCTGCGCCGGGCGATGGGCGGGGCCGCTGTCCGGGCGGCCCGGGCCGTGGGGTATGAGGGCGCCGGCACGGTGGAATTTCTGCTGGACAGTGACGGGGAGCATTTCTATTTCATGGAGATGAACACCCGCATCCAGGTGGAGCACGGCGTCACGGAGCTGATCACCGGCGTGGATCTGGTGCGCCAGCAGCTGCGGATCGCCTCCGGCCTCTCCCTGGGCATTGCCCAGAAGGATGTGAGGCTGGAGGGCCACGCCATGGAGTGCCGTGTCAACGCCGAGGACCCGGCACAAAATTTCCGGCCCTGCCCCGGCAGGGTGGAGTTTCTGCACTTTCCCGGCGGGCCGGGGGTGCGGGTGGACTCCTGCCTGTACAGCGGCTGCGCCCTGCCGCCTTACTATGACTCCCTGGCGGCGAAGCTGCTGGTCCACGCCCCCACCCGGCTGGAGGCCGTCCGCCGGATGCGCCGCTGTCTGGAGGAGTTCACTCTGGAGGGCTTTCCAACCAATGCGGAGCTCTCCTACGAGATTTTGTATCACCCCGTGTTTCTCCGGGGCGGCTGTACCACCGCCTTTCTGGACGAACACCTGAAAGAGCTGCTGGAGTTTAACCGGCGGCTGGCGGAGAAGGAGGGAGAGGCATGAACAGCGTCTTTGCCAGACGGCGCTCCCGTCTTCTGGCCATGAAGGCCCTGCGGGACAGCTACGCCTCCGGAGAGAAGACCTTCACCTGTCCCCGGTGCGGGCAGGACAGTGAGCGGAAGCTGGTGGCCCAGGCCCTGTACGTCTGCCCGAAATGCGGGCACCACCTCCCCCTGGGGGCCTATTACCGTCTGAGCACCATCCTGGACCCTGGCTCCTTTCGGGAGCTGAACGGAAAGCTCTCCGCCGCGGACCCGCTGAAATTCCCGGGCTACCGGGAAAAGCTGGACGCCGCCCGGAGGAAGACGGGCCTCCAGGAGGCCGTGGTCACCGCCGCGGGGACCATCGATGGGCGCAGGTGCGTTGTGGGTGTCATGGACAGCCGTTTCCTCATGGGCAGCATGAGTGCCGCCGTGGGGGAGAAGGTCACCCTGGCCATTGAGTACGCCGCAAAAAACAAGCTGCCGCTGGTTCTTTTTTGCGCCAGCGGCGGGGCCCGGATGCAGGAGGGAATTTTGTCATTGATGCAGATGGCCAAGACCAGCGCCGCCCTGGCCCAGTTCTCCCAAAAGGGGCTGCTGTTCATCTCTGTGCTGACAGACCCCACCACCGGCGGCGTCACCGCCAGTTTCGCCTCCCTGGGGGACGTGATTCTGGCGGAGCCGGGAGCCCTGATTGGTTTTGCCGGACCCAGGGTGATCCAGCAGACCATCGGCGAGACACTGCCGGAGGGCTTTCAGCGCGCGGAGTACCAGGACGGGCACGGCTTTGTGGACGCGGTGGTGCCCCGGAGCCGGCTGCGGGAGACGCTGTCCCGGCTGCTGCGTCTCCATGAGAAGGGGGGACGGACATGAGCGACCTGACGCCGGCCCAGCGGGTGGCGGTGGCCCGTCACCTCCAGCGGCCCAATATCACCGACTATATCGGCACGCTGTTCACCGACTTTTTTGAACAGCACGGCGACCGCCTCAGCGGGGAGGACGGGGCCGTTCTGGGCGGGATCGCGCTGTACCACGGGCGGCCCGTCACCGTCATCGGCACCCGCAAGGGCCGGACGGCGGAGGAGAACATCCGGTGCAATTTCGGGATGCCAAGCCCCGCCGGATACCGTAAGGCCCTGCGGCTGATGCGGCAGGCGGAGAAGTTCCGCCGTCCGGTCATTACATTCATCGATACCGCCGGGGCCTATCCCGGCCTGGAGGCCGAGGCCCAGGGCCAGGGGGAGGCCATCGCCCGGAATCTCTTTGAGATGAGCCGCCTGACGGTGCCCGTGATCGCCGTCGTCACCGGCGAGGGCAACAGCGGCGGAGCGCTGGCCCTGGGCGTTGCCAACCGGGTGCTGATGCTGGAGAACGCCGTGTACGCCATCCTCTCCCCGGAGGGCTTCGCCTCCATCCTGTGGAAGGACGCCCAGCGGCACCGAGAGGCCTGCGGCGTCATGAAGCTGACGGCTCCGGACCTCCTGGGTCTGGGGATCATCGACGAGATCATCCCGGAGCCGGAGGGCGGCGCCCACCTGTCCCCTAGGGCCGTCCTGGGCGAGGCGGACCGCTGTCTCAGCCGTCATCTGGCGGAACTGCTTCGCCAGAGCGGGGCGGTCCTGGCGGAGGGGCGGTACCAGAAATTCAGACGGATGGGCGGGAACATCCAAAAGGAGGACCCATGAAGGGAATCAAGATCAGAGGCATGGGGCGCTGTGTGCCGGAGCGGGTGGTCACCAACGCCGATCTGGCGGAGCGGGTGGACACCAGCGACGAGTGGATCACCAGCCGCACGGGGATCCGCCGCCGCCGTCACTGCGCCGCGGAGACCCACAGCTCCCTGTGTGCCGGGGCGGCCCGGGCGGCGCTGGAGCGGGCCGGCGTCCTGCCGGAGGAGATCGGAGCCTGCGTCGTGGCCACGGTGACGGCGGACAATCTGGTGCCCTCCGCCGCCTGCACCCTTCAGCGGGAGCTGGGCCTGCCCGGGGACATCCCCTGCTTTGACCTCAGCGCCGCCTGCACCGGCTTTCTCTTCGCGCTCCACACCGTGGAGTGCCTGCTGAACGCCTCGCCCCGGAAATTTGCTCTCGTGGTGGGGGCGGAGACCCTCAGCCGTGTGACCAACTGGGACGACCGGGGTACCTGCATCCTCTTCGGTGACGGCGCCGGGGCGGCGGTGGTGGAGTGCCGGGAGAGCTGGCCCTCCATCAGTGCGGAGCTGGGCTGTCACGGGGACGATCAATTGCTGCGCCTGCCCGGTGTGGAGAGCGGAGGGCGGAGCCTGATCTCCATGGAGGGAACCCGGGTTTTCAAATTCGCCGTGGAGGCGGTGCCATGGTGTATGGACCGGGTGCTGGAGCGGACCGGATATGCCCTGGAGGACATTGATTTTTTTGTTTTCCATCAGGCCAACGCCCGGATTATCGACCTGGCGGCCCGGAAGTACCGCATCCCGCCTGAGAAGTATTACAAGAACATTGCCGAGTACGGCAATACCTCCGCCGCCAGCATCCCGCTGGTCCTCAGTGAGCTGGAGGACATGGGCCGGGTGGGCCCCGGTTCTCGGACGCTGATCGTGGGCTTTGGCGGCGGCCTCACCTGGGGCGGCTGTGTGATCGAATTCGCGGATGCCAAAGCGTGAATCGGAAATTTCGGATTTGATTCCTGAGCGTATAGAGAGGAATGTAATTTTGATGAAGCTGAATGAGATTCTGGGGACCGAGTTTCCCATCATCCAGGGCGGTATGGCCAATATTGCCACCGGTGAGTTTGCCGCCGCCTGCTCCAACGCGGGGGCGCTGGGTATGATCGCCACCGGCGGCTGGGACGCGGACCGGCTCCGCAGGGAGATCCGCCGAGCCAGAGAGCTGACCGGCAGACCCTTCGGAGTGAACCTGATGCTGATGAATCCCTGTGCCGACGAGATGGCTAGGGTCATCGTGGAGGAGGGGGTTCGGGTGGTTACCACCGGCGCGGGCAACCCCGGAAAGTACATCCCCGCCTGGAAGGAGGCGGGGATCAAGGTCCTGCCCGTGGTGGCGGCGGCGGTGCTGGCCAAACGGCTGGAGCGGTATGGGATTGACGCCGTCATTGCCGAGGGCACGGAGTCCGGAGGCCATGTGGGGGAGATGACCACCATGGCCCTGGTGCCCCAGGTGATTGACGCGGTGGATGTGCCCGTGGTGGCCGCCGGCGGCATTGCCTCCGGGCGGCAGATGGCGGCGGCCCTGGCCTTGGGGGCCTGCGGCGTCCAGGTGGGCACCTGTCTGCTGGCAAGCCGGGAGTGCCCCATCCATGAAAACTACAAGCAGGCCGTGCTGAAGGCCAAGGACAGCGACACTGTGGTGACAGGCCGGTCCGTGGGCGGCCCGGTGCGGTGCCTGAAAAACAGAATGACCCGGGAGTATTTGACCCTGGAGAAGCGGGGCTCCACGCTGGAGGAGCTGGAGACCGTCACCCTGGGCGGCCTGCGCCGGGCGGTGTTCGATGGGGACATGGACACCGGCAGCGTCATGGCGGGCCAGGTGGCGGGGATGCTCCATGAGATCCGGCCCCTGCGGCAGATCTTTGAGGAGCTGTGCGGCCAGGGCCGCGCCGTACTGGCGGAGACAGGCCGGGAATGGGGGGCGGAAGCGTGAAGCTGGGCTTTTTATACGCCGGCCAGGGCAGCCAGCACCCCGGCATGGGGGCGGACCTGTACGAGGCGTACCCCGTCTTCCGTTCGGTGTTGGACGAGGCGACGGGCGAGGTGGATTTCGACCTGCGGGAGACCTGCTTCAAGGACCCGGACGGGGTATTGGATCAGACCCGGTACACCCAGCCCTGCATGGCGGCCTTTGCCGCCGGTCTCACGGCGGTTCTGGCGGAAAAGGGGTTTGTCCCCTCCGTGGCGGCGGGCCTCAGCCTGGGAGAGTACGCCGCCCTCCACGCCGCCGGAGTTTTCGCCGCGAAGACCGCCGTACAGCTGGTGGCCTTCCGGGGAAAGGCCATGGAGGAGGCCGCCGCCGGTCATGACAGCGCCATGACGGCGGTTTTGAACCTGGACCGGGAGTCCCTCCAGGCCGCCTGCCAGGAGGCGTCCGCCCTTGGCACTGTGGTCATCGCCAACTACAACTGCCCCGGCCAGCTGGTGATCGGCGGAGACCGGGCGGCGGTGGAGAGGGCCGCGGCCCTGGCAAAGGAGCGGGGTGTGAAGCGGTGTCTTCCTCTGCGGGTCAGCGGGCCCTTCCACACGCCGCTGATGGCGCCCGCCGGGGCGGCGCTGAATTCATACCTCCGGACCGTCCCCTTTGAAGAGCCCCGGATCCCGGTGGTCTTCAACTGCCTGGGAGATGTGCGGGAGGAGGGGGTGTCCATCCGGTCGCTGCTGGTCCGGCAGGTCCAGAGCAGCGTCTATATGGAGGACTCCATTCGGAAGATGGCCGCCATGGGCCTGGACGCCCTGGTGGAGATCGGCCCGGGGAAGGCCCTGACCGGCTTTGTAAAAAAGACCGTGCCGGGCTTCCCTGTCTGCCCGGTGGAGACCGCGGCGGATGTGGAGAACCTGGCGGACACCCTGAAACAGCTGACGGAGGAAAGAGCATCATGAACTTTACGGGAAAGACAGCACTGGTCACCGGCGGCAGCCGGGGGATCGGACGGGCCGTGTGCCTGGAGCTGGCAGGAGGTGGGGCCAATGTGGCGCTGTGCTACGCCGGAAACGAGACCGCCGCCCGGGAGACGGTCCGGGCTGTGGAGGCGCTGGGGGTCAAGGCGCTGGCCGTCCGGTGCGACGTGTCCGACGGGGGGCAGGTCAGCGGCCTCATGGACGCGGTGGTCCATGGCTTTCAGAGGATCGACATCCTGGTGAACAACGCCGGGATTACGCGGGATAATCTGCTGATGCGGATGAGCGAGGAGGACTTTGACGCGGTGATCGCCGCCAATTTGAAGGGGGCGTTTTTGTGCATGAAGGCCGTCAGCCGCCTGATGCTGAAGCAGCGTTACGGCCGCATCGTCAATCTCAGCAGCGTGGTGGGCCTGCGGGGCAACGCCGGACAGGCGAACTATGCCGCCAGCAAGGCCGGCGTCATTGGCATGACCAAATCCCTGGCCAGAGAGCTGGCGGGCCGGGGAATCACCGTCAACGCCGTGGCCCCGGGCTTCATCGACACCGATATGACCGCCGCCATGCAGGACTCGGCCAGAGCCGCCGTGCTGGCCTCCGTCCCCATGGCCCGCCTGGGTCAGGCGGAGGAGGTGGCCAGGGCCGTGGCCTTTCTGGCCGGCGATGATGCGGCCTATATCACCGGCCAGGTGCTGGCGGTGGACGGCGGAATGGCAATGTGAAGCATGAGGGATGCTGTCATTCCCGGTCCGCCTCTCAGGCCTTGCTTGAAAAATGTCAAAACGCCCAATCGGCGGATCTTGTTCCGCTGTGCCGCGTTAAAATTTTTGCAATACGTAGCGTATTCCTGCGGACTTTCGCCTTGATCAGCGAAAAAATCTCTCGCCGGTGTGCGTTTCGCCATTGGTCAAACAAGGCCTGATTCGAATTAAAACAGGGGGTTTTTCGTATGGAACGACGCAGAGTCGTTATCACCGGCCTGGGCGCGGTCACGCCCCTGGGCCTCACCGCGCCGGAGAGCTGGCAGGCGGTGCGATCGGGCGTTTGCGGCATTGGGCCCATCAGCCAGTTCGATCCCGCCGGTATGAAGGTCTGTCTGGCGGCGGAGGTCAAGGGCTTTGATCCGGAGACCTGGATTTCAAAGCCGGAGGCAAAGCGCATGGGCCGCTTCACCCAGTTCGCCGTGGCATCCGCCAGGGAGGCCCTGGCGGATGCCGGGTTTTCCCCGGAGGGGGCGGAGGCGGACCGCTGCGGCGTCATTGTCTCCAGCGGCATCGGGGGGTTGGGCATCACCGAGGAGGAGCACGACCGGGGTCTGGCCCGGGGATGGGACCGGGTGTCCCCCTTCTTCATCCCCTCCGGCATCTGCAACATGGCGGCGGGGCAGGTGGCCATTGCCGCCGGCTTCCGGGGGATGTGCGCATGTCCCGTGGCCGCCTGTACCGGCGGCACCAACGCCGTGGGGGACGCCTTCCACTACATCCGGGACGGCTATGCCGAGGTCTGCCTCTGCGGCGGCACGGAGTCCGCCGTCACGCCGCTGGCGGTGGGGGGCTTTACCTCCATGCGGGCCCTGACCCAGGCGGAAGATCCCGCCCGGGCATCCATCCCCTTTGACGGGGAGCGCAGCGGCTTTGTCCTGGGCGAGGGCGCGGCCATTTTGCTCCTGGAGGAGCTGGAGCACGCCCGGAGGCGGGGGGCGAAGATCTACGCCGAGGTAGCGGGTTACGGCGCCACCTGCGACGCCTATCACATGACAGCTCCCCGGCCCGACGGCAGCGGCGGCGCAAAGGCCATGGCCCAGGCTCTGGCGGACGGAGCGGTCCCAGCGGAGGCGGTGGGTTACATTAACGCCCACGGCACCTCCACCCACTTGAACGACGCCATTGAGACCGCCGCTGTCAAGGCGGTGTTCGGGGATCACGCCCGCAGACTGGCCGTCAGCTCTACCAAGTCCATGACCGGGCATATGCTGGGGGCGGCGGGGGCCGTGGAGGCCATGTTCACCGCCCTGGCCCTGCGGGACGGCTTCCTCCCCGCCACCATCAACTACCGGGTGCCGGACGGGGAGTGCGACCTGGACGTGGTGCCCAACGAGGGCCGCGCCGAGGCGGTGGAGTACGCCATGAGCAACTCCCTGGGCTTCGGCGGCCACAACGGCAGCATTCTTTTGAGAAGATGGGAGGCATGAGAGATGGGAATGACCTATGACTCCGATCAGATCGCCGGGATTCTGCCACACCGCTACCCCTTCGCTCTGGTAGACCGCATCGTGGACGGGGAGCCGGGCCGGTGGGCCAGGGGCATCAAGTGCGTCACGGTGAACGAGCCCTTCTTCCAGGGCCACTTTCCCCAAAAGCACGTGATGCCCGGCGTCCTTCTCATCGAGGCCATGGCCCAGGTGGGGGGCGTGGCCATTCTGGCCCTGCCGGAGAATCAGGGGAAGCTGGCTTTTCTGGGCCGGGTAAGGGATGCCCGCTTCAAGCGGCAGGTGGTTCCCGGGGACGTGCTGGAGATGGAGTGCGTGCTGACAAAGCGCCGCGGCCCCGTGGGCGTTGGGACCTGCCGGGCCATGGTCAACGGACAGGAGGCCGCGTCGGCGGAGCTGACCTTTGCCATCGGCGGGGAATGACCCTTGCCGTTTTCCCGAGAGTCTGTTATACTGTAAAAAAACCGGCGAATCTGCGGGAAAGCGGGCGAGGGCAATGCTTCAGCATGCGTTTTTCAATGTCTACACCAAATTCAAGGTGCACTTTTACCAGGAGATCTTCCAGCGCTTCCAGACCCGGGAGGCCAATCTGACCACGGTGGAGACCTTCTGCGTGGAGACCATCCAGGCCCTGGGCAGTCCCACGGTGAACGAGTTTGCCACCTTCATGCGCATCTCCCCGCCCAATGCCACCTACAAGGTCAACAGCCTGGTGAAGAAGGGCTATATCCGCAAGGTGCGGTCCGCGGAGGACCGCAGGGAGTATCACCTGGAGGTCACGCCCAAGTACTTTGACTACTACAATATATCTACCAGCTATCTGGTGGAGGTGATGAGCCGGGTGACGAGGCGGTTTTCCGCCGAGGAGTGCGCCCGGCTGGAGGAGATGCTGAATGTGGTCAGCCGGGAGCTGATGCCGGAGGTTCAGATTCCGGATGTAGAGCTGCGGCTGTGACCGGCGATGCCGAAAAGAGCCCCGGCGGTTTCTAATGAAACCGCCGGGGCTTTGCGCCGCTTATAAGAGAAGGCGCTCAGATCACGCCGCCGTTTCCGGCGGAGGCCTGCCGCAGCAAGTCGGCGATGGTGACGCCGTCCAGATACTGTTTGATCACCCGGTCCAGCCCCTGCCACACGGGCAGGGTGAGGCAGGCGGCGGCCCTGGCGCAGGGAGCGGCGTCCGATCCCAGGCAGGCCACGGGGGCCAGGGAGCCCTCTGTCAGCCGGAGAACCTCCCCTGCCGTATACGCCTCCGGCGGCCTAGTCAGCCTGTATCCGCCGCCCTTGCCCCGAAGGCCCGTGACCAGGCCTCCCCTGACCAGCAGCTTGATGATGGCCTCCAGGTATTTCTCCGAGATCTCCTGCCGCTGGGCGATCTCCTTCAGCGGAATGTATTCTCCGGGGATCTGCCCTGCCAGGTCGGTCATGACCCGCAGCGCGTACCGTCCTTTTGTAGAGATCAGCATATGATTCCCTCCGTGTGCGTATAGGCCTATTATACGATTGAAGTGGTGGGAAATCAACCGTTTATTGACAGCGCCGGACGGCGGGTGTATTATCGAATAGACCTGCGCGAAAGGCGGGGAAACGGCTGTCAGGGGAGCTGGCGCGCTGAGGGGAGTGTGCAATGGAATTTCAGATGGCGGGCATTGGAATTTTGCTGCTGTTTTACGGCTGCTATATGGCGAAGATGATGGCGCAGAGGAAACAGGGCATCAGAACCGACCAGATGGGCAGGGGGAAGTCCGGCTCCGTGAAGCGCATAGAGCTGGCGGTGAAGGCCGCCGCCTATGGGGCTTTTTTCGCGGAGGCCATCAGCGTCGTGCTGGGTAGTGGCTGTTTCGCGCCGCCGGTGCGGATTGCGGGAGCGCTTGCGGGCGGAGCCGGCGCCGCTGTGTTTGC
>CAJTZI010000013.1:27144-46595 GCA_910584075.1 uncultured Oscillibacter sp.
GTTTGCCGTCTCGGTCCTGACCATGAAAGACAGCTGGAGAGCGGGGGTCTCCAGGACGGAGGAGACAACGCTCGTGACAGAGGGCGTTTACCAGATCAGCCGGAATCCGGCTTTTCTGGGATTTGACCTTATGTACCTGGGAATTGGTGTGATGTTTTTTAACTGGGTGCTGTTTGCGGCGTCCGTCTTGGCCGCCGTGACGCTCCACCTTCAGATTGTCCATGTGGAGGAGCCCTTTCTGGAGGAGGCCTTTGGCGAGGCGTACGCGGAATACCGGAAGAGGGTCTGCCGGTATTTGGGCAGGAGACGGCGGTAGGCTCCGGCAGGTCCCGCCGGCGGATCCTGCCCGCCGCAGGCCGGGAAAAATGATCCGCCGGGGGCCGGAAGCCGCTCTTGCGCCGGGGCGGAGCTTATGCTATACTGCCAGAAAAGCGTGTGCGTTTTGCGTGCCCGCGGCGGTCGGACACGGCGTTTTGGCTGCTGCGGGCCTGGAATCTGGATATGACATCTCTAAGGAGGCCGCTATGAAGGATCTTACAACCATCGGCGAAATTTTGATTGACCTGACCCAGACCGGCGTCAGCGGGGCGGGGGTTCCCCAATTTGACGCCAACCCCGGCGGCGCACCCGCCAATGTGGCAGTGGCTGCCTCCCGGCTGGGGGCCGGCGCTGCGTTTTGCGGCAAGGTGGGAGAGGACGGTTTCGGCGTGTATCTGCGCCGGGTGCTGGAGGACAGCGGCGTGGACTGCACCGGCCTCCTCACCGGCCGGCAGGCCACCACCATGGCCATCGTCTCCGTGGACGGCACGGGGGAGCGGAGTTTCCGCTTTGTCCGGGGCGCCGACCAGGAGCTGACGCCCCAGGAGGTGGACGAGGCCGCGGTGCTAAGCAGCAAGATTCTCCACTTCGGCTCTGTGAGCCTCACGCCGGGTCTGGCCCGCAGCGCCACCATTTTCGCCGCCAGAACCGCCCATAAAAACGGCCGGGTGGTGAGCTATGACCCCAACTACCGTCCCGCCCTCTGGGCCAGCGAGGCCGACGCCGTGGAGTGGATGCGCATCCCTCTGCCCATGGTGGACATCATCAAGCTGGCGGAGGAGGAACTGCCCCTTCTCACCGGCGCCTCCGATCCGGAGGCGGGCAGCGCCCTGCTGGAGGAGCAGGGCGTGAAGCTGGTGCTGGTGACCCTGGGGGGCGAGGGCGTGTTCTGCCGCTGGCAGGGCCATACATGGCATCAGCCCGGCGTCTCCGTCAAAGTGGCGGACACCAACGGGGCGGGGGACACCTTCCTTGGAGCTGTTCTCAGCCGCCTGTGCCGCCGGGAGGCGGAAAATCCCCTGGAGAACCTGACCCGGGTGGAGTTGGAGGACATTCTTGCCTTTGCTAACCGGGCGGCGGCCATCACGTGCTCCCGCAGCGGAGCCATTCCCGCCATGCCCACTCTGGCAGAGGTGGAGGTCATGGCCTGAGAGGCCGGAGCAGCCCCAATGAAAAGCGATAGCGTTTAGGGCCGCCCTTTTCAAAGGGCGGTGGGTCCAGGGCAAAGCCCTGGCGGGTCTGGGCGGAGCCCAGCACTGGCTTTGTATAAAAACGCGGAGCGCATTGCGCTCCGCGTTTTCCTATGCGTTTTTCAGCTCCTCCCCCACCAGGGCCATCTGCTCCGGCGTCAGGTCCAGGGAACACTCAAATTCCACCAGCCGGTCGGGGAAGATCAGAAGCACGGTGTCCGTAAACTCACCGTCACAAAGCTCCCGGCAAGCCCTCTCCGCCCCCCAGGGAGCGGCGGGGATTTCCTCCCAGGTATAGAGCCAGGAGAAGCGGGCAGTCCGATAGGAGAACGTCTCCTCCCGGGAGGCCGCAGCGCTTTTCACCGCCATGTCATACAGCCATCCGCGGGGCTTGGTGATCTCATAGTGGATGCCTTTCCGGGCGGTTCCCTCCATGACGTGCTCACGGCAGACCCGCCGGGGCAGGAGGACGGAGCCGGCGGAGGTGTCCTGCCGCGAGATGTGGCTGTAAGTCTCCCCGGTGAGGTCGGAGACCGTGAGGGGCAGGTCCATGGGGGACACGTCCCACTCCTGGTCCTGATAAATGTAGGTCTCGCTCCTGGCCCCATTGAACCAGCCGCCCTTGATGGCGGCGGTATTCAGTCCGCCTACCAACACGGCGGCCAGCACCACATCCGCCAGCAGGGTGAGGAAGAGATTCAGTCGAAAAGAGGCCTTCATCCGCCGCAGCAGGGCGGTGGTCTTTCGCAGCAGGAGGATCATCAGACAGATGATGAGCGTGTGAAGCGCGAAGTAGACGGCGGGACCCGGCAGGCCCCGGGCCAGCCATGACAGACAATACAGCGCCGTCCAGGGGATCAGAAGGGCATAGCCTACCCAGCTGACCCACCGGATGTCCCCGGGGGCGGCGCAGGAACCGCCCTGGGCCACGGACTTGGCGGAGCGGCAGTACCAGAGCCAGTAGTGGAGCAGACTGATCAGAAGGATTGCTGTCAGCAGCAGAAACAAAGGGCCGGTGAACAGGCTGGCGTCACTCTCAAGAATATGGATGGGGTCTGTAATCAGCGTGCGGACAAACCGCCCCAGCATAACCAGGGAGACCAGCAGACAGATGATATTAGCCGGCAGGAAGTTTCGCTTCATGGACCGGTGGACGGCCTCCAGCCGGACGGACTCCTCTGTCTCCAGGGGGATGGGGTTCTCCGCCTCGGAGCAGTAGATCTGCATCTGGAACCAGTCCGCCACCTTCTCCCACCCGGCGGCGGCGCACAGCTCCTCCAGGGTCTGCTGCCGCTCCGTGGGGCCTGGGTTGAACTGGGAGGCGTCCTGGATATAGGTGACGGCGTAGCGGACCTTCGCAGGCTCCGCCCGGCGGTACTTCCACAGCCGGGCGCCGATGCTCTCCAGCCGCCAGCCCCTGGCGGCCATGGCGGAGAGGTGATCCTCCACGTGCCGGTAGTCATACAGGTTCAGGTTTTCCATGCGGCGCTTTGTGTTTTTCATTTTGAGACACCCCTCTCTCCGGTACAGCGCTCATAGTCCGCCGTCAGAATCTGGAGGCGGCGGTACTCCTCCTCCAGGGCCCTGCGGCCCTCCGCCGTGATCATGTAGCTGCGCTTTCGCCCCTCCACTTTTGTCTCCCGGATCATTCCGGCCTGGAAGAAGCTCTCCAGCAGGTTGTAAAGGGTTCCCGGTCCCACGGCCACCCGCCCGCCGGTGACCGAGGCCACCTGGGCCGCGATGTCCGCGCCGCAGCACTCCCGCCGCAGGCACAGCAGGATGTAAAACATCTGTTCCGTCAAGGTCTGAAATTTTGTCCGCGGCACAATCCTTCCTCCTCCTATTATCGAATATCGTTATTTCCTGCCCTTAGTATATTATCGAATATCGACATTGTCAAGGATCAATTTTTGTCCGGGGCTTTTTCTTGCCTTTTGGAAAACATCGTAGTATACTGCTTAAGATAATATTTGAAAAAGAGGGATTTGACATGACGTATTCATTTACTCCCCGGGGCATCTGCGCACGGGAGATCATGGTGGATGTGGACGAGCAGGGCGTAATCCAGGATCTCCAGATTGTGGGCGGCTGCGACGGCAACCACAAGGGCCTGGCCGCCCTGGTGAAGGGCATGAAGGCCCGAGAGGCCGTGGAGCGGCTCAAGGGCATCTCCTGCGGGCCCCGCCCCACCTCCTGCCCGGACCAGCTGGCCCAGGGTCTGGAGAAGATTCTGGCCCAAAACTGAGAGCCGGGAGCGCGGGAGGCGGCCATGAAGATCGTATTGGTCATTGACCAGTTTGACGACGCCAATAACGGCACCACCATCAGTGCCCGCCGCTTTGCCATGGCGCTGAAGGCCCACGGCAACGAGGTGCGGGTCATCGCCACCGGGAAACCGGCGGATTACAAGTACGCAGTGCGCCAGATGCGCTTTTTCCCCATTGTGGAGCACCTCATGACCAGCCAGGGGATGCGTCTGGCCATCCCCAACAGGCACGTCTTCGAGAAGGCGGCGGCCTGGGCGGACGTGGTCCACTTCATGATGCCCTCGCCCTTGGCTATCATGGGCCTGCGGCACGTGGAGAAGATCGGCATCCCCCACACGGCGGCCTTTCACTGCCAGCCGGAGAATATCACCTTCACTCTCCACATGGGCAACAGCCGCCGGATGAACGACTTTGTGTACGGCAAATTCCGGGACACGTTTTTCAACCGTTTTACCCACATTCACTGTCCCAGCGGCATGATCGCAAACCAGCTCCGGGACCACGGGTACACCGCGCAGCTCCATGTGATCTCCAACGGCATCAGCTCGGAGTATGTCTACGGAAAGCGGCCCAAGGAGGACTGGATGGAGGGCTTCTTCAACATCCTGATGGTGGGCCGGTACGCCGGGGAGAAGCGGCAGGATGTGCTGATCGAGGCCGCGGCCAGGTGCCGCCACGCTTCGGAGATCCAGGTGATCCTGCCGGGTAAGGGCCCCCTGGAGAAGAAATACCGTCATCTGGCGAAAAAGCTCCCCAACCCTGTTGTCATGGGCTTTTATGAGCCCGCCCGGCTGATTGAGCTCCTCCATATGGCGGATCTCTACGTCCACACCTCCGATGCGGAGATCGAGGCTATGAGCTGCATGGAGGCCTTCGCCTGCGGGCTGGTGCCCGTCATCGCGGACTCCCCCCGCTCCGCCACGCCCCAGTTCGCCCTGGACGGGCGGAGCCTGTTTCCCGCCGGGGACAGCGCTACTCTGGCAGAGCGCATTGACTGGTGGATTGAGCACCCGGAGGAGCGGCGGGAGATGGAGCGCCGCTACGCTGAGCACGCCAAGCAGTACACCCTGGAGCGGTCCATCGAGCAGACGGAGGAGATGTTCCTCCAGGCCATCCAAGAGCAGGGGAAGAACAACTGACCACCAAAAGTCCATCACAAAACCGGGGCCGCCTGTATCACAGGCGGCCCCGGTTTTGCGTATACTGTCATGAGCCGGGAGGAAAAATGAGGGCCCGGCCCGGTCGTGCGGGACCGCCGCGCCGGGCGGGGCGGACAGAGGTGAGATACTTATGGCTTATTCGGACCGGGAGCTGCTGGCCCGCCTGATCCAGTGCGAGGCGGGCGGAGAGGGGGACATCGGCATGAAGGCGGTGGCCGGTGTGGTGATGAACCGGGTTCACGCCGTCGGCGGGGAGTATGCCCGGGTGGGGCAGGGCAGTATCCGGAAGATCATCTTTCAGCCCTACCAATTCGTCTGTGCCAGCGAGACGGAGGGCGGCGCCTACAATCCCCAGAACATCTACAATATGCGGCCCGAGCAGATCCACTACGACATTGCCGACTGGGCCATCGCGGGAAACCGGGTGCCGGAGGTGGCGGAATCCCTGTGGTTTTACAATCCCTTCGGGCCCAAATGCCGCTCCCGCTTCCCGTCGGACGTGGGATACTGGCAGACCAGAATCGGCGACCACTGCTTTTACAATCCCACAAACGCCTACTACCAGACTTGACGCCGCCCCGGGCGGCAGGGAGGGCCGGAGACCCTTCCGGTAATTTCGGCGCCGGAGGGCGCATGGAGGTTTATTATGGCAACGATGCAGAATCAATATTCCCCGATGTCCGCTGCCCCCGGGATGGGGGTCCGGAGGGCGGACAGTGTGGACTGGTCCCAGGAGATCAGCCCGGCCCCGTCGGCAGTTCCCGCAGCGGCCCCGGCCCAGCGGCCCGCGGGGGGAGCGGTTTCCTCGGTTTCCAATCCGCAGCTGGATATGAAGAACGACCTTCCCACGGAGGTCATCGACGCCCCCACTACGGTGGGAGAGGCCGAGGCGGGTTCCTGGAAGGCCATGCTGAGCCGGAACCTCGGGAATTTTGTGGTGGCGACCTTTCTGATCGGCACCCAGGGCACAGTGGCCTGGGAGGGCGTGCTGTACGATGTGGGCAACAACTACCTGACGATCTATCAGGCGGGCCGGGACCGGTACATTGTCTGTGACATCTATTCTCTGAAATACATCGAGTTTTACGATACCAGTCGGCGGCAGATGTGCGATGAGCTGCTGCGGCAGCAGGGCTGGCAGCCCAACGGCTGAGGGGTCAAACCTCCCGGGAGATCGGATCTCCCGGGAGGTTTGGCGCCTCTCAGCGCCTGCGGCCCCGGTATCCGTTCCGGCGGCTCCGGCCCACGCTGCGTCCGTAGCGGTAGCGGCGGCGGCTGAAAATCAGCTTCCAGGCCGCCAGCAGGATTGCCAGCGCCGCCAGAACGGCGATGACCGCCTTTACCGCGGTCTTTCCGAAAAAGAGCTTCAGATCCCGCAGGAAGATCTGAGAGCGGGACGCCTCCACGTCGTTCAGTGCCAGAAGGTCCACGGAGGCGTACTCCACGTCGTCCAGGCTCAGGGTTATGGTCCCCAGCACGTCCCCGGCGGCAATAGGGGCCTCCGCCGGATCGGATTTCAGGGTGACGCTGCGCTCCATGCTCTCTGGGACCACATCGCTTGGCAGGAGCACCTCCACATCGCTCCGGGGGTGGACAACCACATGGTCGGCCTCGGACAGGGACACCGCCACATCCAGCACCATGTCGTCCTCCCGCAGAAGGGTCTGGTAGGTGAAGTTGTCAAAGGCCCAGTTGAAGAGCTGGTTGGTGTCGTAAAAGCTGTATGTCCGGATCTCGTTGTTCTCCAGCTCCGCCCGGTCGCCCCCCATCACCACGCTGACAAAGCTCCGGGTGCCCCTGGTGGCGGTGGACACCAGACAGTGCCCCGCCTGGGAGGTGGAACCGGTTTTGATGCCGTGGGCATCCCCGTTGAGGTAGCCCCGGGTGTACCAGCTGCCAATCAGGTAATTGGTGGTGCGCAGGGTGCGGGCGGCGCTGATATTGGTGGCTGGGATGACGATGGTGGGTGTGTCGCAGATGGACATCAGCTGCTCGTGCTTCATGGCCTCTTTGGCAATGAGGTACATATCCCAGGCGGAGGTGTAGTGCTGGGAGTCGTGAATGCCGTGGGGATTGACGAAGTGGGTGTTTTTGCAGCCCAGGGCCTGGGCCCTGGCGTTCATCTCTCCCACAAAGGCGGCCACGGAGCCGGAGATGGTCTCGGCCAGGATCTGGCTGGCCTCGTTGGCGGAGACCACCATCATGCAATACAGCAGGTGCTCCACCGTCATAATCTCGCCGGCCTGGATGCCCGCGGTGCTGCCGTCACTGGGCAGTCCCTCCAGGGCGGAGGCGGTGGCGGTGACGGCCTGGTTCATGTCCAGCTTTCCCTTGTCAATGGCCTCCAGGGTCAAAAGGCAGGTCATGATCTTGGTCAGGCTGGCGGGGTAGAGCTCCTGATGCTCGTTTTTGGCGTAGACGACGGCGCCGGTGTGGGCGTCCACCAGCAGCGCAGCCTTGCATTGGATGTCCGGCTCCTCCAGGGCGGCGGCCCGGGGGGAGGCCCATAGGGCTACAGTCAGGACGGCCAGCAAAAAAACCGATAAAAAGCGACGGATTTTCATATCATTCTCCCGGAATCTGTGATATAATTTTGATAGGTATTGAGAACCGGCGGCGGCCGGCAGAATTCGACGAACCTAGTATATCAAAAAAAACGCGGGAGTTCAACAGTGGACGAAAGAGGAAATACAGTAAAATGCGAAAAAATTTTGCTGGGGTTCACGGCGCTGTTTCTGGCGTTTCTTCTGGTGCTGTTTTTTCGGGACCGGGCGGCTATGGAGGCGGCCCCGGCCGCCGTGGAGACGGAGAGCGCCGTGTCCCAGGGGGCCTTTATGCCGGACGTGTCGCCTCTGGATATCAACGCCGCTGCGGCAGAGGAGCTGGCGGCCCTGCCGGGCATCGGTGAGGTGCTGGCGGGACGGATTGTGGCGTACCGGGAGGAACACGGTCCATTTGCGGCGGTGGAGGACCTGACAGAGGTCTCCGGCATCGGGGAGAAAAAGCTGGCGGAGCTGGAAGGACGCATTACAGTGGGTGAATAAATCAAGCCGTATTACTGTTTGTATAGGAGCTTTTATGAAGATTTTGGTTGTGGATGACGAGAAGCTGCTGGTCAAGGGCATGAAATTCAATCTGGAGAACGAAGGGTATGAGGTGGAGTGCGCCTATGACGGGGCCGCCGCCGTTGAGCTGGCCCGGGAGGGGAAGTTTGACCTGATTGTGCTGGACGTGATGATGCCGGAGGTGGACGGACTGGAGGCGTGTATGCGGATTCGGGAGTTTTCTAATGTTCCCGTCATCATGCTCACCGCCAAGAGCGAGGACGCTGACAAGCTGATGGGCTTTGAGTGTGGGGCGGACGACTATCTGACCAAGCCCTTCAATGTGCTGGAGCTGAAGGCTCGGGTGCGGGCCCTTCTGCGGCGGGCCGCCGGGGTTCAGCGCAGCCGGGGGTCATTGCTGACGGCAGGGGACCTGGTGCTGAACACCGAGGAGCGGACGGCCATGCGGGCAGGGGAGAGCGTGGAGCTCACCGCCAAGGAGTACGACCTCATTACACTTTTGATGCGCAATCCCCGGCGGGTGTACAGCCGGGAGAATCTGATGAATGTGGTGTGGGGGTACTCCTACGCCGGGGACTACCGCACGGTGGACGTCCATATCCGCCGCCTGCGGGAGAAGCTGGAGAAGAACCCGGCGGAGCCGGAGCACATCTGCACCAAGTGGGGAGTGGGGTACTATTTCAAGGAATAAGCCTTCAATCTGGAGCAGCATCCAGTTCCGGTTTGGTCTGAGCTACATTGCGGTCATCGCCGGGGTGCTGCTGCTGCTGAACACCTATCCCCTGATGGTGTCGGAGGATCTGGTGTTTCGCTCCAAGGAGACCACGATGCAGAGCAGCGTATCTGTCATTGTGTACTCCCTCTCCGGCCTGGACCAGCTGACGGAGGAGAATGTGGCGGCGGCCATGGCGGTGGTGGAGGAGTCCAGTTTGTCCCGGGTGCTGGTGACCAACAGCATGGGCCGGATTCTCTACGACACCCGGGAGACCGGCGGCGCCATCGGGGAGTATGGGCTGTACACGGAGATTGTCCAGGCTCTGCTGGGAAACGACGCCTTTACCTGTACCTACGGCCGGGGAGCCTTCCGCAGCCGGGCCTCGTCGCCGGTGCTGTACCGCAACCAGATCATCGGCGCGGTGTACGCCTATGAATACGACACGGAGCAGGCCGCCCTGCTGGCGGGGCTCCAGGGGAATCTCCTGCGCCTCTCCGCCGTCATTGCCCTGGTGGTGGCGGCGCTGAGCCTGGTGCTCTCCAAGGCGCTGACAAGAAAGATTGGGCTTTTGCTCACAGCCATCCGCCAGGTGCGGGCGGGAGCTTACAGCCACCGGGCGGACATCCGGGGCACGGACGAGATCGCCCAGATCGCCCAGGAGTTCAACAGCCTGACGGACCGCCTCCAGACCACGGAGAGCGCCCGGCGGCGCTTTGTCTCCGATGCCTCCCACGAGCTCAAAACGCCTCTGGCGGCCATCCGGCTTTTAACGGACTCCATCTTGCAGACGGAGGATATCGACCCGGCCATCACCCGGGAGTTTGTCTCCGATATTGGACAGGAGGCGGAGAGGCTGGCCCGGATTACGGAGGATCTCCTGCGCCTGACCCGGCTGGACAGCGGCGCCATGGGCAGGCCGGAGGTGGTGGATGTGCTGCCGGTTTTGGAGCAGGTGATGCGGATGATGAACCTGGTGGCCCAGGAGAAGAGCGTGGAGCTGACCTACGATGCGGCGGAGGGCTGCACGGTGCTGGCCGCCAAGGACGAGATCCACCAGGTGATCTACAACTTGGTGGACAACGCGGTGAAATACTCCGCCGCCGGCGGGGCCGTGCAGGTGTCCCTGCGGTGGCGCGGCGAACAGGTGGTGTTGGAGGTGGCGGACAACGGCGCGGGCATTCCGGAGGAGGACCTGCCCCGGATCTTCCAGCGGTTTTACCGGGTGGACAGGGCCCGCTCCCGGGCCGCCGGCGGAACGGGACTGGGGCTTTCCATCGTCCAGGACACCATGGAGAAGCGGGGCGGCACCGTGGAGGCCGCCAACCGGCCCGGCGGCGGCGCGGTGTTTACTGTCCGCTGGCCCTATGCGAAAGAAGGTGAGCAGCCGTGAAGGGGAAGGCTTTGCTGTTTTGGGGCGGCGTACTGCTGGCGGTACTCTGCGCCGCCTGCGCTCCGGCGGACCGCGAGACGGCGGAGAACCGCTACCGGCTCTATTTCCGGGAGGAGGATCTGGCGGCCTCCTCCGGCGGCGATGTGTTCCGAACGGAGACGGTGGAGCTGGAGGAGGGGCTGGACACCCAGGAGGCGGTGGAGGTCCTGCTGGAGGGACTGCTGGAAGGTCCCCAAAATGAGCTTCTGCGGGGGACGCTGCCCGCCAGCACCACGCTGCTGTCGGCCAAAGTGGAGGGCAGCCGGGCGCTGGTGGACTTTTCCGCGGCGTACAGCACCCTCTCCGGCGTGCGCCTGACCATGGCGGACTATGCCGTGACGCTGACGCTGACCCAGCTGCCGGAGATCACCTCCGTGAAGATCACCGTCCAGGGCCAGGAGCTGGCCTACCGGGACAAGCAGGTCTTCACCGCCCGGGATGTGCTGCTGTCCTCCGAGGAGGACGTGGTGGGCACCGTGGAGGCGGTGCTGTACTTCCTGAACGAGGAGGGCGGGCTGACGGAGGAGCGGCGGACGCTGGATCTCTACGAGGGAGACACCCAGGCAGCCGCAGTCATCCGGGCCCTGGAGGGCGCGCCGGAGACCAAGGGCCTGATCACCGCCCTGCCGGAGGGCTTTCGGGTGCGGAGCGTCTGGCAGGAGGAGGATACCTGCTATGTAAACCTCTCCTCGGCGCTGCTGGGGGGGCTGGCGGAGGACCTGCCCCTGGGCACAGCCCTCCGGTCTCTGAGCCAGTCCCTCTGCTCTCTGGACGCGGTGAGCGAGGTGCGCTTCCTGGTGGATGGGGAGTTTGAGGAGCGCTATGGGAGCGCGGATGTGTCCGAGCCCTATACAGTATAGCAGACAGTCAAAATCCCCTGGAGGACATGGCTCCTCCAGGGGATTGTTTTTATTCAGCCCATTTCCAGGCGGTCTCCAGAGCCACCTCCATCATCTCATGGAAGGACTCCTGCCGGTCCTCGGCGGAGAGGGCCTCGCCGGTAAAGAGATGGTCGGAGATGGTGAGGAGGCTCAGCGCCCGCTTGTGGAAGGCGGAGGCGATCCAGTAGAGGCCGGCGGTCTCCATTTCCACCGCCAGCAGCCCCAGGTCCCGGGCCTGCTGGTTGACGTCCGGGGAGGGGTGGTAGAAGTGGTCGCTGGTGAAGACGCTGCCCACCTGGGTGTGAACGCCCAGGGTCTTGGCGGCCTCCACGGCGTCCGCCAGCATCTCGTAGCTGGCCACGGGGGTGAAGATCCCCGGGAAGGCGAAGGCGGCGCCGTAGTTGGAGTTGGTGGAGGCGGCCATGGCGATGATCACATCCCGGAGCTTCACCTGCTCACTTAGGCCCCCGGCGGAGCCGATGCGGATGATGGATTCCACGCCGAACTGGGTATAGAGCTCTGTGGCGTAGATGCCCATGGAGGGCACCCCCATGCCGTGGCCCATGACGGAGACCTGCCGCCCCTTGTAGATGCCGGTGTAGCCCAGCATATTGCGGACGGTGTTGAAGCAGACGGGATTTTCCAGATACCGCTCCGCCACATGCTTGGCCCGCAGGGGGTCGCCGGGCATGAGGACGATCTTGGCGATCTCGGCGCCGGTGACGCTGATGCTGGCGGAGATAGAGCTTTTTGTCATAACAGTCTGTCCTTTCTCAAAAAAAGTTGGGTTCCTTTCAAGCTGGTCCGAAGACCAACGGCGATGCCGGATGGTAATTCAGTGGCGGTATTATACAAAATGTAATAGATAGAATACGCGCCTATTCACGGCCCTGGAAGAGGGCGGCCAAACTCTTCGTATACGGCGGGCGGCAGATGCCCCGCTCCGTGACGATGCCGGAGATCAGCGTGTGGTCCGTGACGTCAAAGGCGGGGTTGTAGCACTGGACTGACGGCGGGGCCATGGGCTCCGCATACCACATCTCCCGGATCTCGCCGGGGTGGCGGAGCTCGATGGGGATGTGGTCCCCGTCGGGGCAGCCGAGGTCGACAGTGGAGGTGGGGCCCAGGACGTAGAAGGGAATGCCGTAGTGCTTTGCCAGGATGGCCACGCCGCTGGTGCCGATCTTGTTGGCGGTGTCGCCGTTGGCGGCCACCCGGTCACAGCCCACAAAGCAGGCCTGGACCCAGCCGTTTTTCATGACGATGGAGGCCATGTTGTCGCAGATGAGCGTCACGTCGATCCCAGCCCGCTGGAGCTCGTAGGAGGTGAGGCGGGCTCCCTGAAGCAGGGGGCGGGTCTCATCGGAGAAGACGCGGAAGTTCATGCCCCGCTCCCGGCCCAGAAACAGGGGGCCCAGGGCGGTGCCGTACCGGGAGGTGGCCAGGGGACCGGCGTTGCAGTGGGTGAGGATGCCGTCGCCATCCTTGATGAGGCCCAGGCCGTGCTCGGAGATGGCCCGGCACATGGCGATGTCTTCCTGGTGGATGGCCCGGCACTCCCGGCCCAGGAGCTCCAGAACCTCCTCCACGGGCCTTCCGGCGCCCGCGGATACCACGTCCTCCATACGGCGGAGGGCCCAGCTGAGGTTTACGGCGGTGGGCCGGGAGGCGTTCAGATATTCCTTCGCGGCATGGAACCGCTCTGCGAAGGCGCCGCCGTCCGCGGCGTCCCACTGGCGGGCCAGGGCATAGATGCTGTATGCGGCGCAGATGCCGATGGCCGGGGCGCCCCGGACCTGGAGGAGGCGGATGGCGTCGAACATCTCCTCCGCCGTGCGCAGGGTCCGGTATACGGTGCGGCCCGGCAGCTGGGTCTGGTCGATGATGACCACGCTCTTTTCGTCCCCGCCAAGGCGAACGTTGTCGATGTGGGTCACCTGCCTGAGTTCTTCGTTCATGGGAATCACTCCAGTCTTCAGTTGGTCTCAGTTCGCGTTTTTGCCAGTCTCTGATAAAATCCGGCCATGGAGCGCAGGGTCTCCGCCTGCTCCGGCGTGATCTCTGTTCCGCCGCCCATGCGGTCCACAAGAAAGTGGACTTTTGCGGTCTGCTCCACCACCTCCAGCCGGTCAAAGGCGGAGAGGAGATCGGGCCCCCAGGCCAAGGAGCCGTGGTTGGCCAGCAGCACCGCGCTGTGGGTATGGACGAAGGGACGGACGCTGTTTGGCACCTCGTCGGTGGAAAGCATGGCGAACTCCGTGACCGGAATTTCCCCCAGCCCCAGGACCGTCTCCGCCAGATACCGCTCCGTCAGGGAACGGCGGCAGACGGCACGGGCGGTGGAGAAGGGCGGATGGGCGTGGACCACCGCCCGGACGTCCGGCCGCTCCCGGTAGACCATCAGGTGCATTTTGCTCTCGGAAGAGGGGTGGCGGTCTCCCTCCAGAACATGGCCCTCCAGACTGCACAGCACCGGCATATCCGGCGTCATGCGGCCCTTGCTCACCCCGGAGGGGGTGATGAGGACCCGGTCCGCATCCACCCGGACGGAGACGTTGCCGTCGTTGCTGACCGCATATCCCCGCTTATAGAGGAGACGGCAGACGCGGCAGATCTCCTCCCGGACGCTCTCGTAACGCTCCAAAGGGGCACCTCCTTTTGAAAAAGCCGCCGTTTTTCACGGGCGGAAAACGGCGGCGGGTTGATGAGGTTCTGCTGTTTTTGAGTATAGCGGAAAAAAGAGGAAAAAGCAACGGCGTTTTCGCGGCTGTGCCGGAAAATGCTGAGACGGCGGCGCACCGCCGTTCAGAGGCTGCACCAGTGGCAGAGGCGTGCGTCCTGGCAAACCATTTTCCCGCCAACCCGCCCGCTTGTGCCGGCTGGCACAGCCTCCCGGAAAAATTACCGCTGGAAATTGCTGAGAGAATATGGTATCATCAGACGAGATATCCGGCGGCGATCTCCTCCAGGGCGGCGGGCTCTGCCTCCCGCCACGCGGCGAAGCCCCGGGCGGCGGCCGCTCTGCCCACCTCTACCAGGAAGGCGGGGATACGTGCTTCCAGCATGACCCCCAGCTCCCGGCCCATGGTCTCGCTGCCCTGGCGGCCGTCTCCGCCCACGAACAGGGTGAAGGCGGACTGGGGCTTGCCGTCCACCAGTTTGGATGCCCCCCGGAAGCCCAGGCTGCCGGTCTGATGGGTGCCGCAGGAGGAGGGACAGCCGGAGATGTGGATCTGGGGCAGGGTGCCGTCGGGGAGGTCCGCCTCCCGCGCCGCCGCCACGCAGGCCGCCAGCAGGCCCTGGGAGTCCCGGATGCCTACCTGGCAGACGGTGCCGCCGATGCAGCTGACGGAGGACTCGAATAGGGTCCTGGCGCTGTTGCGGGTCAGATCCAGCATGGTCAGGGTCTCGGCGCCGTTGAGATTGACGAGATAGGCGGTCTGGTCGGGGGAGAGGCGCAGCTCCGCCCCGGGCATCTTCTCCATGGCGTCGCTGACGGCGCAGAGCACCGCCGGGTCCGGCTGGCCGCCGATGGGGTGCCAGACCACGGTGTAAAGGCCCTGCTGTTTCTGCTCCAGTACCCGGGGGCCGGAGACCTGGGAGCCGTCCCCGGTCTTCTCCAGGGCGGCGGGATGAAGGTCCAGCTCCAGATTTTCACCGGAGGCCAGGACCTCCTCCAGCTTCTCCCGGTAGGCGCGGACATAGCCCTCCGGGCCGCCGCAGGTCTCCTGCATATAGCGGGTGCGGGCTCTGCCCCGGTTTTCATAGTTGCCATAGGCCAGGAAGGTCAGCCACATGGCCTTGATATAATAGAGAATCTTGGCGGGCTCCACGGCCTCCGCCGTCTTGACGCCGAAGCGGGGATTGTTCCCCAGGCCCCCGGCGCTGTACACGTCGAACTTCCCGTCGGGCCGGGCGGCGAAGCCCAGGTCCCGGTAGGTGGCGTGGGTGACGTTCTTGGGGGAGCTGGAGAAGCCAACCTTTAATTTCCGGGGCATCTTCTCCGCCTTGATCAGGGTCATCAGATATTCCCCGGCGGCCTCCGCCCAGGGCAGGACATCGAAGTACTCGTCTGCCTCCGTGCCGGAGAGGGGAGAGCACATGACATTGCGGGGATAGTCCCCGCCTCCGCCCAGGGTGACGATGCCGGCCTCCAGGGCCGCTTCCATGATGTCTCCGGCGGTCTGGCCGTCCAGGTCGTGGAGCTGAATGGTCTGGCAGGTGGTGAAGTGGACCCGGGTGATCTTGTGGTCCCGGATGGCCCTGGAGGTGAAGGCCAGCTTCTCCGGCGTCACCCGGCCGGCGGTCATCCGCAGGCGGAGCATATTGGCCTTGCCGCCCTTCTGGGCGTAGCTGCCGTAGAGGCCGGAGAAGCCCTTGTAGGCGGCCTTGTCCAGCTCCCCGGCGTAAAACGCGGCGGTTTTCTCCCGGAAGGCGGGCAGGTCCTGCTTCCAGGTCTCGGGTTGGATGGTGTTCATGGTCGTATTCCTCCTGTGCCGGAAACAGTCCGGCTGAGATTTCATCCGTTAGTTTACCATAGAAGACGGTTTCCAACAACCGTTTTTTGTATATTTGTATAACAGGAGTGAAAAAATCAGTGGATGTGAAAAATATTTCCAAAACAGCGGTGGCGGTCTTGGCGGCGGTCTTTTTGGCGGGCTGTTCCGCCGTGCCGCCGGCGGACAGCGGCGTCCCGGCGGAGTCGGTCCCGTCCCTGGCAGCTATTGTCTTTACCGATGCCCTGGGCCATGAGGTGATTCTGGAGAGCTGGGAGCGGGTGGTGTCTCTCTACGGCAGCTTTGCCGAGACATGGCTGCTGGCCGGCGGAACCCTGGCGGGGACCACCGAGGACGCCGTCAGTGAGCGGGGGCTGGAGCTGGGGGAGGACGTGGCCGTGGTGGGCACGGTGAAGGAACCCAGCCTGGAGGAGATTCTGGCTCTGTCTCCGGACTTTGTGGTCCTCTCCGCGGATGTGGCCGGCCAGGTGAAGCTCCACGGCGCCCTGGAGGCGGCGGAGGTCCCTCACGCCTATTACCGGGTGGACGCCTTTGAGGACTATCTTGCCATGCTGGGGCAGTTCTGCCGGCTGACGGGCCGGGAGGACCTGTACGAGGAGAACGGTTTGGCGGTGCGAGACCAGATTGACGCCGTACTGGCGGCGGTGGAGGGAAAAACGGGCCCTACGGCGCTGCTGATCCGGGCCTATTCCACCGGGGCAAAGGCCAAGGGAGACGACAATCTGACCGGTGTGATTCTGCGGGACCTGGGAGCGGACAATCTGGTGGACCGCTGCGAGAGCATGCTGGAGGATGTGAGCATGGAGGAGGTCATTGCCGCCGACCCGGATTTTATCTTCATCACCACCATGGGGGCGGAGGACAAGGCCCTGGAGTTTATGGCAGGGACCTTCGAGGAAAATCCCGCCTGGGCGGGGCTCAGCGCCGTAAAAAACGGCCGTTATGTGCTGTTGCCCAAGGAGCTGTTCCATTACAAGCCCAACGTGCGCTGGGGGGAGAGTTATGCCTGTCTTGCTGAAATCCTCTATCCGGAGCTTGCCGGCAAAATCCAATAGAGGGCGGGCCGCGGTGCTGGCTTTGCTGGCGGCCGCTCTGTGGGCTGCGGTGGCGCTGAGCCTGCGGTGCGGCAGTCAGGACATCCCCCTGGGGAAGCTGCTGGCGGCCCTCCGCCAGAGGGACCCCAACGACCCGGCACTGCGGATTCTGCTCTATGTCCGCGTTCCCCGCACGCTGGCAGGGGGGCTGGCGGGCTGCGCCCTGGCTCTGGCGGGGGCGCTGATCCAGGCGGTGCTGAACAACGCCATGGCAAGCCCCAACGTCATCGGCGTCAACGCCGGAGCGGGTTTTACTGCGCTGCTGGCGGCCTCCCTGGCCCCCGGAGCGGCGGGGCTGGTGCCTCTGGCCTCCTTCCTGGGGGCGATGTGTACGGCGCTGTTCATCTATGCCCTGGCGGCAAAGACGGGGCTGTCCCGCACCACACTGATTCTTGCGGGCATCGCGGTCAGCAGCATGATGACTGCCGGAAGCAATGCCCTGACGCTGCTGTACCCGGATACGGCGGTGGGAGCCGCCGCCTTTATGCTGGGGGGATTTAACGGCGTGACGCTGGCCTCTGTCCGGTCCGCTGGCTGGTATCTGGCGGCGGGAGCGGCGCTGGCCGCCTTTTTGGCGGCGGATCTGGATGTTCTGCGGCTGGGGGAGGAGAGTGCCGCCGGTCTGGGTCTCCATGTGGGCCGGACGCGGTTTCTGGCGGTGCTGGCAGCGGCTCTGCTGGCGGGGGCGGCGGTGAGCTTTTCCGGCCTTCTGGGATTTGTGGGGCTGCTGGTGCCCCATATGGCCCGACGGCTGGTGGGCGGAGACAACCGCTGGCTGCTGCCCTCAGCGGCTCTGCTGGGAGGCGGCTTTGTGCTGCTGTGCGACGTGGCGTCACGGCTGCTGTTTGCCCCCTATGAGCTGCCGGTGGGCATTGTCATGTCCCTGCTGGGCGGCCCGTTTTTCCTGCATCTGCTGCTGCACCGTAAGAAAGGGCGGGTCTATGATTGAATTTTGCCATGTGACGGCCGGATACAACGGCGTGTCGGCGGTGCGGGACATCTCCCTCCGGATACCCAGGGGAGAGATCACCGCTCTGATTGGCCCCAACGGCTGTGGAAAGACCACGCTTCTCCGGGCGGCTGGGCGGCAGCTGCCGCTGTACGGCGGGGAGATCCTGCTGGACGGCCGGCCCATCTCCGCCTACGAGCGGAAGGAGTTTGCCCGGACGACCTCCTTTATGCCCCAGGTGCGCTCCGTGCCCGCCATCACGGTGCGGGGACTGGTGTCCCACGGGCGGTTTCCCCACCTGGGCCTCTCCCGCCAGCTGCGCGGCGGGGACAGGGCCGCGGTGGAGCGGGCTATGGCGGACACAGGGGTGTCCGCCTGGGCAGACCGGGACCTGCGGGAGCTCTCCGGCGGGGAGCGGCAGCGGGTGTATCTGGCCATGGCCCTGGCCCAGGAGACGGAGGTGATCTTCCTGGACGAGCCTACCACCTACTTGGATCTGGGTCGTCAGTTCGAGGTGCTGGAGCTGATTCGAACGCTGAACGCCCGGGGAAAGACCATCGTCATGGTGCTCCACGACCTGGCCCAGGCCCTGGGATACAGCCACCGGACGGCCCTGATGGAAAAGGGCCGCCTGGTGCAGTGCGCAAGTCCTCAGGCGCTGTATGAGAGCGGGGAAATCGACCGGGTCTTCGGTGTGCGGGCCTGCCGGACAGAGGGGACATGGTATTTCATACCCCGTTCCGGCGGATAGGGAGCGGAGAATTTTTGCAGGGAGTGCGATAAACCTGTTGACAAACCGCTTTGGCATGTGGTATCATACTTCAGGTGTCTGAGAGGCGGGGCCCACAGAGCTACGGAGAGATGTCCGAGTGGTTGAAGGAACCGGTCTTGAAAACCGGCGAGGCGCAAGTCTCCGTGGGTTCGAATCCCACTCTCTCCGCCACTTTTGTAAATTCATATGGATCTGCGGAAGTACCCAAGTGGCCGAAGGGGCTCCCCTGCTAAGGGAGTAGGCTGGATAAAACCGGCGCGAGGGTTCAAATCCCTCCTTCCGCGCCAAATCAAGAACCCACTTTAGATGCCGTAGGCTGAACGCCTACGGCATCAGTGGTTTCCGGGGATTTTGGTCTCCAAATTTTCACCAGTCAAACGGGAGATGTAAATGAGGTTTTTTGAGTAACTGGCGGGGTTCGAACTCTCGTAATACACCATTCAAAAAAGGCGCTAAGATTTTGAGCGCCTGCATCGGGCGTCGGTCCGTCAATCCCAAGGGAATTGACAGACCGGCGCTTTTTGTTTTTCCAGGAAACGCAATACTCCCAGCGCCTGTTTTCAAAACGGACGAAATTAAAAAGGCCCCTGGACTTTTCAGCGTCAAAAGTTACTATTACATTAGAAAGCAAGGAGGACCAAAATGAACGCAGAAGAAAAAAGCAGATACTTCCAAGAACTAACCCTGAACCTCCAGCACGAGGGCTTCGCCGTAAAACCGGTAACAGAGGAGGGCCTCCTGCCGGTGGAGCTGGACGGCCAGCGCCTCTGTCTTGCTCGGGCCTCCGGCGCGGTGAGGTACCGGAGGGAAGATGCGGCTGATGAGCACAGAAGCGCCGCCCTGGACAGTGTGATCTCCATCGCCAAAACTACCACCGAATATATGAGCCAGATGGAGGCAGCGCCCCAACTGACGGCCAGCAGCTTGGCGGGGGACTACAGACTGCTGGCGGATTTCAATGGCGTAGTCCTGGCGGGCCACCCAACCCAGTTCGGTGTTCAATTCATCACCTGGGCGTGGGTACGGGAGCGCACTGGCCTGAACGCGGGGAACTTCTACGGACCTCCCGGCGGTGTGGACAGTTACACCGCGGC
>CAJTZI010000014.1 GCA_910584075.1 uncultured Oscillibacter sp.
GTGGCGCAGGTTCTTTTCTTTGCGCTGTGCGCCGGCTGCGATTATGCGGTACTGAAGTTCCTGGCCTGGACGGAGGACAGCCAGACGCCCTATATCGGACTCCTGCTGTTTCCCGGACTGTTTTTCTTTGCGTCGGAATTATATATTCTCGAGACAGCATACAGCTTTTTTGTCCCCATCGTCTCTCTGGAGGAAGTCGGAAAGCACAGTACGCTGCTGCTCCTGCAAGTCATGGGGCTTGCGGCACTGCTGTGCACCCTGTACGCCTATCGCCATCTCTGCCGGGGCTTCCAGGCCCAGTCCACACTGCAATCGCTGACACAGGCGGCCCATGCGCAAAAGGTCTATATTGCGGAAGCTCAAGCCCGCTACGACCAGACGAAATCCTTCCGCCATGACATCAAAAACCATTTATCTGTCCTGGACGGCCTGCTCCGAGGAGGAAAGCCGGAGGAGGGCCGTGAGTATCTGAAAAAGCTGGAAACCGTCTCGGAATCCCTGTCCTTCCCATACCAGACCGGCAACCCGGTGGTGGACATTCTGCTGGGAGAGAAGCTGGGGCTGGCGAGGGAGATTACAGCGGAGGTATCCCTGGTCCTCCCCCAGCCCTGCGGGATTGACGACTTTGACCTGTGCGTGCTCTTTGCCAACGCCCTGGACAACGCCATTGCCGCCTGCCGCGCTGACAGCGGGGCCAAAACGATCCGCATCAGCGGGAAGCAGCAGGGGGATTTCTACATGCTGACCTTTGAAAACACCTGCTCCGGCGAACCGCTTCCCCCGGCGGGAACCGGACTTTCCAACATCAGGGCAGTGGCGGAAAAATACCGTGGGGCGGTGCTGGCTGAGAAAATCGGACGGCAGTATTCTCTGAATGTGCTGCTGAATATCTCGCCCTAAAACTGCCGGATGCTCACATAAGCCAAGCCTGGGGATTTCCGAGGAAATTCTGCCGGATGCAAGGCAAAAAAACGGCGGGAAGATCATCTTCATCACCTCCCGTGCAGAGTCCGCCGCTTTTGAGCTGCCCGTTTTCCGGCACGTCCCCCAGAGCGATGGCGTGTGTTTCCGGCAGGGCCCGCCGGGGCACTTTGATGTGCAGAATCCAGGCCGCTTGCTTGATCGGCTGCCGGGAATTGCTGGCGCCTCCTCCAGCCCTCCTCCGGGCTCTTTGAGACGGCTTTGCTGCCGCGGACGGATTTTTTATCCGTTGACCGGGGCGAGACGCGGAGGAGACAGTTTGCCAGACTGGGGGAAGTGTGGTACAATACCCCAAAACACAAAGGGGGAACGGCCCTATGAAACGCTGCTTTGTCTTTGCCGCCGGAACCTTTTACGGCCTGCGGGAGCGGCCGGGTGAGCCCGGAGATCTGACCATCGCCGCCGACGCGGGCTATCAGGCCTGCCTGCGGGAAAATATTGTTCCGGATCTCCTGCTGGGGGACTTCGACTCCATGGAGCCTCCGGCGGACTTCCGCCGTGTCTGCCGCCTGCCGGCGGAGAAGGACGACACCGACACCCTGGCCGCCCTCCGGGAGGGACTGGAGGCGGGGTGTACCGATTTTTGGATCTACGGCGGTACCGGCGGCAAACGGCTGGACCACACCCTGGCAAACCTCCAGTCCCTGCTGTTCCTCCGGCGGAGGGGGGCCAGAGGCTGGCTGTACGGTGACGACTTCCTCTGGACCGTGATTGAAGACGAGGCCCTGGATATTCCCAAGACGGTGGAATGGGGCCTGTTCTCCGCCTTTTGCCTGGGGGACCGGGCGGAGGGCGTGAACGAGACCGGTTTTCAGTATCCTCTGAAAGACGCCGTGCTGACGCCGGATTTCCCTGTGGGGGTCAGCAACCACATTCTGGAGCCCGCGGCCCGGATCTCCGTCCGAAAGGGCGCTCTGGCGGTGGGCTGGGAGCTGCCGCCGTTGAACTCAAAGTAGAATAACGGATTGACAAAAGTGTGGTTGCGCATTGCCTGAATTTCAGGTATAATGTACAAGAACGGAAAGGTCGACCTTTCCGGAAATCACACATCCGTGGGACCGAGGGTGGGCACGGGAACAAGGAGTCTTTTATGGCAACGTTTAGCGTAAACGGCAAGACCGTGACTGTGGAGAAAAACCAGAAGCTGCTGCGGTACCTGCGGGACACCCTGGGCCTGACCTCCGTGAAGGACGGGTGCAGCGAGGGTGCCTGCGGCACCTGTACCGTCCTCATTGACGGCAAGCCTACCAAGGCCTGCATTCCCCAGACAGACAAGCTGGAGGGGAAGGCGATCCTCACCGTGGAGGGCCTCAGCGAGTTTGAGCGGCAGGTCTATACATATGCCTTCGGCCATGCCGGAGCCGTCCAGTGCGGCTTCTGCATACCGGGGATGATGATCTCCGCCAAGGCCCTTCTGGACAAGAACCAAAAACCCACCCGTGAGGAGGCGGCCTTCGCCATCCGCAACAACATCTGCCGCTGCACCGGGTACGTGAAGATCATCGATGCCATCTTGCTGGCGGCGGAGCTGTTCCGCTCCGGTGAGGTTCCCCAGGCGGTAGAGGACTGGTCCCTGGGCGCCCGGGTTCCCCGGATCGATGTGGAGGAAAAGGTCACCGGCACGGGCGTCTACCCCGATGATATTTACATGGACGGCATGATCTACGGCAGCGCCGTCCGCAGCGCATATCCCCGGGCCCGGGTGCTGGCCATCCACACCGAGGAGGCCAAACGGCTGCCCGGCGTGGTGGGCGTGTTTACCGCCGCAGACGTACCGGGCAGCAACAAGGTGGGCCATTTGAAGCAGGACTGGGACACCATGATCGCCGTGGGCGACATCACCCACTACCTGGGGGACGCCGTCTGCCTGGTGGCGGCGGAGACGCCGGAGATTCTGGCCCAGGCCAAAGCCCTGGTGAAGGTGGACTACGAGGAACTGCCGATGGTCCGCAGTCCCCGGGAGGCCATGCTGCCGGACGCACCCCTGGTCCACCGGGAGGGGAACCTGCTGAGCCACAAGCACATCCAGCGGGGCAACCCGGCGGAGGCCATCGCCAAGAGCAAATACATGCTGACCCAGCGGTTCTACACGCCCTGGACGGAGCACGCCTTCCTGGAGCCGGAGTGCGCCGTGGCCTACCCCGACGGGGATGCTGTCTGCGTCCTCTCCACCGACCAGGGCGCCTACGACACCCAGCACGAGATCATGACCATGCTGGGCTGGCCGGCGGAGCGGGTGAAGGTCCGCAACTGCCTGGTGGGCGGGGGCTTCGGCGGCAAGGAGGACGTGACCGTCCAGCACCACGCCGCCCTGATCGCCTGCCTGACGGGCCGGGCGGTGAAGGTGAAGCTCACCCGGGCGGAGAGTCTTTTGATCCACCCCAAGCGCCACCCCATGGAGATGGAGTTCTCCCTGGGCTGCGACGAAAACGGCATCATCCAGGGCGTGGCCGCCGAGGTCATCGCCGACACCGGGGCCTACGCCTCCCTGGGCGGGCCGGTGCTGGAGCGGGCCTGCACCCACGCCGCCGGACCCTACAACTACCAGAACTTCGAGATCGACGGCTGGGCCTATTACACCAACAATCCCCCCGCCGGGGCCTTCCGGGGCTTCGGCGTGACCCAGACGTGTTTTTGCATTGAGAGCCTCCTGAACCGCATGGCGGACCTGGTGGGCATCACCCCCTGGGAGATCCGCTTCCGCAACGCCATCCGCCCTGGGCAGGAGCTGCCCAACGGCCAGATTGTAGACGGTTCCACCGGTTTGGTGGAGACATTGGAGGCGGTGAAGCCCTACTACGACAGCGCCAAGTATGTGGGTCTCGCCTGCGCTATGAAGAACGCCGGCGTGGGCGTGGGTATCCCGGACACGGGCCGGGTGCGGCTGACGGTGGAGGACGGAAAGCTCCACATCTTCGCCGGGGCCTCCTGCATCGGCCAGGGCCTTGGCACAGTGCTGACCCAGATGGTCTGCGACCAGACGGGTCTCAAACCGGAGGAAGTGGTCTACGAGCGGTCCAACACCTATTTCGCGCCGGACTCCGGCACCACCTCCGGCTCCCGGCAGACGCTGTTTACCGGCGAGGCCTGCCGCCGGGCCTGCGAGGGACTGCGGCAGGCACTGGCGGGCGGCGGACTGGAGGCCCTGAACGGCCGGGAGTTCCGGGGAGAGTATCTGGGAAAGACCGACCCCCTGGGAGCAGACGTGCCCAATCCCGTCAGCCACATTGCCTACGGCTACGCAACCCAGATCTGCATCCTGGACGAGGACGGCAGAATTCAGCAGATGGTGGCGGCCCACGACGTGGGCAAGGCGGTGAATCCCCTCTCCGTGGAGGGACAGATTGAGGGCGGCGTGGTGATGAGCATGGGCTTCGCCCTGACGGAGCGCTACCCGCTGGTGGACTGCAAACCCACCGCCAAGTACGGCACCCTGGGTCTCTTCCGGGCCAATCAGATCCCGGAGATCACCGCTATCGTCGTGGAGAAGGATGGGCTGAATGTGGCCTGCGGGGCCATCGGCGTGGGGGAGATCACCTCCATCCCCACGGCCCCGGCCATCGCCGACGCCTATTACCGCTATGACGGCAAATTCCGCACGGCGCTGCCTCTGGAGGACACGCCCTACACCAGAAAGTAAGAGAAAAAAGCCGCCCCATTTGGGGCGGCGGGCCGCGTCAGGCCATCTCCTCTTTAAGCCTTGCCAGGGCCTGGAGCGTGTCCACATCGGTCAGCTCCTCCTCCGGCACCTCCAAAAGCCGCAGGTCCCCCTGGTGCCGGCGGATGACGGTGCTGCCGCCGTGGTCCTCCGTCAGCTCCAGCAGCTCCGGGAAAAACCGGGCGGGGAAGACGCAGGGGTTGCCCCGGACGCCGCCGTGGGCCAGGGCCGTCAGCTTGTCCGGCCGCTCCCGCCAGAACCGGACCAGGGCCTCCACGCTCTCCTGCCGGAGAAGGGGCTGGTCGCTGACCAGGAAGCATGCGGCGTCACAGTCCCCCAGGGCCGCGAGTCCCAGGGCGATGGTATGGCTGATGCCGTGGTCCGGGTGGACGTTGCGGACGGGGGTGAAGCCAAACTCCCCGGAGAGCTCCAGAATTTCCTCATATTGGGTCACCACCGCCACGGCCGTAAAGAGCCTTGGCGGCACGGCCTCCAGGGTCCGGCGGATCAGGCTCCGGCCCCGCAGCTGGGCCGCCAGCTTGTTGCCGCCGAAGCGCCGGGCATTCCCCGCCGCCATGATCACACAGCCTAATTTCAGCATAAAAAATACCTCGCGATCTGTTTTATCGTCAATACGGATGAGCGTGAGTAACTGCTGGGGTTCTGCCCCGGATTCACTGGGCTCCGCCCAGACCCGCCGGGGCTTTGCCCCGGACCCCACCGCCCTTTGAAAAGGGCGGCCCTAAACTTTATTGCTTTTTAGCCGGGCACCCATATCCCCAATTCTGATTGAGGATAGTATATCCGATTTTTCCAATTCATGCAAACAAAAGGAGGGATTCCCTATGAGCAAGAGCATCGGCAGAAGCGTCACACGGGTGGACGCCCGGGAGAAGGCCGCGGGCCGCGCGAAATACATGGACGATCTCTGCGGCCGGGAGGCGCTGGTGGTGAAGATCTGTCACTCCACCATTGCCCACGGCTTCGTGAAGTCCATCGAGACCGCGGAGGCGGAGGCAGTCCCCGGCGTGGTAAAGGTTCTAACCTGTTTTGACGTACCGGACATCCCCTTTCCCACGGCGGGCCATCCCTGGTCCACGGACCCCAGTCATCAGGATGTGGCTGACCGGCTGCTGCTGAACCGCCACGTCCGCTACTACGGCGACGAGGTTGCGGCGGTCATCGCCGAGGACGAGGTTGCGGCGGCCCAGGGCGTCCGGGCTTTGAAGGTGGAGTACGAGGAGCTGCCCTTTGTGCTGGATGTGCAGGAGGCCATGAAGGACGGCGCGCCCCAGCTCCATGAGAAGTACAAAAACAACATCCTGGGTCACTCCGACGTCCGCCGGGGGGACTATGAGTCCGCCCGGCAGGAGCCCGGTCTGATCAAAGTAGAGGGCTGGTATGACACACCCACGGTTCAGCACTGCCACATTGAAAATCACGGATGCTTTGCCTGCGAGGAGGCGGGGCGGATTGTGGTGGTCAGCTCCACCCAGATTCCCCACATTGTCCGAAGAGTGGTGGGCCAGGCCCTGGGAATTCCCTGGGGCAGGGTGCGGATTATCAAGCCCTATATCGGCGGCGGCTTCGGCAACAAGCAGGACGCGCTGTACGAACCGCTGTGCGCCTGGTGTTCTACCCAGGTGGGGGGAAGGCTTGTGAAGCTGGAGTGCAGCCGGGAGGAGACCTTCGTCTCCAACCGGGTCCGCCACGCCATCCGCACCCACATCATCTCCTATGTCCGGCCCAACGGGACGCTGGCGGCCCGGAAATTCGAGTCCTTCTCCAACCAGGGGGCCTACGCCTCCCACGGCCACGGCGTCAACGCCAAGGGCATGAACGCCTTCCCCCAGCTCTATCCCTGCCCCAATGTGGAGTGCGACGCCTGGACGGTGTTCACCAACAAGCCCGCCGCCGGGGCCATGCGGGGCTACGGCATCCCCCAGGCCATGTTCGCCGGGGAGAGCCACATCGATGACATCTGCAAGGCCGTCGGCATGACGCCCTTGGAGTTCCGGCGGAAAAACCTGATGCCCGTGGGCTATGTGGACGGCTTCTCCAAAAACGAGCTGTACCACGACACCTTCAACCAGTGCATGGACAAGGGGATGGAGGCCATTGATTACCTCCGGAAGCTGGAGGAATATCAGAACCAGACCGGCCCTGTCCGCCGGGGCGTTGGATTGGCGGTGTTCTGGTACAACACCGCCGTGTGGCCCATCTCCCTGGAGAGCTCCTCCTGCCGCATGGTGCTGAACCAGGACGGCTCCCTCCAGTTCCAGACCGGCGAGACGGAGATCGGCCAGGGCTGTGACACCGCCTACTCCCAAATGGTGGCGGACGCCGTGGGAATCCCCTTTGAGGACGTTCACGTGGTCTCCACCCAGGACACCGACGTCACCCCCTTCGGCACCGGGGCCTACGCCTCCCGGCAGACCTACATCGGCGGTTTCTCCATCATGCAGACGGCTCTGGCCCTGCGCCAGCGCATTTTGAACATCGCCCATGAGCAGACCCGGATGCCGGTGAGCAATCTGGATCTGGCGGACGGACAGATCATCCGCAAGTCCGACGGGCGGGTTTTGAAGTCCCTTGGGGATCTGGCTCTGGAGAGCCTCTACTCCATGGAGCACAGCCAGCACATCACCGCCGAGACCACCGCTCAGATCAAGTCCAACGCCTACTCCTTCGGCTGTTCTTTCGCCGAGGTGGAGGTGGACATCCCCATGTGCAGGGTGCGGCTGCTGCGGCTGGTGAACGTCCACGACTGCGGCACGCTCATCAACCCCGCCCTGGCAGAGGCCCAGGTCCACGGCGGCATGTCCATGGCCATCGGCTACGGTCTGTCCGAGGAGCTGAAGTTCGACGAAAAGACCGGAAAGCCCCTGAACAACAACCTTCTGGATTATAAGCTGTCCACGTTTATGGACCACCCTGATCTGGAGGCGTTCTTTGTGGAGAACCCGGAGCCCACCTCCCCCTACGGCACCAAGGCCCTGGGCGAGCCACCGGCCTGTTCCGGCGCCCCGGCCATCCGCAACGCCATCCTGAACGCCACCGGCGTGGCCATCGACTGCTGTCCCATCACGCCCCATATCCTCTACCGGAAGTTCAAAGAGGCGGGGCTCATTGAAGAGTAAAGGAGGGCCTATACGATGTATGACATGAAAGCCCTGTATCAGGCAAAGAGCGTGGCCGATGCCGTGGCTCTCCGTCTGGCCCATCCGGCCGCCCAGATCATCGCCGGCGGCTCCGACGTACTGGTGCAGATGCGGGAGGGAAAACGGGCCGGCGCGGAGCTGATCTCCATCCAGACCCTGGACGAGATCCGGGGCGTGTCCATGGACGGGGACGGGACCCTCCGGATCGGCTCCCTCACCAGCTTCTCCCACATCACCCGGGACCCCCTGATTCAGAAATATATCAACGTACTGGGAGAGGCCGTGGACCAGGTGGGCGGCCCCCAGATCCGCAACATCGGAACCATCGGCGGCAACACCTGCAACGGCGTCACCTCCGCCGACTCCGCCTCCACGCTCCACGCCTGGGACGCCATTGTGGAGCTGACGGGCCCGAATGGCGTTCGCCGCCAGCCCATCCATGATTTCTACATCCGGGCGGGCAGGGTGGACATCCGGGAGGGAGAGATTCAGACCGCCATCCTCATTCCCAGAGAGAGCTATGAAAACTGCTTTGGTCACTACATCAAGTACGCCATGCGCAATGCCATGGACATCGCCACCTTGGGAACCTCCGTTAACGTCCGCCTCTCCGCCGATGGGAAAACGGTGGAGCGGGCCCGTGTGGCGTTTGGCGTGGCGGGGCCGGTGCCCCTGCGGGCGGCCCGCGCCGAGGCCCTGGCGGCAGGACAGCCGGTCTCCATGGACCTTGCGGAGCGCTTCGCCCGGGCGGTGAAGGAGGATATCAGCCCCCGGGACTCCTGGCGGGCGGCAAAGGACTTCCGCCTCCACATCGCCGTGGAGAGCGCGAAGCGGGCCTTCATTGAATCTGTGAAACTGGCAGGAGGTGAGCTGTAATGGAAAAGCACCAGATCCAGTATCAGACCGTCCATTTCAACCTCAACGGCAAAGACGTGGAGAAGACGGTGGATGTCCGGGCCAGCCTCACGGACATGCTGCGCAACGACTACCACACCCTGTCCGTGAAAAAGGGCTGCGAGGTGGGAGAGTGCGGCGCGTGCAACGTGCTGATCGATGGTGAGACCTTCAACTCCTGCATCTACCTGGCGGTCTGGGCCGAAGGCAAGCGCGTCCGCACCCTGGAGGGCCTCATGGGGCCAAATGGCGAGCTCAGCGACATCCAGCAGGCCTTTATTGACGAGGCGGCCATCCAGTGCGGCTTCTGCACACCGGGCTTCATCATGTCGGCGGTGGAGCTGCTGGAGAGCGGCAGAGAGTACACGGACAGCGAGCTCCGCAAGCTTCTCTCCGGCCACCTGTGCCGCTGCACAGGGTATGAGAACATCCTCCGGGCGGTGAAAAAGACCATGTACAGGCGGCTGGGCAAGGAGCCCGGCTGACGCTGTCAAATCCGCAAAATCAATAAAACGGGAGGCGCACGCCTCCCGTTTTTCCGTTTTCATCCGCGGCCGTGACATGCAATGTCCCACCCGGTGAGGCGCCGTTTACGGCGCCTCACGGCTCCTGGTCCAAGTCCCGGTAGAAGCCGAAGGCCTCCTCAAATCTCTCCCGGGCGTAGCGGTCCACATCGGCCTGGTACGCCCGGTACGCCGCCAGCAGCCGCTCCGCCTCCGGGGTCAGCACCGCGCCGCCGCCGTGCCGTCCGCCGGTGGTGGAGCGCAGCATCTTGCAGCCGAAGACCTCCTCGGCGGTGCGGATGATCCGCCAGGCCTTGGAGTAGGCCATCTCCATGGACGAGGCTGCCGCCCGCAGGGAGCGGTGCTCCCGCACCCGCTCTAAAAGCGTGGCGATGCCGGGACCGAAGCAGCGCTGGTTGTCGTCGGTAAAGAGGCGGATGGTCAGTTTCAGGTGCAGTTCTCTGTCCATGGGCTTCCCTCGCTTCCCTCTTTTTGATATTTTGATTCTATCACACTTTCCACGGTTTGCAAACCCGGCAAAGTGTGATAGAATCAGTTGAGGAAAAATCTCCGTCCGGTACGGAGAGAAAGCAGGAGGAAAAAAACATGGAAAAGATCCGGCTGGGCCGCACGGAGCTGTATGTCACCAAAACGGCCTTTGGCGCACTGCCGATCCAGCGCATCTCCAGGGCCGACGCGGTGAAGCTGGTCCGCAGGGCCTACGACAGCGGAATCAACTACTTTGACACCGCCAATATGTACACCGACAGCGAGGAAAAGCTAGGGGAGGCTCTCCACGATGTGCGGGCAAACGTCGTCATCTCCACCAAGACTGCCGCCACGGACAAGAAGACGGCGCTGGCCCACATGGAGCAGAGCCTCCGCAGCCTGCGGACGGATTACATCGACCTCATCCAGTTCCACAATCCGGCGAAGCTCCCGGACATAGAGGACCCGGACGGGGCCTTTGCCGCGGCCCTGGAGATGCAGAAGAAAGGCTGCGTCCGCCACATCGGCATTACCAACCACCGCCTGGGCGTGGCCCGGGAGGCCATTGCCTCCGGGAATTTCGAGACCCTCCAGTTCCCCTTCTGCTATCTGACCACGGAGAAGGAGCTGGAGTTGGTGGCCCGGTGCAAGGCAGCGGACATGGGCTATATCGCCATGAAGGGCCTCTCCGGCGGTCTCCTCAACAACGCGGAGGCCTGCTACTGCTTCATGAAGCAGTTTGACAACGTGGTGCCCATCTGGGGAATCCAGCGGGAGGAGGAGCTGGACCAGTGGCTGGAGCTTGCCGGACGGGACCCAGAGATGACGGCGGAGCTCCAGGCGGTCATCGACCGGGACCGGCAGGAACTGGCGGGGAATTTCTGCCGCAGCTGCGGCTACTGCCTGCCCTGCGCCGCCGGGATCGACATCCCCCAGGCCGCCCGGATGTCGGCGCTGCTGCGCCGCTCCCCCTACCGGCCCTACATGAGCGGCGAGTGGTACGCCAAAATGCACAAAATCGAGGAGTGCGTCCACTGTGATGCCTGCAAGAGCCGCTGCCCCTACGGCCTGGACACCCCGGAGCTTTTGAAAATCATGCTGGCGGACTACGACCAGTTCTACGCTGAGCACCACAACGATTGAGGGGGAATACCATGCTTTTCAAAAACGAGGACGTGAGCCTGGAGCTGCGGGTGGTCAACTATGAGTTTCCCGCCGGCGGCGGCGACCCGGACAGCGACGACCGCAACTGGCTGGTGCTGCGCTGCACCTGGATCAACGGGGAGGGCGTCATCGCCAAGGACTCCAACAGCTGCCTGCTGACCTACGAGCTGCGGGAGCTGGCCGCCGGTCTCAAGGTGCTGAACGCCGGCATCAAGGACAGCTACGCCAGCGACTTTGTGGACCCCTACTTTGAGGTGGCGGCCCAGGCGGAGGGGAAGGTCTTCCGGGTGGATGTCTCCTTCTACCTGCCCAACACCATGGACGGTGACGACACCGCCGAGGTGGAGGCCGTGATGACCGGGGCGGAGATGAAGGAGCTCATCGCCGAGCTGGACAGCCTGTGTGAAAAGTACCCGGACAGGGAGTAATATTTGCCGGAAAACCGGGCGCAACCGCCAAAAGTTGCGCCCGGTTGGTTGATTTCAGGTCTGTTTTCGGGGTATTCTGAGCGCAGAACAGGAATGGAGGAACGGCCCATGACTTATGGAGAGCGGATCAAACAAGGGAGAGAGGAAAAGGGTCTGACCCAGGAGCAGCTGGCGGAATCACTGGATGTCAGCCGTCAGGCGGTAAGCAAGTGGGAGATGGACCTCTCCCGCCCCGCCCGGGGGAAGCTGGCGCGGCTGTCGGAAGTGCTGGAGATTCCGGAGGGAACCTGGGCCGCCATCGACGCGGAGCAGGCGGCGGCCAGCCGCCCCAGAGATTCCGCCCGGCCCTGGAAAATCGCCGCGGCGGTGCTGGCAGCACTGTGCCTGGCGCTGGGGGGAATCCTGATCGCGGGCTGGCTGGCATATGTGAACATCCGTGTGCCCTCGGAGAGTGTCCAGGGGGAGGTGTCCATCCCAGTAGAGGCTGCCGGTCCGCCGGAGGCGGCATTTCCGGAGACACTGCCTCTGAAAAGCCGCCGGGACTTCGACTTTGGAGACTGGCCCCTGGGGGAGTGCGACCGCGGCTGCGTGTCCTTTTTGGACGACCCGCTGCGGCTTGAGGACGAGAGTCTTTGGCAGGGCAAGCTGAAGGACGGCGGCTGGCTCCAGGTGGTGAAGACCGATCCCCGCCACGAAAAGGGGGAGTCCGGCGCCATGGTCACCTTTTATAATCTTTATCTGCTCTATGCCCCGGAGGCCGGAGACGGCCCGCTGGAGTGGAGCGTCCTGACGCGCCTTGTGGAGGAAAACGTCTATCTGGATACATTCTCCGCGGAGAAATTCTACAACGTCCTGGGGTACGACGGCTGGAAGCTCTCCGTCACGGTGGGGTCCTCCGCCGGGGCGCTGAACTTCTACTTCTCCCAGCGGCCCGACGGCACGCCATGTCTGCTGACCGTGGGCAATAACGCCCTGGAGGCGGACGTGGACGAGGACGGGACGCTGGAGATCGTCTCTGTGGACGAGGTGCCGCTTTTCTGTGAGATCGTGGACACCGCGGACGGGGAGGAGGGGGCCCTCGTCTATACCCTGGACCCCTATACAGACGGCTTTGCCAATGTGGGCCTCTCCTTCGCCCCGGAGAAGGGCGGCTTTGTGACGGTGGATTCCCACAATGCGGTGCTGGCCCGCTATGTGCTGCGGGACCGCGGGCTGGAACGGGTGCCTCGGACGGACTTCTCAGCCACGGACTACCCCGACGCGGCGGCAACGCACATCGAGTTCATCACTGACGATCCCGACGGCCTCTCCGACGGTCTGGACCCGGACAATGTGCTGTATAACGGCAAGGTCCGCATTTCCCACCGTCAGCAGGCATATCTGGCCCTTCAGGATCTGTACAGCCTGATGGGATTGAAGGTGGACTTCTGTTACTGTGCCGCCAACGAGTATGGCGTGCTGTTTTCCCTGCTGCCGGACGGGTTTAACCAGCGGAGCTTCTTTGCCGCAGATTTCGGTGAGGAATACGGCGGCCGGGGGATTCCCCAGTTCCGTATTGCATGGAGGGAGCTGGACAACGACTGGTCGCCCCTGTCCCTGACGGAGGCGGTCCTCCCAGAGGCGTGGGTCCCGCCGGAGACCTTGCTGGGCTGGTACTATGAGCGTCTGCACATCTTCCGCGCCGGCGAGGCGGCTGTGGAGACCGGGGGGGACTACCCGGAGGAGCGGAAGCTGTATTTGGAAAACGGGGATCTCTTTGTGGGGCGGTTCCGGGATTCGGACTGGGGTCCGGTTCTGACGGGCCTCATCGGCCCCTATCCGGACGGGAAGGTCAACCACTGATTAAAGGCCGCTTTTTTTCAAAGGGCGTCGGGGACGCGGGGGATAACGCCCCTTTGATTTTGGCGGCGCCCGGTGCACTTTACTTGCAAGGATGTTCGCGATCAAAGAGCGCCGTTCCCGAAAGGGAACGGCGCTCTTTGTCTGCGGTGTTTTTCCGGGCGGGACGCCTTACAGGCTGTTGACCTCGTCCACCACCTTCTTGATCGCGGCGGCGGCGTCCTCAGGCAGCTTGTTGAAGCCGCCCTCCTCGGTGTCCAGCTTGGTCACGTAGTTCAGCCGGTCCTGCATACGGGCTTTCAGCTGGGCCACATACTCCTTGTCGCTCAGATCGGGTACGAAGCCCTCCCACTCGAAGATCTCGATGTCCTCGAAGGGGCCCCACTTCTTGAACTGGGCCTTGCCCTCCACAACGGCCTCCAGGACGCCCAGGGTGTCCTCCTTCTGGACCTTCTTGCCCATGAAGTCGCCGGTGTTGATGATATAGCAGGCCACGTCCTTCTCCGCCACCAGCTTCTTGAACTTCTCATAGTCGTTCACCAGAGGATAGGTGCGGAAGGGGTTGGCGTAGGGCTCCACCACCAGGGCGTTGGGATCCACACCGGCCTTGAGCCGCTCGGCGCTGGAGCGCTTGGTGGCCAGGGTCGCACCCATGACGGAGGCCAGGGACGCGCCGCTGAGCTTGACGATGGGGGGGATGGTGGGGTCCTTCATAATCCAGAAGATGGCGTTGACGGGGGAGTCGATCTTGTCCACGCGGTTGGGAGACCACAGCTTGCTCTTGATGGCCCGGCCGTTGCCGTTGCGCACGTCCTCGGTGACCAGGACAATCTTGCCGTCCTCGTCCAGAGTGGCGGAGCAGTTCTGGGCGGTGAGGAGGTACTTGTTGTCCTCAGAGGGCACGGGGTAGTCGGCGGTCTTGTCGAAGTAGGTGGGCTCCAGGGCGATAGAGGCGCAGGTGTCGGAGTTGATGATGAAGGCATCGTCGTGGAGCACCTTGATGGCGGGGTACTTGCCGCCGTGCTTGGCGTGGGTCAGGGTGGACTTGCCGGAGCCGCTGAGGCCGAACACCGCCGCCACGTACTTGCTGCCGTCGGCGAGGGTGTACTCCTTCTGGCCGCCGTGGCAGGAGGCGTAGCCGTTTCGGTTGGCGATGGCCCAGGCCAGAGTCAGGGTGCCCTTCTTGTGCTCGCCAAAGTAGCGCATACCCAGAATGGCGGCGCAGTTGGTCTCAGTGTTGAAGTAGCAAAGGCACTTAGGATCGCAGATGTCCTCCTGGCCGGGGGCGCCGGTCCACTGGGGATCGGAGAAGATATAGATATCGGCCTCCTTGCCGCCGCCCACGCTCTGGGACTTCTTGTACATCTTCACGTACTCATCGGACTGGTACTGGAAGTTCAGCATCCAGTTGTAGAGCAGGTTCTCCTCCCCCTCGGGAATCAGAAGGTGGGCCTTGACCATGAACTCGGGGTCCAGACCGATGAATACCTCGGCGTGATACATGGTCTTCCAGCGGGTGTCATAGACAGCGTCCATGACGATCTTGTCCAAGGCGGCGGTGTCCACGCCGGGCTTGCCGGTAATCCGGCGGGCGGGGGCATAGCGGCCGGTGATGGAGCCGTCGTTAAACAGCAGGACCTTGGCGTCCGGCTCCAGGCCGAACTCCTCGCCGCGGTAGACGGGCATGTCGGTGACCACAGTGCCGGGAGAGTTTTTGGCCATGTCATAGGCCTCCCGCAGGGAGTTGATCTTTACCACATTGTTGCCGTAGAACGGCGCTTCGATGATGGAGCGGGTCTTGGAAAAACCGACCTTTCCCGGCCCAATCTCAGTTCTGGGATAGTAAGCTCTTGTGGACATAAAAAACTCCTCCTGTTGAATTGGTTTTCTATTCTTGGAAAAATGCGCTGATTTGGCTATATCATACCGCAGTCTTTTGAAAAAAGCAAGGGCGAAAACGATTAAATACCGGGTTTTTCCCGGAGGGCCTCCGCCAGGGCGGCAAAGTCCCGGAGGGTCAGCCGCTCCCCCCGCACGCTGGAGTGCAGGCCGCATGCTTCAATGGCGGCTTGGATGGACGCCTTGTCCCGCCCCGGCAGAGCGGCGGACAGGCTGTTGACCAGGGTTTTCCGCCGCAGCAGGAAGGCCCCCCGCAAAACCTTGAAAAAAAATGCCTCGTCGGAGACCTCCACGGCGGGGCGGTCCCGCCGGACGCACCGCAGTACGGCGGAGTCCACCTTTGGCGCGGGGAGAAACTTGTCCCGGGGCACCTCAAAAAGCGCCTCCGTCTCCATGTGATATTGCAGAAAGAGGGAGAAAGCGCCGCCCTCCGGGCTGCCCTGGGGGGCGGAGAGCCGCTGGGCCACCTCTTTTTGAATCAGCACGGTGACAGAGCGGAAGCAGGAGGTCTCCACAAATTTTTGCAGCGCCGGAGAGGTGATGTTGTAGGGCAGGTTGGCGCAGACGATGGGCGTCAGCCCCCGGAACTTCTCCACCGCCAGGGCGCCCAGATCCAACCGCAGGACATCTCCCTGGACAATCTCCACGTTGGGAAAAGGGGCCATGGTCTCCGCCAGCACCGGCAGGAGGGTCCTGTCCAGCTCGACGGAGACCACCTTCCCGGCCCGCCGGGCCAGCTCCGCCGTCAAAGGGCCGATGCCCGGCCCGATCTCCAGCACGCCGCAGTTTTCGTCTGCGCCGGACGCCGCGGCGATGTCCGCCGGGATCTGGGGGTCGGTGAGAAAGTTCTGGCCCAAGGACTTGGAGAAGCGGAAGCCGTGCCGCTCCAGCAGGGCGCGGATGGTGTCACGGTCACAGAGGTTCATAAAAAGCGCCGCCTTTCGTGAAGAGTCGGTTATCCGTCTTAAGAAGATCAGAAAAGCGGCCGCCGCCACTTCCCTTTCAGATTGGTGATGCGAAGCGCCGCCCTTCGATTTTATCACAGGATCGGATTTGATTCAATCTGTCTTTATGAAATTGCAGGAGTTTTCAGCCGGCAGCACTCTTCTGCGGCGGGACTGAGGCAAGGCCCGGTTGACCAAACTCCCGGGGACTGGTATACTGGACGCAAAAATACAGGACGGAGGCGGCGGATGATACGGGCATTTCAAACAGGCGACCTGGAGCGGGTGGCGGAGATCTGGCTGGAGGCCAATGTTCAGGCCCACAATTTTATCCCCAGGCGGTACTGGGAGGGACAGCTGGAGGCGGTGCGGACGCTGCTTCCCCAGGCGGAGCTCTATGTCTGGCAGGACGGCGCGATACAGGGATTCATCGGTCTGGACGGGGAGCACGTCGAGGGGATTTTCGTTTGGCCGGCGGCCCAGTCCCGCGGCATCGGAAAGGCGCTGCTGGACCGGGCCAAGGCCGCCCATGGCCGCCTGACCCTGCATGTGTACCGGAAAAATGACCGGGCAGCCGCCTTTTACCGCCGGGAGGGCTTCCGCGTCCAAAGCGAGGGCGTGGATGGCAATACCGGAGAGCTGGAGTGCCGGATGGCTTGGGAGGAGCGCGGAGCATGCTGAAAACGGTCTTTTTGGATCTGGATGACACCATTCTGGACTTTACCCAGGCAGAGGCCGCAGCCCTGCGGCGGGCGCTGACGGAGGCGGAAGTACCGGCGGACAACGGCGTCCTGGCCCGCTACCATGCCATCAACGCCGCCCAGTGGGAGCTGCTGGAGGAGGGGGTGCTGACCCGGGAGCAGGTGCTGCTGGGCCGATTCGACATCCTGTTCGGGGAGCTGGGGCTGGTCCGCTCCGCCGGGGAAATCTGTGAGCGGTACGAGGAGTACCTGGGAGAGGGCCACTGGTTCATCTCCGGGGCGGAGGCCCTGCTGGAGGCCCTGGGGCCCCGGTATGACCTGTATCTGGCCTCCAACGGCACCGCCGGAGTGCAGCACCGGCGGCTGGAGAGCGCCGGGATCGGACGGTATTTTCGGGGGATCTTCATATCCCAGGAGCTGGGGGCGGACAAGCCCAGCCCGGTGTTTTTTGAGCGGTGCTTCGCCGCCATTCCCGGCTTTTCCAGGGAGTGCGCCGTCATGGTGGGGGACAGCCTGACCTCCGACATCCGGGGTGGCAGGGACGCGGGGCTCCGCACCTGCTGGTTCAATCCCCGCGGGAAGCCCGCCCGGACGGACATCGTCCCGGACTACGAGTTCTCTGCCCTGGACCGGCTCCCGGCTTTGCTGGAGACGTTGTAGGCCCATCAAAAACGTCCCGGCGCGGCAGGCTGCGGACGCTCGGCTCGATGCGAGACGGACGCTGCCCTCCCTCATTGCCGGGCCTGATTCTTCCGCGCGGAGATTTTACGCAGGGAAACGCCCCGGCGCACAAAATGTGCGCCGGGGCGAAACTGTACGTTATCGCAGGATATAGACCTTGCAGCTGCGGCGGCCGAAGTTGATGCACTCCTCATAGGTGTTGAAGTACAGATCTACCTTGTTGCCCCGGACGCCGGTGTCCTCGGCCACGGCGGTGCCGTAGACGATACCGTCGTTGGTGACGATATACATCCGGGTCCCCAGGGGAATCACCTTTTTGTCCACAGCCACGGTACCCACCCGGACGGTGGTGCCGGTGGCGGTGCAGTAGTCCGCGCCGCCGTATCCGGCGGTATAGGCGGTGGCGGTCATGTTTTTGACGCTGGAAAAGCTCAGCTTTTCGCCGGAGGCCAGGGTCAGGACGCCGCTGCCGTCCGCATTGGAAGAGATGCCGGCAATGGGGGAGTCGTTGGATGGGAAGGCCGCGGGGATGGGCTTTGCCGGGGCAGCGGTGCCGTATTCCACGATTTTGTCCACAGCTGTGCTGTCCAGCTCCTCCACAAACTGGCGGGCGATTTCCTGGCCGTTGGACCAGACCACCTCATAGATGGAGCTGCGGATGCCGTCCGAGCCCTCCTGGACCACCTTCTCCGTGCCCTGCTCCATCTGGGGATTGGCCACCCGCACAGTCTCAAAGGTCACCTCCTCCACCACATGTTCATAATAGGCGAGATCCGAGGAGACCGTAATCTCCACGCCGCTGTCAGTGAAGTCAATGCCCACCATCTCCAGCGGGCCGGGAACGATGTCCAGGCGCCGCAGGGTCTTGAGGATGGATTCCTGCCGGGACTTGGTGGTAAAGGTATCTCCGTCGTGGTGGACCGTGACCGTCTGGCCCAGGCGCAGGCACACGTCGTAGCCCCTGCTGCCGTTGGAGGTGTAGAGCAGTCTGCTCTCCAGCTCCGGGGCCTTTCCGTTCCCGTCCAGCACGATGGCCGCGTCGTCCACGCCGCTGACGATATAGATGCCCGCGGCCCGGTTCGTGAGGACCAGGGCGGTGCACAGGACGATGGCTGCCATAAAGAGATTGACGCCGCTGCGTCTCCAGAATTCGTACAGTTTTTTTCGCAGAGTCTGTGCGCTCACAAGCATACCTCCTGAAAAAGATTCCCGGCCCGGGGACTATCCGAGAGGAGCCGAAAACAGGCTGTAACTTTTGTTACCGGTCGGGAAACTGCACTTAGTATACACGCAACTCCCACTTTTGTCAAGGTTTTGCCGGATTAATAGGATGTTAAGCCCCACTTTCGGCGAAAAAAGACGGTCTCCGACAAGAAAATCCTGCATAGGAAAATGCAAAAGTAACAAAATGATGACAAAACAGGCGGGGTGGTTTTCAGCAGGAGCTCACGGCGCAAGCCCTCTCGCCAACGAACGGGGCGGCCAGTCTCCGCCTCCAGCCGGGAGGCGAAGGCCAGTGGGGCGTCCTGGGGACCGGCGGACTCTGTGTCCATCCGCTCCCCTCTTTCTTCAGCTTTGACCAGGATGGCAGAGCGCTCTGCAGTGAATGATTTTCTAAGGGAAAACTGGAAATGAAGGTTTTTTCAAAAAAGGTGTACGGCCCCAGCTTCTGCCAAAGCGGGGCCGCACATCTATAAAGAAGGAAAGGAGAAACATGCGCGCGGACTTCCGCGCACGGGAAAACAGGAGGAGGGAGGACCCGCGCCGCAGGAGAAAGACGTGGGCCCCGCCATCACAGAGTATACGCTGATGTGAAGGGAGCCAATAACGCAAACGTTTTCGAGAAAGAGGGAAGGGAAATCCCCCTCTTTCTGTCTGGGAACAACGCTATTATGGAGCGGTCTGTGCAAAAAGTCAATACTCTTCCATGAGAATCCACATTTATTACAAAAAAGCGAAAATGACGCTGTGCGGTTTCACGATATAAAGCGAAAGCGTTTGCGTAAAATGACGCCCCGACAGGGGCGGCGGGCCGTCAGGGCATCTCCTTCAGGGCTCTTCTGGAGAGGGGAATGGCGCAGAGAAACGCCAGACAGTCGGCCACGGACTGGGTCATCTGGACGCCCACCAGGCCAAGGCAGTGGGAGAGGATGTAGATAAGGGGGATGAAGAAGATCCCCTGCCGGGCCATGGCCATGAAGGTGGCGGAGCCGGTTTTGCCGATGGTCTGGAGCATCATGTTGCTCATGATGGTCCAGCCGGTGGTGAAGAAGGTGACGCACTGGAACCGCAGGGCCGCCGTGCCGCAGGCGATGACCTCCGGATCATTCCGGAACAGGGCGATGAGCTGCGGGGCAAAGATAAAACCCAGGGCGCTGACCGCCAGAAGAAACACGGTGGAGGACTTGACACAGAACCAGAAGCCGTCCTTCACCCTCTGGTAGAGCTTTGCGCCGTAGTTGAAGCCGCACACCGGCTGAAAGCCCTGACCGAAGCCGATCATGGCGGAGCCGCCGAACATGGTGATGCGCTGGACCACGCCCATGGCGGCGATGGCGGCGTCCCCGTAGGGCCGGATGGCCCGGTTGAGGCAGATGGTGGCCACACTGGCAAGGCCCTGCCGGGCCAGAGAGGGAAGCCCGCCCTTGAGGATCATCTCATAGTAGGACCACTTCCGCTGGACCCGGGAGATGTGAAGATGGAGATTGCCGCCCCGGGAGCAGCCGATTACCAGCAGGCAGAAGCTGACGAACTGGCTGATGATAGTGGCCCAGGCCGCCCCGGCCACGCCCAGATGGAAGGTGAAGATCAGCAGCGGGTCCAGGGCGATGTTCAGCACCGCGCCGCTGGCGATGCCCACCATGGCGTAGGCCGCATTGCCCTGGTAGCGCAGCTGGTTGTTCAGCACCAGAGAGGAGGTCATCCAGGGTGCACCGAAGAGGATGACCCGGAGATAGGCCTTGGTATAGGGCAGGATGGTGGGGGTAGAGCCCAAGAGTGTTGCCAGGGGCTCCAGAAAGATCTGTCCCAGGACACAGATCAGCGCCCCGGCGGCGATGGCGGTGAAAAAACCGGTGGCCGCCATGTTGGAGGCCTCCTCAAAGTTCTGCCGTCCCAGCTCCCGGGAGATGAAGTTGCCGCTGCCGTGGCCGAAGAAGAAGCCCACGGCCTGGATGATGGCCATCAGGGAGAACACCACGCCCACGGCGCCGGTGGCGCTGTTGCTCTTCAGCATCCCCACGAAGAAGGTGTCCGCCATATTGTAGAAAGCGGTAACCAGCATGCTGATGATGCAGGGCAGAGCCAGCCGGCAGATCAGCGTGCTGACGGGGGTCTCCGTCATCTGGTGAAATTTCTGTTCCTGTTTCTGGTCCATAAGCGCCTCTTTCTGTACGGGAGGCCGCCGCAGGGCGGGTCTCCGCTCTTTTTTAACAAAATTATAACACAGTTGGAAATGGGGTGCAAAGGGTTTTTCACGGGAAACCGGTGACAGGCGCGGCCCCGGCGGCATAGGATGGGGTGTATCCGGGAGACGCCGGATCCCCTTCCCGCGTGAAAGCATACATTTGACAAAAGCCGGTTTGCCGGCCGCTCTGACGGCGGCAGAGGCAAATCATGGCATATTCTTTTAAGGAAATGAGGGAGCTTCTTTGCGCATCAACGAAGTCTATGAGCATACGCCGCTCCAGCCCTGTCCGACGGAGGAGACCTGTCCACCCGCCGGCTGCAATAAGGTGGCCACCCAGTGCGTGGATATTGCCGCGCCCCTGACTCTGAACCCCACCGCCGTCATGGGAACGCCCACGGTGACCTGCCAGGGCAGTCCTTGCGTCACCTGCACCACCGACTGCGGCGGAACCAGCTGCACGCTGACCTTCAAGCAGCAGGTCTGCGTATCCGTGCCGATTCGCTACGGTGTGACCATGGCCAGCGGCGAGCCCAGCATTGAGTGTACCGAGGAAGGCTGCTGCTGCAGCTGCTGAGAAAAACGCCCCGGAGAGATTGATATGCTCTCTCTATGAGAGACAGTGAAAAAGAAAACTGTCGCTTATAAGGGCATTACGCATAAAGGACAAGATAAAAACCACTATTTTAACGGACAGTTACCGAGAATAGAACCCCTTGTGACAAAATCCAACAGCATGAAAAAAACACGATTTGACAATCGTGTTTTTTTCATGCCCAAAAGGAGGCAACGGCCATGCCGGATATGAAATTTTCGAGCTATTTTTACGGCGACGAGGCGATGCAGTTTACCTACTTCCGCATCCCCTGCCAGCTTATCACCCACCCCCGCTTTAAGCACCTGTCCACAGACTTCAAGCTGCTCTATGGGATGCTGCTTGACCGTATGAGCCTGTCCATCAAGAACGAGTGGTATGACGATACCAGGCGCGTCTACATCTACTACACCGTAGATGAGATCGACAGCAGCTTGAACTGCGGGCGGGACAAGGCAATGAAGCTACTGGCAGACCTGGACACTGGCAAAGGCGTGGGCCTGATTGAGCGAATCAAGCAGGCCCAGGGCAAACCCACCCGGATATATGTCAAGCGTTTTACCACGCAGGAGCTGCCGCCCCAGTGTGATGCCGAAAGGCGTCTTTTTTCTTGCCTGAAATCTCCCTTGTCTCTATATTTCAGGCACTTTGTCAACAGCTCCAAGTTGTCTGAGAATTGAGTCCCCGCTTGTGGGCCCTTCCCAGTTGAAAATGCCCCGTTTCCCGCTGAAATAGCGGGTTTTCTCATGTCTTCCCGTCCCATCCCGGTTTATCCCGCGTTTCTCAAATATCCTGTCTCTCAACAGCCGGAACTCCAAGATTTATCGTTAATTTCCCACAGGGTTCAGGTTCATTGACGCTCCAATCCACCAGCAGCACGGCCATCTTTCCTCCTTTGCGGTAAGAGCGCACCTGCACCTCCAAGGATATGGATTCCTTGCACTGGCGCAGTGCCAGCAGAGCCACGCCGCTGAGGATCAGGAAACATCATAAAACGCGCGATTGAACACTCCTCAACGCAGTTTTCTCCTTGACAAAATTCGACAGATCCTTTACTATAAGGAGACAATCACCTATTATATTGGAAATTTTAGAGAAAAGGCGGCATTCCCATGGAGCTGAACCGCGCTGTGGCGGAGAACATCAAGCGCATTCGCAAGAGCAAAAAACTGAGCCTGGAGCGGACGGCGGCGCTGTCCGGTGTGTCCCGCAGTATGCTCAGCCAGATTGAGCGGGGGGAGGCCAACCCCTCTGTGGCCATCCTGGGCAAGCTGGCGGAGGCCCTGAAGGTTCCGGCGGAGATTCTGCTGGAAAACGACGATTTCATCTCCCTGCTGCTAAGCCGGGAGCCGGACAATATCCCAAAGCGGCTGGACGGCGGTAAAGTCCTGCTGCGGCCCTCCATGCCTTACGACGGCGTCACCCGGCAGGAGAGCTTTTTCCTGGACCTATACATCAGCGCCCATTACCGGCCGGAGCTGTCGGTGCCCGGCTGCGTGTGCCACGCCACCGTGATGTCCGGCACGGTGAGCCTGACGGCGGAGGACCAGGAGTTCCAGCTGATGGAGCGGGACGCCCTGCGCTTTGCCGCGGACCGGCCTTATGAGTTTGTAAACATGACCAACAGCACCGCCCGGCTGCTGCTGGCCTACCAATATCTGAAATAGGAGGCGCGCCATGGGGGACCGAAACAGGAGAGACGACCACTTTGCCGGAGGGCTAGGCCTTCTGGCGGCCGCCGTGTACCTTTGCGTAAAGGGGCTGAAACAGGTGGAGGAGCATCTGCGGAAGCGGCAGAAGAAGTGAAAAAGCAAAATGGCGCACCCGGTTTTACCGGGTGCGCTGCTTCTTTATTTCAGGTACTTTCCCACCCGGCGTGCCAGCAGCACCGCCAGGGCCATTTTCAAAAGATCCGGTACGATGAAGGGGACCACACAGGCGGCCAAGGCCGCCGTCAGACTCATGGGCCCCTTGGTGCTGGTGTACAGCGTCAAAAACCACGCGGTGCCGAAGGCGTAGCAGACCAGAATCCCCAGCAGGCAGCCGCAGAGCATCACAGGCAGCTTGTTTCCCAGCTTCGCGGTCACCAGCCAGTACACCAGGGCAGAGCCGATGAATCCAATGATGTAGCCGCCGGTGGTGCCCAGCAGCACGCCGGGCCCACCCTGGAAGCCGGTGAATACCGGCAGGCCCACCAATCCCATCAGCAGGTACACCACCACGACCCACAGGCCCCGCCGTCCTCCCAGGATGGTGAGGGCCGCGAACATGGCGAAGGTCTGAAGCGTGAAGGGCACGGAGATGGGGGTCTTGGGCGTTGAAATCCAGGCACAAACGGCCATCAGCACGGCGAACAGGGCAATATAGGCCAGGTCCAGCGTCCGGAACCTGGGCGCGGCAGTGTCTTTGGAAACCATATGGAAATCCTCCTTTTTGTCTTGGCAACAGGATACCGTATTTTTCCGTATTTGTCAACCATAAAATCTATATAGGTTTACAATCGAGCAAAAACAGGGGGAGGACCTGGTCCTCCCTCCGGTCTTCAAATATCCGTATGGGTACACAGCTCCCGGGCCTTGGCCTGGATGGCCTTCAAATCCTCAAAGGTCTCCGGACGCTTCCGGGGGTCCCGCAGCAGGGCCGCCGGGTGGTAAATGGCGGTCATTTGAACACCGCTTCGCTCAAACCACTGGCCGTGCTCCTTTGTAATCTTGAAGTCGTCCTTGATGATGGCCTTGGCGGCAATCCGCCCCAGGCACACCAGAATCTTGGGCCGCAGCAGGTCCATCTGCCGCCGGAGGTAGCCGATGCAGGCGTCCTCCTCCACGTTCAGAGGGTCCCGGTTCTGGGGCGGGCGGCACTTGACCACGTTGGCGATATAGACCTTGGTGCGGTCCAGGCCGATCATCGCCAGCATATCGTCCAGCAGCTGGCCGCCCCGGCCCACAAAGGGGAGGCCCTGCTCGTCCTCGTGCTGCCCGGGGCCCTCGCCCACGAACAGAATCTCCGCGTCTGTGGCGCCGTCGCCAAAAACCACGTTGGTGCGGGTCTCCGCCAGGGCGCAGCCCCGGCACTGGAGACACTCCTGCCTCAAGGATTCCCAAGTATCCGGCATATCAATAACCTCTTTCTCTCTTTGTTATTTACGGAAAACCGCGCAAAATCTGCCAGCGGAAAACCGGGATATTCCACCAGTCAGGGGGAAACAATGGATGCTGGAGGTTGAATTTATGACAGATTTGCTCTGGTTTTTCTGGATTTACAGCTTTGGGGGGTATCTGGTGGAACGGGCCTTCGCGGCGGCCACCCGGGCAGAGCGCCGGGAGCGCAAATGCTTTTTGCTGCTGCCGCTGTGCCCGGTGTACGGCCTGGGAATGCTGGCGGTGCTGGCCCTGCCGGAGTCCTGGCGGCAGGGACCCTGGCTGATCGCCGCCGGCGCGGCGGCGGCCACAGCGGTGGAGTACGCCGTCCACTGGGCCTACGAGACCTTTCTGGGCGTGGAGTTCTGGGACTATTCCCATATACCCGGCAACCTGGGAGGCCGGATCTGCCTGCCCTTCACCCTGGTCTGGGGCGTACTGGCGGCTCTGACCGTCTGGTACGTCCACCCGCTGGCAGCCGCCCTGGCGGCGTCCATTCCCGCCTGGGGGACCTTCTCCTTTTTGCTGCTGTTCTCCGTGGACGCGGTGTGCTCCGCCCGGTTTTTGTGGGTGACCCACGATGTGGAGGAACTGCGGGTCACCGGGTGGAGCATTTAGAGGGACAGGCCGGCCTTCTCCGCCAGCCACAGGTACAGATCCCGGTAAATCTCCTCCCGGCACACCTCGTTGAGGATCTCATGGCGCAGTTCCGGATAGAGCCGGATGGACACATCCCGGGCCCCGGCCTTTTTGAAGCTGCGGTAAGCCCGCCGGACGCCCCTGCCGCAGTCACCCACCGGGTCCATGGCCCCGGAGATGAAGAGGACAGGAGTATTGGCGTTCATTTTTTTCAGGTTCTCAGGCCTTGCGATAAAGCGCAGGCCCCCCAGCAGCTCCCGGAAGAGGCCGACGGAGGCGTTCCCGCCGCAGAGGGGATCGGCGATGTAGCGGTCCACGTTCTCATCGTTCAGGGACAGCCAGTCAAAACCGGTGCGGTTGGGGGCGAAGCGCTTGTTGTAGGCCCCGAAGGCCAGCTTGTCCACCATGGGGGAGGTCTGGTTCTCCCCCACCCGCCGGAGCTCCAGGGCGGCCACGGCCCTGCCCCCGGCCACCAGGGCGGCGGGCATCTGCCCGGTGCCCATGATGACGGCTCCGTCCACGGTGCCGGGGCAGCGGATGAGATAGGTCCTGACCAGGAAGGAGCCCATGGAGTGCCCCAGCAGAAAATGGGGGATACCGGGAAACTGTTTTTTCAGCAGGCCGAAGCGGGTATAGATATCGTCCACCACCCACTCCCAGCTGCCCTTGGGACCGAAGTACAGCCGCGCCCCGCCGGGGGCCACGGAGCCGCCGTGGCCCAGGTGGTCGTGGCCCGCCACCGCAAAGCCCCGGGCGGTGAGATACTCCGCGAAGGGCTCATACCGGAGGATATACTCCGCCACGCCGTGGGAGATCTGCAAAACCGCCCTGGGCCGGCTCTCCGGAAGCCACTCCACCGCGTGGACAGCGGTCTTCCCGTCGGCGGAGGGGAACGTAAATTCATTGCGCACCATGGGACAGAACCTCCTGTACATCTGATTTCTTGATCAAGCATACCATATTGCTCCGGAAAACGCCAGCCCTGTTTTCTCCTTTTCCGGAGTTCCGCTTGTAAACAGGATGAAAACGAACTGTAAATAAACTGAAATTCTGTTGCTTTTGACGAAGCGAAGGAGTATACTGAGACCATCACAGAGAAGCGCACAGCCTTATCATACTGAAAGGGGTTTCAAAAATATGGCAATTTCTTTTGATGAACTGAGCAAGAAAACCAAGGACGTAGCCGCCGTGGCGGCGGACCGGGCGAAGGACGCCGTGGAGACCGTAAAGGTGAACGTGGCGATCGCCGGGGAGCAGCGGGAGATGGACAAGAACTACCGCACCATCGGCGAGTGGTTTGTCAGCGAGTACGAGGGCGAGATCCCCGATGCGGTCCGGGACCTGGTGGAGGCCGTGAACGCCTCCAAAGCAAAGATCGCGGACCTGGAGTCCAGCAAGCCCGTGCGGGAGGAGCCCGCGGCGGACATCCCCGAGGGCGAGAAGGCCTGCCCCATCTGCGGTGCCGTCAGCGACAGCAAGTTCTGCCCCCACTGCGGCGCACCCATGGAATAACCTGAGTACATAAAAAAGGTCCCGGCTTGGCAGGCCGGGACCTTTTCATGCGTTTTTGTTCCGGAGGGCGTCCCGCTCTGTGCCGTCCGCCAGACAGATGTACCGCACGAAGAGGGAGACCTTGTTCTCCCCGTTCAGGGCGGCCCACATCCGCTCCGCCAGGGTCTCCGGGTCCGGTGCGTCCAAAACCACCCGCTCCGGCTCCCCCTCAAAGGAGGGCAGGGGACTGCCGTCTCCCATGTAAGTGTGGATAAAGCGGCCCTCGCCGGCCAGGGGATGGTCATAGTCGTAGAAGTACCGGCAGCAGCAGCCGGGGTCTCCGCCGGTACTTTTGAGGATGGACAGCTTAAAGCCGCCGTCGGAGCGCAGCAGGCCGGAGATCCGGGGGGTGTAGTTGGGGGCGTCCGGCTCAAACTCCCGGGTGTGCAGGGCCTCGGCAAAGGTTCTGCCAGCCAGGATATAGTCCCGGACCGTGTCTGTCTGGTCGCCGTTGGTGACGATCAGCCCCCTGCACGTCCGACGGACGGGATGGTAGATAATCAGGCTGGGGTCTGTCATTTTGGAGGGGTCATGGGCCTGGGTGCGGATACCGTCCTCCGTGGGGAGAAAGACCCGGTTCCGGGAGTTCTCGCTGCGGCCCATGATGAAATAGGCCGCCACGGCAAAGCGGTTGTCAGCGCTGCAGCCCAGGACAATACCCCGTCCGGGGTAGGGGTTTTCCTCCAGCAGCTTGGTGAGGTCCAGCAGTTCCATGGGTATCTCTCCTTATCTCAGCATTTTTTTCCGTTCCTGCCAGTCCGGCAGGTACCGCGCAAGCAGCGCGTAAAACCGGGGGCCGTGGTTCTTCTCGCGGATGTGGCACAGCTCGTGGACTACCACCAGCTCCACGGCCTCCTCCGGACAGCTCATGAGAAAGCAGGAAAAGCACAGGCTGTTCTTCCCGCTGCAGCTGCCGTATCGCTTCCGGGCCGTGGTGACCCTGAAGCCGGTGGGGGCCACGCCCATCTTTTCGCTCCAAAAGGCGATTTTCGGCGGAAGTTCGGCCCGGGCCCGGGCCTTCAGGGTCTCAATCTCCTCCGCGGTAGGGGGCGGGGGCAGGGCGGCGGCCCGCTGCCGCTGGCGGTCCAGGTGGCGGGCAATCCAGTCCCCGTGACTCTCCACAAAGGCCAGAATCCGCGTTTCCGGCATACGCATGGGGGCCCGCACCAGCACCCGGCAGTCTTTTGTGATCTCCAGCGCCAAAGTTTTCCGGCGGGAGCGGATCAATTCATACGGTTCCATGCTGAAAGCATAGCATGGCAGCTTGGAAAAGGCAAGTGAAAAGTTTTTGGTCAAGCTTTTTCCAAAAAGCTTGTGGGGGTGTGGGGGCAAAGCCCCCGTGGACGCCGCGCGAAGCGCGGATGGCGGTTCTCTCGCAAGGGACCGGCGGCAGCGGAGCGTCCCGCCGCTGCTGCCGGTAAATAATGAACGCGTCCCCGCGGACACTCGCGCAGGCTGATTTTTCCATCAGAATCGCCGGCGGTTCGTTTGCGCCGCCGCCACCCCTCACAGAGGACTTCCCCGCCGCGCAGGCGCGGCAGCGCAGGGGTTCCACCCCTGCACCCCGCAAGCTTTTTAAAAAAGCTTGAGCAAAAACGTTAACAGCAAGGCGGGCCGGCAATAGCCGGCCCGCCTTGCTTCAATCTCTTGTGAGCACGCCGCTGAGGTCCAGGGGCTTGCCGTCCTGCCACAGCCGCTCCAGGTCGTAGAACTCCCGGGCCTCCTGGGAGAAGACATGGACCGCCAGACATCCGTAGTCCAGCAGCACCCATGTGCCGTCCCGATGGCCCTCCCGGTGGAGGGGGGCCTCTCCGGCCTCCTCCTTCAACGCCTTCTCCACAGCGCCGCACAGGGCGTTGATCTGTGTGTTGGAGGTGCCGCTGGCGATGACGAAATAGTCCGCCAGGGTGGTGAGGTCCGTGATCTCGATGGCGGAGATCTCCTTACCCTTCTTCTCGTCCAGGGCCCTTGCCGCAATGATTGCCAGTTCCTTCGGTGTCATGGGCTCATTCCTCTCTTTCTGTTTTGATTTGAAATCCTATTCCACGGGGACGGGATCGATGATAATAAAGCCGGGGTCCTGGGGCTCCGCAGGCTGTCCGGGTCCAACGGGGTCCGGCGGGGGCGTGGTCCCGGGGTCCGCAGTACCGGGGCTGCCGGGGTCCGTGGCGCCCGGATTCGCAGTGCCGGGGTTACTGGGGTCCGTGGCGCCCGGATTCGCACTGCCGGGGTTATTGGGATCCGCGATGCCCGGATTTGCGGTGCCGGGGTTATTGGGATCCGCGATGCCCGGATTCGCACTGCCGGGGTTATTGGGATCGCTCACCCCCGGGCTGTTGGGGTCTGTCAGGCCAGGGTTCTCCGGGTCCGTCACCACGGGGGGAACGGCCAGGACGCCCTCCATAATCTCCCCGGTCTCCGGGTCAATGAGAAAGCCCGTCTCCGGGTCGTAGGGGTTGCCGTTGGCGTCCAGGGCCCACTCCTCCTTCGGCTCATCGGAGGGGATGTCCGGCGGCAGAGCCGCCCGCTTGTCCTCCACATAGCCGGTGGAGGAACTGAGACTGCCATCGGCGTTGACGGACATGATGTCCAGGTCGCTGCGCTTGAAGACCTCCACATAGGGGCTGAGCTTGTTGTTCACGATGTCCAGCAGCTGGCCGGCATTGGGTACCACATAAGACTGCATATTACCCACCGTGGGGCTCCAGGCATTTGCGTATCGGAAGGGCATGGAGAGAAATTCCACATCCTCCACTTTCAGCCCCCCCAGAATGGCTTTCTGGGCAAACCAGAAAATCTCCTGGAACGCCAAGTCCGTCTCCACACACTCATCAAAGACCTTGGCAATCTTGTTGATGTTGGCCACGTTTTTAATAGTCAGCATCTGCTTGATGACCGCTTTCAAAAAGTCCTGCTGGAGTTTAATCCGGCCATCATCGCCGATGCCGGTATGATAGCCATAGGGGCTGTCCTTGTCATTTTTCCGCCAGCGGATGACCTGCATGGCGTCGTCGCCGGTCAGGTGCCGCAGACCCGGGGCCTGCTCAATGACCAGGTCCTGGTAGGGGTCGTGGTAGTCCATGGGGTAGGGGTTGTCAAAATCCACGCCGCCGATGGCGTCCACCAGCTTGCCCACGGCCTCCCACTCCACCACCACCTGGTAGTCCGGCTCAAAGCCCACCAGCTGAGAGACCTCCTTGTAGAGGTGCTGGATGCCCCGGTCTCCGCCGCCGTAGTGGAGGTAGACAGAGTTGATCTTCTTCACGTCCCAGGAGACGTTCACCATGGTGTCCCGGGGGATGGACATGACCGTGGCCTTCTGATTGGTGACGTCGTAGCTGGCCAGGAGCATGGTGTCCGTGTGGCCGCCGCCGCCGGTGTCCAGGCCCAGAATCAGCACGGTGTAGAAGTCCGGGCTCTTGCGCTCTCCGTCCGCCCGGGGGCGGACGCCGTCACCGTAGTCGATCTCCTCCACCTGGTCCTTGCCGTCGTCGCCCTTTTTGATGATGGCGCCGCCCCGGCGGTTGTCCAGGTCCGGGCGGACAAAGACGCTCCGCCACGCCAGCACACCGCCCACCGCCAGCGCCAGCACCACCGCCACGGCAATCATGATCTTCTGCTGCCCGGTAAACCGGCTGGGCTTCTTGGGCTTTTTGGGCTTCTTCTCCAGACGGCTTCCACCCGCTTGTCTCTGTTCTCTTTCCACTGCTCTCTATCCTTTCAAGAAATCCCGCGCCTCCAAGGTGGCGTGATGCACCGGGTTTCCCATCCCCCGCATTTCCTCAATGGTCATCTCCAGGCCCGTCAGCAGCCCCCTGTCCAGGTCCTCATAACACACACGCCGCAGCGCTTCCACCCCGGGAAAATCCCGGCTGGGCTCGATATAGTCCGCGAGATAGATGATCTTCTCCAAAAGGGTCATGTTGGCGTGGCCGGTGGTGTGCCAACGGATGGCGCTGTAAATCTCATCGTCCACCCCGAACACCTCCCGGGCAATGGCCGCGCCGGTTCTGGCGTGGAGGAGCTTCAGGGCCTTCCGCTCCAAATCGTCCAGCGCAATACCGTACTGACGGCACAGCGCCAGCTGCTCGGCCATATCCAGCTTCTTGGTGCAGTCGTGAAGGAGGGCGGCCCTGCGGGCCTTCTCAATGTCCGCTCCGTACCGCGCCGCCAGACGGATGGCCTCCTGCTCCGTGCCCAGCACGTGGGGCACCCGGCGGCGTTTCAAGCAGCTCAGAGCCACGGGCCGCAGCTGGCTGAGGGGCAGGTGTTTCAGGTCCGCCGCCGTGCCGTAGAGCCCCTCCCGCAGAATCATGCCGTACACCGCCGGGGCCAGCAGGCTGCCCCCCTCTCCTCGGGCCAGCTTCTCCCGCAGGTCCGTGGAGGACACGTCTACCACGCCGGGAACGGTCAGGGTAAACAGCCGCGCCTGGGGATAGGTTCTGTACAGGTAGTCCCGCTGGACGGCGAAGAGTTCCTCCGTGTCCGCCTCCGTGCGGCCGAAGGCGGCGATGCCCGCCAGGGATAAAATGGTCTCCGGTTCCCGCCAGCGGTGGAGGGTCAAAAACATATCCGCACCCATCAGCAGCCACAGCTCGTCCTCCGGGTACAGGGCGCGGAGACGGGTCAGGGTGGCGGCGGTGTAGCTCTTTCCCGGCTGGCGGAGCTCCATGTCCAGCACCTCCACCCGGTCCCCCAGGCCGGTCTCGTCCGCCGCCAGGCGGGTGAGGGCCAGACGCTGCTCCGGCATGGGGCTTCCGGGGGGCAGGTCCTTATGGGGCGGCTGTCCGTCGGGGACCATCAGCAGCCTGTCCAGTTTCAGCAGCTCAAACACCGCCCGGGCCGCGGTAATATGGCCCAGGTGGGGCGGATTGAAAGTACCGCCGTAAATACCGATTTTCAAAGAGGAACCCCCTTTTTCTTTGGAATGACGCTGTGTCCGCCCTCTGACGGTCAGGCTCTTCCGGGCCTGCTCTTCACCAGCTGAATCCGCTTTTCTCTGGGCTTGGAGTGGCTCTCCCGGTACAGCACGAATTTGCTGCCGATGACCTGCACCACCTCGCTGCGGGTGGCCTTCGCCAGCTCCGCCGCGGCGGTGCGGGCATCGTATTCGATATTATTCTCCAAAACCCGGCCTTTGATGAGCTCCCGGGCCTCCAGGGCCTCGTGAGCCTGCTGGACGAGGTTTTCGCCGATGCCGTCCTTGCCCACCTGGAGAATGGTGTCAATGGTGTTGGCCAGGCCCCGCAGCTGGGCCCGCTGTTTGCTTGTCAGTTCCATAGCTCTGCCTTTCTGTCTCAAAATGCGCGAAGCGCAGGATCAAAGTTTCGCCGGCCTTTTCAAAGGCCGTGGGGTGCAGAGGCAAGGCCCCTGCTCGCGCCCCGCAGGGCGCGAAACATCCCCAATGAAAAGGCCGCGCCGCAAAAGCCACCATCGCCCATTCCTTCAGCGCGGCCTTTCAGCGTCTTTGCCGCCCCTCGCGTCCCGGGAAGCGTTGACCGTCCGCCGGGACTTCGCCTCTCGCCGCAGCCACAGGGGCTCTGCCCCTGCACCCCGCAGCCTTTGAAAAGGCTGGCGAAACTTTTTGCCGGCTTCGCCCTCTTCCCTTTAAAAATAGACGCTATTTTTTCAAATAAGTTCCCAGCTTCTCCACAAATTCCGCCAAGGCCCTGCCCCGGTGGGAGATCTCCGCCTTCTCCTCCGCTGTCAGCTGGGCGAAGGTCTTGGACTTCTCCGGCACGAAGAACACCGGGTCGTAGCCAAAGCCGTTCTCCCCCATGGGGGCAAAGGCAATGGTGCCGGAACAGGTCCCCTCTGCCGTCAGCTCATCGCCGTTGGGAAAAGCGCAGGCTACGGCGCAGGCAAAGTGGGCCGCCCGGGTGGTCTGACCCCGCATACTGCTCAGCAGCAGGGTATACCGTCCCCTGTCATCCAGCTCCTCCCCGCCGTAGCGGGCGGAGTAGACCCCGGGGCCGCCGTTCAGGGCGTCCACGCAGAGTCCGGAGTCGTCGGCAATGGCCGGCAGGCCCGCCGCGGCGCAGATGGCCTTGGCTTTCAGCATGGCGTTTTCGGCAAAGGTCTCCCCCGTCTCCTCCACGTCTACGGTGATGCCCAGGTCTGCGGGGCTCACCACCTGAACGCCGAATTTGGACAAAATAGCGGACATCTCTCTCAATTTATTGGCATTATGAGTGGCCAGCACAAACTTCTCAGACATCAGAATCTCCCTCCCAAGACCTCTTTCTGGACAGCCAGCAGCTCCCGGCAGCCCTTGGCGCAAAGCCGCACCAGCTCCTGCTGCTCCGCCGGGGTGAAGGCCCGGCCCTCACCGGTGCCCTGGAGCTCGATAAGCTCCCCGGCCTCGTTCATCACGCAGTTCAAGTCCACCTGGGCATGGCTGTCCTCGCTGTACTGGAGGTCCAGCAGGGCCGTGTCCTCCACGATGCCGGCGGAGACACCGGTGACATAGTGCCGGATGGGGCTTGCTCCCAGGACGCCCTCCTCCACCAGTTTCCGGCAGGCCAGGGCCAGTGCCACAAAGCCGCCGGTGACGGAGGCGGTGCGGGTGCCGCCGTCTCCCTGGAGCACGTCGCAGTCGATGGTGATGGTCCGCTCCCCCAGCTTTTTCATGTCCACGGCGGAACGGAGGGACCGGCCCACCAGGCGCTGGATTTCGGCGCTGCGGGGAGAGAGCTTTAATTTGGAGACATCCCGCTTACTCCGCTCCCGGTTGGCCCGGGGCAGCATGGAGTACTCAGCGGTGACCCACCCCTCCCCATAGGGCACGTGGGGCGGAGTCCTCTCCTCCACGCTGGCGCAGCAGAGGACCTTCGTGTCGCCGCACTCGATGAGGCAGCTGCCCTCCGCGAATTTGATAAAGTCCGTGGTGATCTTCACCGGGCGCAGTTCATCAAAGGCCCGGCCGTCTGCTCGATTCATCCGATTTCCTCCCTTTCTCTCAGCGGCCGCACCGGAGGGAAGAAAGCACTCCGGCGGCTCTGTCGTAATCGTCCCTCCTGACGCGGATGCTGTATGTGATCTCGCCCCGCTCGGGCGCTCCTCCGATTCGGCCCCGCCGTTCCGCGGCCCGGGCAGTCCCCCAGGCCCGCACAGAGCAGGCGATCCCGGCGCTGGCCAGCGCCTCCCGGATGCGGACCTGCTCTTCCATAGAGGCTGTCTCTGTCAGCTTCCGGCTCTTGAATAACATCCCGTATCCACCCTCTTGATTATACGATACCGTCACAGCCCCCCGTCTCCCGGGGGCTGGGGGCAGAGCCCCTGGTTTCTCCGCTGCGAGGAGAAATAAATTGAAATCATTTTCGCCGCGGCGTGTATGTGGCGAAAATACCCCGACCCCAGCCGCCTGGGGCGGCGTCTCCAGTGACCAACGTCATTGGAGACGGGGTGGTTGGGGGGGAGCCTGCTCCCCCTCCCAGGCTAGATGATAGCCTCCGCGTACGCCTCCGCGTCAAAGGGCTTGAGATCGTCGATCCCCTCGCCCACCCCCGCCAGCTTCACAGGCACGCCCAATTCCCGCGCAATGGCCACGGCGATGCCGCCCTTGGCGGTGCCGTCCAGCTTGGTGAGGACGATGCCGGTGAGGCCCGCCGTCTCCTTGAAGGTCCTGGCCTGTATGAGGCCGTTTTGTCCCGTGGTGGCGTCCAGCACCAAAAGCGTCTCCCGGGCCGCCCCGGGGCACTCCCGGTCGATGATCTTGCTGAGCTTGGCAAGCTCCGCCATGAGGTTCTGCTTATTGTGGAGCCGGCCGGCGGTGTCGCACAGCACCACGTCCACTCCCCGGGCCTTGGCGGCCTGGAGGGCGTCAAAGAGCACGGCGCCGGGATCCGCCCCCTCATGCTGGCGGACGATCTCGCATCCGGCCCGCTCCGCCCAGATCTCCAGCTGGTCGGCGGCGGCGGCCCGGAAGGTGTCGGCGGCGCACAGCAGCACCCGCTTGCCTCCCAGCTTCAAAAGGCGGGCCACCTTGCCGATGGAGGTGGTCTTTCCCACACCGTTGACGCCGATAAAGAGGAAGACGCTGGGGGTGGTGGAGACGTTCAGCTCCGTGGTGCCCACGTCCAGCAGGTCCACCAGCACCTGCCGCAGGGCCGCCCGGACGGACTCCTGGTCCTGCTGCTTCTCCCTGCGCACTTTCTCCCGCAGCCGCTCCACGGCCTCGGTGGCGGTCTCCACCCCCAGGTCCGCCAGAATCAGCGTCTCCTCCAGCTCCTCGAAAAAGGCCTCGTCCGCCTCAGTGAAGGTGGAGAAGAGATTGGTGGTGATCTTTTTCAGCTTGTCAAAAAAGCCCATAGCGTCCTCCCGAGATCAGGCCTCGTCCTGATCCTTTTTCTTATTTTTCGCGGTGCGGTCCACGGCCCTGCCGCAGTACCGGCAGTGGACCTCGTGCTTTCGGCCCAGGAACTTGCCGCAGTGGGGGCACCGCCACCAAATGCTGTAAAGGGCCAGGGCGGCCAGCAGCATGACGGCTCCCACCACGCCGTTGGCCATGGCCGCGAAGAGCCCCCCAATGGCCAGGGCGGCGATGATATAGTCCTTTTGTCGTAAACTCATAATTCTATTCCTTTCCGGGCTTCGCATCCCAGTCGATCCGTTTGCCGCAGTTCTGGCAGTACTCACCGTCGTTCCGCTCCAGCCAGCTGCCGCAATGAGGGCAGCGCATCCAACAGAGGTGGAGAAGAACTCCGGCGATGACAGCAAAAAAGGCCATGGCGGGGATTGCCTCATAAACGTCCAGTCCTGTGCGCTCCAGCGCCATTGCGATGAGATACAGCAGCGCCGGCACCCCCAGCATAAGGGCAAACACCGTACACTTCTTCTGCCGCAGGCTCACACGGACCGCCTCCTTCCCGCCGTCTCCCTCACGGGTGATGGTCATAATCCTCTCCCTTGACCCCTCTCCGCCCCCGGATCTCGTAGTTGATCTCCAGGCCGCAGCGGGGGCAGCGTTTCTTCTTAAAAGGCGGGTCAATCCGCTTGCCGCACACCGGGCAGCGCCACCAGGAGATGGCCAGCATAATCCCAACCCAGTAGATGATGGCCCCTGATCCGGCGAGCCCGATGGCAGTCACCGTCTCTTCCGTCAGAAACAGGCCGGCGATCATCAGCACAGTGGCCACGGCGAAAACCGCCAGGGAAATCCATATCTTATGACGCAGCTTCATGGGAGAGCCTCCTTTTTATTCGATGTCCAGTTCCTTCGCCATGTCGTTGAGGTTGATGGTAAGGATTTTGCTGACGCCCTGCTCCTGCATGGTGATGCCCCACAAAAGCTCCGCTTTTGCGGGGACCCCGCATTCAGCTCAAATCGTCCGGAGTGAATCCGGCCGATTTCAAGGTTTTGCTCCGCAAAACGCTTGACGCGCCTTTCGGCGCGGCGGCATCACTCGATGTCCAGTTCCTTCGCCATGTCGTTGAGGTTGATGGTAAGGATTTTACTGACACCCTGCTCCTGCATGGTGATGCCGTAGAGGACGTCCGCCTCCTCCATGGTGCCCCGGCGGTGGGTGATGACGATGAACTGGGTCCGCCCCGCCAGGGTCCGCATGTACCGGGCGTAGCGGGTGACGTTCACGTCGTCCAGTGCCGCCTCGATCTCGTCCATGACGCAGAAGGGGGTGGGATGCACCTTCAATATGGAGAAGTACAGCGCGATGGCCACGAAGGCCTTCTCACCGCCGGAGAGGAGGGAGATGGTCTTGAGGGTCTTCCCCGGGGGCTGGGCCTTGATCTCGATGCCGCAGCCCAGGATGTCCGTCTCGTCCTCCAGCTCCAGCCGGGCCTGTCCGCCGCCGAAGAGCTCCACGAAGGTGGTTTGGAAACTCTCGGAGAGGAGCTTGAACTGCTGAGCAAAGATGCGGGTCATCTCCGCCGTGATCTCTCCGATGATCTTTTCCAAATCCGCCTTGGCGGACTCCACGTCGTCCCGCTGGCCGGTGAGATAGGTGTAGCGGGTGTTCACCCGGTCGTACTCCTCGATGGCGCCGATATTGGGGGTGCCCAGGGCGGAGATGTCCCGTTTCAGCTCCCCGATGCGGCGGGATGCCTTGGGCACGCTCTCCAGCTCGATCCGCTGTGCCTGCGCGTCGGAGTGGTTCAGCTCGTAATGCTCCCAGAGCCGGTCCAGAATCTGCTTTTCCTCCAGGGCGGAGGTGGCGATCTTCTGCTCCAGCCTGGAGGCGGAGCGCTCCAGGTTCAAAAGGTTCTCGTTCATCTCCTGGCTGGCCCGGTTCTGGGCAGTGCGCTGGGCCTCCAGGGTCAGCTTCTCCTCTTGCAGGGACTGGAGGCGGGACTGGAACTCCCGGCTCCGGGCCGTGAGGGCGGCGATGGTCTCTTTCCGCTGGGCGATCTCGGCGGCGGCCTCGTCGATGTGGGCCTGATAGGCCAGGAGGGCCTCCTCCTTCTGCCGTCGGCCCCCGCCCAGGTCCCGGGAGAGACCGCGCAGGTCCGCCGCCCGGCCGGCGGCGGCCTCCCGCTGGGCGGTCAGGGCCGCCAGCTCCTCCTTCTTCCCGGCGATCTCCTCCGCCAGGGCGTTGGACCGGGCCAGCAGCTCCGACTGCCGGTCCAGTCCCTCCTCCACCTGGGCGCGGAAGGACGCGGCCTGAGCCTCCTGGACGGCGATCTCCGCCTCCGCCTCCTGGGTCCTCCGGGCGTTGTCCGCCAGCCGGCCGGTGAGGCTCGCCAGCTCACCCTCCAGATTTTCCAAATTCTCCCGCAAGGACCCCAGAAGAATGTCAAAGTGATTCTTCGCGCCCTCCAGCCGCAGCATCTCGTCCTCGGCCTGACGGCGCTGGCTCTCCGCCGTCTCCAGCTCGTACTGGGCGGCGGCCAGCTCCCGGAGCGCCTCCTCCTCCACCTGTCTGGCGTCATCCACGGCCTGGTGCATGACCCCGGCGCGGCTGTTCAGCTTTCGCAACTCCGCCGCCCGGCTCAGCACCCCCGCGGAGCGGGAGGTGGAGCCGCCGGTCATGGAGCCGCCCCGGTTGATGACCTGGCCGTCCAGGGTGACAATCCGGAAGGCATTCTGGTATTTCCGGGCCATGGCGATGCCGCAGTCCATATCCTCGGCGATCACCGTGCGGCCAAGAAGGCTCTCAAAGATGTTCCGGTATTTTTCATCAAAGGTGATCAGGCGGGATGCCAGCCCCACAAATCCGAACTCATTCTCCACGCCCTGCTGGCGCAGTTCGCCGCCCCGGATGGCGGTAAGGGGCAGGAAGGTGGCCCGGCCGGCATCCCGCTGCTTGAGGTAGTTGATGGCGCTCTTGGCGTCCTCCTCCCGGTCCACCACGATGTTCTGGAGACCCGCCCCCAGGGCAATCTCAATGGCCAGAGTGTACTTCCCGTCGGTCTTCATCAGGCTCGCCACAGGTCCGTGGAGGCCCCGGAGGCTGCCCCTGGCCTGGCACACGAGCTTGACGGCCTTGGAAAAGCCCTCGTACTCCTTCTCCATCTCCGTCAGCAGGCGGATACGGTTGTCCAGGGCGCCGGCGTCCATGGTCAGTTTCACCCGCTGCTCCGCGGCGGCGGCGGCCTTTTTCTTCCGCTCCTCCATCCGCAGGCTGTGGCCGGCGATGATATTGGACACGGCCTCCGCCTCGTCCCGGGCATCCTCCAGGGCGCGGCGGTTGGCCCTGGCCTCCTTCTCCGCCTCCTCCAGCTGGGCCGCGGAGGCGGTGAGCTCACTCTCCACCGCGGTCTTCCGCTCTGTAATCTGGCCGTTCTCAGCGGCCAGGGCGGCGGCGTCCGCCCGGCGGTCCGCGGCGGCGGCCACGGCGATGGCCTCCTTGGCCCGCAGGGCCTCCGCCTCGCCCTGCACTCCGCCGGCAGTCTCGGCGGCGGTCCGGGCCTGGGCCAGCAGCCCCTCCAGTACCTCGTTCAGGGCGGACATGGCGGTTTCCATCTCCGCCATGCGGGCCTCCTGCTCCTCCGCCTGTCTCTGGAGGTTCCCGGCACGGCTGTCCGTCTCCTCCAGCTCCTGGCGGGCACGCTGAATATTCTCCTCATTGTGGACAATGGCGCTCTCCAGCACGGCCACGGCAGACTCCTGCTCCGTCACCTGTCCGCCGATGGCGGCGGCCTCTCCCCGGATGGACTCGGCCTCCACGTCCTTTTCCCGCATTTTCTCACCGAACCGCTCCCCCTCCGCGTACAGAGCGTCCAGAGCGGAGCGGGCCTCGTCCCGGGCGGCCTCGGCGGCCCGGAAATCCGCCTCCGTCTTTCGGGCCTGGACTTTCAGGTTATCCAGGTTCTCCAGCCATACGGAGATCTCCAGAAGCCGCAGCTCGTCCCGGAGGACCAGGTACTTTTTCGCTTTCTCCGCCTGGTCCCGCAGGGGCTCCACCTGGAGCTCCAGCTCCGCGATCTTGTCGTTGATCCGCACCAGATTCTCCTGGGTGCGCTCCAGCTTCCGCTCGGAGTCCTCCTTCCGGTGGCGGAATTTGGAGATGCCGGCGGCCTCCTCGAAGATCTCCCGCCGGTCGCCGCTGCGGGTGGACAAAATCTCGTCGATCTTGCCCTGGCCGATGATGGAATAGCCCTCCTTGCCCATGCCGGTGTCCATGAACAGCTCCGTCACGTCCTTGAGCCGGACGGACTGCCGGTTGATGTAGTACTCACTCTCACCGCTGCGGTAGTAGCGGCGGGTCACCGCCACCTCCGACTCCTCCATGGTGGGAAAGATCCCCTCGGTGTTGTCCAGCACCAGCGTCACCTGGGCAAAGCCCACCTGGGCCCGCTTCTCCGTGCCTCCAAAGATTACGTCCTCCATCTTGGCCCCCCGCAGGCCCTTGGCGCTCTGCTCCCCCATGACCCAGCGGATGGCGTCGGAGATGTTGGACTTGCCGGAGCCGTTGGGGCCCACAATGGCGGTGATGTCCTCTCCGAAGTTCAAAACAGTCTTGTCGGGAAAGGATTTGAAGCCTTGAATTTCCAATGCTTTTAGGTACACAGAACCACCCCTTTCTTCTCAAATCTTCTCAAAGCGCTGCGGCGCAACAGCTTCGCGGTTTTCGTATTTTTCATGTTTTCTCAAATCCCGGCGTATTTTCTCGATGAATTGGTGTAAAAATTGGTGTAAAACCGGTGGGTGTTTCCTGTTACACCACAAAAACCCGGAAACCGTTGGGGCTGTAAGGCTGCGGGGTTTTGAACGGGCGGTCTGCGAACTTTTGAGAACCTATGCCGGGTAGTGGCGGATGCCAGACACTATCGGCACGACTCTCATGGTTCGGATCCTAAAGTTAAGCTAACAACTCAGCGCAGTATCTCGGCGGCAAAAACATCCACTTGTCCAAATGGTGTAAAAGTGGTGTAACTCATGAATCTCCCTTTTGGAAGAGAGGCGGCAAACCGTTGGAAACACTGGAATTTTGTGACCTCAACCGCTCTACATTGCATCTCCAGCGCTCGCAGATACACAGAACCACCTCTTTCTTCTCAAAAGCTCTCAAATCATTGCGCCGCAATGGGTTCAAGATTTTCGACTGTTTCATAACTTCTCAAGAAACGGCGTATTTTCTCGCTCAAATGGTGTAAATTTTGGTGTAAAACCACTCGGCACTTCGTTTTACACCGCAGGACCCCGGAACCCCTTGCGGCTGTAAGGATACAAGGTTTCAAGCAGTGCGGCGGGCACTCTTTTGAGAACTTGTGCCATGTAATGCCGTTCTCTGATATGCGGCTAAAGTATTAGGAGATCTTAAAAGCCCCATTGAGCGCCATCACCGCTTCAACCTTTTTATCTCGGAACGCCTTTGCGTAAGTCTCCATTGTAGTGCGTATGTTCCGATGTCCCATAACATCTTGCAGAACCTTAATGTTGATATTCTGTTCGCACATGCGTGTACAGAACGTATGCCGCAGAATATGAGCACTAATCTTTGGAAGGTAGCACGGCTCACGTTTCTCTTCCAGCGCTTTTGCATACTCTTCCTTGTTGTAGGAGGTTGTGATACCCTGGATCGTGTCATAAACAAAGGATTGTGTGTAGACTTGTCCGTTGTTATTGAGGAAAACAAAATCGCTGTATCCATCCACTACAAATTTTTTCTTTTTCGATTTCCGTTTCCCACGCTCCCGCTGCAAAGCTGCCTTTACTTCATCGAACATCGGTATTTCCCGGAAACCCGCTTCTGTTTTTGGAGCAGATATCCTATAACGATAGTTGCCATCTTCCCCTTGCTTATAAAGCAGGGCGTGCGTTACATGGATAATACCTTCCTCAAAATCGCAGTCACACCATCTTAGACCAAGGGCTTCTCCAATCCGCATTCCCGTGCCAAGCAACACTGTGAACAGGTTTGCCATCCTATTATATTTTTCAGAAGCGTAAATGTAATCAATAAAAAGTTCTTGCTGCTCTACCGTCAATGGCTCCCTGCACGCAGGGTTCAATTCTGCGGTCTTACGGAAATTGCGGAACGCATT
>CAJTZI010000015.1 GCA_910584075.1 uncultured Oscillibacter sp.
CTGGTTCAAAAGGCCGTTGTTCTCCAGGATAGACATCCAGGAGTAGGTCCGCAGCAGGAAGTTGATCCACATGGGCAGCATGATGAGCACCATGGCGGCCCGCTGAAACTTCGGCCCCTCCTTGCTCATCATGTAGGATACCGGGTAGCCGATGACCAGACAGATGACTGTGGCCACCAGAGCCAGCTTGAAGGAGCGGAGAAATACCACCCCGTACATCCCCATGCGGGAGAAGTTGTCCAGGGTGAAGCCGCCCTCGGCGGCTGTGAAAGCGTAGACCAGAATCATGACAATGGGCGCTACCACAAAGAGGGCCATCCACACCACATAGGGGACGGCCAGCCGGGAGAGCTTATTCTTCATCCCCGCTCTCCTCCTCATCCAGCGCGAGGCTGGCGTCGTCCAACTCGTCGTACTCATCGGAGAAGGAGGAGTAGTCGCCGAACATGCCGGAGTACTGGCTCTTCTTCATGACATGGATGCCGTCGGGGTCGATCTTGATGCCGATGCGGGCGCCCTCAGGGCTGTGGTCCGTGGTCTGAATCAGCCATTTGAAGCCTTTGAAGTCCACGATGATGTCATACTGCATCCCCTTGAAGGTGACGCTGGTGACGGTGCCCGTCAGCTGGCCCTGCTCCACGGGGACGATGTCGATGTCCTCGGGCCGGATGACCACGTCCACCGCTTCATTGGGCGCGAAGCCCCCGTCCAGGCATGGGAACTGGCGACCGTACATCTGGACCAGCTGATCCTGGACCATGACGCCGTCGATGATGTTGGACTCGCCGATGAAGTCTGCCACAAAGGCGTTTTTTGGCTCGTTGTAGATGTCCTCCGGGGTGCCGATCTGCTGAATGGAGCCCTTGTCCATGACAACAATGGTATCCGACATGGTCAGGGCCTCCTCCTGGTCGTGGGTGACATATATAAACGTAATGCCCACCTGCTGCTGAATGCGCTTGAGCTCGATCTGCATGTCCTTGCGGAGCTTGAGATCCAGCGCGCCCAGAGGCTCGTCCAGAAGCAGCACCTTGGGCTTGTTCACCAGTGCCCGGGCAATGGCCACCCGCTGCTGCTGGCCGCCGGAGAGAGCATCGGGCCTGCGGTTTTCAAAACCCTTCAGGCTGATGATCTCCAGCATCTCCATCACCCGCTCCCGGATCTCCTCCTCGGGAATCTTCGTCTTTTTCCGCGGGTCGGCGGGGTCCGGACGGCGCTGCATCCGGAGGCCGAAGGCGATGTTCTCAAACACGTTCAGGTGCGGGAACAGCGCGTACTTCTGGAACACGGTGTTGATCTGCCGCTGGTTGGGCGGAACGTCATTGATCCTCACACCGTCAAAGAGGACGTCTCCCGACGTAGGTGTCGTGAAGCCGCCGATCATCCGCAGCGTGGTGGTCTTGCCGCACCCGCTGGGTCCAAGCAGTGTGAGGAATTCTTTGTCATTGATGTAAAGATTGATGTTGTTTAATACAAGTTCATCGTCAAACGCCATGCAGACATTCCGCAGGCGAATCAACTCTTTGGACATGTATCCTCCCCCATTTCAATAGTAATTTTATGACAGCACCTCCGGGAACCGCCCGGCGGCGTTGACAACATTGATCACGCCTCTTTTCTCTGTTGAGGGGGAACCTTTCTCGTCGAAATTCAGCAATATCTGCATCATAGCGGAAGTGCGCGGAAAAGTCAAGGGAATTGATGGCTGAAAACGATTGTTTTTTATCAGTTGAGATATTGACATTTTGTGTCAGAGGCTGTATATTATTCTCAATATCTACTGATAATTTTACAGTAGTGGAGAGAGGCGCGGTTTCATGCGGGGAGATTATCTTTCAGAGCTGTCCCGGGCGGTCCGGTGGTGCCTGCCGCCAGCGGAGGCGGTGGAGGTGCTGGGGGAGATTGCAGCGGACAGGGCTGAAGAGGAGCTGCGGCGGGAGCTTGGCAGTCCCTGGAGCGCCGCGCGGCAGCTGGCGCAGACGAAAGCGTATCGGCGGTGGGTGGCGGTGTTCGCCGTGCTGACGGCCTGTATCCTGCTTCCGGCAGTGCTGCCGCTGCTGAGTAAGTTGTCTGACATAGTGATTTTTCGCTTTCACACATATGGCGTGGATTGGCTATGGTGGTTCATCAGCCTCTGCGATAAGGTTGTCCCTTTTCGCGGGGGACTTCTCCTGACAGGCATGGCGCTGGCCCTGGCCGGGTTCCGGCATGGGAGCGGAGAGGAACGGCGCCAGCCTCTGCCCAAAGGGGTGGTGCCGCTTCTGGCTCTCCTGCTGGCAGGGATGGTATTTGAATGGGTGATCGCTTGGGTTACTTTGGCTATGATTTGGCCGGGGATGCCCTCCGAAATCGTAATTTCTCTGCCTCTGGCAATGACCTTGGATATGTTTTCCATGGGAATTGTTGGAATATTTGCCCTAGTAAAAGCCCGGATGGCGGACCGCCGCTGGCGGGCAGTGTACATTCTGGCATTGACTGGGAGCATTCTGGGGTTGTCGATATTTTCGCTCTGGACCCGGATGGACGTGTTATTTTCCGACACCGGCTGGCAGACGCCCATTCTGCTGCGGTACATCGCCATCACCACTCTGGGCCTCGTGGGAATGGGGGGGTGCCTATGCTGAAACGCGACCTTCTGGAACTCTGCCTCCTCTACCTCATGTCCCAGGGGGACCAGTACGGCTACGAACTCCTGCGGCGCCTTCACGATGTGTTCCCCGACGTGCAGGAGAGTGCCATCTACGCCATTCTCCGCCAGCTCTGCCGGGAAGGAGCCACGGAGCGGTACCAGGGGGAGGTCTCCGGCGGCCCGGCCAGGAAGTACTACCGCCTTACCCAGGCTGGTCAGGACCGCCGGGACACCCTGCTGGCGGCCTGGCGGGAGATGCGGGACGCCGTCGCCACCCTAGGAGTACAATGAGGAAAAGTCCGCCCCACAGTGGGGCGGACTTTTGTCAGTCTTTTGGAAAATATTTCTCCCGGAAGGGCACGTGATCGACCGTGAACTCCCTGCCCCGCAGGTAGTTCAGGATTCCTGCGTCCGTGGGGAGGGGAAAGGCCAGCTTGTAGGAGTACAGCGCCTGCCGGGTCTCATGATACCGCCGGTTGACAGCGCCATTGCCGTACTTGCCGTCCCCCAGCAGGGGACAGCTGATCTCCGCCATGGAGACCCGGATCTGATGGGTGCGCCCGGTGAGGAGGCGGCACTCCACCAGGGACAGCTCCCCGCGGCTCTCCAGGGTCTTATACAGCGTCATAGCGCTGCGCCCCCCTGGAACCGGGCGGCGGTAGAAGGATACCTGCTTTTTCGTCTCGTCCTTTAACAAAAAGCCCTCAATCTTGCCGGCGGCGGGTTTAGGCCGGCCAACGGTGACGCAGAGGTAAGATTTTTCCAGCTCATGGGCACGGATTTTCTCATTGACAATCCGCAGGGTCTCCGCGTTTTTGGCGGCGATGACAATGCCGCCGGTGTTGCGGTCGATGCGGTTGCACAGGGCAGGGGCAAAGGCGTTCTCCCACCGGGGATTCCACTCTTTTCTCTGGTAGAGGTAAGCCTGGATGTGGTTGATGAGGGTGTTGACCTTTTCCGTCTCATCGGCGTGAACCACCAGACCAGGACGCTTGTCCACCAGCAGCAGATTTTCATCCTCATAGACAATGTCCAGTTTGGGCTGGAAGAGGGTGAGAAAGAGATTTTCCTCATTGGGCTTGTCAAAGAACTCGTCATTGATATATAATTGTAAAACATCGCCGGAGCACAGCCGCACATCCCGCTTGGCCCCTTTGCCGTTGACCTTAATCCGCTTGAGGCGGATGTACTTTTGCAGCAGGGCAGGGGGGAGCAGAGGCAGATTTTTGGACACAAAGCGGTCCAGCCGCTGTCCTGCGTCGTTTTTTCCAATGGTGAATTCCCGCATAAAGACCTCCCGGAATGTGGAACTGTCTTTATCATACCTGTTCTTTCAAGGGTTGTAAAGCCTGGGAAGACAGGAAATTTTGAAACCTGGAGGTTGAGACCATGGACCTGGAGATGCTTTGCCGGGCTGTTCAGGAGACGAAGCCCTGGATTGACGATTTCCGGAAGCGGACCTATGAAAAGGCCTTTCGGGCTTATACGAACCGGTTTGCTCCCTGCTATTTGGAGGCCGCCGGAGAGGCGGGAGAGGAGGGGCTTCAGCGTCTGGCCAGTGAGATTCTGGACGGCATTGAGGCGGGCTGGAAGTGCCAGCGGCCCTGGAACCGGGCAGCAGTCCGGGTGATGGAAAAGCAGATGGCGGTGGACTACCTCTCCCCCATGCTGCTGGAGCAGCCGGACCCCAAGTGCGGGACCCTCTGCGAACTGCTGCGGGACGGCTGGGCCGCCCGCTGGCCAAAGGACGCCTACGGCACCGCCGCCTATCAGGAGCTGAAACAGGGCTTCCGGGACACCATCATGGGCATCGAGCTGGGAAGAAGGCGCAGGGACGCGGAATGACGCGGAGCTCTTGGGAGCAGCGGAGAAGATGACCGCACCGGCTATGCCCGAGGAGGTGCGGCAGACCGGCGGAAAAACAGCGCGGGACCTGACCTATGGCCGCAATATTCCATAAATTGCCTTAACGGCTTGTATTTTCTGTAGATGTTTGGTATAATGCCTCTATATTTTGGGTTTTGACGAGTGGGGAGGCCTCATGCTGCACTATCTGGAAAACCTGTTTCACGCCTTGGACCTGGGCTCTGTGGGGAGCGCCGCGGCGCGGATGGCGGCGGTCCTGCTCTGCCTGACGGTGCATGAGACCTGCCACGGTCTGGCGGCATACACGCTGGGGGACCCCACTGCCAAGTCCAGACACCGGCTGTCCCTGAATCCCCTGCGGCATATCGACTGGTTCGGTCTTCTGATGATGTTCGCGGCGGGATTTGGCTGGGCGAAGCCGGTGCCGGTGGACCCTAGGTGTTTCAAGGACCCCAAGCGGGGAATGGCGTTGACAGCACTGGCGGGACCGGTCTCTAATTTTTTGCTGGCGGCATTGGCAATTGCAGTCAGTAAAGTAATTTACCTTTCCGGATATTTTCATCCGGCGCTGGAAGCTGTGTTTATGTTCTGCCTGTACACCTTGGCGCCGCTGTCTGTGGGTCTGGGGCTTTTTAACCTGGTGCCCATTCCGCCCCTGGACGGCGCCAAGGTCTTGGGCGCGCTGCTGCCGGACGAGGCATACTTCCGCATCATGCGCTATGAGCGGTACGGAATGCTGGCGCTGATTCTGCTCTCTTTCACTGGAGTGGGGAGCGCGGTGATCAGCCGGGGCATCATGGCCGTGTACAGCGGCCTGTTTAACTTGTTTTATTGAGGTGTGGCTTTGGATAATCCCGTGTTCAAACTGGAAAAGGTGGTCCACTCCAAAGAGGAGATGCAGGATTTTGAGGGACCGCTGGACCTGATCCTGTTTCTGCTTGGCAAGAACAAAATGGAGATTCAGGACATCTCCATTTCCCTGATCTGCGACCAGTACCTGGAGTGGCTGGCGGTGCGGCAGGGTATGGATCTGGAGGTGGCCAGTGAGTTTGTCACCATGGCCTCTCATCTGGTGTACATCAAGACCCGGATGCTTCTCTCCATTGAGGATGAGGAAGCCCAGAGCGAGATGGACGCCCTCATTCAGTCCCTGGAGGAGCGCCGCCGGAACGAGCAGTATGTCCAGGTCAAGGCGGCGGCAGAGCAGTTGTCCCCCATGAGCGAGTTTGGGCGGAATATCCTGACCCGGCCCCCGGAGCCTGTGAAACGGGGGAAGATCTATGAGTATGACCACGTTCAGGCGGATCTCATCCTGGCCATGGCGGAGATCCAGAACAGGGCGGAGCGGGCTTTGCCTCCTCCCAGAACGGCCTTTCAGGACATCGTCCAGCATGAGCAGTATCCGGTGGAGAGCAAGGCACGAGAGATCCTGCAGCGGCTGAAAACCTTCGGTGTCACCCGGTTTCATCTGCTGTTTCGGGGAAACCGCAGCCGCAGTGAGGTGGTGGCCACCTTTCTGGCGGTGCTGGAGCTCTGCCGCGCCCACGTTCTGCGGCTGAGCGGCTCCGAGACGGAGTGCACTGTCCGGCAGGAGGGGGAGTGGCCGGAGGATTTGACATTATAACAAGTAAAATGATTGATATATTGGAAATGGAGAGTGACTTTGGAAACCTTGGAGACAAAAGAGATTGAGTCCGCTGTAGAGGCGATTCTGTTCGCCTCCGGCGAACCCGTGCAGACAGAGCGGGTCTGCGTAGCCCTTGGCCTGGAACGGCCCGCGGCGGAACAGATTTTGCAGAGGCTGATGGACTACTATGCCTACGAGCGCCGGGGGATGCGGCTGCTCCACATGGAGGACAGCTGGCAGCTGTGCTCCGCCCCGGACCACGCGGACGCTGTCCGCCGGGCCTTTGAGATCCGCAAGCCCGCAAAGCTCAGCCAGCCGGCACTGGAGGTGCTGACCATCATCGCCTACTACCAGCCTGCCACGCGGGCCTATGTGGACCAGATTCGGGGCGTGGACAGCTCCTACACCATCAGTCTGCTGCTGGACCGGAAGCTGATTGAGGAGTGTGGACGGCTCCAGGTGCCGGGACGGCCCCGCCTGTACCGTACCACCAGACAGTTCCTGCGGGCCTTCCACCTGACTGATCTGGAGGATCTCCCGGAGCTGCCGGACTTCGGTGTGGAGGGGCAGATGCGCCTCAACGAAAACGGCGAGGTGGTTGAGCCGGAGCTGGAAGAGGAGTCGAAAATTCCGGCAGAGGGCGAGAGCGGGTTGGAAGAAGACCTGTAAGAACTGCTGATTGGAGAGGGGGCGGCCTGTGGACTGGCGCTGGATATTGGGCGTTTTGATTTTTCTAATTGCACTGCTGTGCTGGACACGGGTCGGCGTGCTGGTCACGCTGGGAGAGCCGCTGCGCGTAGAGGTGAAGGCCGGCTGTCTCCGCTTTCAGGTTGTTTCTGGAAAGAAGAGACGGCCCAGAAAGAAGCCCCCAAAAAAAGAGGAAGAAGCATCCTCCGGCGAAGACGGCGCGGAGGGGAAGAAGAAGCGGCTTTCGTTCTCTCTGGAAGAAATTCGGGACGCGGTACGGACGCTGGCCCCTCCGCTGAAAAGGGCCCTGGGGCGTACCCGCCGGGGCATCCGCGTTACCCCACTGCGTCTTTCGCTGGTGCTGGGCGGACAGAAGGACCCGGCATCCGCCGCGAAACTCTACGGGGAGCTCAATGCCGCTGTGTGGGCGGGAATGCCCGTGCTGGAACAGCTGCTGGATATTCCGGACCCCCGCATCCATACGGAGGTGGATTTTAACGCGGAAAAGACCCGGACGGAGGGGACGCTGGGCATTACAATCCGCATCGGAACGGCGCTGGCCGTGGGGATTGAGATTGCAGTACCGGCTCTGCGGTGGCTCCTGCGCTGTATGAAGAAGCATCGGAAGAAGAAGCCGGCACCGGAGAGTTCCGGCGCTGCGGCGGCATAAGGGAAGGACGGTTTCAGTATGGAAAACAATGTGGAAAAGAAGAACCCTCTCAACGATCTCATGCGCTCCGCCATGGAGAAGGTCCGGGAGATGGCGGACACCAACGCCATCGTGGGCCAGCCCATCACAACGCCGGACGGCGTGACCCTGATCCCCATTTCCAAGGTCAGCCTGGGCTTTGGCTGCGGCGGCGGGGACTACGGAAAGGTCCAGACCAGGAGCTTTGGCGGCGGCAGCGGCGCAGGGGTGAACATCGCTCCTGTGGCGTTTCTGGTCATCAAGGACGGGATTACCCGCGTTTTGCCGGTGGCGGTGCCGCCGGTGTCCACCGTGGACCGGGTGGTGGAGATGGTGCCGGATGTGCTGGATCGTGTGGAAAAATTTTTCGACAAAAAAGAAGATAAAGATTTGGAGTAATGGGGGTATACTACCATCACCGTAAAAAATGAGGTGATGGTTCTTGCCAAAGCGTATACTCTGCTGCCTGACTGTGGCTCTGCTTCTGTACAGCATTTTTCCTTGTCGGTCATATGCGGTGAGCACCTCCGCCGCGTCGGCCATTCTGGTGGACGTGAACAGCGGACGGGTGCTCTACGAACAGAACGCCGACGCGAAAATGCTGATCGCCAGCACCACCAAGATCATGACGGCGCTGGTGGCGATTCGGGAGGGAAACCTGAGCGATGTGGTGACGGTGGACCGTGAGACCACGCTGACCGAGGGGTCCTCTATGTATCTGAAAGAGGGAGAGCAGCTGACGCTGGAGACGCTGCTCTACGGTCTGATGCTCTGCTCCGGAAACGACGCCGCCGTGGCCATTGCGGGCCATGTGGGCGGCAGTCAGACGGGGTTTGTGGCGCTGATGAACGAGATGGCCGGGGAGCTGGGAATGGAACACAGCTCTTTTGCCAATCCCAATGGACTGGACCATGAGGACCACTATTCCACCGCCAGAGACATGGCCCGTCTGGCCTGCGCGGCGGTGCAGAATGAGACTCTTGTGCGCATTGCGTCCACTCAGACGGTAACCGCCGGTGGGCGGACCATGACCAATCACAACAAGCTCCTGCGCTATGTGGACGGCTGCATCGGCCTGAAAACCGGGTACACCCGGGCGGCGGGCCGGACGCTGGTCAGCTGCGCCGAGCGAAACGGACAGCGGCTGGTGGCGGTGACGCTCCAGGACGGCAACGACTGGGCGGATCATCAGGCGCTCTTTGAGTACGGGTTTTCCGCCTACCCGGCCCGGCGGGCGGCGGTGCTGGGGCACTCGGTGGGCACGGCAGAGGTCCAGGGCGGCGTGTCCGGCACCGTGCCGCTGACAGCGGCGTCCGGCTTTTCCTGGCCCGTGGGGGCAGGGGAGCGGCTGGAGACACGGGTCGAACTGGACAGGCCCCTGGTCGCGCCGGTGCTGGCCGGCACAGCGGTGGGGCAGGCGGTATTTACACTGGACGGCGCGGAGGTGGGCCGGGTGGACCTGCTGTGCGGCAGGACGGTACCGCCGGAGCTGAAGACCGCCATGGGCGCCCTGAAGACAGGACTTTCAGAATGAAGATGGAGTTGAGAGATGGAAGAGCGGCTGCAAAAGCTCCTCTCCGCCGCGGGAATCTGCTCCCGGCGGACAGCCGAGGGCTATATCACTGCCGGACGGGTGACGGTGAACGGTGCTGCGGCGTCACTGGGACAGCGGGCGGACCCGGAGCGGGACGAGATTTGCGTTGACGGCCGTCCTCTGGAGGACAGAGCGGCGCCGGTCTATCTGATGCTGAACAAGCCCCGGGGCTATGTGACCACCCTGTCGGACGAAAAGGGCCGCCGTACGGCGGCGGATTTGGTGAGAGACTGCGGTGTACGGGTGTACCCGGTGGGGCGGCTGGATTTGAACTCTGAGGGACTGCTTCTGATGACCAATGACGGAGTGCTGGCCCAGCGGATGACCCATCCCAGTCATGAGGTCTCCAAGACGTACCACGTCTCGGTGTCTGGAATGGCGGAGGGAGCGGCGGAGCGGCTGTCTGCCATGCGGGACCTGGCGGGCGAGGTCATCCGTCCCGCCCAGGTGTCGGTGCTGAGAAGTTCCGGAGAGACGGCGGAGCTGTCCGTCACCATTCACGAGGGGAAGAACCGGCAGGTCCGGCGGATGTGCGCCGCCTGCGGCTTGACGGTCCGGCGTCTGCGCCGGGTCCGGGAGCACACCCTGGAGCTGGGAACGCTGCCAAGCGGGGCGTGGCGGTACTTAACAGAGGAAGAAATAGAGGAGCTGAGACGGCTGTGAGAACGCCGTTTTCCGCATAAAAATGGCCGCCATAGGGCGGCCGTTTTCCTGCCCGCGGGCCCCGGCCGGCGGACACCTGCCGGACTGCGGCTGGAAAAACGTGATTTTTCCGGCGGATGATTGGAAAGTATTGCGAAACCCGGAAAATTCATATATAATGAGACAATCAAATTTTTTACGATTCAGCCCCGCTTTGATTGACGGGGCCGGGATGGCGCGGAAGCTGCGTGCCGGAAATGGAGGTCTTTTTCATGAGCGCTGGCTTGAAACTGACGGAATTTGTGAGTTTATCCCATTTGGAGGTTTTGAACAAGGGACGGGATTACGATTCCACACGGCTGACGATTACGGATGTGAACCGGCCCGGCCTGCAATTCCAGGGATTTTACGACTATTTTGATCCCATGCGCCTCCAAGTGATCGGCAAGGCGGAGGTCATGTATCTCAAGGGCCTGCCGGAGGAGGCGCGCAGGAAGTGTTTTGACGATTTCTTCCTGTATGACATCCCGGCCCTGGTTATCGCCCGGGAGCTGGACTGCTTCCCGGAGTGCCTGGAGAGCGCCTGCCTCCATGGTCGGACGCTGCTGCGCACCAAGGAGACCACCGTGGATTTCACCAGCCAGACCATCGAGCTGCTGAACCGGGTGCTGGCCCCCTGCGTTACCCGCCACGGCGTGCTGCTGGACATCCACGGCGAGGGCGTGATGATCACCGGCGACTCCGGCATCGGCAAGAGCGAGGTGGCCATTGAGCTGATCATGCGGGGCCACCGTCTAGTAGCGGACGACGCGGTGGAGATCCGGAAGTTCTCCAACGGGCTGGTGGGTACCGCGCCGGAGGTGATCCGGCACTACATCGAACTCCGGGGCATCGGTGTTATCGACGTGCGGCAGCTCTTTGGCCTCCGGTCCATCAAGAACGACTCCCAGCTGGATCTGGTGGTCAATTTTGAGCAGTGGGACAACACGAAGTTCTATGACCGCCTGGGGATTGAGGATCATTTCATCGACATTCTGGATGTGCAGGTGCCCTTCGTCACCATTCCGGTGCGTCCGGGGCGGAGCCTCGCCAGCATTGTGGAGGTGGCGGCCATGAACAACCGCCAGCGCCGTCTTGGATTCAACGCCGCGGAGGAGCTGGCCCGCAGGGTGGACCAGCGGGCGGACTTGGGAAGCGGAAAGATCGGATGATCAGGCATAAACGGAGGATAAGATATGTATATCGGTATTGACGTAGGTGGAACAAACCTGAAAGCCGGTCTGGTGGACGGCGATGGGAAAATCCTGCGGGTCAAGCGGGTGCCTCTGGACTTCCAGGGCCCGGAGAATTTTGCCGGAACACTGGCGGAGCTCTCCCGGTCGGTTTTGGAGGAGGGCTCTGCCGAGTATGTGGGCATCGGCCTGCCTGGGGCGGTGTCCGGCGGCGATGTGCTGTTTACCACCAACATCCCTATGGAGAACGTGCCCCTGGAGCGGCTGTTCCGGCAGTATTTGGATTTGCCGCTGCTGCTGGGCAACGACGCGGACTGCGCCGCCGTGGCGGAGTTTTTCTGCGGTGCTGGCAAGGGAACGGAGGATTTTGGCATTGTGACCCTGGGCACCGGCGTCGGTGTGGGGTTGATTTTGAACGGGAAGCTCCGGGGCGGTGCTGTCTCCAGCGAGGCGGGACATATCGTGATGCGCCGTGGCGGTGAGCTGTGCAACTGCGGCCGCTATGGCTGCTGGGAGCGGTACGCCTCCGCCACCGGCCTGATCCGGCTGACAAAAGAGGTTATGGAGTGCCGGCCCGACAGCCTGCTCCATGAGATCGCCGCCCGGCAGGGCGGCGTGGAGGGCCGGACGGCTTTCCAGGCGGCGGAGCAGGGAGATGAGGCCGCGCTGGAGGTGTGCCGGGAGTACGTAGAGGATCTGGCGGACGGCGTTGTCAGCCTGATCAACGTCATCCGCCCCGAGGTCATCGCCATCGGCGGCGGAGTGGCGGCGGCGCCGGACTGTCTGCTGCTGGAGCCCCTGCGGGAGATCGTGGCCCGGGAGAGCTTTTCCAGCCACGGCGGACGGATCACGAGGATTGCCAGGGCGGAGCTGGGGAACGACGCCGGGATCATCGGAGCGGCGTTCCTGGGGCGTGTCATGTAAGAACCTGCATACACAGCCTCGACCGGCGGAAAATCTCGTGCCCAGCCAGTATTTTCGGTGATGAATACAGGTTTCAGGCATTTTTCATGTAAGGAGGCCCGTGAATGAACTGGGTGGCAGAGCTTGACAGGTGGGCGGCGGACTATTTGCCGGATATGAGGATTGCGGAAGAGGAACCGATGGCAAGGCACACTTCCTTCCGCATCGGCGGTCCCGCCCGGCGGATGGCCTTTCCGGAGAGCGGGGAGCAAATGGTGTTGCTGCTGTCGTTTGCCAGAGCGTGCGGGGCGCGGCCTCTGGTCATTGGCAACGGTACCAACCTTCTGGCCCCTGACGGCGGCCTGGAGCGTTTGGTGATCGCCGCGGCGGGACTGCGCCGGATAGAGGCCGGACCTGAGCCGGATACCGTTCTGGCGGAGGCCGGGGCCACGCTGGCCCAGACGGCGGACTTTGCCTGCGGGCAGGGGCTGACGTGCCTGGAATTTGCCCACGGCATTCCCGGCACGGTGGGCGGCGCGGTGTGCATGAACGCCGGCGCCTACGGCGGAGAGATGGCACAGGTCATCCAAGGAGTGTCGGTTCTGCTTCCGGAGGAGGGGATCCGGTTCATCCCCGGCGGGGAGATGGGATTTGCATACCGCCGCAGTCTGCTGACAGAGTGCCCCGAGGCAGTGGTCCTCCATGCGGTGTTCCGGCTGTCCCAGGGAGATCCCGCTGTGATTCGGGAGAAAATGCGGGAGCTGATGGCCAGGCGGAAGGCCAGTCAGCCGCTGGAGTATCCCAGCGCGGGCAGTACCTTCAAGCGGCCTGAGGGCCATTACGCCGGAGCGCTGATCGAACAGTGCGGACTGAAGGGATTGACCGTGGGCGGCGCCCAGGTCAGCGAGAAGCACGCGGGCTTTCTCATCAACCGGGGCGGGGCCTCCTGCAGGGATGTGCTGGAGCTGATCCGCCAGGTACAGGAGCGGGTGCTGGCGGAGACCGGCGTCCGATTGGAGCCTGAGGTCCGGATCCTGGACGGGGAGTGAGCCGCTGGCGGCAGGAAAGGAGCGCATATGGATGTTTTGATTATCTCCGGCCTCTCCGGAGGCGGTAAGAGCAAGGCGGCCTCCTATTTGGAGGACATGGGCTTTTATATCATTGACAATATGCCCGCCGCCATGATCCTGAAATTCGCGGAGTTCTGTGCCGGGGCCAGCAGCCGCTATGACCGGGTGGCCCTGGTGTACGACGTGCGGACCGGCAGTTCCCCCGGAGAGCTCTTCGACGTTCTGGACCAGCTGAGAGTCATGGAGTCCAGCTGCCGGATGCTGTTTCTGGACGCCTCGCCGGAGACCATCATCAAGCGCTACAAGGAGACCCGCCGCCGACACCCCCTCAGCGGTCAGGCCGGCTCTCTGGAGGACGCCGTCCGCCGGGAGCGGGAGGTCATGGATTTGGTGCGGCAGCGGGCGGACTATGTGATCGACACCTCCCGGCTCTCCACCGCCAAGCTGCGGGGAGAGCTGCTGCGCCTTTTCGGAAGCGCGGAGGAGAAGGGGGGCATGGCGGTCAGCGTCACGTCCTTCGGTTTTAAGTACGGCCTGCCCATGGAGGCGGATGTGGTGCTGGACGTGCGGTTCATGCCCAATCCCTTTTACATCGAGGAGCTGCGGCCCAAGACCGGACTGGACAGCAAGGTGTCGGACTATGTGTTCAGCTTCCAGCAGACCCGGGGGTATCTCCAGCGGCTGGAGGAGCTGATGGCATTCACCCTGCCCCTGTACGCAGAGGAGGGCAAGGCGCTGCTGGTCATCGCCGTGGGCTGCACTGGCGGCCACCACCGCTCTGTGGCTGTGACCCACGCTCTGGCGGAGTTTATCCGGCAGCAGGGCTATCAGGTGACGGAGAACCACCGGGACATGGGCCGGGGCGGATAGCGCCCGCGGTCCAGGGGAGCGGCTGATGTTGGAGAGGGGGCAGAATCTCTCATGACGCATTGGAAGAAGACACTTTTGGGCTTCGCCCTCTTGGGACTGGCCCTGCTGGTCACTGCGAGTATCCTGCTGATGTGGGCTCCCAGCCATATCTATGGGAAACTGACCCTTTTCATTGGCGGGCTCCTGATGTCCGTCACGGCGATGGCCTTGCAGGTGCGGACGTGGCGCCGTTAGGGCGTTCAGGCGGAGCGGAACGAGAAGGAGAGACCATGGAACAGCGAGTATCCTACCGGGTCCCCAGGGAGTACGGGCCGCGGGTCGCCGTCATCGGCGGCGGGCACGGTCTGTCCACCATGCTGCGGGGCCTGAAACAATATACGGAGAACATTGCCGCCATCGTCACGGTGGCGGACGACGGCGGTGGGTCCGGGATGCTGCGTCAGGACCTGGGGATGCCGCCTCCCGGCGACATCCGCAACTGCATGGAGGCCCTAGCCAACACGGAGCCGCTGATGAGCCAGCTGATGCGCTACCGGTTTGCCGAGGGGTCCCTGGCAGGGCAGAGCTTCGGCAACCTCTTCCTGGCGGCGCTGAACGGCATCTCCCCCTCCTTTGACGCGGCGGTGAGCCGCATGAGCGAGGTCCTGGCCATCACGGGCCGGGTCCTGCCGGTGACCACGGCGGATGTGCAGCTTGAAGCGGAGTTTGAAAACGGCGCCAGTGTAGTGGGGGAGTCCAAGATCTTCTACTGCAAGAAGCGGGAGGACTGCCGCATCAGACAGGTGCGGCTGATTCCCGAGCACCCAAAGGCCCTGGCGGAGGCCATCACCGCCCTGCGTCGGGCGGATATGATCGTGTTGGGACCTGGGAGCCTTTATACCAGCATTATTCCCAACCTCCTGGTGGACGGCATCGTGGAGACCATTCAGGCGTCAAGCGCCCTCAAGATTTATGTGGCCAACGTCATGACCCAGGAGGGCGAGACGGAGGGATATACGGTCTCCGACCACATCGCGGCGATCTTTCACCACTCCGTCCCGGGGCTGGTGAACCTGTGCCTGTGCAATTCATCTCCCGTCCCCAAAAGTGTTGCCGTCCGGTACGCGGAGGAGGGGGCAGAGCCCTTACGGGGAGATTTTGAAGCCTGCGCCGCCCTGGGGGTGGAGGTGGTCAGCCGTCCCATCGCCACAGTGGAAGACGGCTACGTCCGCCACCATTCCGTCCATCTGGCCCGAGAGCTGGTTCTGCTCCACGCCGAGCGCAGCGTCCGGATTGCCGGGGACCGCTTTGGCCGCCGGGACGGCGGCTACCGGATGGAGGGGACGAGAATCACTGAGAGGGGATATGAGGATGAAAAAGAGTGAATTTCAGCAGACTCTTTTCTTGGCGTTTGATCAGGCGGTGGACGGCATATCGTTCGAGGAGCGGATGGAGCTCATAGAAAAATGCTTTTCGGAGTATCAGAAAAAGCATGACAAGAAGCGTCAGCGGCCGAATTACGGAAAACCGTGGAGCGACCGGGAGCTGAGGATTGTTTTGCAGAGCGCGCCGACAGTGGAGAACTGCCTGCGGTATGCCAAACTGTTTGGAAGAGGATACGGCAGTATTGAGCTGATTTATCGCTGGGCGTCAACGGCGGATCAGGATATACCGGAGGACAAAGCGGATGATGTGTTTATTGCCCGCGTCAAGCGGATTGCAAAGGAAGTGGGATGGCGGGCCTCATAGGCTGACCCATTTTTGAATAGGGAGATGCGCGGGATGTCCTTTTCCTACGACACCAAAAATGAATTATGTAAACTTCCTGTCCAGAAGCTGTGCTGTGCCCGGGCGGAGGCCTACGGCATTCTGCTGTACTGCAATACCTTCAACTCCACGGAGGTGCGGATCATCACGGAGAATCCCAACTTCGCGGGGCGGCTTCCCAAGCTCTTCCAGCGGGCGTTCAGCCTCCAGTTCGACCGGAGGCCGGAGCAGATGGAGGAAGGGCAGGGGAAGATGGTCTTTCAGATCACGGAACGGAAGAAGCTGGACCGGATTATCAACCTGCTGGGCTATGACCCGCTGCAAAATCTGGTACTCCACATCAATTTCGGCCTGCTGGAGGACAGCTGCTGCCGGGGCTCATTCCTGCGGGGATGCTTTTTCGCCGGAGGAAGCGCCATAGATCCCCTGAAGCGCTATCACCTGGAGCTGACCACCTCCCACCTCCAGGCCAGCCGGGAGTTGGAGGTGCTGCTGCGGGAGTGCGGCTATCCCCCCAAAAGCATTGCCCGAAACAGCAGCTTTGTGACCTATTTCAAGCAGAGTGACCAGATCGAGGACTTTTTAACCTTCATTGGCGCGCCCCTGGCCTCTATGCAGGTGATGTCCGCCAAGATGGAGAAGGATCTGCGCAACAGTGTGAATCGGCGGCTGAACTGCGATACGGCCAATCTGGACAAGGCGGTAGAGGCCGCCCAGAAGCAGGCGGAGACCATCCGGAAGCTCCAGGCGGCGGGCAGGCTGGACCAGCTGCCGGACAAGCTGCGCCAGACGGCAGAGCTGCGGCTGGAAAATCCAGAGCTGCCCCTGTCTGAGCTGGCGCTGATTCTGGACCCGCCGGTGACCAAGTCCTGTCTGAACCACCGGCTGAGGAAGCTGATGGACCTGGTGGAAGAGTTGTAAAGGAAAGATACTGTATAAGCAGCAGGGAGTAGGATGAACCATTTTGGGTTTCACGGCGAGTTGACGTGTGACGAGGTCTGGTACCGGCTGAATGTTCTGCTCTGGAGCTTTGCGGTCTGCGGAGAGAGACAGTGCGAGGTACGCGGTGAACTGACGGACCAGGGCTGCGATCTGCGGTGGGACAGGCCCGCTGAGAACCCGGACTCACATACGATTTATGAATTTTTAAGGACCTATTTTGAGGAGGTGTGATATGTCCTTTGTCCACTTGCATGTTCATACGGAGTACAGTCTTCTGGACGGCGCGTGCCGCATCCGGGAGCTGCCCAGGATCGTGCAGTCCATGGGCCAGACCGCCTGCGCCATCACCGACCACGGGGTTATGTACGGCGTTATCGATTTCTACCGGGCCTGTAAGGCAGAAGGGATCAAGCCCGTCATCGGCTGTGAGGTCTATGTCACGCCCCAGGGCCGTACCCGGTTTGACAAGGTTCACGAATTTGACGCGGAGAGCCGCCATCTGGTGCTGCTGTGTGAAAACGAGGAGGGATATCGCAACCTCTCCTATATGGTCTCCATGGCCTGGACGGAGGGGTTTTACAACCGCCCCCGGGTGGATCTGGAGCTCTTGCGGCGTCACAGCGGCGGCCTTGTGGCCCTGTCCGCGTGTCTTGCGGGGGAGATTCCCCGGCGGTTGCGGAACGGGGAGTATGAGAACGCAAAAAATTACGCCGTGGAGCTCAGCGAGATCTTTGGGCCAGAGCATTTTTACCTGGAGCTTCAAGATCACGGCATCCGGGATCAGGCTGTGGTGAACCAGGGCCTGCTGCGGATCCATCAGGAGACGGGCCTGCCGCTGGTCTGTACCAACGACGCCCACTACCTCCGCCAGGAGGACGCCGAGGCTCACGATGTGCTGCTGTGCATCCAGACCGGCAAGACCCTGGACGACGAAAACCGGATGCGCTATGAGCCCCGGAACTTCTACCTCCGAAGTGAGGAGGAAATGGCGGAACTGTTCGGGGAGTACGAGGGCGCTCTGGAGAACACGGCGAAAATCGCGGAGATGTGCAATCTGGAGTTTACATTCGGCAAGTACCACTTGCCGGAGTTCCAGCTGCCCCCGGGGTACCAGAGCTTCTCCTATCTGAAAAAGCTCTGTGACGAGGGCTACCGAGCTCGGTACGGCGAGGACGCCAGTCACCGGGAACAGCTGGAGTACGAGCAGAATATGATCGAGAAAATGGGCTTTACGGACTATTTCCTCATCGTCTCTGACTTTGTGCGTTTTGCAAAGAAGGCCGAGATCCCCGTGGGACCGGGGCGCGGCAGCGCGGCGGGATCTATGGTTAGCTACTGCCTCGGCATCACCGACATTGATCCTGTAAAGTACGATCTGTACTTTGAGCGGTTTTTGAACCCGGAGCGGGTGAGTATGCCGGATATTGACATGGACTTTGGCGACACCCGGCGGGGCGAGGTGGTGGATTATGTCCGTCGGAAATACGGCGACGACCACGTGGCTCAGATCGTCACGTTCGGCACCATGGCCGCCCGGGGTGTGCTCCGGGACGTGGGACGGGTGATGAACCTGCCCTACGCCGACGTGGACCAGATTGCCAAGCAGGTGCCTGCCGGACCAGGCGCACTGCATATCACCTTGGACGAGGCTTTGAGGCTGTCCCGGTCCCTGCGGGAGATGTACGAGACCGACGAGGCGGTAAAGCGCCTCATCGACACCGCCAAGGCCCTGGAGGGGATGCCCCGCCACGCCTCCACCCACGCCGCCGGCGTGGTGATCACCCGGCGGCCCGTCTATGAGTACGTGCCTCTGGCGAAAAACGACGAATCCGTGGTCTGCCAGTACGTCATGACCACCCTGGAGGAGCTGGGTCTCCTCAAGATGGACTTTCTGGGCCTGCGGAACCTGACGGTGCTGGATGACGCGGTGAAAATCCTCCAGGAGGAGCAGCCTGACTTCCGGCTGGAGGATGTGCCGGAGGGAGACCCGGAGACCTACGAGATGCTCTCCGCCGGAAAGACCTCTGGCGTGTTCCAGATGGAATCCGCCGGTATGACCGGCGTGTGCGTGGGACTGAAGCCTCGAAGCATCGAGGATATCACCGCCATTATCGCCCTGTACCGGCCTGGACCCATGGACTCCATCCCCCAGTTTTTGGAGTGTGCCAGAAATCCGGAGAAGGTCCGCTATGACCACCCGCTGCTGCAGCCCATTTTGGCCAACACCTATGGCTGTATCGTCTATCAGGAGCAGGTTATCAAGATCTTTCAGGATCTGGCAGGCTACTCCCTGGGTCAGGCGGATATGGTGCGCCGGGCCATGAGCAAAAAGAAGGTCAAAGACCTGGAAAAGGAGCGGGAGTCCTTCCTGCATGGTGACAAGGAGAGGGACATTACAGGCTGTTTGGCCCACGGAATCCCAGAGAAAACTGCCCGGCTGATCTACGACAAGATCTATGATTTCGCCGAGTACGCCTTCAATAAGGCCCATGCCGTCAGCTACGCGGTGGTGGCCTATCAGACGGCCTGGTTCAAATGTCACTATCCCAAGGAGTATATGGCGGCCCTGCTGACCTCGGTGCTGGATAACTCCGACAAGGTGGCGGGATATATCAACGAGTGCAAGGAGTGCGGTATCGCCCTGCTGCAGCCGGACATCAACCGCTCCGCCGACCGCTTCACCGTGGAGGAAGGGGGCATCCGGTTCGGGCTGGTGGCCATCAAGAACATCGGCCGGAGCTTCATCCAGGCGGTGATGCGGGAACGGGAGGACCGGCCCTTTGACTCCCTCCACGACTTTTGCGAACGGATGCAGGGCACAGACATGAACAAGCGGGCAGTGGAGAATCTAATCCGCTCTGGTGCCTTTGACAGTACCGGAGCCCGCCGCTCCCAGCTGATGAAGGTTTACGAGGGGATCATGGACGCCGCCGCCGCCCAGCGGCGGGACAACGTGGAGGGTCAGATGGACTTCTTTTCCATGGGGACCTCCGGCGGAACAAGGGCGCCGAAGCGGGTCCGTCTGCCGGATATTCCGGAGTTCACCGCCCAGCAGCTGATGACCATGGAGAAGGAGACCACCGGCTTGTACCTATCTGGACATCCTATGGACCAGTACCGCAAGCAGGTGCAGATGCTAAACGCGCCCACTGTCGGTTCCATTCTGGCGGATTTTGCCCAAGAGGGTGGCCCCACCAGATTTGCCGATAACCAGCGGATTACCATCGCCGGAGTGATTACCTCCAGCAAGACCAAGACCACCAAGAACAACAGTCTGATGGCCTATGTGACAGTGGAGGATGACACCGCCTCCATAGAGATGCTGTGTTTTTCCAGGACATTGGATCTCTGCGGCGCCTATTTGCGGGAAAACCAGGCAGTGGTTGTAAAGGGCAAGCTCTCCGTCCGGGATGAGAAAGCGCCCCAGATCATGTGCGACAGCGCCTATCCGCTGGCTGCCGTCACCGGCGGTCTGCCGCCGGAACAGGCGGAGGCCCCCTCGGACAAGCTGGAGAAGGGGGAGGTGCTCTACCTGAAATTTCCCAGTCTGGACCACCCGTCACTGCAGCATTTGAAATTGGTGTTTACCATGTTCCCCGGGGAAACCCAGGTGAAAATGGTGATGGCGGACACCCGTAAGATCTACGGGACGCGGGTTTTGCTCCACAAGGCCTTGCTGAAAGAGGCACGTGAAATCCTTGGGGCAGAGAATGTTGTGATAAAATAGTCATTATAATAACAAAAATATACAATATGAAGGAAACCGGCGCTGCGAGCAGACCGCAGCGCCGGTTTTATCTGTTTTTAGTCACTTTTCGCTGGGTTCAGAGGGCTCTTCGGCCAGCAGGACATTCATAATCTCGCTGTATGTCCGCTCCGGGGCCTGACGGAACCGCTCCGCCAGAATGTTTGCCATATCCTCCCGGGGCACCATCAATTTCAGGTCCATCAGGCTGCCCAGATCGTCGTTCAAAGAAAGGCGCACCGAGTAGGTCCCGTTGGGGCGCTTTTCGCAGGAGGCGCGTACCTGGCTTTTGCGGCGGAGCTTCCGGTTGCACTCGGTGATGCTCTTGTCGCACCGCAGCCGGACGGAATAGGGAAGACTGGATTCGCAGATCTGGCTGTTTCGTGTTCCCTTTTCCGTAATGGAGTACATACCGGCGTCAGAAACTGTTAAGTGTTCTGTCTTTACAAGATCTCGCAGGCATTCGGAGAAATCAAAGTAGTCCACACCCTCATCGCACATGGCTAGGTCCAGTACCGTGTCAAAGGGAATGGGTTCGATGATCCTGGCGGCAATGTAGAGGATCAGGAATTTGATCTCCAGTTTATCATGGATAAATCCGGCCATGGCGCCACCTCCGTCGCATTTTGATTTTCTGCCCTCCAGTATACCCTATTTCCGGTCCGATTGTACAGAGCGAAATTCCCGAAATTTGTAGAATTTTGCCTTGACGGCTTGGACAGTGGTTGGTATGATTGGAGCAGCACAGGAAAGGCGGCGATCACTTATGAAAAGACGGGCTCTGGCTCTGTTTTTAGCCATATGGATGACCTGCGCCCTGGCGGGCTGCGGAAAGGAGCCTCCGGCGCAGGCGGAGCCCCCAGCGGCGCCTCCGCCTGTGGAGGAACCTGAACCGGAGCCCGAACCCTACGTTCCATCCGGCATCAATCCGCTGACAGGGGAGCCTATGGAGCCGGAGTATGAGAACAACCGTCCTGTGGCGGTGATGCTCAACAACCTGAAGGCGGCTCAGCCGCAGCTGGGCGTCTCCCGGGCGGATATCATCTACGAGGTGCCCGCTGAGGGCGGCATCACCCGGATGCTGGGGGTGTACCAGTCCTTGGAAGGTGTGGAGAACCTGGGCAGCATCCGCTCCGCACGGTCCTATTATCTGGAGCTGGCTCTGGGGCTGGACGCGCTGTACGTTCACGCAGGCGGCAGTCCCGGCGCTTACCGGGACATCCCCGCCTGGGGTGTGGACAACATGGACGGCGTCCGGGGCAGTGAGGACGCCGGAATCTTCTGGCGGGACCAGGAGCGGCGGAAGACCAAGGGCTATGAGCACAGTCTGCTGACCTCTGGGGAGAAAATTCAGGAATATCTCGATACAGGCACTCTCCGCACGGAGCACAGGGAGGGATATGTCTACCCCCAGGCTTTCATACCGGACGGGACCCCGGCCGGCGGCAGTCCCGCGGAGCATGTGAAGGTGCGGTTCTCCGCCTATAAGACCGGCACTTTTGACTACGATGCTGAAAGTGGTAAGTACTTGGCAGGGCAGTACGGAAAGGAGTATGTGGACGGCGGTACCGGGGAGCAGGTGGCTGTCACCAATCTGCTGGTGTTGGAGACCGGCATCTCCGTGATCTCCGGGGACACGGAGGGACGGCTGAATGTGCGCCTCACCGGCGAGGGGACGGGAACCTTTTTCTGCGGGGGGAAGTCCGTGCCCATTCTCTGGAGCAAGGCGGAGCGGAACAGCCCTTTTGTCTATACGCTGGAGGATGGGAAGCTCCTGGCCCTTGGACAGGGGAACAGCTACGTCTGCATCATCAGCCCGAAAACCAGCAAGGTGACATTTGAATAACAGCTCTTTCAAGACGCGCCGGACCGGCGCGTCTTTTTTTCACCCTCCGGCCCCGGTGGCATACACTGGATTGAAAGAAATTTTCTTTCGCCAGCTACTTATTAGGAGGTATTGCAATGCCCGAGAAAGTTATGCCCGGTCCCGTGGAGGATCTCGGCGGCATCCGGGAGGCAGTTTGCATCCATACCAGGAAGATCTACGATTCCTGCCGAGATAAGGACTGCATTGAAGATCTGCGCTTCTACCCCAAGATGCAGTATGTGGATGTCATCAACCGCGCCCTGTCCGTCAAGGGCGGCTCCGCCAAGCTGCTCTATACCTACGTGGATGTGGAGCCCGTCAGCTTCAACCGGGGCTTCTACACCGTGGATATGCGCTTTTTCTACTCTGTGACCTTACAGGCCTATCTCAGCTGCCCCGCCCCTGTCACCGTGGAGGGCCTGTGCGTATTTGACAAGCGGGTGATCCTGTTCGGCAGCGAGGGGAACGCTAAGATTTTCTCCTCTCAGATGAGCGCCGGCGGCCCCGATCCCCAGATGGTGAAGCGGGCCAACGCCCCCATCGCCGTGGTGGAGGCCGTAGATCCCATCGTGCTGGACGCCCGTGTTATGGACTGCTGCGGCAAGCGGGACTGCGACTGCGACCTGTGCGAGGTGCCGTCCTTCGTCAACAGCTTCTTTGACTGCGAGCTCTCCAGCGGGGACGACTCCCGCCGAATCTACGTCACTTTGGGCCAGTTCTCCATCGTGCGACTGGAGAGGGACTCCCAGCTGCTGGTGCCTGTGTACGACTACTGCATGCCCGATAAGGAGTGCTCCTGCGGCAGCGACAAGGAGGACCCATGCTGCATCTTCCGGAACATCTCCTTCCCGGTGGGCGAGTTCTTCCCGCCCAACACCGTGCGGATGCCGGAGAACTACGAGGACACCAAGAGCTTCTGCTGCTGCGGCAGCTGAGAAACCGGAGAGGCCGCCCATCTGGGCGGCCTCATTTTACATCTCCCGCTGATACCGGACTATCAGACACAGCTCCAGGACACTTTTGGCGAGAAACACACCAACCGCCACCAGCGTAATCCACAGCGGTGCGCCGAGGCCGATGGAGAGCCAGGCCGCCGCCATAATGCACCACTGCAGCACCTCGCCGGAGACCGCCTGGGCCCGGCGGCGGATGGCCACGGTCCGCTCGTCGTTGGCTTCGATCTCGTCCCGGCGCATCCGGACGGGGTCTTTTTCCGTCCAGCGCAGGATTTTCCAGTTGGAAAACCCCAGGGCCAGCAGGCCGGAGCCCACGCCGGTGAGCATCCCGCCGAACTTGTCCGGGGCGGAGAGCTTCCAGGCCGCAAAGGCCCCCAGCAGCAAAATCGCGCCAACGGCCATCAAAACCATATATAACGTCTTTTTCTGTCTCATTTGATCTCCTCCTCATAGATAAATATCTCCTCAATGGACATCCCGAAATACCGGGCGATCTTGAACGCCAGCAGAATGGAGGGATTGTACCGCCCGTTTTCCAACGAGCCGATGGTCTGGCGGGAGACCTCCAGCGCGTCCGCCAGCTCCTCCTGCCGGAGCCCACGGGCTCTCCGCAGTTCCTCCAGCCGGTTTTTCAATTGGCTCACCTCCTATACGGAAAGTTTACTTTCCATATAGGATACTAACACACTCAGTTAGAGATGTCAAGTATACTTTCCGTTGTGCCTGAATTTTTAAAAAAAGAAAAAATAGCATACCGGGGGACAACCTCTCATAGAGTATAGCAATCAGAAAGGGGGAAGTCCCTTGCAAAAGGATTTGAATATTCTGCGTTATGAGGACGCGGCGTCCTGTCTGCCCGTCCGGCTGCGAAAGGCGGCCATGGCGTTGGAGGAGGAGCGGAAGGCCATGGCGGAGGAATTCCGCCTCCGGGCCGGACAACCCATGTCGGTGCTCCTGCCAACCGGAGAAGTGCCTCTGCCGGTCCATGTGGAGCCGGAAGAGCTGGAGGCTCTGTGTGATCTTGCCACGGAGTACTCCCGCTATGCCGCGGCGGAGACACTGCGGGAGGGGTATCTCTCCGTCCGGGGAGGCTTCCGGATCGGTCTGTGCGGCACGGCGGTGATGAAGGACGGCGTCAATACAAACCTGAAAAACCTCTCCTCGGCGGCGGTCCGCATCGCCCGGGAAAAGCCCGGGATTGCCGACGGCGTGGCCCCGGGGCTGTTCCGGGACGGAGACTTTGCCAGCACGCTGATTCTCTCCCCGCCGGGGGGCGGCAAAACCACGCTTCTGCGGGATCTGGTGCGGCGGCTGTCGGAAGGAGTGGGAGAGTACGGTTCCCGCAGAGTATCCCTGATCGACGAGCGGGGGGAGGTGGCGGTGATGTACCGGGGAGAACCTCAGATGAACGTGGGCCCCCGTACCGACGTGCTGGACGCCTGCCCCAAGGCGCTGGGCATCCCCATCGTCCTGCGGGCCATGAACCCCCAGATCATCGCCGTGGACGAGATCACCGTCCGGGAGGACCTGCGTGCGGTCTCCATGGCCGCCGGCTGCGGTGTGCGGCTGCTGGCCACCATTCACGCCGCCGGGGTGGAAGAGCTGCGGCAGAAGCCTCTTTACGCACAGCTGCTGGCGGACAGGGTGTTTCGTCTGGCGGTTCGTGTGGTACCCACAGAGGCGGGGCGGTTTTACCAGGTGGAGGAGCTGCCATGCTGAAGCTCCTGGGGAGCGCCTGTATCTTAGGCGGCGGGATACTGGCCCGGTACGTTCAGGCGGCGGAGCGCCGCCGGGAGATGGACACGCTGTCCGATCTGCTGGGGGCTCTGCGGCGGATGGCGGAGGAGATCCGCATGGCCCGAACGCCTCTGCCCCTCCTGCTGGACCGGCTGTCCCAGGGATGCGGACGGGATGCGGAGGTGTTTTTTCAGGCGGTGTCTCAGGCCGCGGGGCAGGGAGAGCGCCTGGGCACAGTCTGGCGGCAGGCGGCAGCGGCTCTGCCGCTGTCCGCCAGCTCCGCCGCCGCACTGGCGGAACTGGGGGACAGCCTCCACGGAGACGAGGAGAATGTCTGCAAAGGGATTTCACTTGTCATTTATTCCATGGCACAGGATATGGAGGAACGGACCCGCCGGCAGCCGGAGGAGGCCAGACAGGCCTCGGCGCTGTGGTTTTCCGGCGCCGCGCTGCTGGTAATTTTACTGATTTGAGGATTGCACAATATGGATGTGGATTTGATTTTTAAGATCGCGGCCATCGGGATTCTGGTGGCGGTGCTGAACCAGCTGCTGGTGCGCTCCGGCCGGGAGGAGCAGGCCATGATGACCACCCTGGCGGGGCTGGTGGTGGTGCTGATGATTATGGTGCAGGAGATCAGCGACCTGTTCGAGCTGATCAAGACGCTGTTCAACTTCTGAGCATGGAGCAGGTCTTTCAGGTGACCGGCCTCTGCGTGGTGGGGGCGCTGCTGGCGCTGGTGCTGAAAAAGGGAAGTCCGGAGCTGGCCCTGCTGCTGGCCCTGGCCGCTGTGGCGGCGATACTGCTGTTTCTGGCGGGGGCGCTGGGAGAGCTGCTGGACTTCCTTCGGGAGATCGGAGCGGCCAGCGGCCTCTCGGAGGACCTCTTTATCCCCCTGTACAAGACGGCGGGCATTGCCCTGGTGGTAAAGACCGGAGGCAGTCTCTGCCATGATGCGGGAGAATCTGCTCTGGCCTCTGCGGTGGAGACTGCGGGGACTGTGTGCGCCCTGCTGGTTTCCCTGCCGCTGCTGCGGGCGGTGCTGGCGCTGCTGTTGGAGCTGACGCGATGAAACAAATGATCTTTTTCTTCCTGGCCCTGGCGGCGCTGACCGTCTTTGCCAGGGCGGCGGAGGTCCCCCGGGACCTGACGGAGGCCCTGCCGGAGGCGGCAGGAGACCTTTTGGAGCAGGTGGACACCTCCGGACCGGAGGGACTCTCCTCTGGGATCAGCGCCATTTTAGACTGGATGGGCCGGGAGGTGGGCGGGATCCTCCGCCAGCGGATCCGGGGGGCGGCGCTGGTGCTGCTGGCGGTGGTGCTGTGCGGCGCTGTGGACGGCTTCTACCAGGGCGTAGACGGCGGCAAGGTGACGGTATTTCTCCCCATGGCGGGAGCGCTTTCCGTGACGCTGCTGACGGCTGGGAGCCTGGACTCTCTGATGGGACTGGGGGCCAGGACCATCGAGGATCTGTCCACCTTTTCCAGGGTGCTGCTGCCCACGCTGGCGGCGGCTGCGGCGGCCTCCGGGGCGGTGACCTCCGCCACGGTGCAGCAGGTGAGCACCGTCTTCCTGGCAGATGTGCTCATCGGCCTCATCGACCGCCTGCTGATGCCCCTGGTGTACTTATACGCCGGTGCCCTGGCCTCCTCCGCCATGCTGCCGGAAAACCGGCTGGGCGCCCTGGCGGAGGCGCTGAAAAAGGTGATCACCTGGATTTTGACCACGGTACTGCTGGCCTTCACGGTGTACCTCTCCGTGGTGCGGGTGGTCTCCGGCTCGGCGGACGCCGCCGCGCTGAAGGTGGCCAAGGCCGCCATCAGCGGCGCGATTCCCGTGGTGGGCAGCATTATTTCCGAGGCGTCGGAGACCGTGCTGGCGGGCGCCGGGATGCTGAAAAACACAATTGGCGTCTTCGGGATGCTGGGGATTCTGGCGGCCTGCGCCCATCCCTTTTTACAGCTGGGCGTTCAGTACCTTCTGTACAAGCTCACCGCCTTTCTGGCGGCCACGGTGGGGGCGCCCAGCCTCTGCAAGCTGATCGACGGCCTGGGGGGCGCCTTCGGGCTGGTGCTGGGCATGACGGGCAGCTGCGCCTTTCTCCTCCTGATCTCGGTGCTGTCCTCCGTGGCGGCGGTGACGCCGTGATCGCCGCGGTGCGGGAGTGGCTGACGTCGGTAGTGGCGGTGACGCTGCTGCTGACGGTGGCCCAGACCCTGATCCCGGAGGGGAATATCCGGAAGATCGCCGCCTTTACCGGAGGACTGGCCCTGCTGGCGGCCCTGCTCCAGCCGGTGCTGCGGACGGATTTAAGCCGCCTGGAGCTGAATCTGGACGCGTACAGCGAGGCGGTGGAGGAGCGGCAGGCGGAGCTGGAACAGGCCCGGGAGACAGAACTGGCTTCGGTCATAGCTTCGCGGACGGAAGCATATATATTGGACAAAGCCGCCCAGCTTGGACTTTCCGTCGCGGTCCGGGTGGAGACGGAGACCGGGGCGGAGGGCGTGCCCCTTCCCGCCGCAGCGGAGGTGGAGGGGCCCCGGTCAGAGGAGCTGGCGGCCTATATGGAGCGGGAGCTGGGCATCCCGCGGGAGAGGCAGGTTTGGCATGAAAATGAAAGCTGAAGGAGTGCGAAAGATATGGGACAGGTACAAATACGCGGCCCTGGTGGCGCTGATCGGCGCGGGGCTGCTGCTGTGGCCCGGTGGGAAGAGCGGCCCCGGCGGCGTGATCTCCGCAGGACCGGAGAAGGCGGAGCAGCCGGAGCTCCAGGCACAGCTGGAGGATATTCTGGCTGCCGTCAGCGGTGTGGGGCAGGTGCGGGTGCTTTTGACGGTGGAGTCCGACGGGGAGCGGCAGCTGGCCCAGGACACGGAGCTGGAGTACAGCGGGCCCACGGCCTCGCCGGAGGACTACTCCAGGCGCTCCGAAACCGTGCTGGTCAAAGGGGGGAGCGGAGCGGAGACAGTGACGGTCCGGCAGACATATCCCACTTACCGGGGAGCCCTGGTGGTGTGCCAGGGGGGAGACCGGGCGGAGGTGCGTCTGGCGGTGACGGAGGCCGTGGCGGCTCTGACCGGCCTCACCTCAGACCGCGTCACAGTGGCAAAATGGCAGTAATCATTTGGAGGAGGAAAGGACCCATGAGTGCGAGACTGAAACGAAACGCAGTGGTAGTGACCATGGCGGTGCTGGTGTGCGCCGCGGCGGCGCTGAACTGGAAGTACGCCGGCCAGGAGGCCGTGAAGGACGTCCAGAACGCCGGGACGAAGATTTTGGGGGAGGCGGCCCTGGTCTCCGGCACGGAGGACGGGGAGGACGCCCCCGCCGCCGCGCCGGAGGACGAGTCCGGTGTCTACACCGGCTCGGACTACTTCGCATCTGCCCGGCTGACCCGCCAGCAGGCCCGGGACAGCGCCATCACCCTGCTGCAGGAGGCGGCGGCCCAGGAGAATGCCGACGCCTCCGTGGCCAACGAGGCCTCGGAGGGCATCCAGGTGCTGGCATCCTACACCTTGAAGGAGGCCCAGATTGAGAACCTGGTCACCGCCAAGGGCTACGCCGACTGCGTGGCCTTCATGGGGGATGACAGCATCAGCGTGGTGGTCTCCACCGGCGACCGGGAATTGACCGGGGAGGATGTGGCCAAGATCACGGACATCGCTATGACGGAGACCGGGTATGGCGCCGGCGGCATCAAGATCATGGCCGCAAATTAGAGGTTGTATTTTCCTGCGGGATGTGGTACAATAACAACTCGGAAATGTCGCGAATCTTTACACGATGATATTACGAGTTAAGGAGAGTCAAGCCATGGGCGAGAGCAGAGAATATATGACGCTGCCGGAGGAAAACGGAAGCATCAACATCTCGGAGGAGGTCATTGCCTCCATTGCCGTGGGCGCCGTGCGGGAGGTGGAGGGCGTGTCCGGCATGATGACCGCCATGGGCAACAGTGTCACCGACCTGATGAACAACCGCAAAAATGCCCAGAAGAGCGCCAAGGGCGTGAAGATCGACGCCACCGGCGCGGCGCTGACGCTGGATTTGTACCTGACGGTGGAGTACGGCCACCCCATCCCCGAGGTGGCGGAGAACGCCCAGCGGGCAGTGATGTCCTCGGTGGAGGCCATGACCGGCTGCGCTGTGGAAAAGGTCAACATCCACGTGGGCGGCGTGACGCTGAACTAGAGAAAGACAGAGGAACAGAGAGTATGGTACGGAACACCGCGCGGGAGATCGCCATCCACCTCTCCTATGAGCTGAGCTTCACCGACAAGACCGTGGACGCGCTGCTGGACGAGCGGCTGACGGCGGAGGCCTTCGCGGCGCTGGCGGGGGAGGACGCCCTCTACGCCGAGGCCCCGGGCCCCAAGCAGGGGGAGTATATCCGGCGCCTTGTAAAGGGCGTGAACGAGCATGGGGCGGAGCTGGACGGCTATATTGAAAAGTACGCCAAGGGCTGGAAGTTCGCCCGAATCCCGCTGGTTGCCTCCGCCGTCATGCGGGTGGCCATGTACGAGATTTTGTACATGCAGGACATTCCCAACGGCGCCGCCATCAACGAGGCGGTGGAGATTGCCAAAAAGTATGAGACGCCGGAGACGGTGAAGTTCATCAACGGCATCCTGGGGAGCTTTGTCCGGCAGGAGATCACGCAATAAGTGAAAAAGAGGCAGAGCGGGCATGGAGCGTATTCCATGTCCGGCTCTGCCTGTTTCCGTATGGGCAAAGTGCTACCGCGCGGCGGAGGACAGGCCCGCCCCGGTGCGGAGGCCCAGCAGAAAAGCGTGGACGGCTGTGAACTCCTCGCATTCTTGCAGGTCGGGGAGGAGGTCCTCGGGCAGGCTGTCCGTCACGTTTTCAAAGCAGTTTACGTATTCCCCCTCATAGATCTCGTGCAACTGCGGGCGGATGTAGTTGGCGTAGAACCTGAGCATGAAGTCGGACATATGTACCACTTTTCAGTCAGCCGACGGATTCGTCGTGTACTGACACGGTTATAGCACGCAGAATCCGTCGTGTCAAGGAGTTACTATGGAATTTTCAAAAAGGTTGCGGGAGCTAAGAAAAGAAAAAAACGAAACCCAAGTACAGACCGCAAAGGCAATCGAAGTTACAGAGCGGCAATATCAAAGATTTGAAGCGGGAGAAAACTATCCTGGGTTTGAAAATCTTTGTGCCCTGGCGGATCATTTCAGCGTGAGTCTGGACTATCTGTCGGGCCGTACCGATAAAAGATGATTTCTGAAGAGCGGTTTACCGGAGATTCGGTATTTGCGGGGACGGGCGATTGATCATCGCCCCTACAAAGTGTTTACCGGGGATGCCGGGGAGTTGGGGAAATGACCCAGTTAGGGAACCAGGTCCCACAGCGCGCTTACCGAGACACAGACCCTCCCCACACGGAACCAGCCAGGCGCGAAGCGTGGGAAGAGGAGCAAGTCCCTGCGTCCATGCAGCAGATTTCCCCAGTAGTCCCGATGAATGGATCTACTCCCGCAGCCACCCAAAGCGCCCTTTTCTCTTTTGGACCGTGCACGGCCCGTTTTCTCTTTTCGGCGCGGCGAAAAGAGAAAATGGGGGGTGCATCTGCCCAGCCATCCTCATGGCTGAAATCCCCCCTGCCCGTCAGGGCAGGTACAGTCCATATCTCATAATCTATTACACATACTTCACGAGAGGTAAGCATGGAACACCATATTTTCGGCGTGGCCGAGGTCAACCAGCTGGTCAAGCTTTTGCTGGACAACGAGCCCATGCTCCAAAACATCCATGTCCGGGGTGAGCTCTCCAATTATAAAATGTACCCCTCCGGGCACCACTACTTCACCTTGAAGGACACGGAGGGCGCCCTGCGCTGTGTGATGTTCCGCGGGCAGGCCTCCAGGCTCCGCTTCTGCCCGGAAAACGGCATGAAGGTCATCGCCGCCGGACGGGTCTCCGTCTTTCCCCGGGACGGGGCTTACCAGTTCTACTGCGACGCCCTGACCCCGGAGGGAGCCGGAGATCTGGCAATAGCTTTTGAGCAGCTGAAAGCCCGCCTCTATGCCGAGGGCCTCTTCGACCCCGCCCATAAAAAGCCTCTGCCGCCCTATCCGGAGCGGATCGCCATTGTCACCTCCTCCGCTGGGGCGGCGGTTCACGACATGATCCGCATCCTGAACCGGCGGTATCCGTTGGCCAAGGTCATTCTCCTGCCGGTCCGGGTCCAGGGGGCCGAGGCCCCGCCGGAGATCGCCGGGGCCATTCGCTACGCCGACAGATGGAAAATCGGCGACGTGATCATCACCGGCCGGGGCGGCGGGTCCATGGAGGACCTGTGGGCCTTTAACGACGAGCGTGTTGCCCGGGCCATTTACGGCTGCGAGACCCCGGTCATCTCCGCCGTGGGCCATGAACCGGACGTGACGATTGCCGACTTTGTGGCGGATGCCCGGGCGTCCACTCCCTCCAACGCGGCGGAGATCGCCGTTCCGGACCAGACGGAGCTGCGGCGCTGGCTTCGGGGCGCCGGAGAGCGGATGGAGCAGAGCCAGGAGGCCCATCTGGAGACCCTGCGGCAGCGGCTGGAGACCCTGCGCTCCAGCCGGGTGATGACGGACCAGCTGGCCTATGTCCAGGACCGGCGCATGGAGCTGGACCATGTCCAGCGGCGGCTGGGGGACCTGGCCGGGGCGCTGGTATCCCGGAAGCGGGAGCGGTTTTCCGCTCTGTCGGCGGCGCTGGACGCCATGAGCCCTCTGAAAGTGCTGGGCCGAGGCTACGCCATGGCCAGACGGGAGGACGGGACGGTTTTGAAGAGCTATAAGAACGTATCTGCCGGGGACCGGGTGTCGGTGACCCTGGGCGAGGGCGGTTTTTCCTGCACGGTGGATACATCCTATAAAAGGAGCGGAAGAGATGAGCGCAAAAAAAGTGACATTTGAGCAGCAGCTCCAGCGGCTGGAGGAGATCGTGGCGGCGCTGGAGAAGGGGGATGTCCAGCTGGCGGACTCCCTGTCCCTCTTTGAGGAGGGGACGAAGCTGATCACCGCCTGTTCCAAACAGCTGGACCAGGCGGAGCAGCAGGTGGTCAAACTGATGAAGGGCCCCGACGGCGTGCCGGCGGAACTGCCCTTTGAGAACGGGGAGGAGTAACCAATGGATTTTACAAAGGAGATGGAGACAGCCCGCCGGATGGCGGAGGAGCGTTTACAGCAGTTTTTCCCCGGAGAGGGATTGGAGAAGGCCATGCGGTACAGCCTCCTGGCCGGGGGAAAGCGCGTCCGGCCCATCCTCGCCATGAAGTTCTGTCAGGCGGCGGGGGGGACCATGGAGGAGGCCCTGGACTTTGGCTGCGCCGTGGAGATGCTGCACACCTACTCCCTCATCCACGACGATCTGCCCTGTATGGACAATGACAGCCTCCGCCGGGGCAAGCCCACCTGCCACATTGCGTTCGGCGAGTGCACGGCGACCCTGGCAGGAGACGCCCTCCAGGCGGCGGCGTTTCAGACGGTGCTCTCCGCCAGGGGGGAGTGGCGCCACGGCGGGCAGATGTACCGGGCCCTGGCGGCGGAGATTTTGGCGGAGGCCGCCGGCTTCCAGGGCATGTGCGGCGGGCAGTACTGGGATACTCTCGGCGACGGCCAGTTGCACACGGAGGAGGAACTCACTGCCATCAACGACAAAAAGACCGGTGCGCTGCTGCGGGCGGCCTGCATGATGGGCGTGGCGGCCTCCATGGGCCGCCGGGCGGTGGAGGAGAACTGCATGGACGCCGCCAGGGAGTACGCCGCCAACCTGGGTCTGGCCTTCCAGATTCGGGATGATATGCTTGACGTCATGGGCGACACCGGGGCCTTCGGCAAGCCCGTCGGCTCCGACGCGGCCAACGGCAAGACCACTTATGTGACCCTGCTGGGTCTGGAGGCCTGCGGGGCCCGGGTGCTGGACTACACAGAAAAGGCCAAAGCGGCCCTGAAAACCGGAAGCTGGGCCGGGTCCGCAGAGTTTTTGGAGGAACTTGCCGACAGCATGGCGGTGCGGACCTTCTAACTGGAAAAAAATTTACACTTTGCATATACGGAATATATTGTATATTTATCGGGGATGTGCTATACTGGGTAACGCTAAGCGGCGGCGCAGTATTCTAGTCAGATCTGCCGTTTCCCAGGAAGGGCCTAAAAATCCTTTGAAGGGCATATCGATGAAACCCGTGGTGCCTGCTTGATACGCCCAGTTTTGGGTGGGTGCTGGGGGGAAGCGCGTGAAAAATGCGCTTGCGGATTCAGGGCGATGATCAATGGCATGGTCAACCCGCCCCTGTTTCTGTGGAGACCTGTTCTTGTGCGCGGACGTACTCCCATTGTGGTATTTTCGGCCCGCGTACGAAGCAGATTGTGAACCTGCAATGCGGTGCATCGGTCCCTTGGGGCCGTAACGCTGTGTGCAGCCGTAGCCTGCCTTGACGTGGGGCTGGTGGATGGGGGATCTACGTGGCGTTCCAGCTCCGGCCAGAGCGGGAGATCCACGATCGCCTCCTGAAACCCGGTCTGCAAAAGAGGCTAAAGAAGCGGACGGACTGTGGTGGAAAACACCTAGGCTGTTCTAGCGAGGCAGAAAAGGGATTGCAGTGCGGACTAAGTGGCAATCGGGTAGCGCGGACAGGCAACGCCGCGCCAGAGCGCTGAAAGGGGAACCGCCTCCATCGGCAACGAGGGGTGTGCACCGGGGAAATCCAACCCGTACCTAAGCCGTAAGATTTACCTTTTTTGCCGCCGCCGTCTTAGCATATGATTGTTCGCCGTCCCTTCCTGGGGGCGGCAGGGAGGATCTTTTGGCAAAGAAGAAAAAGAGTGGACCATCCGCCCAGTACCGCTGGGCGTTTACCGTGTTTTTGATGGCGGTGGCTCTGTCGGCTGTGCTGAGTCTGGCGTCGGAGTCGATGCTGAGCGGCGCAGGTGTGGCTGCCGCCCTTTTGATGCTGGCCGTCTTTATCGGTCTTGGCATCCTGTTTGACATCATCGGCGTGGCAGTGACCTCGGCGGATCCCAGGCCCTTTCACGCTATGGCCTCCCACAAGGAGAAGGGAGCCAAGCAGTCACTGATGCTCCTGCGGAACGCGGAGCGGGTTGCCAGCGTCTGCAACGATGTGGTGGGGGACATCTGCGGCATTGTCAGCGGCGCCACGGGTGCGGTGATTGTAACCCAGCTCCAATGGGCACTGAGTCTCCAGTCCGTGCTGATCTCCGTGGGCGTGACGGCGCTGATCTCCGGCATGACCATCGGCGGCAAGGCCCTAGGCAAAACCGTGGCCATCAAAAAGAGCACCCAGGTGGTCTATTGGTCCGGGCGGTTTTTGAATCTTTTCCACTGGTGAGAGGAGAAGCTATGCTGTTGGAATCCATCCATTCCCCAGACGATGTCAGAGCATTGCCGGACGGACAGCTCCCCCAGCTCTGTCAGGAGCTGAGGGAGTTTCTTGTAGAAAGTGTCTCCAAAACCGGAGGCCATCTGGCCTCCAACCTGGGAGCCGTGGAGCTGACGGTAGCCATTCACCGGGTGTTTGACACCGCCTCTGACCGGCTGGTGTTCGACGTTGGACACCAGTGCTATGTCCACAAGGCCCTCACGGGGCGGTGGGAACTGTTTTCCACCCTGCGGCAGTTCGGCGGGCTCTCCGGCTTCCCAAAGCCCAGAGAGAGCGAACACGACGCCTTTATCGCCGGACACGCCTCAAATTCTGTTTCCGTCGCTCTCGGAATAGCAAGGGCAAGAACTTTACAAAATAAGAGTTACAGCGTGTTGGCGTTGATTGGTGACGGTGCTCTCACCGGCGGCCTCTCCTATGAGGGACTCAACGACGCCGGGGCCTCCGGGGAGCCGCTGATCGTGATCCTCAATGACAACGGTATGTCCATCGACCCCAATGTTGGGGCGCTGCCCAAGCACTTGAGCCGGCTGCGGAGCAAACCCGCCTACTATCACTTCAAAAAATTCTACCGCCAGCTCTTTGGCACCCGTCCCCAGGAAAACCGGCTCTACCGGTTCAACCACAGGGTCAAGACCTCCCTGAAACGGGTTTTGTGGCCAGGCAGCACGCTGTTTGAGGACATGGGCTTCACCTATCTGGGCCCTATTGACGGACATGACCTGGACCGGCTGTGCCACGTGCTGGAGTGGGCCAGGGAGCTCAATGGCCCTGTGCTGGTCCATGTGCATACCATAAAGGGAAAGGGGTACTCCTTCGCGGAGCGGGCGCCCAGCAAGTTCCACGGGATTTCGCCCTTTGATCCCGCCACCGGCCTTTTGCGGAAACCGGGCGGGGAGAATTTCTCCGCGGTTTTCGGAAAAACCATGGCTGATCTGGCGGCGGAGAACAGCAGGGTTTGCGCCGTCACAGCCGCCATGGCGGACGGCACCGGTCTCACCGGTTTTGCCAGGGAGTTTCCGGAGCGTTTTTTCGATGTGGCCATTGCCGAGGGACACGCTGTCGCCATGGCGGCGGGTCTGGCAAAGCAGGACATGATCCCTGTGCTGGCGGTCTATTCCACCTTTTTGCAGCGAGGCTATGATATGCTGATCCATGATGTGGCGCTCCAGGGTCTCCATGTGGTGCTGGGTGTGGATCGGGCGGGGCTGGTGGGCCCTGACGGCGAGACCCACCAGGGCTGCTTTGACGCCCTGTTTTTATCGGAGATTCCCGGATTCACTGTGCTGTGTCCCTCCAATTTCGCGGAAATGCGCTCCATGCTGCGGCAGGCAGTCCTTGCGGTCACGGGCCCGGCGGCGGTGCGCTACCCTCGGGGAGGCGAGGGCGCCTTTCAGGAGGATACCTCGGCGGAGCCGGTGGTCTGTCTCCGGCAGGGGAGCGGTGTGACGCTGCTGGCCTACGGTCTGATGGTGAACAATGCTCTGGAGGCGGCGGAGCTTCTCCATGAGCGGCATGGATTCGAAGCGCGGGTTTTGAAGCTGAACCGGATTGCCCCGCTGGACATGGACCTTCTGTCCCCCTGGTTTCAGGGAGGGGAGATTCTGGCGGTGCCGGAGGACACCTTCGGCGCCGGATGCGTGGGGCAGCGTATCGCTGCCATTCTGGCGGAGCACGAAATGGCCCCCCGCAGACTGATCTTAAATAATCTGGGCATGACCTTTGCTCCGGAGGGGTCTGTATCTCAGCTGGAGCATAGTTTTGGACTGGACGCCGCCGGGATTGCGGCGGCGGTATGGGAGGCGGCGGGCCATGAGCAATAAGACGCGGTTGGATGTGCTGCTGGTGGAGCGGGGGCTCCAGGAGAGCCGCCAGAAGGCTCAGGCCACCATTATGAGCGGATTGGTGTTTGCGGACGGCCGGCGGGTGGACAAGCCGGGGGCCGCCGTTTCCAATGACGCGGAGATCGAGATCCGGGGAAATGCGCTGCAGTATGTCAGCCGGGGCGGATTGAAGCTGGAGAAGGCCATGGCGTCGTTTCCAATTGCCCTGGCGGGAGCAGTCTGCGGAGACATCGGCGCCTCCACCGGCGGCTTTACGGACTGTATGCTGCAAAACGGCGCGGCCAAAGTATACGCCGTGGACGTGGGCTACGGCCAGCTGGCCTGGAAGCTGCGGAGCGATGAGAGAGTTGTCTGCCTGGAGCGGACCAACGCCCGATATCTCAGCCGGGAGCAGATTCCGGAGGAGTTGGACTTCGCCTCCGTAGACGTGAGCTTCATCTCCTTGAAGCTGATTTTGCCGCCTCTGTGCGCCCTGATGAGAGCGGGCGGACATGCGGCCGCTCTCATTAAGCCCCAGTTTGAGGCCGGACGGGAGAAGGTCGGTAAAAAAGGCGTGGTCCGGGACCCGGCGGTGCACCGGGAGGTGCTGGAGCAGTTTCTGGAGCACGCCCGGGAATCCGGGTTTGCCGTCCTGGGTCTGACCTATTCCCCCATCCGGGGCCCGGAGGGAAACATCGAGTACCTGGGGTATCTGGAGAAGGGGCCATGGATGCCCGTGGAGTTTGATCTGGGGGCGCTGGTGACGGAGTCCCACCAGGTTTTGCAGGAGCGCGGAGAGAGGAACAGCCAATGAACAGCAAGAAGATTATCCTGTGTCCCAACCCCAACCGGGACCAGGGCATGACGGTCACCAGGGCCGCCGAGAAGATCCTGCGGGAGCTGGGCTTCCGGACGGTGGTGTGCTCCCCCTTCAAGGACCAGCGGCCGGGGCTCTTTGCCGGATATGAGGTGCGGCCCCTGCTCCAGGAGCTGCGGGACGCGGACCTTCTGATCACCTTCGGCGGAGACGGCACGATTCTGCACTTGGCCAAGCTGGTAGCTCTGAACAAGATCCCGGTCCTGGGCATCAATATGGGAGGGCTTGGATTCGTGGCGGAGCTGGAGGCCGGGGAGCTGGACGCCCTGGGGAAGCTGGAGCGCTGGGACTTCGCGGTGGAACAGCGGATGATGCTGGACGTGGCGGTCCTCCGCGAGGACCGGCAGATCTTCACCAATCTGGGTCTCAACGATGCCGTGATCCGGGAGGGCCCCATCTCCCACGTCATCCATTTGAAGATCTCCTCCAACGGGCGGCACCTGACGGACATCGCCGGCGATGGCGTCATCATTGCCACGCCCACAGGATCCACGGCCTATTCCCTTTCCGCCGGCGGGCCGGTGGTGGAGCCGGAGACCCAGACCATGGTGGTCACTCCCATCTGCACCCACAATATGCGGTTTTCCTCCTATGTGCTGTCACCGGAGCACACACTGACGGTGGAACTGGAGCGCAACGGCAGAAAGCCGGTCTATCTCTTTGTGGATGAAAGCCGCCCGTTTGCCCTGCGGTCTGACGACAGGGTGGTGGTGCGGCGGAGCAAGCATGTAACCAAGCTGGCCCGCCTTTCGGAGAGGAGCTTTTGTGAGATATTTGCCAAAAAAATGCTGCCGGGAGGACTGAATGATGAAAAATAACCGTCAGGCAATGATTCTGGAGATCATCTCCCAGGAGAATATCGAGACCCAGGAGCAGCTGCTGGCCAGACTGCAGGAGCGGGGAATCAGCAGCACCCAGGCCACCATCTCCCGGGACATCAAGCAGATGCACCTGATCAAGCAGCCGGCGGGGCAGGGGGTGTACAAATACGCCGTATCCGACAACCGCAGCCGCCTGAATTTTGCCGAGAAGCTGCGCACCATCTTCCGGGAGTGCATCACCAGCATTGACTTCGCCCAGAACATTGTGGTCATCAAGACCATGCCAGGGCTGGCCAACGGGGCCTGTTCTGCCCTGGACAATATGGATCTGCCCTATATTGTGGGTTCTCTGGCGGGAGATGACACGGCGTTTTTGCTGATGAAGGACGCGGAGGCCGCCGAGGCCTTTTGTGAGGAAATCAAGGAAATGCTGTGAGGCAGGGCGGAACACAGTGCCGGTTGGATGCCGTTCTGGCAGGACACGGTGGTTATAGGGAAGCATGAGAGATGGGATATAAGAGGGTAATTTATGCTGGAAGTGCTTCACATTGAGAATATCGCGGTGATCGAGGAGGCGGACATCCAATTCCGTCCGGGCTTTAACGCCCTGACCGGCGAGACCGGTGCGGGCAAGTCTATCGTCATTGACGCCATGGGCGCGGTGCTGGGGGGACGCACCTCCCGGGAGCTGATCCGTACCGGCGCGGACAAGGCCTTTGTCAGCGCCTCATTCTCCGGCGTCTCACCGGATCTGCCGGGGCTGGCGGAGGACGGCGTCGTGCCGGAGGAGGACGGAACGCTGTTGCTCCAGCGGGAGATCGGGGGAGACGGGAAAAACGTCTGCCGGGTCAACGGAAGGCCCATCACTGTGGCCCAGCTGCGGCGGATCGGCGGAGAACTGCTGAACATCCACGGCCAGCACGACGGCCAGCAGCTGCTGGACGAGGAACAGCATGGAACCTATCTGGACCGCTTTGGCAGGACGGAGGCGGCGCTGGCGGCCTATCAGGCGGAGTATCAGGCCCTGGAATCCCTGCGGGCCCAGATGCGGTCCCTGCAAATGGACGAGGCAGAGAAAGCCCGCCGGGTGGACAGCCTCCGCTTTCAGATCGGCGAGCTGGAGCGGGCGGAGCTGGTCCCCGGCGAGGAGGAGGAGCTGAATGCCCGCCGGAGCCTTCTGAGAAACGGGGAGAAATATCTATCCGCCCTCTCAGGCGCGGATTACGCCCTGAGCGGCGGCGACGAGGCCGGCGGCGCGGTGAGCCAGCTCCGGGAGGCGGAGGACGCATTGTCTGCCATCCGCACCCTGGGCGACGACCTTGGGGAACTGTTCAAACGATTGGAAGAGCTCCGCTGTGAAGCCTATGACCTTGCTGAGACGATTCGAGACAAGCGGACGGAGTTTGACTTCTCTCCGGCGGAGCTGGACGCGGTGGAGAGCCGCGCGGACCACTTGTACCGTCTGAAAAAAAAGTACGGCGCCACAGTGGAGGAGTGCCTGGAGTATCTGGACAAGTGCCGGGCGGAGCTGGACGCTATTGAGACGGCGGATGACACGCTGGCGCGTCTGGAGCAGAAGCTGAAAAAGGCGGAAAAGGCCACAGTGACCGCCGGAGCGGCCCTGACCGAGGTTCGGAAAGAGGCGGCAAAGGCCCTGGAATCCCGTATTCAGACCGAGCTTCGGGAGCTGGACATGGGGAAGGTCCGCTTCTCCATCGATTTTGGGACCAGAGAGCCGTCCCCGGACGGGTGCGACATCATCCGTTTTCTGATGTCCGCCAACGCCGGGGAGGACCTGCGTCCCATCTCTAAGATCGCCTCCGGCGGTGAGCTGGCCCGGATTATGCTGGCGCTGAAAAATGTGCTGGCGGAGCAGGAGGCCATCGGAACGCTGGTGTTCGACGAGGTGGACACCGGCGTCTCCGGCCGGGCCGCCCAGAAGGTGGCAGAGAAGCTGGCCCAGGTGAGCCGCCGCAAGCAGGTGCTGTGCGTCACCCATCTGCCCCAGCTGGCCGCCATGGCGGACACCCACTTCTCCGTGGAGAAGGGGGAGCGGAAGGGAAGGACTTACACGGAGGTGGTCCAGCTGGACCGGGAGCGCCGCAAGGCGGAGCTGGCCCGGATTACCGGCGGCACCAAGGTGACGGAGGCCTTGCTGGAGAGCGCCGGGGAGCTGCTGGATGGCGCGGAGGCGTATCGAAAGACCATATGAGCGGGATTAGAAAGGCGGAGAACACCCTTTTTGACCAGTAGGTAGTTTTCTCAGGTGGAGGATATTTCAACCGGGACTGCGTGGTGGACCCTGGGCAGTGGGAGTCGGAGAGAGAATTTCGGATGTTGTTTCTAGGGCCTGTTTGAAAATTGTCAATACGCCCAACCGGCGGGTCTTTTGCCGCCATATTCCCCCGATTTTTCTTGAAAGACATCCAGTATTCCTGCGAAAAATCGGCCTCGTCTGGCAGCAAATCCTCCGCGTTTGGTCATATTTCCATTTTTCAAACAAGGCCTAATAAACGGATTGACAAGTATGGTATTTTAGGGTACAATACGTGTCACGTACGGTGATGAAGAGGAAGAGTACCTGTACCGGCGCTGCGCAGAGAGCCCCTGTTTTGCTGAAAAGGGGAGAGGGCCGCACGGAGAATACCCCTCAGAGCCGGCACCCCAACGGCCTTATGGCCCAGTAGGCGTGCTCCGGGTGCGCCCGTTACCGCGCGGGAGTGTGTTGGCACTCCATGAGGCCGCTTCCGCGAGGGGGCGGCGAACCAGAGGTGGTACCGCGGAATTTCTTTCGCCCTCTGTCCTTACGCCGGGACAGAGGGCGAATTTTAATTGAAGGAGAAAATCCACATGACCTGTTATGAAGAACTGCAAGCCCGCGGGCTGATTGCACAGGTGACCAGTGAGGAGGAGGTCAAGGAGCTCATCAACAACGGCAAGGCCACATTCTATATTGGTTACGACTGTACCGCCGACAGCCTGACGGCCGGGCACTTTGTGACCCTCACCCTGATGAAGCGCCTCCAGATGGCTGGAAACAAGCCCATTGCCCTCATTGGAGGCGGCACCACCACCATTGGCGACCCCTCCGGCCGCACTGATATGCGGAAGATGCTCACCCGGGAGGACATCGATCACAACGCCGAGTGTTTCAAGCGCCAGATGGAACGATTCATCGATTTTGGCGAGGGTCCCGGCAAGGCCATGATGCTCAATAACGCCGATTGGCTGCTGAGCCTCAACTATGTGGACCTGCTGCGGGAGGTCGGAGCCTGCTTCTCTGTAAACAATATGCTCCGGGCGGACTGCTACAAGCAGCGCATGGAGCGGGGGCTCAGCTTCCTGGAGTTCAACTATATGATCATG
>CAJTZI010000016.1 GCA_910584075.1 uncultured Oscillibacter sp.
GAAAAGCAAAAAGCGCCGGTCTGTCAATTCCTTTAGAACTGACGGATCGACGCTCAATACAGGCGCTCAAAATCGTAGCACCCTATTTGAAACTGTTGTGCCGCAGGTTTAAGTCCTGCCTGAGTGAATAGGAAGTGGGGAAAAATCTAAATTTTGAGGCCCTTGGATTTTCGTTATCCAAGGGCCTCTGAGGTCTTGAAATCTCTCGGTTTTTTCACCAAAAATCTTTTTTGACCTCTTTTTCTGGCGGAGACGGTGGGATTCGAACCCACGAGCCCTTGCGGACTACCTGATTTCGAGTCAGGCTCGTTATGACCACTTCGATACGTCTCCATAGTATAATTATTCAGTTTTAGGCACAGGTAACATGATTTCGAGTCAGGCTCGCTATGACCACTTCGATACGTCTCCATAGTATAACGACCCGGTTTTCAATACAAGCAGTACGATTTCCAGCGCGGATTCTCCGGCCGTACGGACACATCTCCATATATGCTTTCCAAACACATTATGCCATAGATTGTCCCGCAATGCAAGCCTTGGTTTGTGCCTGCATAGGATTTTAAAATAAAATCAATGGGGAGGACCAGGATATGAACCGAAGGATTTTCATTCTTGGCGGAGAGGACCGATACACCAATTACCGCAGGGCGGTGGAAGCCGCCGGGGGCCGGGCTGTCTTTTCGGAAGTCTCGGGCATCGCGAGAGACTGCGACGGGCTGCTGCTGCCCGGCGGCGGTGATCTGGAGCCCTGGCGGTACGGCCAGCCCAACACCGCTTCCAGAGGGCTGGAGCCTGAGCGGGATGCGGCGGAACTTCTCTTGCTGGAGCAGTTTGCCGCTGCGGGAAAGCCGGTTCTGGGGATCTGCCGGGGTCTCCAGACCGTCAACGTCTTTTTCGGCGGTACGCTGGTCCAGGACCTGCCGGGCCACGGGGCTGTGGACGGCAAAGACCGCCTCCACCCCGTCCGTACGGCGCAGTCCTCTCTCGGCGGGATCTGCGGGGAAGAGGCTGTGGTCAACAGCGCCCACCACCAGGCCGCGGATCGCCTGGGCCAGGGACTGGAGGCCGTCCAGTGGGCGCCGGACGGCGTGGTGGAGGCGCTGGAGCACCGGACGCTGCCGGTGTGGGCCGTCCAATGGCACCCGGAGCGCCTGCCGGGTGAGATGGGCCGGCGGCTGTTTGGGGCGTTTTTAGAGCGTTGCCGTCTGAGCTAGGGATAAAAGTCCTGACGTAGAGAGCGAGATATCCCAGAGGCAGAGACCATTTTGTTCCGCAGCGCGATGCCGTGGATTCCGGGGATTGCAATTTGCGCTTTGTGGCGGTTTCCTTCCCCCAAATGTGTTTTTCTTCATGTCGTTTCTCCGCTGCCGGTTTGGCCGATTCGCCGCCGTTTGTCCGCCGCCAACAGGCAGCTTTAGCCAATTTCTCAAAGTGCAGTCTTGCCATGCTACATTTATAGAAATATCATGATAAGGTTTGCAATCCAACAAATATTTGCTGATACAGAATACTACTGCCCCATCCACTGGCGCAGGGACAGGTGGCCGTGATTCTCCTCTTTCCGATAGGGGACGCTAGAGTACACGGCGCCCTCCTCCGGCTCACCCTCGCTCCACAGCGCGTATCCCTCCGGAATCCAACCCCATGGTCATCCGGTGGAACTGCTGGGGAACCACATCCTCCTGGGGGCAGGCGCTGTATGTGAGGATTCCGCCCCGGGCCGCGGCCCGGACCCGGTAGTCCTCTGGCTGGTCGGCGTACACCGCCGTGCCCGGCAGGGCGATGACCGCCGCCAGCAGGACGTTCCTTTTCCAGAGCCCCTTCTTCCGCCGGGGTGCCAGAAACTGCATCCGCTCCTCAAAGTCCCAGGAAAATCCGAGGACGCAGTCCTCCTGCTTCGGCAGGGGGTTCAGATACCGCTCCGCCGCCTCCGGTGCCGCCGCATACAGCATCTCCTCTGTGATTTTCATATGACCTCCCCTCTCTCCGCCAGCTCCGCCTGGGGGTGACGCTGCCGTGCCCGGTACCGGTCAATGGCCTTCCGCTCCGCCACTGTGGCCGCCAGACACCGGGCCCGGGGCCCCAGGGACTGGGGCAGGCTGTGCTCCGCCAGGCTGAGGAAGGCCATGTGCACTGCCTACTCCGCGTCCTGGTCGTTGTTCAGAATCCGGCGGGCCACATGGAACATCAGCCACCGGCAGGCCGTGGACAGCGCCTCAAACCGCGTCCGGTCCTCCGCGCTGTCCAGGGCCTGCAAATAGATCAGCATGTCCCCGCCTCCCTCTGTACACTGTGACGATCTGCTCTGCCAAAATGTGACACGGGAGAAAAAATTCCCGCCCTCCGGTTTTCCGGAGGGCGGCGCGTCTTTATGACCGGCGGGGAAATCCTCTGTTACAGGCGCCGCAGCTGAAAAGGAGCGCCTGCTCCCTTTCAGCTGTGTTGACTGTCCGCCTCCAGCAGATCCTCAAAGAACACGGGGTAGTCCCTGGCAAACCGCTCCAGCAGCATGCAGGCCACCTCCCGGCACTGGGGATGGGCCGCCGGGTCGGTCCGCAGGCGGAAGAAGTGCCGCCACTCCCGCAGATCCATGGTGGCAACCAGCTCCGTTTTCAGGGAGTTGGGCAGGACGGACCGGGCCTCCTGGGGAGTGGCTCCCAGCTCAATCATCTGGAAATAGCTCCGCTCGGCGTTCTCCATGGCCTTCTGCCATACCTCGTACTTCTTTCGGTCCGTCTCGTCGTCAAGATCGTACCGGAAGCCGGTGGCCAGGTCGATGCAGGTGATCTGGCTGCCAAATTTCTCCTTGACGTAGTTGCAGTACCGGGTGCTCTCCTGGGAATAGCTGGCGATGCGGTGGCGAACGATCTCATGGGTCACGCCCCGGTCGCAGATGAATTTCACGGTGATGCTCCCGTGCTCGATGACGGACTCGTGGCCCCGGCGGATGATTCCCCGGATGAACTTCTCCGCTGACCCCTCCTCAATCCGGTCCTCGCTTTTATAGCAGACGCGGCCGATGCGCTCAACGCGCCGGAGCATATCCTCGTAGCGCTCTGTGCTCAGCACCTCCACCGCCGGTTTTTGGATGATCATGTAAATTCTCTCCTTGTGTCTGGACTTTCATCCATTATAATCAAAATTCCGGCAAATCGCAATAGACGTTTTTAGTTGTTTTTCGACGTTTGCTGTGTTATACTACTTATAGTGCGATCATTTTCCAGAAAAGACATTTTTTGCAAGAGCACGCCCGCCGGCCTGTGCCGGAGCTCTTTAGGAGGTTTATTCTATGCTGGTACCAAACCGCTTGAAGTCCCTGTACGAGGGCCCCATGCCCCCCATGGGGCTGACGGACTACGAGTCTTTGTCCAAGTTTTTAAACGCCGGCGCCCAGCGGTGCAAGACATCGGGGCGGAACTTCGACCTGTTTTTGGATTGGGCCATTCACGCGCTGCTGGCCAGCCTGACCGCTGACAGCGCCGCCCGGATCTTCCTGCCCAAGACCAGGACTGCCCCCTTTGTGCTGGACGACCTGATCCCCCTCTCCGGCATCCGCCCCACGGGGAAAAAGCGCATCCAGCTCAGCGAGACCCATCTCATCGCCCCGGTGTGGAACAACACGGACCTGGGGCTGGCCCTGGAGGCCTTTTACGACAGCGGCTTTGAGGATGTGAAGATCGAGCAGCGCTTCGGGGGCGCCTACATTGAGGAGCTGCGGCTGGCCATCATCGACTCCCCGTCGGACGTGGACATCCCCAACGTGCTGCGGGTGTGGAACCGGGGCAGCCTCCAGCTGGACACCTACACCCTGAAAGCCCTGGAGCCGGTGCTCCGCACCAACGGCGACGCCTGGTATCTCCAGGAGGGGGAGGAGGAACGGGCAGAGCCCGTGCGGGAGCCCCGGATGGCGGCTCTCTACAACTGCGGACTGCGGCGCTACTGCGGAAAGTAACCGCTCCGGGGGCGCATTCCCGGCTGCCTCATAGTCTCAGGACCCGGGCCCTCGGAAAGAGGGTCCGGGTTTTTTGAAAAATTCTTCCGCCGTCCGCGACCTCCGGACCGGAAAAGCGTACATACATCAGTGAAGAGCGCGCTTCAAATACGGAGAGATGAGGGAGAAAATGGAAGATCAGGAGATCATTGCGCTGTACTGGGCCCGGGAGGAGGACGCCATCCGGGAGACATCCATCAAGTACGGCGGACTGTGCCGGTCCATCGTGAACAGGATCCTGGCCAGCCCCGAGGACGGCGAGGAGTGCCTCAACGACACTTGGCTGGGACTGTGGAACGCCATCCCGCCCCAGCGGCCCGGCCGCCTCGCCGCCTTCGCGGGCCGTGTGGCCCGGAATCTGGCGCTGAAACGGTACGACTACATCACCGCCGCACGGCGCAGCCCCGAGGCCGTCCGCTCCCTGGAGGAGCTGGGGGACTGCGTCTCCGGACGGGAGACCGTGGAGACGGAGGCGGAGAACCGCCGGACCGAGGAGGCGATCAGCCGCTTTCTCTGGCGGCTGGAGGAGGAGAAGCGGAACGTCTTCCTCCTGCGGTACTGGTACTTCATGTCCATTGAGGACATCTGCGGCCGCACGGGGTTTGGCGAGAGCAAGGTGAAGTCCATGCTCAGCCGCACCCGGCGAAAGCTGCGGGAGAATTTGGAACAGGAGGGGATTGCGTTATGACAGAGCGGCAGTTTTCAGACCGCATCGGAAACGTGGATGAGAGGTTGATCCGGCAGGCAGGAGACCCGCCCAACTACGGCGTCCGCCGCAGAAAGACCGCCCTGCGCCGTCTGGCGGCCCTGGCGGCGGTGATCGCCCTGATGGCCGTCAGCTTCACCACCGGGGCCCTGGCCTTCAGCCGGGAGACTGTGGTGGAGGTGTCGGCGGAGAGGGAGACGCTGGTTCTGGAGGAGCTGGGCCTGACGCTGATTCTGCCGGACAGCTGGAAGGGACAGTACCAGCTGGTGGAGTGGGAGGGCCAGTACGTGGTGGTCTGCCCCCAGGTGCGGGAGGCCGCCCTGGCCCAGGCCCGGTCGGAATGGGAGGCGGACGGCATGGAGTGGCCGGAGGAGCTGGACCGGAACCCCTTCAGCGGGGGAATGCTCTTCTATATCTTCGGCATCCCCGAGGCCCTGACGGCGGAGCAGCTCCCGGACAGCGACTGGGGCGCCTTCGCCAGCTTCACAGAGGTCCGGTACCTCCTGGCCACGGAGGAGCGGACCTATCTCCTCTGCCACGCCAGCGACGTGCAGTTCACGGAGGAGACCCGGGCCCTCTATGAGCAGCTGGAGGGCAGCGTCCGGGACATCCGTATTGTGGTGGACAATGTTCTCTCGTAACAGGAGGCCGCCCCGCCGGGGCGGCCTTTTTTACTCTACCGCCGGTTGACTTTTCCCCATTCCCCCGCCTGTGGATTGTAAATCGCATCGGAATCCCTTACAATCAGACCAAGACATCCGAATCCGCAAGGGAGGAACCACCATGGAAAACGGGAAGATCGGCCCTTTCATCCGGCAGCTGCGCAAGGAGCGCCATATGACCCAGAAGGAGCTGGCCAGCCGGCTGAACGTCACGGACAAGGCGGTCAGCAAGTGGGAGCTGGGCACCAGCCTGCCGGACGTGGCGCTGCTGCTGCCCCTGGCGGAGGCGCTGGGCGTCTCCGTCACGGAGCTGCTGGGCGGGGCTCCGGAGACTCCGCCGCAGACCCCGGAGGCCCCGGCCAGGGACACGGCGGGGGACATCTTGTCCTATACCCAGAAAACTGCCTCCCAGCGGCGGGAGCGGCTGCGGCTGTGGCTGTTCGCGGGGGCCAGCGGCACATTCCTGCTCTCGGCGGCAGTGTGCTGGGTCTGCGACACCGCCCTGAACGGGGCTCTGTCCTGGTCCCTTATTGTGGACCTCTCTTTGCTGCTGGCCTGGTTGGTGCTCCTGCCCCTGCTGACCGCCCGGCGGCACGCCCTGCCCCTGGCCCTGGGGGCGCTGTCCGCCGCCATCCTGCCCTACCTTAATCTGCTGGGCCGGCTGCTGCGAGACCCCCGGGTGTTTCGTTTCGGCCTGCCCATCGCCCCGGCGGCGGTGCTGTACCTCTGGGGCGTCTGGGCCGTGTGGCGGAGGCTCCGGTGCCGCAGGCTGTCCGCCGCGGGGACGGTCCTGCTGCTGACGGCGGCTCTGAGCCTGTTTGTCAACGTCGTCACCGACGCTCTCACCGGTGGCAGAGCCCTTTACGGGGACAGCCTTTTCACCTTGGTTCTGGCCGCCGTCTGTTTCCTGGCGGACTATGTGCTGCGGCGCAGGTCATAGGGATGGTATAAAAAAGCGGCAATGGCCCGCACGGGGCGGACGACTCCATCCGGCGGAAGCAGGCGCCTCTGTGCGGGCCGTCCCCTCTCCAAAAACGCTTTCCCCGTCCGGTAAATCTTTCAGAACTGTTAGATTTCAGAAAGATTGTGGAAAGATTCCTATGATAGAGTCTGTATTGTCGAAAGGTATGCAGACTTTTTTCCAATGGAGGTAATTTTACATGAGCGTTTTAGAGACAAAGGATCTGCGGAAGGTCTACGGCACCGGGGACACGGAGGTCCGGGCCCTGGACGGCGTGGATCTCACTGTGGAGCAGGGGGAGTTCGTGGCGGTGGTGGGCACCTCCGGCTCCGGCAAGTCCACCCTTCTGCACATGCTGGGCGGCCTGGACCGCCCCACCAGCGGCACCGTCTCTGTGGACGGGCGGGACATCTTCTCCCTGAAAGACGAGGAGCTGACCATCTTCCGCCGCCGGAAGATCGGCTTTGTGTTCCAGAACTACAACCTGGTGCCGGTGCTGAGCGTATACGAGAACATCGTTCTGCCCATCCAGCTGGACGGCAGGCAGCCGGACCGGCGCTATGTGGGGGAGATTATCGAGACGCTGGGTCTGGAGAGCAAGCTGCAAAACCTGCCGAACAACCTCTCCGGCGGCCAGCAGCAGCGGGTGGCCATCGCCCGGGCCCTGGCGGCCAAGCCCGCCATCATCCTGGCCGACGAGCCCACCGGCAACCTGGACAGCGCCACCAGTCTGGACGTTATGAGCTTATTGAAAACCACCAGCCAGAAGTTCAGCCAGACCATTGTCATGATCACCCACAACGAGGACATCGCCCAGATGACCGGCCGGATCATCCGCATTGAAGACGGCCGCATTGTGGTGCGGGGGTGAGCGCCATGATGAAGGTATCCAACGGCAGGTGCGTCCGCCATCTGGGCATCCGGTCCATGGCGGCGGCCCGGACCCGGAACATCGTGGCGGTGCTGGCCATCGCCCTGACCACCGTGCTGTTTACGTCCCTTTTTACTATCGCCTCCTCCATCAACTACTCCTACCAGCAGGAGAACTTCCGCCAGGCGGGGGGCGACATGCACGCCTCTGTCAAGGACCTCACCTGGGAACAGGTGGAGGAACTGCGGGGGGACCCCCTCATCCGGGAGAGCGGCGCCCGGATGTTCGTGGGCATGCCCTCGGAGCCGCCCTTCAACAAGTCCCATGTGGAGATCTCTTATCTGGAGCCCGGCGCCGCGCCGCACTACTTCTGTCAGCCAGTCGAAGGGACCCTCCCCCGGGAGGGCACCGACGAGGCTGCTACGGACACCCGCGTCCTGGCCCTTCTGGGGGTGGATCCAGAGGTGGGCGCGAAATTCACCGTATCCTTCTACATTGACGAAAATACCCCCAGCCGGCAGCTGGTCACCCGGACCTTCACCCTCTCGGGGTGGTGGGAGTACGACAGCGCCGTCGTTGCAAACCACGTTCTTGTGCCCCGGTCCGCCGCCGAGGAGATCGCCGCCCTTGGCAGCGGGAACCCCTATTCCATGACCGGCAAGTGGAACCTGGATGTGATGTTCAAAAACGCCCTGCACATCCGGGAGGACATGGATCAGGTTCTGGAGAACCACGGCTGCCAGAGCCAGGACCCCCAGGCGGAGAACTATCGGAAAATCGGCGTCAACTGGGGCTACTCCGGCGCCCAGCTCTCCGACAGCTTTGATATCTCCACGCTGCTCGCCATTGCAGTCCTGCTGCTGCTGATTATTTTCACGGGCTATCTCATCATCTACAACGTCTTCCAGATCTCCGTCACCAACGACATCCGGTTTTACGGCCTTTTGAAAACCATCGGCACCACCGGGAAGCAGCTGAGGCGCATCCTCCGCCAGCAGGCGTGGCTCCTGAGCCTCATCGGCATCCCCATCGGCCTTCTGCTGGGCTTTGTCATCGGCAACAAGCTCACCCCGGTCATCATGGGCCAGCTGAGCTATAAAAACGCCTTCGTCTCCTTCAACCCCCTGATCTTCATCGGGGCGGCGGTGTTCTCCCTGCTGACGGTGTTCCTCTCCTGCGCCCGGCCCGGGCGGATGGCGGCCAAGGTCTCCCCGGTGGAGGCCGTGCGCTACACCGAGGGAAGCGCGCCGAAAAAGGCGGGAAAACGGGAGCGGGTCCGCAATGCCCGGGGCGGCGCGTCCCTGCAGAAGATGGCCTGGGCCAACCTGGGCCGGAGCCGGGGCAAGACCGTGGTGACGGTCCTCTCCCTGACGTTGGCGGTGGTGCTGGCCACGATCACCTACACCTTCTCCATGGGCTTCGATATGGACAAGTACCTGGCCCGGAACGCCGCTGTGGACTTCATCCTGGGGGACGCTGCCTACTTCCAGACCAGCGGCGGCTTCCGGACCACGGACCAGGCGGTGCCGGAGAGCGTCATCTCCGACGTGAGCGCCCGGAGCGGCGTGGAGGAGAGCGGACGGGTCTACGGCGGCGTCTCCGCCATAAAGCAGTTTGTCACCGAGGACTGGTTCCGGATGGGCTATGGAACGTATAATACCCCGGAGGTTGTGGATGAAATCATCGCGGGAACGGCCCGGCTGCCCAGCGGGCTTCTGGAGGCCGGTGTGCAGATGTACGGCATGGAGGACTTCCCCCTGAGCCTGCTGGACGTGCTGGAGGGAGACCTGGCCCCGCTGTCGGACCCCAGCCAGAAGGCCATTGCCGCCGTATATCTGTCCGACGACTACAACTCCACCCAATGGGGCAGCAACTGGGCTAAGCTGGGGGACACCGTGACGATCCGCCATGTTGCCGAGATGGAATACTTCTACCGGGACACCGGCGAAGTCTTTACGGATGTGGATGCCGCCATCGAGAGCGGCCGCCCCTGGGGGGAGCGCGCCAAGGTCTATGAGGACGTGGACTACACCGTCTGCGCCCTGGTGCGGATTCCCAACTCCATTTCCTACCGTTACCGGGTTCTGGGCGCGGATGAGTTCATCCTGGGGGCGGAGCGGTTCAAGCAGGACACCGGAACAGACAGCGTCATGACCTATGTCTTCAACACCACCGACGAGGCGGAGCCGGACATGGAAGCCTTCCTGGCAGAATACACGGAGAGCGTCCAGCCCCTCTATGACTACGAGAGCCGGGCCAGCTATGAAGCCGAGTTCGAGGGCTTCCGGGGCATGTTCATGACCATGGGCGGAGCACTGAGCTTCATCATCGGCCTGGTGGGCGTGCTGAACTTCGTGAATGCCGTCCTGACGGGCATCCTCACCCGGAAGCGGGAGCTGGCGGTGCTCCAGTCCGTGGGCATGACGGGAAAGCAGCTGAAAACCATGCTGGTGTGCGAGGGGCTGTACTACACCCTGCTATCTTTGCTGGTGTCCCTGGCCATGACGGTGGTCCTGGGACCCCTGGTGGGAACCGCCGTGGGAGAGATCTTCTGGTTCTTCACCTACCGGCTGACCGTCATCCCCATTCTGGTGATCCTGCCGATCTTCCTGGCCCTGGGGGCCCTGGTGCCCCTTTGGACCTACCGGTCCGTGGCAAGGCACACCATCGTGGAGCGCCTGCGGGAGGCGGATGCCTGACCTGCCTGAGAGTGAAAAGAGACACGGCCCATGGGGCCGTGTCTCTTTTTCGCCTCATATGTATGCCTGCAAAGGCGGCCGACAGCCGCCTTTGCAGGATTTGACGGGATATGGCGGCGAGCGGAGACGTTATTTCAGCTGGTCCAGCGTCAGGGAAAAGCTGTCCATAAAGACCTCCAGGAAGTACGATACCTCCGGCAGGCCGTAGGATTCCAGCGCCCTGCGGGTCTGGGCGGCGGCCTCCCGAAACTCCGCGTTCCCAGCTTTCAGCTCCTCCACGCACTTGATGTAGGCGGAGAGCTTGTCCGCCGCCTTTACCAGCGCCTCAATCTCCGGGGGGACCTCTGTCAGCAGGGGGGCGTAGGCACTGTGCAGCGCCTCCGGCAGCATGGTCAAAAGTTTCCGGTTTGCCACGGCCTCTACATCCTTGTAGGCGCCGCGGATGGCGGGGTTTTCGTACTTGATGGGGGTGGGCATATCCCCGGTGAGAATCTCGCTGGCGTCGTGGTACAGCGCCGCCGCCGCCACGGCTCCGGCGTCTACACGGCCGCCGAATTTCTCGTTGCGGATCACCGCCAGGGCGTGGGCCAGCACCGCCGCCTGGTGGCTGTGCTCCTGGACGTTCTCCGGAGCGGTGTTGCGCATCAGAGCCCACCGCTGGATGAACCGCATCCGGGAGATGTAGGCAAAAAAGTGGCTCTTCATCGTTCAGTCCTCCAATATCTCTCCTGTGAGAATCTCCCCGTCTGTGCCGGTGATCCGCACGTTTCGAATCCGGTTGTGCAGCACCGCATCCGCCGTTCCCGCCAGCACCTCCGTGTAGTTGGGGGCATGGCCGAAAAACCGGCTCCCCTTTGGCTGCTCAAAGAGGACGGGGTAGGTCTGCCCCGCGCAGCCTTGGAGGTAGGACCGGCGCATCTCCTCCGCGGCGGCGGCGGCCCGCCTGGCCCGCTCCGCCTTGACGGCCTTGGGCACCTGGGCCATCTTCGCCGCCTGGGTGCCGGGGCGGATGGAGTAGGGGAAGATGTGCATCCTGGCAAAGCCGCACTTGCGGATCAAATCCAGGGTCTGCCGGAATTCCTCCTCCGTCTCCTCCGGGAAGCCGGTGATGAGGTCTGTGGTGAGGGCTGGACGGTCAAAATGGCTGTTCAGTAGCTCCACGGATTGGAGATACCGGGCGGTGTCGTACTTCCGGTTCATGCGGCGCAGTGTCTCGTCGCAGCCGCTCTGGAGGGACAGGTGGAACTGAGGGCAGAGATCCGGCAAGTCCGCGCAGCGGCGGCAGAAATCCTCCGTGACAGTGCGGGGCTCCAGGCTGCCCAGCCGGATGCGGACGCCGGGAGCGGCGGCGCAGACGGTCTCGATCAGGTCCACAAGGCTCAGGCCGTTTTTCAGATCCGCCCCCCAGGAGGAGATCTCAATGCCGGTCAGCACGATCTCCCGGTAGCCCGCCGCGGCCAATGACGCCGCCTGCTCCGCCGCCCGCTCCAGGGGCAGGGAGCGCACCGGCCCCCGGGCGTAGGGGATAATGCAGTAGGCGCAGAAGTTGACGCACCCGTCCTCCACCTTCAGCATGGCCCGGGTGCGGTCCTCCAGTCCGCCGGCGGGCAGAACCTCAAATTCCCGGCGGTCAAAGACGCGGTCAATGGCTGTAACCCTGGCACGCTCATCCGCGGCCTGTTCCAGCAGAGTGATGAAGCCTGTGCGGTCCCCGGTGCCGGCGATCAGGTCCACGTCCAGTTCCCTCATGTCCTCTGGGTGGGTCTGGGCGTAGCAGCCGCAAAGAGCCAGCACCGCCCCGGGGCGCTGGCGGCGGATCTTGTGCAGAGCCTGCCGGGACTTCTGGTCGCTGACCGCCGTGACGGAGCAGCTGTTGACCACGTAGACATCCGCGGCCTGGGCAAAGTCCACAATCTCGTGGCCCCGGGCCCGCAGGAGGCGCTCCATGGCCTGGGTTTCGTATTGATTCACCTTGCAGCCCAAGGTGCAGATGGCGATTTTCATGGACAGTCCTCATTTTCAGATGGATTTGCCGTTTCCGGCGGACGGGGCGTCTTCCCCTGCAAAAAATCGCTGAATGCCTTCAACTCCCGCTTCTGCGCTTCGGACAGGCTGTTGAACTCCACGTTCCGGATGGCGCCCTCCAGGGCATACAGGTGGACCAGGCAGACCTGGGGGTACAGCGATTTCAGCTGAAAAAAGGCCTGACGGGAGCCGGCCGCCGTCAGCTCCTCCGCCGTGCTGATTCCGACAGCCCGCAGCTTTCTGGCCATCTCCGTGCCGATGTTCGCCATGGATGTCAATTCCGTCATAGGCTCTCCTTTTCCTTGCGCTTTCGGAAAATCTCCTGTATAATAAAACATTAGGCTTATTATAACGGTTTTTCCCCCGCTGGGCAAGTCCCAATCGGGGGGGGGCGGGAGATGTTGTCATGATTTATCTGGATTACGCCGCCACCGCGCCGGTGCCCCGGGCCGTGGCGGATGCCATGTACGAGGTGCTGACAGGCCGGTTCGGCAACCCCAGCAGCCAGTACCCCCTGGGCCTGGAGATGAAAAAACAGGCGGAGAGTTGGCGGACAGCCGTCGCGGAGGCTATGGGATGCACTGCAAAGCAGTTGTACTTCACATCCTGCGGCACAGAGGGGGACAACTGGGCTGTCACCGCCGCCTGCTGGCAGAACCGCCGCCTGGGAAAGCACATCGTCACCACCGCCGTGGAGCACAGCGCCGTGCTGGAGTCGTGCAGGTGGATGGAGCGGCAGGGGTATGAGGTGACGTACCTGGGGCCGGATCAAAAGGGGCATATTACCGCCGCCCAGGTGCTGGAGGCGGTGCGGCCCGACACGGCGCTGGTCTCCGTGATGATGGTGAACAACGAGCTGGGGAATATGTACCCCATTGGGGACATCGCCAGGGGGCTGGCATCGAAGAATCCCCGGACGCTCCTCCACACCGATGCTGTCCAGGGCTTCCTGGAGGTCCCCTTCGCTGCGGACAGGCTGGGGGCGGACTTTGTCACCGTCTCCGCCCATAAAATTGGCGGGCCCAAGGGCTGCGGGGCGCTGTATATCGGCCCCCGGGTGCGGAATCCCCGCCCCCTGCTGGCTGGAGGCGGCCAGGAGAGCGGCCTCCGGGCCGGGACGGAGGCCACCGCCCAGATCGCCGGCTTCGCCAGGGCCGTGGAGCTGCGGCGGCAGGGACTGGAACAGACGCTGGCCCGCCTCAGGGAGCTGCGGGCCTATGCCGCGGAGACACTCTCCGCCATCCCGGACCTGACGCTGATCGGAGACGGGGAGGCTCCCCACATTCTGGCGGCATCTCTGGCGGGCTGGCCCAGCCAGAATATTGTCAACGACCTGGGGAGCCAGGGGATCTGCATCTCCGCCGGCTCCGCCTGCCACCAGGGCAGACCCAGCCATGTGGTGGCGGCCCTGGGCCTGCCCAGGCGCACCGCCGGCGGCGTCATCCGCCTGAGCTTCGGGCCGGAGAGCACACAAGATGAGATCGACGATTGTGCAAGGGCCCTCCGCCGTCACCATGACCAGCGCATGCCCATGCTGTGACCCGCTCCGGCGGAAGCCATACAGACCGTAAAAGGGGGATTGGAAATGCTGCGCTTTCTCCGCCGGGAGCCGGGTTTTTACCGGCACACCTGGATGCTGGCCCTGCCCATCATCCTGCAAAATCTCGTTACCACGTCCCTGGGGTTTGTGGATACATTCATGGTGGGCCTGCTGGGTCAGGCGGAGCTGTCCGCCGTCACCGCCGCCAACACCCCTATCTTTTTGGTGCAGATCATCATCTTCGGCCTTCTCAGCGGACTTGCGGTGCTGGTGAGCCAGTACTGGGGCAAGCATGACACGGAGGCCATCAACCGCTGTATGGGTATTGCCCTTTATACCGGTGTGTCCCTGGCGGCTCTTATCGCCCTGGCGCTGTTCCTGGCCCCCCGGCAGGTCATGGCGCTGGTGACGGACAACGCCCTTTTGATTCAATTGGGGGCTCCGTACCTGCGGATTGTGGGCTTCAGCTACGTTTTCAACACCGCCAGCTCCGTCTACGTGGGGGTCCAGCGCAGTACGGAGAATCCCTCCATGGGCCTCACCGTGTTCACCGTCTCCATGGTGCTGAACACCTTTTTGAACTATGTTCTGATCTTCGGAAAGTTCGGTGCACCGGCCCTGGGGATCACCGGCGCGGCCCTGGCCACCCTGACCGCCCGGGCAGTGGAGTTCGTCATCACCTTCGGCTACGCCCTGCGGGACCGCCGGATCCCCCTGCTGCCCGCCGCCCTCCTCCATCCGGGGACCGCCTTTGTGGGGGATTTTCTGAAATACTCCACACCTGTGCTGGTGAACGACTCCCTGTGGGGCCTGGGCACCACTCTGATCACCGCCGTCATCGGCCACATGGCCATCTCTGAGGAGATGCTGGCGGCCTATGCCATTATGGGCAATATCGAGAAGTTCTCCACCGTGGCCTGCTACGGCATTTCCGGCGCGTCGGCGGTGATCGTGGGCAAGCGCATCGGCGAGGGAGCCTCCCGGGAAAAGGTCTACGAGGTCAGCTGGTGCATGCTGCTGCTGACGGTGATGATCGGCCTCATGGTGTCGCTGTCCCTCGCGGTGCTGCTGCCCACGGTGTTCATCCCCTGGCTCTACCCGCTGTTCCACCTGGAGGGCCTGTCCCTGGAGATCGCCGCCACCATGTGTGTGGTATTCATCATCATGATGCCCACCAAGGCCTTTGACATCACCAACATCTCCGGCGTCCTCCGGGCCGGAGGAGACGTGCGGGTGTCCGCGGTCATCGACGTGGGCTCCGTGTGGCTGGTGGCCCTGCCCATCACCGTGCTGTCGGCCCTGGTGTTTGAGGCGCCGGTGGCCCTGGTGTGCCTGGGCATCCAGGCGGAGGGCCTCAGCAAGGTGCCCCTTGGCATCTGGCGGCTCCGGAGCCGGAAGTGGATCAACGACGTGACCCGGGAGGGAGCCTCATGAGTTTGTTTCGCTGTCCCGTCTGCGAGGCGCCGCTGGCGCGGGGAGCGCGGGCCTATGTCTGCCCCTCCGGACACAGCTACGACCTGGCCAGGGAGGGGTACGCCTACCTCCTGCCCCCCAACCAAAAACACTCTGCCGCCCCCGGAGACGACCGCCGGATGGCCCAGGCCCGGCGGGATTTCCTATCCAAAGGGTATTATGAATTGCTTTTAAATACCCTCTGTTGTCAGATTTTGTCCCTCTGCGGCGAATCTCCCGTGATTTTGGACGCCGGCTGCGGCGAGGGCTACTACACCGCCGGTATTTTTCAGGCTCTGGAGGCCGCCGGCAAATCGCCCCGCATGGCGGGGACGGACATCTCCAAGTTCATCCTTCGCTCCGCCGCCAAGCGGGAAAGAGGCGTGGAGTTCGCCGTGGCCTCCTCCTACCGCCTGCCTCTGGCGGACGGCGCCGCGGATCTTCTGCTGGACTGCTTCTCCCCCCTGGCTCTGGAGGAGTTCCGCCGGGTGCTGCGGCCCGGCGGCGCGTTTTTGTACGTGGTCCCCGGGGCAAATCACCTGTGGGAGCTGAAACAGGTGCTGTACGACCACCCTTATCCCAACGAGGAGAGGGAAACGCCCTATGAGGGCTTCGCCTATGAGAGAATCGTCCCCGTGGACGGGACGGTCACCCTCCCCAATCAAACGGATATCCAGAATATCTTCCGCATGACGCCGTACTACTGGAAGACGCCCAAGTCCGGCGGGGAGCGGCTGGCGGCGTTGGAGACCCTGGAGGTCACGGTCTCCTTCCGGGTCCATGTCTTTCGTAAACTGTAAAAACACGCAGCCCCACGGGGCTGCGTGTTTTTCGCTTTTATGCCCGGGCGTGCCGCTGCCGCACAGGGGCGGGCAGAGGCGGCAGAATCCGCTCCCGGCAGTAGATCTCCCGCAGTCTGGTTCCCACGGCCTCCAGGCTTCGGCTCTCCGCTGTTGTCCGGCCCGCGGAGGTCAAATCCGGCAGGGCGCCGGAGAGAACGCCCTCAACGCTCTGTTGAAATTCATCTGTATTTGACGCTTTGTATACATTTTTGCCGGCCTCCAGCCACCCGCCGTACACGGGGATATCCCGAACTACCGTGGGAATGCCGCAGGCCAGGGCCTCCAGCACCACGATGCCCTCGGTCTCCTCATGGCTCATGAAGGCGAACACATCCGCGCCACAGTAGGCCTCCCGCAGCTGCTCCCGGTCCACAAAGCCGGGGAAAAGAACGTTGGCGGGGGCGTTTTCAATGGCGTGGACAATCTCCTGGGGGATCAGGCGGGGGTCTGTCCAGCCAAACCACAAAAACCGGGCGGAGGGGATCCGACGGGCCAAGTCCAGAAACTCCGGCAGACCCTTTCGGGCGATGGTGTGGCCCACGGAGATCACCGTCTGCACGTCCTCCGTCAGGCCGTACCGCCGCCGGAAATCGGAGCGGGCGGAGGGATCCGGCCGGAAGTAATCCGTGTCCACGCCGTTGGAGATGCTGTACACCGGGCGTTTGAGGCCGTAGCCCTCCAGAAGCTGCCGGGAGTAGTCCGTGGGGGTCAGCACCACGTCTCCCAGGCCGTAGCAGAACTTGATCCACTGCCGGAACAGGGGGGCCAGGGCGTCGGAGCCCTTGAAGGAGCCGCGGAAATCCTCCATGGTGGAGTGGCCGTACCACACCACCTTTCTCCCCCGCAGGCGGGCACCCAGCGCCGTCAGCACGGAATCCGGCAGAACCGTGTTTACATGGACGGCGGCGGCGTCCTTTGTCCAGCGGGAGGTGGTCCCGATCTCCGCCCGACGCAGGCACTCCCGCTGGTGGCGGATGGCCTGTCCCACGCCGCTGCGGCCCACCAGCTTTTCCCCGCCGCTGTAAATGTAGATTTTCATGGCGTCCTCCTCATTTGTTTCACTGCCCTTAGCATACCAGGTGTTTCTTACAAGTAACCGGACAAAATTCTGACAATTTTCTTGCAATTTTCTGCGTCTGCCCCGGGATTTTGGGTGCACCAAACCAGGCAGGCGTCTCCGCCCGCTTTTTGCGCATGACCAGCTTTTACGTGAACCGTCGATTGACGACGGAAAATTTTTTAAATTGCCGGGCGCTTCCCTCAGCGGACGATCATCTGCCACACAGCGGTGAGACCCAGACTGTACAGGGCGATGGCAAAGGGCTTGCCCAGAAGGATGATGGCGGTGTACCGCCGCCAGGTCATATCCGTTGTGCCTGCCAGATAGCACAGAAAGTCGTCCGGTGCCACCGGCAGAAAGATGGCCAGGGCGAAGAGCCGGGCAAAGCGGTTCCGCTCCTCCGCCCAATGGCTGTACTTCTGAATGGTCTTCTCTGAGAACAGCAGGGAAAGCAGGGGCTTGCCGCAGTTCCGGGCCACGGCGAAGGCCATGAGGGAGCCCAGGCAGATGCCCACGTAGTTGTAGACAAAGCCCCACACCGGGCCGAAGAGAATCACGCCCACCAGGCACCCCAGCCCTCCGGGCAGAACGGGCACCACCACCTGCACCGCCTGGAAAACGGTGAACAGCAGCGCTCCAGCAGCGCCCAGACTGGAGACCAATGCCTCCAGCCGTTCCTGGGAAGTCAGCACGCCGGTCTGCCAGCCCCACAGGGCCACCGCCACGCACAGGAAAAACCCAATGACGGACACAGCCTGGAGGACCGTCTTCTCAATGGGCCGGCTCACGCGGAGACCTCCCGGCAGACATCTGCCCTGGCGCGGCGGGCAATCTGCTCCTCATAGACAGCCTCCACCCGCTCCGCAAATCGCTGGGCGGAAAATTCCTCCGCGGAGACCCGGGCGCAGCTGGCCAGCCGCTCCCGGTGATGGGGCTGGGCCAGAAATTCGGAGAGTCTGGCCTGGAACTCCGCCTCGTCCCGATACTGCCAGCCGTTCTCCCCGTTCCGGATGACGCCGGCAAGACAGGGGTCCGCCCGGCACAGGGCGGGGACACCGGCGGCCAGCGCCTCGATGTAAGTCAGTCCCTGGGTCTCGCTGGTGGAGGCGCTGACAAACAGGTCTCCCAGCTGGTACCAGTCCGGCACCTGCTCCGGAGGCACCATGCCGGCAAACACCACATCCGGAGCCGCCAGACTCAGGGCCGCCGCCGTCTGCTCCAGACGCGGGCGGTCGGGGCCGTCCCCCACGATCAGCAGTGTGACCGGGACGTCTTTGAGGGCGGCGCGGCAGCGCAGCAGCTCATCAATGTTCTTCTCCTCCGCCAGACGGCCCACGGAGACCAGAATGGTCCGGTTCGCTGGAATGTCCAGACTGGCCCGCAGCACCGCGGACCGCCAGGGATCCGCCTCTCGGCTGAAGGGAGCGAGGTCAATGCCGGAGGGCACCACAAACACCGGGCAGCGGACGCCGTACTTTTGCAGCAGCATCCGCACCTTGCCGGTGGGGGCGATGAGACAGTCCGTCCGGGCTGCCACCCACCGGGAGAACACCGCCACCGCCTGCTTTCCAAACCGGACGCTGGGGGAGAAATAGTGGGTGTAATCCTCATACACCGTGTGGTAGGTATGGACCAGGGGGATGTCCAGCTCCTCGGCGATGCGGCGGGCCAGGAAGAAGGTGGAGAACTCACACTGGGAGTGGACCACGTCCGGACACCAGTCAATCAGCTGGCGCACCCGCTTTCCGGCCAGGGCCGTGCGCAGCCGGGCGCCGGGGTACACAAGACCCGCGGCAATGGAGCCGAGATATGTCACACCGTCCTTTTCCCAGGAGCGGCGGCTCTGGGAGAGGGTCAGCACCCGGACCTCGTGGCCCCGGCGCTCCAGCTCTCTCCGAAGATTTTTCACCGACGTGACCACCCCGTTGACGGCGGGGCTGTACCAGTCGGAGGTAATAAGGATTTTCATGCAAGGTCCCTCTCTTCGCGTTGTTCTAACCATCTTTACGAGATGGCGGTCTGATTTTCTTCAAAAAAGCGGAAATATTTTATGTCTACCCTGTATCATTGTACTAGTGTATTAGATATAATAATACAGTTGGTACAGCTTGTCAAGTCAAACTTTGCGGCTCCTGCGGCCGTTTTCCGGTCCGGTACGGCAATACCATACCACCGGAATCTGTCCACGATCTTTCTGAAATCTGACAGTTTTGAAAGAAGCGCGTCCCCGGCGGTGTGGAAACCCGCCGGGGACGCAGAGCTCAGCGCGCCGTCTCTCCGCCGACAATCCGGTCGTAGGCGGAGGCGGTGAGGCCGTAGACCAGGGCGTAGATGAAGCAGAAGGCCAGCATGGTCCCGGCGGTACAGAGGGCAAACAGCTTTACGTTGTAGAGGTTGAAGAGCTCCAGCATCCGGGAGAGCATGGGGAAGGCCGCCAGCACGTGGACCCCCGCCGTCCCCAGGGGCAGGAAGAATACCAGCAGAATCTGGCTGTGGATGGAGGCCTTGACCTCCTTCTCCGTCATACCCACTTGGCGGCAGATGTGGTAGCGCCGCTGGTCCTCGTAGCCCTCGGAAATTTGCTTATAGTAGATGATGAGGACGGTGGTCATGAGGAAGAGGATGCCAAGGAACACCCCCAGGAACAAAAAGCCGCCGTACATAGCGTAGTACTCCACGGCCTGGTCCTGCTTGCTGACAAAGCTGATGCCGCCCTCCCGCAGGCTCAGGCGGTACACCAGGTCCTCGGTCTGGGCCAGCTTTTCCCTGTAATCCTCCCCGGACAGATTCATCTGGATACGGAACTGGCGGCCGGTGCGGTCCCGGTCCATGGCCATGAGGTTTTCCGCCGTCTCCCGGTCCGCCACCACCAGGAACAGCTCTGCCTCCTCACCGCCCAGCAGGGTGGTTGTGGCGTGACGGATGGGGTCTGTGATCTCGCCCTGGACGTGGAAGGAGTATCCCTCCAGGTCAGAGGGGGATTCGATATATGAGGCGGGGTGCTCGTCGTTGAACCGGGCGATCCGGAAGTCCATGGGGAAATTCTCCAGGCCAACGGCATGAACCAGCGCCTCACCCGGAGCCAGGCTGACGGCCCGGCCGGTCAGGCGGGCGTAGTCCTCTGCCGTCACAATCTCCAGCAGCGTCCGCTGGGTGCCGGGGCTCATATTCAAAGACAGCACCCCATTGCGCCACCCGCAGTACACCCAGTAGCGGTTATAATATTGAAGGTTCTGGATTTCACCCACAGAGGCCGCCTCCCGCCGCACCTCCTCCAGGTAAGACATGGAGTCCCCGCTCTGCCGGTCCAGGTCCTGGAGAAACTCGATGTCGTAGGGGAACATCTCATCCAGGGCCCGGTCCAGGCCAACGTACAGGCAGATGGTGGTGGACACCGTCACCAGCACCATGGTGGAGAGGATGCAGATATTGGCCAAACCCACGGCGTTCTGCTTCATGCGGTAGAGAAGCCCGGAGACGGCGGTGAAGTGGTTTGTCTGATAGTAGAAATTCCTGTTGGCCCGGAGCCGCTTCAGCAGGGCGATAGACCCGGCGGTAAACAGACAGTAGGTGCCCAGCATCACCAGCGCCACCGCCGGAACGAAAAAGGCCATGGCCACGATGGAACTTTTCATGGTAAAGGAGAGGCCGTAGCCCCCCAGCAGGGCCGCGAGGCCGATGAGCACCAGCAGCCACTTGGTCCGGGGCTCCCGCTCCCCGGCGTGCTCGCTGTGGAGCAGCTCCACAGGTCTGGAGCGGTACAGGCGGAGGAGATTCTGGAGCAGCGTCAGGACCATCAGCACGGCGAAGAGGACGGCCGTCTGGCAGATCCCCGGCAGGCTGACGGAAAAACCGAACAGCACCGGCAGGTGGGACATCTTGAGGACCACCAGCAGCATCAGCTTGGACAGGAGAATGCCCGCGAGAATTCCGCCGCTGATCACCACCGCCGTACACAGGGCCGTCTCCCAGCACATCACCAGGGCGATGTGCCGCTTCTCCAGGCCCAGGATGTTGTAGAGGCCCAGCTCCTTCTGCCGCCGCTTCATGACGAAGCTGTTGGCGTACAGAAGGATTACGGCGGCAAAGAGGGCCACCACAAAGCAGCCCATGTCGCTCAGGGACTGGAGATACATGGCTCCCCGGACGGTTTTCAGCGTCTCGTGGCCGGAGAGGAAGCGGAGGATGTAGTACATGGCTGCCACACCGACGCAGGAGAGGAGGTATGGGCCGTAGTACCGCCCGTTCCGCATGAGGTTCACCAGGGCCAGCCGGGGAAAGAAGCCGGATTTACGCATGGGACTCACCGCCTTGAGAGAGCACCGTCAGCGTGTCGGAGATGCGGCGGAACTGGGACTCCTGGGTCTCCCCGCCCCGGTATAGCTGGTGGTATACCTGCCCGTCCCGCAGGAAGAGCACCCGCCCGGCGTGGCTGGCGGCCTTGACGGAGTGGGTCACCATCAAAATGGTCTGACCCTCCCGGTTGATCTCCCCAAAGAGCTCCAGCAGACCGTCGGAGGACCGGGAGTCCAGGGCGCCGGTGGGCTCGTCCGCCAGGACGATCTGAGGCTCGGTGATCAGGGCCCGGGCGGCGGCGCAGCGCTGCTTCTGCCCGCCGGAGACCTCATAGGGATACTTCTCCAGGATGTCGGAGATCCCCAGCTGCTTTGCCAGGGGGAGTAGCTTGGCGTCCATGAACTCGTAGTCCTTTCCCGCCAGCACCAGGGGCAGGAAGATGTTGTCCCGCAGGGAGAAGGTGTCCAGCAGGTTGAAGTCCTGGAACACAAAACCCAGGTGGGACCGGCGGAAGGCCGCCAGATCCCGCTCCCGGATATCCGAGAGGGCCTTGCCGTTGAGATAGACCTCCCCGGCGGTAGGGCGGTCCAGGGCCGCCAGAATGTTCAGGAGCGTGGTTTTGCCGGAGCCGGATTCGCCCATAATGGCCACGTACTCCCCGGGCTCCACGGAGAAGCTGACGCTGCGCAGGGCCTCCACCTGGTTCCCGCCGAAACGGGTGGTGTAGACCTTCTGCAAATGCTGTACTTCCAGTAATGGCATTGAAATGTCCTCCTTGGGTTTGATGGAGCCAGTATACCAGACACGCCGGACCGCCAGCCATCGATTTGGCTTACAGTCCGGCGTGATAGCTTACAGTTTTGTAAGATTTGGGAGAGCCGGGAACTCACTGAGACCAAGTCCGGCCACCGAGGAGAGGGAACCGGGCGGTTGAGGTGGAACGGCCCGCTGAGGGCAGCGGGTCCCGCAGGGAAATGTCTTCCATTCTCCGGATTGCCTCTGCGCCCCCTCACTTCACCACCCGTTTCCCCCGGCTCAGGTCCAGGCGCACCAGGGTGCCCTGGCCGGGGCGGGAGGTGACGGTGATGCCGTGGCACAGCCGCTCCATTACCGTCTTGCAGAGGTACAGCCCGATGCCGGTGGACTTCCGTTCCGTCCGGCCGTTGTAGCCGGTGAAGCCCTTCTCAAAGACCCGGGGCAGGTCCTCGGGGCGGATGCCGATGCCGTCGTCGGCAATGACCACCGTGTCTCCATCGCCGTAGACCCGGATGGTGCCGCCCTCCGGCGTGTACTTCAGGGCGTTGGAGAGCACCTGCTCCACCACAAAGCCCAGCCACTTGCCGTCCGTCAGCACGGTTTTTCCCGTCTCCCGGAAATCCAGGGTGATTTTTTTCAATATGAACATCTTGGCCAGCTTCCGCACCGTGCCCCGGAGGATTTCGTCCAGATCGCAGTCATGGAGGACGTAATCTGTGGAGGCGCTGTCCAGCCGCAGGTAGGACAGGACCATCTCCACATACTGCTCGATCTTCAAGAGCTCCACCTCCAGCGGGGCACTGTCCGGTCGTTCCTGGAGCAGAAGGCCCATGGCGGCGATGGGGGTCTTGATCTGGTGGGCCCAGAAGGTATAATAGTCCGTCATGTCCCGCAGGCGGTTCTCGTTCTCCATGGCCAGCCGGGCCCGGTTCTGGCAGAGGGCCTGGACCAGAGACTGGTAGTCCTCCTCCAGAAGCCCCATGGGAGGTGGCAGGGGCAGAACCTTCTCCCGGGCCTGCCGCAGCAGCAGCCGCAGCTCCCGGTGCCGGGCGAGAAAGCGGCTGTACCCCACGGCGAAGAGGGCCAGCCCCAGGGCCAGACACAGCACCCCGGCGTAGGCCACCGACTCCGACGGCAGATCGTAGAGGGAGAACACCGCGGCGAAGATCACGAAAAATCCCAGCAGCAGAAGCAGCAGCTTGTACTGCCGCCGGAGATACGCACCCAGCAGACTCATGGCCGGTCCTCCGCCAGGTAGCCCGCCCCCCGGCAGGTGCGGATGAAGTTGCAAAGGCCCGCGGCCTCCAGCTTTTTCCGCAGGCGGCCCACGTTGACAGAGAGGGTGTTCTCGTCCACAAAGCTGTCCGAGGCCCACAGGGCCTCCATGATGGCCTCCCGGCTGACGATCTGGCCCTTGTGCTCCAGCAGGAGCTGGAGGATTTTGTGTTCATTTTTGGTGAGCTCCACCCGCTGTCCCGCCGCCGTCAGCGTGCCGTGGTCGAGATTCAGCACCGCCCCGCCGCAGGAGAGCAGCCGGGCCGCGGGGCCGAAGTCGTAGGCCCGGCGCAGGGCCGCCTGGACCTTGGCGGAGAGGACCTGGAGATCAAAGGGCTTGGGCAGCAGGTCGTCGCCCCCCATCTGCATGGCGGTGACCATGCTCACGTTGTCCGAGGCGGAGGAGACGAAGATGATGGGCACCTTGGAGATTTTGCGGATCTCCGTGCACCAGTGGTAGCCGTTGAAAAAGGGCAGGGAGATGTCCAGCAGCACCAGCTGGGGGTCAAAGGCGGCAAACTCCGAGAGCACGCTGTCAAACCGCTCCGCCCGGGCCACCTGATAGCCCCAGCCCTCCAGATGCCGCTGCATGGCCCCGGCAATGACGGGGTCGTCCTCCACGATGAAAATGCGATACATGGCGCTTCGCCTCCCGATTCAAAAACTCGTTTGGAGCATACCACCGCCCGGGGGAAAAGTCAACGGGGAGGCCTGTGAGAACAGGCCTCCCCGCGGCTGATCGAAAACACTTTTTCGACAAGCTGCTGCAAATCCGGTGACTTTAATGGTGCAGGAACCCCCTCTTGGGTTTCCCGTACACACTTTTTCTTACCGTTGAATGACTTTCCCGCGCTTTTTGACAGTCTGCGGGGAGGGCTGATTGGACTCAGCCCGCGCCGCCGCCGGAAATATCATAGGAGTAATCCATACCGTTTTCCGGCAGGACCATCGCAACGGTGCCGTTCCGAATTCACTCCAGCCACTCGGGATACTCCTGGCACCACAGGTCATAGTCCCCCGGGGGCATGGTGCCTTCGGCATAGCGCTTCTCCATGCGCTCACTCTGCTCGATCAGCTTTTTTCGGCCTCCTCCCGGGTATAGGGCGTACCTGCCGCGATCTCCTCCGGCGTAACGGTGTAGGGGGCGGTCTCCGGCTCCTCTTCACCGGCGGGCCGGATGGTGACGATCCTGCCGTCCTCCGTGTCCTGCTCATCGATCACGAAGTTTCCGTCATCCGCGGGAGTACGGTCATTGGTCCAGCCGATGTCGTGCTCCTCCAGGAAGGCCTCCACCGCCGCAGGGTCCGCCTTGGCGGGGTCCAGGGGCAGGGTGAACAGGGCCTGGACGCCATCGAAGTCGTCACAGAAGGTGATGGTCCCATCGTCGTTCACGGTGAAGATGGTGTTATTGGGCACGCCCCCCTCATAGAAAGCCATATAGGCCGTATGGTCAGAAAACTTCTCGATACTCTCGGTGTCCAGCAGGTAGTAATACACCCCGTTCTCGGCAAAGCCGGAGGCAAACGCTCCCAGAGTCCAGTTGTTCACCGCCGAGGGGGAAAAGCCTGTGACCAAGGGGGTCATGGTGTAATCGGAGAAGCCAAAGGTCTGGGTCTCCAGGGGCTCCCCGTCCAGGCGGCGGACAGACAGCACGGCGTAGGTGTGAGCGGTACCCGGGTCCGGATTCAGCGTGTCCAGGTTCTCCCCGGACACCAACCCCATCAGCGTGACGGCAAAGTCACCGGTCTCCACGGTCTCGTCCACGGCGATGGCGTCAGGCCCCTCAAAGGCCTCCGCCAGCAGGGACTGGCCGTGATGCTCCGCCACCTGGGCGGGCGTCAGCCACACCATGGCGGCGGACACGGACATGATCAGAAGGGCCACGGCGGCGGCGGCTGTTACCGCCAGCTTTTTTGTTCTGCTGAAATTCACAATCTTGTTCTCCTTTTCCAATTCACGGGCGCGCTGGCGCAGCAGGTTCGCCGTCCGCTCTTGAAAACCGGCGGAAAAGGGGATCTGGTTAAAGGCGTTTTGGTATGTTTTCCGGTCCATCACACATCCTCCTTCAGCATCTGCCGCAGCCGCTCCCGGCCGCGGGCCAGGCGGGTGCCCACCGTGGCGGCGGGCAGGCCCAGCGTTTTTGCGATCTCTTTGATGGAATACCCCTCGTAGTAGTAGAGGTGGATGACAGCGCTGTACTTGTCCGGAAGCGCCCGGACGGCGGAAAGGAGTCCCAGGGAGTCCTCCTGAGCTGCCGGCTCCGGGGCCTCCTCCAGAGGGAGGTTCCGGCGCTCCGCACCGCGGCGGATGTCGCTGGCGCGGTGGAGCGTGGCCCGGATGAGCCAGGCCTTCTCGTGCTCGGCGTCCCGAAAGACGGGGCGGGCGGTCAGCAGCTTTAAGAACACCTCCTGCACGGCGTCCTCCGCGTCGGCGGGGGAGTCCAGCCGGGAGGCGGCCATGTGCAGCAGCATGGAGCTGTACTGCCCCACAATGCGGGAGATGATTTCATCGGTACCAAATGAAACCACGTTCTCAACTCCTTTCACTCATAACACGGCCGGGGGACGGGATTTTTTTCAGCCTGGACAAAATTATTCCTGGCGGCGGAAGGCCACCGCCTCCGGCACAGAAGGGCGCCGACCGGAAGCGGCCGTCCGGCGGCAGGTCTCCGCCGCCCCTCCTCCGCATAATCCTGAAAAAAGCGGAGAAAATGGGACTGCGAATCCTTTTTTCCAATTTTGCGCTTTGGAGGCGGTTATGCGGAGACGGCTGTTTTTCTGGGAGCTGGGGGGCTTTTTGTTCACAGGGGCGCTGGGCGCGGCGCTTCACTTTGTATACGACTGGAGCGGGCGGAATCCCGCGGCGGCGGCCTTCTCCGCCGTCAACGAGTCCACCTGGGAGCACATGAAGCTGCTGTTTGTGCCGGTGTTTCTGTTCTCGGTGGTCCAGGTGTGCGTCCTGGGGCGGGACTGCCCCCACCTGCTGTGGAGCCGGGCCCTCTCCACCCTGGCGGGGCTGGCGCTGATCCCGGTGCTGTTCTACACCTACACCGGCGTGCTGGGATTTTATGTAAACTGGGCGAACATCGCCGTCTTCTACCTGGCGGACGCGGGGCTGTTCGCCTTGGACGGCTGGCTGCTGCGCCGGGGGCGGCGGGGGGCCCTCTGGCGGCAGGTGGCGGGGCTGGCGGTGCTGTGGGGGCTGATGTTCGCCTTTGTCTTCTGCACCTTCCGCCCGCCCCATATCGCCCTGTGGCAGGACCCGGTGACGGGGCTGTACGGCATTTTGTAAGAGCGTCCTCCGGGCGCTCTGACTATTATAACAAAAGATATCAAGCTTCAAAACCGCCGGCGGCGGGCCGCCGCCTCCCGTCCGGCCCCTCTGCCGGAAGTTGTGAGGTCTGTCCCGGAAGAGGAGTTCACACCGATTTTACATCCCCTGCCTTGACCCCGGGGGGATTCCGCAGTATAATGTTCCCATTCACAAAAAGCCGGAAGGAGGAGCGCGGATGAAGACAGAGGTGCGAAAGCCCGTGGCGCCCTTTTATGCGGTGGCGGCGCTGTGGATTGTCTATGCCCTGCTGTTCCCGCTGTATGCCCCCGCCCACTACGCATTGCTGATCGCCGCCTCGGCGGCGGTGTACCTGGTCGCCAATGCCCTGTGCAAAAGCGGCGGCGTGGTGGGGGAGAAAAAGGCCGCCCCCAAGGCGGAGAAAAAGCAGGAGCAGACCGGCAGCGCGGAGCTTGACAAGATGCTCAGGGACGGGCGGCTGGCCATCGCGGAGATGAAGCGGCTGGACGACAACATTGCCGACCCCGGCGTATCCGCCGACATCGTGCGGCTGGAGCAGGTGTCGGAGAAGATCTTCGAGGCGGTGAAGGACCAGCCGGAGAAGCTTCCCCAAATCCACAAATTCATGGACTACTACCTGCCTACCACGTTGAAGCTCCTGAACGCCTACGACCGCATGAGCGCCGCCGGCGTCTCCGGGGAGAACATCGACACCACGCTGAACAAGGTGGAGGGCATGATGCGAAACATCGTGGCCGCCTTTGAAAAGCAGCTGGACGCCCTGTACGGCTCCGATGCCCTAGACATCTCCACGGACATCACTGTGCTGGAGACCATGATGGCCCGGGAGGGCCTGATGGGACAGCCCCTCAAGACGGAGACGGCGCCGGAGGACGGCACGGACATCAAGCTGGAGCTGTGAGAGGGGAGGTCCCGGCAGCGTCTGAATATAACATATTAAACTAACTTTTTACGGAGGAGACAACCATGACTGACACAAATGGCTTTGAGCTGACACTGACCCCCGACGCCCCCGCGGCCGCGGAGGCCGTGCCGGAGCTGACGTTGGACCCCGCCGCCCCCGCCGCCCCGGCCCCGGAGCCGGAAAGGGCGGAGGTAAAGCCGGTGGAGCTGGACGACTCCATGCTCTCCGAGGCGGAGAAGAAGGCGGTGGAGGACTTCTCCAAAAAGATCGACGTGATGGACTCCAACATGATCTTGCAGTACGGCGCGGCGGCCCAGAAGAACGTGGCGGGCTTCTCCGAAAACGCCCTGCAATCCGTGCGGACCAAGGACCTGGGGGAGATCGGCAAGTCCCTTTCGGAGCTGGTGGTGGAGCTGAAGGGCTTTGGCGAGGAGGAGGAGAAAAAGGGCCTCTTTGGCAAGTTCAAGAAGGCGGGGAACAAGCTGGAGACCATGAAGGCCCAGCACGCCAAGGTGGAGGCCAACGTGGACAAGATCGCCCGGGAGCTGGAAGCGCACCAGGTGGCTCTGCTGAAAGACGTGGCCATGTTTGACCAGATGTATGAGCTGAATCTGAAATATTACAAGGAACTGACCATGTACATCCTGGCGGGCAAGAAAAGATTAGCGGACGTGCGGGAGAATGAGCTCCCCGCCCTGCGGGCCAGGGCAGAGCAGACCGGCGCCCAGGAGGACGCCCAGGCCTACAACGACAAGGTGCAGATGTGCGAGCGGTTTGAGAAAAAGCTCCACGACCTGGAGCTGACCCGCATGATCTCCATCCAGATGGGCCCCCAGACCCGGCTCCTGCAGAACAACGACACGCTGATGGTGGAGAAGATTCAGTCCTCTCTTGTGAACACCATTCCCCTGTGGAAGAGCCAGATGGTGCTGGCCTTGGGCATGGAGCACGGCCGTCAGGCCACCGCCGCCCAGAGCGCCGTGACGGAGATGACCAATGAGCTTCTCAAGAAGAACGCCGAAATGCTGAAAATGGGCACCATCCAGACCGCCCGGGAGGCGGAGCGGAGCATTGTGGACATCGAGACGCTCCAGCACACCAATGAGCAGCTGATCTCCACGCTGGATGAGGTTTTGAACATTCAGCGGGAGGGTGCGGAGAAGCGGAAGGCCGCCGAGGCGGAGCTTGGGCGGATTGAGGGGGAGCTTCGGGCAAAGCTCATGGAATTGAGGAAATAAGGGGGATTTTTCCCCCGACAGGGAGGAAGGCTTATTCTCGCTCTGGCGGGCGGGTTGGGTTTCAGCCATAATGATGGCTGGTCCAATGCACCCCCTATGTCGTCAAAAGAAACTCCGCCGCTCCATTTCCGGCTAAAGCCGAAAATTCCGCTCAAACTCCGTTCCTTCATCTCCGGCCTAAGAGCCGCCCTTCGGGCGGTTGGCCTCCGAAACGCGCCTGCGGGCGCAGTCCTCTCCCCACTGGACCCGCTTCGCTGGGCTCCGGCGGGGGCCCCTCTTTTCTGAGCGCAGAAAAAGAGAAAGCCCTCCAGAGGGCCCTCTCGCCGCTTCGCGGCTCACCTTGGCGGGCCGTGCACGGTCCACTGCGCAGCCCTTGGCGGCTTTGCCGCTTAGGGCTGCGGCGTCCCCCTTGCTGGGAAAAGAGAAAAAGACTTTTTGGTCCTTGCGGGAGTGCACTCCATTCATCGGGGCTGCTGAGGAAATTTGCCGCGTGGACGCAGGGACGTTCTTCTCTTCCCGCGCTTCGCGCCTAGCCGGTGCCGTGCGGGGCGGCCTGTCCCCCGTTGCCCCCGGCACGCCCGGCAGACCGCTCAGACCAGGAGCTCCCGGGCTAGGGAGAGAGCAGCCTGAAACATGGCCTCCAGATCCAGGTTCTGCCGTTCCAGACAGGTGTCCTGGTAACGCTCCAGCGCCGCCAGACCCTCGCCGGAGAGGTGGCCTTTCAATGCCGCCAGATTCTTCTCCTCAATCCGCTCGATCTCCCTGTATGTCGGGCTGTCGACAAAGCCTGCGACACGGTGAGACTGGGTGTATTCATACAGAACCTCCATTAGGTCAGACATACGAGTTCCTCTAATATACTAGATAAAGGTATATTAACACACTACAATCAGGTATATCGAGAGGTGTATTATGCAAACACTCGCAAAACGCCTGAAAGAGCTTAGAGAAAATCGCAGAGTCTATCAAAGAGAGATAGCAGACCATCTTGGTCTTTCCTTTCGGGGATATCAGAACTACGAAACGGGGCAGAGTGAGCCCAAAATTGCAACCCTGATTGCCATTGCCGACTACTACCAAGTATCCATTGATTACCTGGTGGGCCGGACGGACGTGCCGGATCTCAACACAATCCGGGCGGAGGAGTGAGTTTATGAAGTTGTTCCAAAAACGCCCCGTGGCCGTGGCCGTCATGGTGCTGGCCATGATGGCCGGCGTCCTGCTGGGAAACGCCCGCCGGCCAGACGGCGAGGCCTCTACCTCCGTCATGGGGAGCTACCGCTATGTCATGGACAGCGAGAGCGTCATCTCCGAAAAGACCATGGCCTACATTGACAACATGAATATGTCCCTGTTCGCCCAGACCGGGGCCCAGATCGCCGTGATTGTGGTGGACACCACCGGGGATACGGAGATCGGCGACTACACAGAGCGGGAATTTGACCGGCTGGGCGTGGGGGCGAAGGAGACCAACAACGGCGTGCTGCTGGTGCTGGCCCTGCGCAATGTGTATAACGGCGCGGCGGACGGGGATTACTACGCCGCCTGGGGCAGCGGCTTCCGCGCCCGGGAGCAGGACACCCTGTACAGCATCATCATGGACCGCATGGATGACCCCTTTACCAAGAGGGACTACGACAAGGCGGTGCGAAAAACCTTCGACGCCCTGGTGGACTATCTGGAGGACCTGTACGGCGTGACGGTGAAGGAGAACTACATTCCCGCCGTCCGGCAGGAGTACACCGCCCTGGCCGGGAATTATGAGACCCGGACCACCGGCTATGTGGCACCCTCCCCCATGGCGCTGGTTAGTCAGATTGTGGTCTTGCTGATTGTGCTCTTTGCGCTCTGGATGGTCCTGGACGCCATGCGCTACCGGCGCTACCGCCGGCGGTACATGATGCCCGGCATGGGAATTCCCACCGTTCCCTATTACCCGGTGTTCTGGGGCAGGCCCCGGCGGCGCAGGCCGCCTCCGCCTCCCAGACCGCCCCGCAGGCCCCCTCCCCCGCCTCCGCCCAGGAGCGGCGGCGGAAGACCTCCCCAGCCGCCCAGAAGCGGCGGAGGCCGCGGCGGCTTCGGCGGCGGCTCCTTCGGGGGCGGGGGAGGCCGAGGCGGCTTCGGCGGCGGCTCCTTCGGGGGCGGCGGAGGCCGCAGCGGCTTTGGCGGCGGCTCCTTCGGAGGCGGGGGAGGCCGCGGCGGCTTTGGCGGCGGTTCCTTCGGGGGCGGCGGAGGCCGCGGCGGCTTCGGCGGCGGCTCCTTCGGGGGCGGCGGAGGCCGTGGCGGCTTTGGCGGCGGCTCCTTTGGAGGCGGGGGAGGCCGCGGCGGCCGCCGGTAAAACACCGGCGGGAAGTTCTCCCTTTGAAATCCGAAACAGTTTCTCAGATCCGCGGTCCGTTCGGGCCGCGGATTTTCTCACGGCGCTCTTCGCACGATTTGCATACTTTCTGGCACATTTTAGGGTATTAGAATTCACCGGGTGCTATTATAATAAAACATGTGGAAAGCAGTGGATTCCCAGGGCAAATCAAGTTATCATGAAAACACCGGACCCGCGCTGAGACTGCCGCGGAGAAAGGGGAAAGCCTCCGCACCCCCGGGATTGGCGAGGTTTTCATTTTAATTTGAGCGCCCACCGGCGCGCGGAGGCATTTATGAAATTCTGGAAAATGAACGGCGCGGGCAACGACTTTCTCATTCTGAACAACCTGGAGGAGCGCCAGCGGGCGGAGGACTTCCCCCGGCTGGCCAGGACGCTGTGCGAGCGGCATCTCTCCATCGGGGCCGACGGCTTCATGGTGGTGGAGGCCCCCGTCCAGGGCGGAGATTACAGGATGCTGTTCTTCAACTCCGACGGCACCGTGGGGGAGATGTGCGGCAACGGCGCCCGCTGCATCTGCCGTTACGGCTATGAGGCGGGTCTCGCCGGAGAGGTCCAGCGGGTGGAGACCACCGCCGGAATGGTGACGGGGGAGCGGATTGACCGCCGCCGCTACCGGGTCCGCCTCAACGACCCCACCACCATCCGCCTGGACTGCCCCGTGGAGGTGGACGGCGTCACCTATCCCTGTGCCTATGTGGAGCTGGGCTGCCCCGGTCTGCCCCACGCGGCGGTGCCCTTTCCGGGCCTGCGGGAGGCGGATGAGGACAAGCTGCGGGAGCTGGGCCGCAGGCTCCGCTGGCACCCCGCCTTCCCCAAGGGGGCCAATGTGAATTTCTATGAGCTCACTGGGGAGGACCAGGTCTATGAGCACACCTTCGAGCGGGGCGTGGAGGACTTCACCTATGCCTGCGGCACCGGCACCGGGTCCGTTGTCACGGTGCTGACCCTCCAGGGAAAGGTCTCCGGGCACAATGTCCGGGCCCGGATGCCCGGCGGCGAGCTGGTCATCGACGTAGAGCGGGACCGGGACCGCGTCACGGACCTCTATCTCACCGGCCCCACCAACATCGTCTGCAAGGGCGAGATCACCGACGAGGAGCTGCCCCTGTAACCCAGGCCGCGTCCTGCGGGGCAGTGCGCTCCATCAGTGGTCCTCTCCCGGCCGGGGGCGTGCCCCTGCGCGGGCCGTCCCCCTCCTTCAGCCGTCCCTGTCCCCGTACACCCTCAATATCAAACATCAGGAGGAACCACTATGGAGAAGAAAACCATCGCGAAAAACTACCTGTTCCTGGCCGTCATGCTGGGGGCCATGGTCCTGGGGGCCATGGCGGGCTGGATCTGGCCCGCCACGGAGACCAGCGCCGGCGCCACCGTCCTCAAGCCCCTGGGCACTGTGTTCATCAACATGATGTTCTGTATCGTAGTCCCCATGGTGTTTGCCTCCATCTCCAGCGCCGTGGCCAGTATGGAGAGCCGGAGGCGGGCGGGGCGGATTATGGGCGTCACCGTGGGGACCTTCGTGGTCACCGGCGCCATTGCCGCCGTCATCATGTATCTGCTGATGATGGTCTATCCTCCGGTGCTCGCCGCCTGGACGGATCTGCCTGCCGAAGAGCTGGGGGAGTACGCCTCCCTGGCGGATATGATCGTCAATTTCTTCACCGCCAGCGACTTTGTGGGCCTGCTGAGCCGCCGGGCTATGCTGCCTTTGATTGTGTTCTCCCTCCTCTTCGGCTTCTCCGTGAACCTCAGCGGCGGGAAGGACTCCCTGGTGGCCCGGTTCCTGGAGGATCTGACGGCGGTCATGCTGAAATTCGTCAAGATCATCACATACTACGCCCCTGTCGCCTTCTTTGGCTTCTTCGCTGATCTGGTGGCCACATACGGCTCCCAGATTACGGAGAGCTACGCCCGGGCCATGGCGGTGTACTACCCCCTGTGTTTTATCTACATCTTCACGGCCTGGCCCCTCTTCGCCTGGTTCGGCGGCGGCAGGGGAGGCGTGAAGACCATGTTCCGCCACATCACCAAGCCCGCGGTGGTGTCGCTGGGCACCTGCTCGTCTGTGGCCACCATCCCCACCAACATGGAGGAGGCGGCGGACACAGGCATCAGCAAGGACGTGGCCGACATGGTGCTCCCCCTGGGCGCCACCATGCACATGGACGGCTCCTGCTTCAGCTGCGTTTTGAAAATCGCCTTCGTGCTGGGGGTGTTCGGCCAGCGGCTGACCCCGGGGATGCTGGTGCCGGTGATTCTGGTGGCGGTGCTCAGTTCCGTGGGCATGAGCGGCGTACCCGGCGGCGGCTACATCGGCGAGTACATCATCTGCTCCATTTTCTTCCCCACGCAGATGGAAGTGGCCTTCCCCATCCTGGTGGTCATCGGCAACCTGGTGGACCCCCCCGCCACCATGATCAACGCCGCCGGGGACTATGTGGTGTGCTACATCGTCTCCCGCTTCGTGGACGGAAAGAACTGGCTGCAAAGGGCGTTGAACAAGTGACCCTCTCGTATGCCCCTGTGCCAGGGCCCCGGAACAGCCGTTCCGGGGCCTCTCAGATTGTCAAAAAACGCCGGAGATGCGTTCAACGGCAAGAAGGGGTGTGGACGGGGAACCCAAGAAGGGCCTCCTGTGCCATTACAAGCAGGGATTTTCAGAACTTTTTGAGGGGGTGAAAATCCCCAGCAGCTGGCCGAAAAAGTGTTTCGGTCAGCTGCTGGACTTCCGGCACGGCCGCGGACGGTCACCGGGAAAAATTTCCGGCGGCACAAGGAAATCTTTGCTTTTTTCCCGGAATGTGCTATACTGCCAGAGGATAGAGTCCTTTTCAAAAATAAAACGCGAGGTGTAATGCCATGGGGCAGCCGATGGATTTGACTGAAAAGCGATTGCGCAGGGAAGATAAATATAAGGGCATCCTGATGGATGTCCATGTGGACACGGTGGAACTGCCCAACGGGGAGACCTCCCTCCGGGAGGTGGCGGACCACACCGACGGCGTGGCGGTCCTGCCCCTGGACGAGCGGAACAACGTGCTGGCGGTGACCCAGTACCGGTACGTCTTCGGCAGGACCACGCTGGAGATTCCGGCGGGCAAGCTGGACCCGGGTGAGGAGCCGGCGGCCGGCGCTCTGCGGGAGCTGGCGGAGGAGACCGGCGCGGTGCCGGAGGTGTTTGTGCCCCTGGGCCGTCTGCTGCCCTCCCCTGGCTGTTTCGGGGAGACGCTGCACCTCTTTCTGGCCCGGGGCCTGCGGATGGAGGCCCAGCATCTGGACCCGGACGAGTTTTTGAACGTGGAGCGGGTGCCCTTTGACGAGATGGTGCACCGCTGTGTCAACAGCGAGATTGAGGACGCCAAGACTGTGGCCGCCGTGCTGCGGGCCAAGGTGCTATTGAACCTGTAACACAAACCCGGAGGTTTTTAATGGACAGACAGAAGACCGTCCTCATCGTGGAGGACGAGAAGAACATCGTGGACATTCTCCGCTTCAATCTCCAGCGGGAGGGCTACCAGACCCTGGAGGCCTACGACGGAGAGGACGGGCTGAACAAAGCCCGCTCCGAGAAGCCGGACCTGATTCTATTGGACGTGATGCTGCCCAGGATGAACGGCTTTGAGGTCTGCCGCGCACTGCGGCAGGCGGGGGACAATGTGCCCGTCATCATCCTCACCGCCCGGGAGGAGGAGACGGACAAGGTTCTGGGGCTGGAGATCGGCGCGGACGACTATATCACAAAGCCCTTCTCCATGCGGGAGCTCATCGCCCGGGTGGGGGCCAATATCCGCCGCACCTCCATGGCGGCGCCTGCCGCGGCCACGGCCGCCGCCGGCGCCATGGCGGTGTCCGGCAACCTCTCCATCAACACGGAGAGCCGCCAGGTCTTCCGGGAGGGGCAGGCCATCGACCTGACCCAGCGGGAGTACGAGCTTTTGACCTTTCTGGCCAGCCACCCCAACAAGGTCTACTCCCGGGTGGACCTGATGGAGCAGGTGTGGAACTACGGCTACGTGGGCGACGATGTGCGCACCGTAGACGTGACGGTGCGCCGCCTGCGGGAAAAGATCGAGGTGAATCCCGCCAGTCCCGCCTATATTCTCACCCGCCGGGGCGTGGGGTACTACTTCTCCGTACAGGAGTGACCCGGAAAAGACTGCGAAAGGAGGCCCGCCATGTTCCGAAGCCTTCACATGAAGCTCACGCTGATCCTGCTGCTGCTGATCACATCCCTGATGGCGGTGGTGGGCGCCTTTCTCACGGTCAGCGTCTCCAGCTTTTACATCAACGCCTTCTACCAGCAGATGAGCGACGTCTTCGGCGGGGAGAACAACAGCTTTGTCTTTGACCTGCGGGGCGCCGCAGCGGACCCGGAGGACCCCGCCGGCCGCGTGGCGGAGATTCTGGAGGCCAAGGCCGGCTCTTTGGGCGTGGACTACCGGACGCGGAACTACTTTGTGCTGGACGGCGAGACCGGCGCCTATATCTCAAGCTCTGCCGACGAGGCCGCCCTGCCCCGGCAGCAGAGCGCCAACCTTCTCTCTGCCCGGAACGCCGTGCTCCGGCGGGACGAGACATCGGTGGGGGACGAGAGCGACATCACCGCGGACTTCATGGACGTAGCGGTGCCGATCATGGGCGGGGAGAACGCCTTCATCGTCTATATTTTGGACAATAAGGACACGGTCTCCGGCCTGAACTCCCAGCTGTTCCTAATCATCATGCAGGCTCTGGTCATCGGCCTTCTGATCTCCGTGCTTCTGAGCTTTCTGCTGTCCAAGACCATGGTGGGGCCCATTGAAAAGCTGACCGCCGGCGCGGAGCGGGTGGCCACCGGGGACTTCGGCAGCGAGCTGCTGGTGGAGTCCGCCGATGAGATCGGCATCCTCACCGGCACCTTCAACGAGATGGCGGACATCCTGCAGTCCACCCTGGCCGCCGTGGAGAACGAGCGCAACAAGCTGGACACGCTGTTTCTCCACATGACCGACGGCGTGGCGGCCTTTGACCACAGGGGCCGCCTGATCCACTGCAATCCTGCGGCCACCGCCATGCTCCGGCGGCCTGTGGACGGGGACTGCTCCTACGACAGCCTCTTCGGCTCCGTCCATCCCTTCCGGGAGGTGCTGGCCCTCCGGCGCCCCGACCACGCCGAGGGTGAGCTGGTGGTGGGGGGCAGTACGCTGGAGCTGTATCTGGCCCCCTTCTCCGGCCAGGACAGCGGCGGTGTGCTGGTGGTTCTCCACGACGTGACGGAGCAGCACCGCAACGAGGAGCGGCGCAAGGAGTTTGTCGCCAACGTCTCCCACGAGCTGCGCACCCCCCTGACCAACGTCCGCAGCTACGCCGAGACCCTGCGGGAGGCGGGCGGAGACATCCCCCGGGACACCGCCGACAGCTTTTTGGACATCATCATCAATGAGACGGACCGCATGACTCACATCGTTCAGGACCTGCTGACCCTCAGCCGCCTGGACGCCGGGGACGCGGAACTGGTGCTCTCCCGCTTCCCCTTTGAGGAGGCCATTGAGAGCGTGGTCCGGGCCAACGCCCTCAACGCCAGACAGCGGGGCCACGAGCTGGCCTATGCCCCGCCGGAGAGCCTGCCCCTGATCGTGGGGGACCGCAGCCGGCTGGAACAGGTGATGATGAATATCATCGGCAACGCCGTGAAGTACACGCCGGATGGCGGGCATATCCGCGTCACCGCCGGAGCCGCCGACGGGGTTGTCTGGATGGAGGTCTCGGACGACGGCATCGGCATCCCGGAGAAGGACCGAACTCATATTTTTGACCGCTTCTACCGGGTGGACAAGGCCCGTTCCCGGGAGTCCGGCGGCACCGGCCTGGGGCTCTCCATCGCCCTGGAGATCGTCCAGCGCCACCAGGGCGTTCTGGCCCTGGCCCCCCACCAGGGCCCCGGCACCACCGTGCGTCTGGAGCTGCCCGTGGGAGGACCGGACTCCAAGATTCTGTCCGGAGAGTAAGCGGGCATCTTGAGATCAATCAGACAAGGCCTGAGGAAAGGGGAGAGGGGACATGGACGAGCGCAGGCGGAAACGCCGGGATTTTTTTCAAAACATTGCCATTGTCCTGCTGGCCCTGTCCGCGGCGTTTTTGATTGCCCAGACCCAGCTGTACAGCCTGGGTGTGAACGCCGGAAGCAGCTATTTTCAGTATCTGTCCGGAAGCACGTCCCAGGCGCCGGATGGCGCTCAGACCCCCCTGACCAGTCTCTCCGCCCCGGTGCGGCTGGCGGTCACCGGTGTGTACGGCGGCCGGTACGGCAGTGTGACGCTCACCACTACCGACGAGGATTTTGAGCCTGTGGGCGGGCTTCTGCGGGAGGCGCTGCGCTCTGTTCAGTCCTTCAGCGTCTGCGAGGACGCAGCGTTTCTGGAGGCCCTGAAGGGCACCTCCGTCTACTGCGATTTTCTGGAGCCCCTGCCGCTGCCGGTGGTGGCGGGGCTGATGGGCGCCTCCATCGACAGCGGTCTGTCCGTCCGGCGGCTGGTGGTATCTGCCCATGAGGGCGGCGAGGCCACGCTGTACCTGTGGTGTGAGGGAGATGTCTGCCGGCGGGGGACATCCGCCGTCTCCGCGGAGGAGCTGGAGAGCGTGGTCAGCGGCTATGAGCTTAACGGCGCTTATTTTGCCCTGGACAACGGCGAGCCGGACAGTGCCGGCACGGATCCTTGCTCCCTCTTCCCTCCGGAGCTGCCGGAGCTGCCGGTGTTCTCCTCTTCTGCGGTTCTCCCGGACAGCGGCGCCCTGCTGTCTGCCCTGGGCTTCTATCCCCGCACAAACTCCCGCTACACAGAGTCCGGAGGCGTGGAAGTGATCACCGACGGTGACCGCACCCTGCGCCTCAACCCGGACGGCTCCATCCGCTACCGCAGCGGCGGCGATCCGGCCCTGACCATCGCGGCCGCCGGGGAGGAACCCACGGTAACGGAGGCGGTCATGGGAACCGCCGCCCTGCTGAACAGCCTGCTGTCCGGCCAGACCAGCGAGGCCGGGCTGTATCTGACGGGTGTGCGGCAGACGGAGCGCACCATGATTCTCTCCTTCGGTTGGCAGTCCGGTGGTGTTCCCATCCGTTTTGACCGCGGCGGCAGCGCCGCGGAGGTCACGCTGTCCGGCTGCGCGGTGTCGGTTCTCACACTCCGCTTCCGTCAGTACGCGGACACCGGGGAGATGTCGCTGCTGCTGCCCCTGCGTCAGGCCATGGCCATTGCCGTCCGGCAGGCGGGCGCGGAGCTCTCCATCGGCTACGTGGACGGCGGCGTCTCCGCCTCCGCCCGTTGGCTGGCGGATTAGGCCCTGTTGGAAACATATCAAAACGCCCAGACGGCGGAACTTTTTCACCGGGCCGAGTTCAAAATTCTTGAACATACAGTCCCGCGAATGTTTGCCTTGCCCAGCGAAAAAGACTCACGCTGCCGTGCGTCTTGCCAATGACCAAGCAAGGTCTGGAGGCTGCTAAACGCGAGGCCTTTGCGGACAGCCCCTGGAGAAGCGCCCGGAGGATCACGGGGCACCGCCGCGCTGCTCCCGCAGCCGCCGGAAGCTGCAAGCCCAATTCTCAGAAAAGGAGCCGCAGAGATGGACCGGTATCAGCTGAAAAACGTCATCATTTTGATTCTGCTTTTGGTAAACGGTTTCCTGCTGGGCTCCATGGCCTACCGGGGCACGGCGGCCCGGGCCGCCCGGGACCGGTCTGTCGAGCAGCTGGTGGAGCTTTTTGCCGCCGACGGCATGGAGCTGTTCCCCGGTGCCATTCCGGATGAGGAGCCCCCCTCCAGCCGCGTTCTGACCCGGGACTCTGCGCTGGAGCGCTCCGCCGCCGCGGCTCTGCTGGGGGGTGGTCTCCGCAGCTCCCAGCGGGGGGGCATCTGCTCTTACAGCGGCGCGAGCGGTGCGGCGCTGTTCCGGGAAAACGGCAGCTTTGAGGCCGCCGGTACTCTGGCCGCCTCTGACGGGGAAAACTTCTGCCGCGGCTTCTGCCGGGACTTCCACTACACGGTGACCGCCGTTCAGCTGGACGGCGATGGCAGCGGCACCGTCACCGCCCTTCGGGAGTACGGCGGGCTGACGGTGGCCAACTGCGTTGTGACCTTCCTCCTGGAACAGGACGCGGTGGTCTCCGCCCGGGGCACACTGCTGCCAGAGACCTCCGCGGAGTCCTCCGGCGGTCCGGAGCTCCTCTCCGCCCAAGCCGCCCTCACCGCTTTTCTCGCCATGCGCCGGGAGACCGGCGCCGTGGCCTCCTCCATCACGGAGATGTCCCTCTGCTATGAGCTCCAGAGCTCCGCCGCCGCCCCCATGTCCCTGACGCCGGTGTGGCACATCGTTACCGACACGGTGGGCTACTATGTGAACTGTGCCACTGGCGCCGTCAGCCAGTACTGACCGCCGGCAGTTCCGGCCGGACCGCCAATTTCGCAAAAAATTTCAAAAGATTGGGCTGGAATACTTGACAGCTGCCTCATTTCGTGGTATTCTAACTCAGCTGACAATTTCCGGGAGGGCAAACGCAGGTGTAGCACAATGGTCAGGGCACCAGCCTTCCAAGCTGGG
>CAJTZI010000017.1:0-22027 GCA_910584075.1 uncultured Oscillibacter sp.
CTCCGGACCCCCCTCACCGCCATCAACGGCTGGGGGGAGACCATCCTGGAGGATGGCCTTGCCGATGATCCCGAGCAGCTGCGCCGGGGCATCCGGGTGATTGTCAACGAGTCCAGGCGGCTTTCCAATATGGTGGAGGAGCTTCTGGAGTTTTCCAAAATGGAGGACGGGCACTTCACCCTTCAAATTGAGGACGTGGATCTCCAGGCGGAACTGGAGGACGCCATTTTCACCTATCAGGAGCTGTTCCGTCAGGACGGCATCGCCCTGGAGTACCATCCCGGCGACGGGGACCTGCCCTTGATCCGGGGGGACTCGGAGCGGCTGAAGCAGGTCTTTTGCAATGTGCTGGATAACGCCGCCAAGCACGGCGGCGCGGGACGGCGCATCGCGGCCTCCATCGTTCAGGAGGGGAGCCATCAGGTGGTCCGCATCCGGGACTACGGTCCCGGCATTCCGGAGGAGGAGCTTCCCTTTGTGAAGCAAAAATTCTACAAGGGGACCTCCCGGGCCCGGGGCAGCGGCATCGGTCTTGCGGTGTGTGATGAAATCATCGGCCTCCACGGCGGGGCGTTTGCCATTGGCAACGCCGACGGCGGCGGGGCGGTGGTGACGATTCGCCTGCCGGTCCGGGCTTGACGGAGAAAAGGGCGTCTGGCAAAATTTTTGCGCACATTAGAAAGGAAATTTCATGGCAGAAGAAAACAAATCCTGCGCCTTCCGCACCAGCATCGGCGGGCAGGCGCTGATCGAGGGCATTTTGATGCGGGGCCCGGAGAAGCAGGCCATCGTGGTCCGGGATCAGGAGGGAAAATTGGTGGAGAAGGTGGAGCCTCTCCGCTTTATCAAGGACCGGTATCCCATTTTGGGGGTTCCCCTGATTCGGGGAACGGTGAACTTTCTGGACTCCATGGTCAACGGCGTCAAGGCGCTGATGTACTCCGCCGATTTCTATCCCGAGGAGGAGGCGGCTAAGCCCTCTAAATTCGAGCTGTGGCTAGAGGAGCACCTACCGGCCAAAAAGCTGGAGAGCGCCGTGGTGGCCCTGGCGGTGACGCTGGGGGTGGGGATGTCCGTGTTTCTCTTCATGGTGCTGCCCACCCTGCTTACCGGAGGGATTTTGCACTTTTTCCCCGGCTTCCCCCTCTGGGGGCGGAACCTGGTGGAGGGACTTTTGAAGGTGGTCATTTTCTTGGCCTATCTGATACTCTGCTCTAAGCAAAAGGATATCTACCGGGTCTTTCAGTACCACGGGGCGGAGCACAAGACGATTTTCTGCTATGAGGCGGGGTTGCCTTTGACGGTGGAGAACGTCCGGGCCCAGCCCCGGCACCATCCCCGGTGCGGCACCAGTTTTCTGTTTGTGGTCATTGTGGTGTCCATCCTGTTTTCCAGCGTTTTCTTCGGCATCTGGCCCGTCACCAACCCCTGGCTGCGGACGGCGGTGCATCTGCTGCTGCTGCCCCTGGTGGTGGGGGTGACCTATGAGTTTAACCGCTGGGTGGGCCGGCACGACAACCCCGTCACCCGGGTGCTCACCGCCCCGGGTATGTGGCTCCAGAACTTCACCACCAACGAGCCGGACGACAGCATGATTGAGTGCGCCATCCGGTCTTTGGAGCTGGTGCTGCCCGACGAACAGGGCAAGGACAGCTGGTAAGAGGGATACGGAAAGTAATATGGCTATCACATATAACAATTTGTATTTAGATGTCCGCCAGCAGCTGCGTCGCTCCGGCGTGGAGGCCGCCACATTGGAGGCCCGGGAGCTGGTTTGCTTCGGCACCAACAAGAGCCGGGAGGAGCTCCAGCGGGACGGCGGGCTGTACGCCTCTCCGGAGCTGGAGCGGCAGGTGCGGGAGTTGGTGGACCGGCGGATGGCCGGAGAGCCGGTGGCGTACCTCATCGGCGAGTGGGAGTTCTACGGCCTGCCATTGGATATCTCCTCCGACGTGCTGATCCCCCGGACGGATACGGAGGTGCTGGCGGAGGAGGCCATCCGCTATTGTAAGACCCTGGGGGAGTGCCGGGTGCTGGACCTGTGCGCCGGCAGCGGCTGCGTGGGTTTGGCGGTGGGCGCCCAGGTCTCCCAGGCCAAGGTGGTGCTGGGGGAGATCTCCGACGCCGCGCTGAAGATTTGCCGCCAGAACATCCGCCGCAATGGTCTCTCCGGCCGGGTGGTGCCCCTGCGGACGGACGCCTTGGACAAGCCGGACAAGACCCTGGGGGAGTTTCAGTGTATTGTCAGCAACCCGCCCTACATCCCCCGAGGGGACATTGACGGTCTGGACGGGTCCGTGAAGGACTATGAGCCCCGTCTGGCCCTGGACGGCGGCGAGGATGGCCTTGATTTCTACCGCAGCATCACGGAGAAGTGGCGGGACTGTCTGGTCACCGGCGGGCGGCTGTACTTCGAGGTGGGGATCGGCCAGGCCGACCAGGTGCTGCGGATGATGCGGTCCCTGGGCTTTGGCGACATTCAAATTGTAAAGGATACCCATGAGATTCCCCGGGTGGTGTTCGGCACTCTCTGCGGGAAGATTTGAGAGGAGAAAGCCATGAAGAGACTGTACAGGGCCCGGAGTGGCAGGATGCTGGAGGGCGTCTGCACCGGGATCGCCAATTACTTTGCCCTGGACCCCGCGCTGGTGCGGCTGGTCTGGGTTGCCTTTACCGCCAAGGGCGGCGCCGGCATCGCGGCCTATATCGTCTGCGCGCTGGTGATCCCGGAGGAACCGGAAAGATAACGGAAGAACTTTTTACATAGACGGAGGAGATACCTATGGCAAAGGAAAAAGCACCCCTGCCCGCCGCGGCTCCGGCCAACGACCGGAAAAAGGCCATCGACACGGCCATGGCCCAGATTGAGAAGATGTACGGCAAGGGCTCCATCATGCGCTTCGGCGACAGGGCGGAGATGAACGTGGACTACATCCCCACCGGCTCCCTGGCCCTGGACGTGGCTCTCGGCATCGGCGGCCTTCCCAAGGGGCGGATCATCGAAATCTACGGGCCGGAGTCCTCCGGCAAGACCACCCTGGCCCTCCACGTGGTGGCGGAGGCCCAGAAGCGGGGCGGCGAGGCCGCTTTCGTGGACGCGGAGCACGCCCTGGACCCCACCTATGCCCGGGCACTGGGTGTAAAGGTGGAAGACTTGCTGATCTCCCAGCCGGACACCGGCGAGCAGGCCCTGGAGATCACTGAGGCCCTGGTGCGCTCTGGCGCCATTGACGTCATCGTGGTGGACAGCGTGGCCGCCCTGGTGCCCCGGGCGGAGATTGAGGGCGAGATGGGTGACAGCTACGTGGGCCTCCAGGCCCGGCTTATGAGTCAGGCCCTGCGGAAGCTCACCGGCGCCATCGGCAAGACCAACACCATCGTCATCTTCATCAACCAGCTCCGTGAGAAGGTGGGCGTCATGTACGGCAACCCAGAGGTCACTACCGGCGGGCGGGCTTTGAAATTCTACTCCTCGGTCCGCATCGACGTGCGCCGGATCGAGACGCTGAAAAACGGTTCCGAGATGATCGGCAACCGCACCCGGGCCAAGGTGGTGAAGAACAAGATGGCGCCCCCTTTCCGGGAGGCAGAGTTTGACATCATGTACGGCGAGGGCATCGCCCACGCCGGTGAGCTGGTGGACCTGGGGGTGAAGCTGGATCTGGTGCAGAAGGCCGGTTCCTGGTTCTCCATGGGGGAGACCCGTATTGGCCAGGGCCGGGAGGCCGCCAAGAACTACCTCCACGACAACCCGGACATCGCCAGCCAGCTGGAGGCGGATATTCGGAAGAACTTTGACAAGCTCCTGAGCAATCAGGCCCGGGCCGCCGCCAAGGCCGCCGGACGGGCGGTGGACGTCAGCGCCGACGACTTTGACGATGCGGATTGAGCGGGTCGAACTGTCCAGACACAGGCGGGGCCGGGTGCTGGTGTTCCTGGAGGACGGCGTCTGCCTGAAAATCACGGAGCAGGAGCTGCTGGACTTCGGCCTCCGGGCCGGAGACCGGCTGGATGAAGCCGCGCTGGTTCGTCTCAAGGAGGCCGCCGGGATCTCCAATGTGAAGGTCACAGCGGCTGACCTGGTGGGCAAGCGGGCCATGAGCCGCCATGAGCTGGAGAAGAAGCTCCGGGAAAAGGGCGCCAGTCAGGCGGAGGCCCGCTACGCCGCCGAGTGGCTGGAGGCCATCGGCGCCATTGACGACAGGGACTACGCCGCCCTGCTGGTGCGGCACTGCGGGCAGATGGGCTGGGGCTCGGCCCGGGCCCGGGAGAAGCTGCGGGAGAAGGGCGTCCCCCGGGAGCTGTGGGACGAGGCTTTGGAGGAGCTGCCGGAGGCGGCGGGGGAGATCGATGTCTTTCTCACCGGAAAGCTCCGCGGGCGGACGCCGGACCAGCGGGAGAAAAAGCGCCTTACTGACGCCCTCCTCCGCCGGGGCTTCTCCTGGGGAGATGTGAAGGCCGCCTGGAGCCGCCGGGGACAGGAGCTGCCGGAGATGTGAGGCGCCATGGGGCGCTCCGTGAGATATGGAGGGATCAGATTGGGTTATCAAATCGCGTTTATCTCCCTGGGCTGTGCTAAGAACCAGGTGAACTGTGAGCAGATGATGGCCTCCGCGGCGGCGGCGGGACACACCGTCCAGGCCGCCCCGGAGGGGGCTGACGTGGTGGTGGTGAACACCTGCGGCTTCCTGGCCTCCGCCTGTGAGGAGGCCATTGAGACCATCCTGGAGATGGCGGAGCTGAAACGCGCCGGCCAGGTGAGGAAGATTCTGGTCACCGGCTGCATGGTCCAGCGGTATCAGAAGGAGATTCTGCATGAGCTGCCGGAGGCAGACGGCGTCTTGGGCACTGGAAGCTACGGCGACATCGCCCAGGCCATTGAGGAGGTCATGGACCTGCGGCTCCGGCCCTGCCATCTGGGAAACATCCACACCGCCGGACAGGGCGGGCCCCGCATCCTCTCCACGCCCCCCTGGTACGCCTACCTGCGCATTGCCGAGGGCTGCGACAACCACTGCGCCTACTGCGTCATCCCCTCCCTGCGGGGGAGGTACCGCAGCCGCCCCAGGGAAGAGCTGCTGGAGGAGGCGGTGGAGCTCAGCTCCGCCGGCGTGAAAGAGCTGCTGGTCATCGCCCAGGACATCACCCGGTACGGCACGGACTTGAACGGGGAGCACCAGCTGGCGGGGCTGCTGGCGGAGCTGTGCCGTCTGGACTTCCGCTGGATCAGGCTTCACTACCTGTACCCGGATGAGATTACCGATGAATTGATTGATATAATAGCAAAAGAGGATAAGATATTGCCCTATTTGGACATTCCGATTCAGCATTGCAACAACGGTATCTTGAAGGCCATGAACCGCCGGGACACCAAGGCGGAGCTGACGGCCTTGTTTGCAAAGCTCCGGGCCCGGATTCCCGGACTGGTGCTGCGCACCAGCATCATCACCGGCCTCCCCGGCGAGGGGGAGGCGGAGTTTGAGGAGCTGTGTGCCTTTTTGCGGGAGGTGCGAATTGAGCGGGCGGGGGTGTTTCCCTTCTCGCCGGAGGAGGGCACCCGGGCGGCGCTGATGGACCACGTGGACACAGAGGAGGCCCAGCGGAGGGCAGAGCTGGCGGTGGACGTTCAGTCCGGCATCATTGACGAATACCATGAGTCGGTGCTGGGGGAGACCCGGGAGGTTCTGTGTGAGGGCTTTGACGGACAGATGTTCTACGGCCGCAGCTACGCCGAATCACCGGAGATCGACGGCCGCATTTGGTTTGACGCGGACCGGGAGGTGGCTCCAGGCGAGTTTGTCACCGTCCGCCTCACAGGCACCATGGACGGCGAGCTCACCGGGGAGCTGGCGGAATGAGGAGTCCTCTGGAGGAGATCCCCGGCGTGGGAAAGCGGATCGCCGCGGTTATGGAGTCGGTGGGCATCCGGCAGGTTTCCGACTTGCGGGGCCGGGACCCGGAGGAGCTGTATCTCCGGGAGTGCCTGATGAAGGGATACCAGGAGGACCGCTGTGCCCTGTACGTCTGGCGGGCGGCGGTGTACTACGCCGAACATGAGGACCGGGATCCGGCGATGCTGAAATGGTGGTATTGGAAGGATCAGCCATACCGGACAGAAGGGGAGGAAAACCATGAATCTGCCGAATAAATTAACTCTTATGCGCATTATATTGACGCCAATCTTTATGGCGGTGCTGTACTGGGGTTTTCCCGGGGCGGATTACGCGGCCCTGGCCATCTTCATCATCGCCAGCCTCACGGACCTGCTGGACGGGAAGATCGCCCGGAAGTACAACCTCGTGACGGACTTCGGAAAGTTCGCCGATCCTTTGGCGGACAAGATTCTGGTGACCGCCGCCATGCTGTGGTTTGTGGAGGTGGGCCGGATGCCCGCCTGGGCGCTGCTGGTGGTGCTGCTGCGGGAGTTCGCCGTCAGCGGCCTCCGGATGATCGCCAGCGACAAGGGGCGGGTCATCGCCGCCGGTTGGTCCGGGAAGGTGAAGACCGCCGCCACCATGGTCTGCATCATCGTAATGCTGCTTCTGGGGCCGGAGACTGCCCGGGCGGCCTCCCATTCCCTGACCGCCGTGCCTGTTGGGTGGCTGGGGTGGATCGATCCCGTGTGCGTGTGGGTCATCGTGCTGACCACCCTCTACTCCGGCATCGAGTATTTCGTAAAAAACCGGGACGTTATCGCCTCGGCGTGAGGGGCGCAAAGGACCCGGCTGTGAAAAACTCACAGCCGGGTCCCTGTTTTCATTCCGATTCGCTGCATAGTCCGGTTTTAAGCGGGGGACTTACGGCTCCGCGAACTTCTCCCGGTCCCGCCGGATCTGCTTTTCATACCGGTCCTCCTCGGAGAACACACAGCCGCAGTACTTCTGCATGTAGAATCCCAGTTCCCGGGCCCGCTGGTTCCCGGCCCGGAAATTGGGCCGGAAGTCCCGATACAAAAACTCCACGCCGTAGTGCTGTGCGCAGGCCTCCGCCGCCCGGACAATGCTATCATGGTCCTGGTAGAGGCTGGCCAGGAGGGTGGTGGTGAAGGCGGCAAAGCCGTGCTCAGCGGCGTATTTCGCCGTTCCCTCCAGCCTGTGGGTGTAGCAGTAGGCACAGCGGCGGTCAATGTCCGCCGCCGCATGGCGGCAGAACTCCCGCAATCCGTAGTCCTCCCACACCCGCACCTCCATACCGATGGCGGGGGCGTACTCCAGCAGGCAGTCCCGCCGGGCCTGATACTCCTTCCAGGGGTGGATGTTGGGGTTGTACCACAGGGCCACCGGCTCGATGCCCTCGGAGCGCAGGGTGTCAATGCAGGAGAGGGAGCAGGGGGCGCAGCAGGTGTGCAACAGGACGGTTTCCATCAATCATTCCTCATTTCCGCCGGGAGTTCTGAATAGGACAAGTATATCATAAGAAAGAGAGAAGGTAAGCGCATTTTTTCTAAATTTCTTAACAGTTTTTTTACACTCTTTACAGATTTTCGCGATTGCAAATCCTGTCGGAAAAGAGTAAAATACCAAGGAATGTAAAGATTGCGATATGCGGTCAAAAGGACCGGCGCAACCGTTTTTCCGAAGGAGGAAAGAACCTTGAAAGTGGGTCTTGACGTGGGTTCCACCACCATCAAATGCGTGGTGCTGGACGGCGCCGGAAACATTGTTTACAGTACATATGAGCGGCATTTCAGCCATATTCTGGAAAAGTCCGGGGAGCTGCTGCGCCGGGTTGCGGAGCAGTACGTCCCCGGCGGCCGGGCGGAATTCGCCATCTCCGGCTCCGCGGGCATGGGGATGGCGGAGGGGGTCGAGGTCCCCTTTGTGCAGGAGGTCTTCGCCACCCGGGTGGCAGTCAACCGGCTGGCCCCGGGGAGCGACTGCGTCATTGAGCTGGGAGGGGAGGACGCAAAAATCCTCTTCCTCACCGGCGGCGTTGAGGTGCGGATGAACGGCTCCTGCGCCGGCGGCACCGGGGCCTTCATTGACCAGATGGCCACCCTCCTGAAGATGAGCGCCGACGAGATGGACGAGGCCGCGGCGCGGGCGGAGAAGACATACACCATCGCCTCCCGGTGCGGCGTATTTGCCAAGAGCGACGTGCAGCCCCTCATCAACCAGGGAGCCAGGGGCGAGGACATCGCCGCCAGCATCTACCAGGCGGTGGTGAACCAGACCATCGCGGGTCTGGCCCAGGGACGGCCCATCAAGGGGAACATTCTGTACCTGGGGGGGCCGCTGACCTTTTCAAAGTGCCTGCGGAGGAGCTTTGACAAGACATTGGGCGTCCGGGGCGTGTGCCCGGAGAACAGCCTGCTGTTTGTGGCCCTGGGGGCGGCGTTTTACTCTGACCGGGAATTTGACCTGAAGGAGATCTGTGTCCGGCTGGAGGGGCGGGGCGCCTCTGAGACCTACCGCAGCCAGCCGCCCCTCTTTGAGAGCCGGGAGGAGTACGAGGCCTTCACGGCCCGCCACGCCGCAGCCGCCGTGCCCCGGGCCCCCTTCGGCCCGGACTACGCCGCGCCGGTGCATATCGGCATCGACTCCGGTTCCACCACTGTGAAGGTGGCGGTGATCGACCAGGAGGCCCGCCTCCTCTTTACGGACTACCGGCCCAATCTCGGCAACCCCGTGCCGCTCATCCGGGCGGCCCTGGAGCGGCTGTACGACGAGCACCCGGCCCTTCACGTGGCCTCCGTCACCACCACCGGCTATGGCGAGGAGCTGTCGAAGAACGCCTTCCACGCCGACTACGGCGTGGTGGAGACCGTGGCCCACTTCACCGCCGCCCGCTACTTCTTGCCCAATGTGGATTTTATTATCGACATCGGCGGTCAGGACATGAAGTGCTTCAAAATTGAGGACGGGGCCATCAGCAATATCTTTTTGAACGAGGCCTGTTCCTCCGGCTGCGGCAGCTTTCTCCAGACCTTTGCCCAGGCGCTGGGATACGACGTGAGGGAGTTTGCGAAGCTGGGCCTTTTCGCCAACCGTCCTGTGGATTTGGGCAGCCGCTGCACGGTGTTCATGAACTCCAGCGTGAAGCAGGCCCAAAAGGACGGCGCTACCATCGAGAACATCTCCGCGGGTCTTTCCATCTCTGTGGTGAAAAACGCCATCTACAAGGTCATCCGCGCCTCTTCCCCGGAGGAGCTGGGGCGGAACGTGGTGGTCCAGGGAGGGACCTTTTACAACGAGGCGGTGCTCCGGGCCTTTGAGAAGGAGATGGGCGTGGAGGTCATCCGGCCCGACGTGGCGGGGCTCATGGGGGCCTACGGCGCGGCGCTGTACGGCCGGGGGAAGGCTGCGCCGGACCAGACCAGCGGCCTGCTGGACCGGGAGGCCCTGGCCGCCTTCTCCCAGGAGACGGAGAGCCGGGTCTGCGGCCTGTGCGGCAACAACTGCCAGCTGACGGTCAACACCTTCGGCGACGGCGGCACCTTCATCAGCGGCAACCGCTGTGACCGCCCCGTCACCGGCAGGGAGGACACCGGTGAGCGGAATCTCTACGCCTATAAGAGGAAGTTGATTCTGGATTACAAGCCGGTCCCCGGGAAGCGGGGGAAGATCGGCTTGCCGTTGTGCCTGAACTTCTGGGAGCTGCTGCCCTTCTGGCACGCCTTTTTCACCAGGCTGGGCTTTGCCGTGTACCATAGCCCCCTCTCCAGCCGGGACCTGTATCTCAAGGGCCAGGGCACCATCCCCAGCGACACCGCCTGTTTCCCCGCCAAGCTGGCCCACGGGCATATCCGGTTTCTCAGCAGGCTGGGGCTGGACGCCATTTTTTACCCCTGCATGACCTACAACATCGACGAGGGCCTGGGGGATAACCACTACAACTGCCCTGTGGTGGCCTATTATCCGGAGGTCATCGCCGGCAACTGCCCGGAGGTCAAGGAGACCAAGTTCATCTATGACTACGTGGGCCTTCACCGGCCCAAGGACTTCACCAGAAAGATTTTCACCATCCTGCGCCGGTACTTCCCGGACATCACCAAGGGGGAGGTGAAGGACGCCGCCGGGGCGGCCTACGCCGAGTATGCCCACCATATGTCCCTCATCCGGAAGGAGGGTGCACGGATTATCGATCGGGCCCGGGCGGAGGGCCGCCGGATCATTGTACTGGCGGGCCGTCCCTACCACGTGGACCCGGAGATCAACCATGGAATTGACACCCTGATCACCCGCTCCGGCGCGGCGGTGGTGACGGAGGACTCCATCTCAAACCGGGTGGAGAAGTTTCCCACCACGGTGCTGAACCAGTGGACCTACCACTCCCGGCTGTACGCGGCGGCCAAGTACTGCTGTGCACAGCCGGACATGGACCTGGTGCAGCTGGTGAGCTTCGGCTGCGGCGTGGACGCCATCACCACCGACGAGACCCAGGAGATCCTCCAGTCCGCCGGAAAGCTGTACACCCAGCTGAAAATCGACGAGATCACAAACTTAGGTGCGGTGCGCATCCGCCTGCGGAGCCTCTTTGCCGCCCTGGACGAGAAGAAAGAGCCGTAAGAGAAACGCAGAGCAAAGTTTTCGTCCACCTTTTTCAAAGTGGCGGGGGCCGGTGGCGGAGCCCTCGGGAATCCCCTCGCGGCGAAGCCGCAGCGCCGCAAACACAGGCAAAGCGGCAGTGCAAAAAAAGAGTCCCCCGCCAAACCCATATCAAAAACCCACAGCCGCGAACCCCAACCCCCTTCCCCCTGGAAAGGAGAAACAAGGACATGGAACTCCAGAACTACCCCAAATTTACCCCGGAGATGAAAAAGACCCACAAGATCCTGATCCCAAACATGGCGCCGGTGCAGTTCCGCATTCTGGCGGCGGTGATGGAGCAGGCGGGCTATACCTGCGAGCTGCTGGAAAACTGCGGCAGCCAGGTCTGTGAGCTGGGCCTGAAATACGTCCACAACGACACCTGCTATCCCGCGTTGCTGGTCATCGGCCAGTTTTTGGATGCCTTGGGCTCCGGGAAATATGACCTGGACCACACCGCCCTCATCATCACCCAGACCGGCGGCGGCTGCCGGGCCTCCAACTATATCCACCTGCTGCGCAAGGCCCTGGTGAAGGCGGGCTACCCCCAGGTGCCGGTGGTGAGCCTGAATTTCTCGGGCCTGGAGCGGGACTCGGGCTTTCCCATGACGGTGCCGCTGCTGCGCAAGCTCCTGGCGGTCATCTACTACGGCGACCTGCTGGCGGCCCTGCGGGCCCAGACGGAGCCCTACGAGGTGGAGCGGGGCGCGGCGGCGGCCTGTCAGGAGCGATGGCTGGACACGGTCTGCGGCTGGATTCACGCGGACAGGGGCTGGTCCAACGGCGAGGTCAAGGCCGCCATGCCCCGGATTGCCGGAGAATTTGCCGCCATCCCCGTCCGCCGGGTGCCCAAGGTGAAGGTGGGCGTTGTGGGGGAGATCTATGTGAAGTACTCCCCCCTGGGCAACAACGGCCTGGAGCAGTTCCTCCGCTCTCAGGACTGCGAGGTGAACCTGCCGGGCCTGATGGGCTTTGTGCAGTACTGCGCCTACAATCCCGCGGAGACCGCCCGCCTCTACGGCGGCAGCTTCCTGGAAAAGCACATGTCCGACTGGATCCTCAAGTACATTGAGGGCATGGAGACCGTGATGATCCGGGTCCTGGAGGACAACGGCTACCACGCGCCTCTGCCCTTCCGAGAGCTGATCAAGCTCACCGACGGGGTCATCGGCATGGGGGACAAGATGGGTGAGGGCTGGCTCCTCACCGCGGAGATGATCGAGCTGGTGCGGGCGGGGTACGAGAACATCGTCTGCGCCCAGCCCTTCGGGTGCCTGCCCAACCACATCTGCGGCAAGGGCATGATCAATAAGATCCGGGAGCTGTATCCCCAGGCCAACATCACGCCCATCGACTACGACCCCAGCGCCACCCAGGTGAATCAGGAAAACCGCATCAAGCTGATGCTGGCGGTGGGCCGGGAGCGGCTGGCGGAGCGGCAGGTCGTTCCGCACACCGGGGAGCGGACGGAGCGCAGCACCCCGCGGCCCGCCTCCGTGGAACGCCGGAAGAAGACGGCCCATGCCGCGGTATGACCGCTGTGGAGGGACGAATTGAAAGAAAAAAGGAAGCGCCGTGGAAAACGGTGCTTCCTTTTCACATTGTCCCAGAGATAAATACTGCTGCCCCGAAATAACTATTTTTCAATCTTGAATTTCAAAAGAATATATGGTTCTACTTCTAAGACAGCTGCAATATTGAAAAGCAGTTCCAATGAAAGTCCCCTGTGCATTCTCGGAGCCTCAACAGATGCCAAATGTTGACGGCTGATCCCAAGGAGTTCCGCCAATTGTTCCTGTGAATAGCCCTTCTTTTTCCTATAATAGCTGATTGCATAGGACAGGGATTCTATGCGCTCTGCATTATCAAATTGCTGTTCCATGCGATCACCTGCTTCGTTAGGATTATTTTAACGAAAATAGGCGATCTTAAAAATAACTCATAACACGTTATTGACGTGTTATGAGTTATATCATATAATTGCGGCATGATAAATCAACAGAATTTTCTGCTTTGACTTCAAGGGGGGTATTGATTTGGAGAAACGATCTGAAACCCGCAGCCCTGTATGGATCAAACATGCCACGCTGTTTATTCTTTTTTGCTCTTCTTCTTATATGTTTTTTGGCTGCGCGGCATCGCCGCGGAGTGTGAGGCCGCCGTCTGGCGGAAAATCTTCCTGACGCCGGAGCCGGACATCTGTGCGCTGTGCGGATATGGCACGCGGTATCATGCGCCCTGCCTTGTCAGCCTCTCCACCGGTGAAATGTGCGAGATGCAAATCTACGATCAGGACCCCGCGTGTGACTGGGAGATCAGCAGCATTCAGCAGACGGGCACATTCTTTCTGCGCCGCTGTGCCGGAGTTACGGCTGCCCGGGACACTGACGCCCGCACCTGCGCGGCATCACTGCCGCGGGAGCGGGATGAGCTGGCCCCGGAGTATTTTTGCCTGAGCTGCCGTGCGAAGATCGCGGAAGCCTCCCGCCGGAGATTCGTTCTCGCGGATCTCTACGACTTGGCGGATATTCAAGTGTATGCGATCTCCGGTGAGGCGTGTTACTCCATCCGCAGCTATGACGTCTCTGTCAGCCGCAGGGAAGGAGACGGGCTCCTGCGTGTCGAGATCACAGGCCGGCTATAAAAGCCCGTGCACGATCTCCGCGCAGGAGCGGAACTCCTCCGGGTCCGTCCGCCAGACCTCGTACTCCGACAGGGACGGAAGGCCCATGGAGACGCCGGCCTTGCGGTAGACCATGCCGCTGTCCAGAGGCGCGCCGCGGCCGGTAGTGTGAAAGGAGGTGATCCCCGCGCCGTCGAAGATTGCCCGGATGTTTTCCTTCTTCACGCCGCAGCCGGCCATGATGTCGATCCGCCCCGCCGCCCGGGCGCGGAGGACCCGCAGAACCTCCAGCCCTGCCAAGGCGCCGGACGCCTGTCCGGAGGTGAGAATGGTCCGGCAGCCCAGGGCCGCGGCGGCCTCCAGGGTCTCCATGGGGTCCCGGGCCATGTCGAAGGCCCGGTGGAGGGTTACCTCCATCTCCCCGGCGCAGTCCATCAGGCGGCGCATTTTGTCCGTGTCCAGCATTCCCTCCGGCGTCAGCGCGCCGATCACGACGCCGTTTGCCCCCATGGTCCGAAAAGCCTGGACCTCCGTACACATCTCCTCCATCTCTGGCTGGGAGTAGAGAAAATCGCCGAACCGGGGGCGGATGAGGACGTTGATTTTCACAGCGCAGTCCCGCTGGACCTGCTTGAACAGGGCAGGGGAGGGTGTGGTGCCGCCGATGGCCAGATTGGCGCACAGCTCTAGCCGGTCCGCGCCCCCCGCGGCGGCGGCCATGGCGGAGGCATAGGAGTCTACGCAGCCCTCGATCAGTGGTTGGTTCATAACAGAGTCCTCCTTATCAAAAATGTTTTCCCGCGTCAAAGGTGCCGCCCGGCCCGCAGGCCGGTGAACTGCCCCTCTTGAATGGCGGGGACGCCGTTCACAAATACCCAGTCCATGCCCTCCGCCAGCTGCCGGGGGCTTTGCCAGGTGGCGGTCTCATGGATGTTCTTCGGGGCGAAGAGGCAGAGGTCCGCGTCGGCCCCCGCCTCAATCCGGCCCTTCCCCGTCAGGCCGAACCGTTCTGCCGGCTGTCGGGTGATCTTGCGGACCGCCTCCTCCAATGTCAGCACGTCCCGGTGCCCTGCGTAGGTCTCCAGCAGCCGGGGAAAGGCCCCGTACACCCTGGGGTGGAGCAGTCCCTCGGGATAGGTGGCGTCGGAGATGACGCCGGCGAAGGGGGCGCGGAGGATGTCCTCCACATCCGCCTGGTGGGCGAAGAAGTCGATCATGGCGGGGCCGCACCGCTCCGCCGCCAGCAGGTCGAAGAGGGCGTCATAGGGGTCCTTGCCCTGGCGCTTGGCGATGTCCGCCAAAGTCCGTCCCTCCAGCTCCTCGTGCTCCGGCAGGCGGAGGGAGATGGCGTGGATGTTCTCAAAGCCCACCAGGGAGACGATGTTTTCAAAGTCCGTCCCCGTCTCCATCCGCCGGCGCATCCGGCGGCGGCTCTCCGGGTCTCCAAGGGCGGCGGTGAGGGCCTCCACACCCCCGGCCTGAAACTCCGGCGGCAGGACGTGGATCAGCTGGGTGGACCCGGCGGGGTGGGGATAGACGTCGCAGGCCACGTCCAGGCCCTCGGCCCGGGCGCCGGCGATCATCTGGAGCATCTGGGGTACGGCCCTTCGCCAGTTCCGCGGGCCGATGGCCTTCAAATGGCTGATCTCCACCGGGGTTTCCAGGGCCCGGGCAACGGTGAGCATCTCTGCCAGGGCCTCCGCAGCGCCGTCTCCCTCCTGGCGCATGTGGACGGTGATCACCCGCCCGGACCGGCGCAGGGGGGCCAGAACCCGGATCAGCTCCTCTGTGGTGTAGAAGCACTCCGGGGCGTACCCCAGGCCTAGGGAGACGCCCAGGGCTCCGTCGGAGAGGGCCTCCTCCAGGGCAGCGTGGATGCGGCGGTACTCCCCGTCCGCCAGCGCCCTGTCTCCAAAGCCCGCGGCACAGGCCCGGAGGGTGCCCATACCCGCCAGCATCCCGGCGTTTAAGGGAAGGGGCGTCTCATTGGCCCTGCGGCGGTAGTCCGAGAGGCGGGGAAAGTCCTCCTCCGTCCGTCCCGCGATGGGGGACAGGTAGTCCAGCACCGCCCCCCGGTGGGGACCGGACACCGGGGCCAGGGAGAGTCCGCAGTTGCCGTTTACAATGGTGGTGAGGCCCTGGGCCAGCTCCGCTTTGCCGAAGCCGGGGCGCAGCAGCGCCGCGTCGGCGTGGCGGTGGATGTCGATGAAACCCGGGGTGAGAAAGCGGCCCTGGCCGTCAACGGTGCGGACGGCCTCTGCGCCGGGAAGCTCTCCCACGGCGGCGATCTTTCCGCCGGAGAGGGCGGCGGCGCCGGAATAGGCCGGAGCGCCGGAGCCGTCCAGGATTTGGACGTTTCGGATCAGGTAGTCGAACATAAAAAGCGCCTCCGTTGCTTGTTTTGGTGATTATACCACAGGCGAAGGAAAAAGGGAAGGCGGCGGCCCTGTGGGCCGCCGCCTTCCGCCGTATTTTGCCGGGAAGAGGAACGATCAGTCCTCCTCGTAGGCCAGCTCCGTGGTCTGGTTCTTGGGCGGGAACATCTTGGAGAACACCAGGAAGAACACCAGCGCTACCACCAGTCCAGGGACGATGGGCTGGCTGACCTTCATGCCGAAGAGTACATTGCCGGAAATCTTCTCCAGGTACACCACAATGACGGTGCCGGAGATAAGGGAGGCGATGGTGCCGGCCAGGGATGCACCCTTCCAGTAGTGGCCCAGCACATAGGGGAAGAAGGCACCGGCGGCCCGGAGCGTGAAGCAGAACATGAGAATGGAGACAATGCTGGAGGTGTTGAACAGGGCGATGCACCCGGCGGCCACGCCCACGATGGCCATGGTCACCTGGGTGACCCGCATGACCTCCTGGCTGGAGGCGCCGGGCTTGAGCACGGTGTGGTAGATGTCGTTGGCGAAGATAGAGCCGGCGCCCAGCAGGTCGGAGTCCGAGGAGGACATGGTGGCGGAGATGATACCGGCGAAGAGCAGTCCGCAGATGACGGCGGGCATGACCTCCATGGCCAGCACGGGCAGGGCGTAGCGAGCGCCTACGGAGGCAAACTCCTCGGAGCTGAACTTGCCCATGTTGATCAGTGCCAGGGTGATGATGCCCAGGACCGCTGGAATAAAGGCGTAGATGAAGTTCACCAGGGCCGCCAGGATGGAGCCCTGCTGGGCGGACTTGCCGTCCCGGGCGGCGTAGTAGCGGGAGACGGCCTCCTGGCCCACGGTGAAGGTGGCCACATACATGATGGTCAGGGAGATCACCGCCATGGGGCTGTAACCTTTGAACAGATCAAAGGCCTCCGGGGGGACGTTGGCCACAACGCTGTCCCAGCCGCCGGCCCGGTTCAGGGCGAACGGCACGGCGATGATCATGCCGATGACGATCAGGAACACCTGAACGAAGTCCGTCAGGGTCACGGACCACAGTCCGCCCATGATGGAGTATGCGGTGACCACCACAACAACAATGATGACGGCGGTCTTGTAGCTGATGCCCAGCATGGTGGAGAGAATCACGGAGGAGGCGATAAACTGGCTGGCCGTCACGCCCACCAGTGGCAGCAGCATGATGACGGCGGTGACGATGCCGGCGCTCTTGCCGTAGCGGCGGCGGAAGTACTCGGGCACGGTCTTCACCGTGGCGGCCCGGAACTTGGGGGCCAGGAAGGTCAAAATGATGAAGGCCAGACCCATGGTGATGATGTACCAGGCGGCGGAGAGTCCGTGGCTCTCCATGCCCTGCTGCACAACGCCCAAAGAGCTGCCGCCGCCGATCTCCGTGGCGGCCAGGGTGCCGGCCATCAGGAAGGGGCCCAGGCGGCGTCCGGCCACCATGAAGTCGGTGTTGGAGGTGATCTTCTTGGAGGAATACCAGCCGATGAACAGCATGATCAGCAGGTAGATCACCACGATTGCTGTGACGACAGGATTGAATTTCATGTTAGTTCTCCTTCTCGTTTCATTCTCTTGTGCGGGGGAAAAAGACCGAGGGACCAGACCTCAGCTGCGTGTCACCTCCTCTTTACAGTATTTCCCTTATCTTACATGATTTTCCGCCAAGTGTAAAGCCCCTGTTAAGATGCTCAACTTGCGCGTTTTATGATGCTTTCTGAGAGCAATGCGGGGGCAATGCAGGGGCCGGCGTTCTCGCCGGCCTGCCTTCCCTCCGGTTCTCCCATAGGACGGGCGGATGATCTCCGCCTCTACAAAACATCTCCGGATTGGACGCGCCCCTAAGAAACAGGCTTCACCAGCACCTGCAGTTCCGTGACATACTCCTCCTCGTGGCGGGTGTCGTGGACATCGACGCGGTACAGCTCCAGGGGCGGCGCGGCAGGGACGAGACCCAGGTCCCGGACGCCCCGGAACAGAGTTTCCAGATGCCGGTCCAGGCGGTCGTAGCCGCCCCGGTAGAAGAGGCGGGCGTACTGCCCGGCGGAGAGCAAAGCGTCCCGGGGGCCGCCGGGGGGTGTGAGGAAGAACACACAGGAGAAGTGGTTCCAGAGTCCCCGTTTCAGGCTCTCACCGTCCAGAACGGCCCCCATGGTCTGGGAGCCGATGACCTTGATGTAGTCCTGGTGCTGTCCTTCCAGTTTTTTCAGCAGAAAATCGATCTCTTTTTCCAGAATCACGTTCTCCCGGAGAAAAACATAGGGACGGGTGGGTTCCTCGATCACGCAAACCTGCCCCTGCGGCACAGCGCGGTACCGCTCCAGCCGTGCCCGGCGCTGTGCCGCCTCCAGCCGGGCGGCCCGGAGCGCCGCCAGCTTCTCCTTCAGCAGAGCCTCCTGCCGGTCCAGCAGGGACAGCGTTTCCTCCACGCTGCGCCGCTCCAGATAGGCCCGGATATCCTCCGTGGACAGGTCCAGCTCCCGCAGGGCGCGGATGACATTCAGGGTGCAGACGTCCTGGATGGTGTACATCCGGTAGCCGCTCTCGCCCCGGACCGGGTGGAGCAGGCCCTTTTCCTCATAGTAGCGCAGGGTGTCCGGGTGGAGACGGAACAGCCGGGCGATCTCGTGAATTTTGTAGAGGTCCTTCATTTTTTCCTCCTGGGGGTTGACTTTCGGATAATACGAGGGTTTATGCTGGACGCAGAGAACAAGGAGGTTGTCTGTTTGGAGCTGCGAGAGAAGTTTTTGAAATTTGCCCTGCCGTCCATTGCGTCCATGTGGGCCTTTTCCCTGTACACCATGGTGGACGGCGTGTTTGTGGCCCGGGGAGTGGGGGAGACCGCCATGGCGGCGGTAAACCTGTCCGCCCCCTTTACGTCGCTGGTGTTCATGGTGGGTATCCTGCTGGCCACCGGCACCTCCACTATCATCTCTATTGCCCTGGGCCGGGGGGAGCTGGAGGAGGCCCGGAACTCGTTCAGCCAGAATCTGGCGGTGACGGTATGCGTGAGCCTGGCTCTCACTGTTCTGGTGCTTTTGAACCTGGAGCGGGCGGCGCTGTTCCTGGGGGCCACGCCGGACACGCTGGCCTATGTGAAGGAGTACGTGGGCACCATCGCCGTGTTCGCCGTGTTTTTCACCGTGTCCTACAACCTGGAGGTCCAGGTGAAGGCCAACGGGGCCCCCCAGGTCAGCACTGTGGGAGTGGCGTCCTGCGCGGTGATGAATGTGGCCTTGGACGCCTTGTTCGTCATGGGCTTCGGCTGGGGGGTGTGGGGGGCGGCCCTGGCCACGGGTCTTGCCCAGGTGACCTCCACGGCCGTGTTTCTGGTTTATTTCCTCACCCACCGGGAGCGGCTTCGGCTGGGCCGGTTCCGCTGGAATCTGAGACTTTACCGCCGCATTGTGCCCCTGGGCCTCTCCGAGGGGCTCAACGAGCTGTCCAACGGCCTTGTGATCTTCCTCTTTAACCACACCATCCTGCGCTGCATCGGGGAGCAGGCCCTGCCGGCCTACACCATTATCAGCTACGTCAACACCCTGGTGCTGATGACCATGACCGGCACCGCCCAGGGGATGCAGCCCCTGGTGAGCTATGCCCTGGGAGCCGGCCGCAGGCGGGACTGCCACCGGCTGCTGCAATACGGTTTGGCCGCCGCGGCGCTGTTCGCCGGGCTGTCCTTTGCCCTGGGGGAGCTGGGGGCGCCGCTGATGGTGGGGGCGTTTTTAGACCGGAGTAGCGCCGTCTTTGCCTACTCCGTCTCCGCTCTGCAGATGTACGGGTGGTCCTTTTTGGTGGTGGGGTTCAACGTAGTCTTCGCCGCCTTCTTCACCGCGGTGGAGCGTCCCGTGCCGGCCTTTGCCATCTCCCTCAGCCGGAGCCTGGTGCTGCTGGCCGTGAGTCTGCTGACGCTGCCCGCCCTGCTGGGGGACCGGGGGATCTGGTACTCCACGCTGGCGTCGGAGCTGGGGTGTCTGTGCATCACGGCGGTGTGTGCCGCGGTCTATTTCCGGGGACAGCGGCCGGATGCGTAGATGCCCGTCCGACAGAAACAGGGCCATTTCCGGCTGCTGCCGTGATTTTAACATGGAATTGACTTCTATTCAACTTGTCTCATGAAATTATCCGGGGTCCAGGCCCTCAGCCGTCTTGAGGCGGCTTCTGAGAACCCTTTGACAAATCCGCCGGAATGTGGGATACTCTAAAAAGAACACCGCCCCAGGGCGGCCAACGGGCCCGGAGCCCTAAACAGATTTTTAGGAGTCATTCGTATGGACGTATTGAAGAACAAGCAGGGATTCATTTGCGATATGGACGGCGTTATCTACCACGGAAACCAGCTGCTGCCGGGGGTGAAGAAGTTTGTGGACTGGCTGGCCAGGGAGAACAAGAACTTCCTCTTTCTCACCAACTCCAGCCAGTACACACCCAAGGAACTCCAGCAGAAGCTGGCCCGCATGGGTCTGGATGTGGACGAGACCCACTTCTACACCAGCGCCCTGGCAACGGCCTACTTCCTGGACAGCCAGTCGCCCGGGTGCAGCGCCTACGTGGTGGGGGAGCACGGCATCACCAACGCCCTCTACGACAAGGGCATCACCTACAACGACGTGAACCCCGACTATGTCGTGATCGGCGAGTCCTCCGCCTATAACCTGGAGCAGATCACCAAGGCCATCCGCCTGGTGAACGCCGGGGCGAAGCTGATCGGCACAAACTCCGACCTGACGGCCCCGGCGGAGGCGGGCATCGTGCCGGCCTGCCGGGCGCTGATCGCGCCAATCGAGCTGGCCACCGACCGCCGCGCATACTTCGTGGGCAAGCCCAACCCGTTGATGATGCGCGCCGGCCTGCGGATGCTGGGGGTCCACTCGGAGAACGCGGTCATGATCGGCGACCGCATGGACACGGATATCATCGCCGGCATTGAGTCGGGTCTTGGCACCGTGCTGGTGCTCTCCGGCGTGTCCACCAGAGAGACCTGCGAGGAGTATCCCTACCGTCCTGATTTCATCCTGAAGGGCGTGGGAGAGGTCCCCGCAAACTGAGGGCCAATCCGCGGTTGGCGCAGCGTCTGAAAGCAGCACCGGAAAGCCAGAAACTGGCTTTCCGGTGTTTTTTGCGCCGGGATTTACAAATTCGCCAAGACGTCCACCTGCCGACGCAGCTCGCCCACGATCTCCTGGTTCGTGTCCATGCCGGCGGTGATGCCCGCCATGTCGCCGGCCAGGGCGCGGGTGCTGCCGCTGACGCCGGTGACGCCGGAGACGGCGCCGTCCACCGCGTCGGAGATGCCGGAGATAGAGGAGGCGATCTCCGCCATGGCGGTGCGGAGGGTATCCACCTGACGGTTGAAGTCCTCCATGGAGCGCTGGATATAGGCCGCGTCGGCCCGGTACTGCTGTCCGGACTGGACGGAGCGCTCCAGCTGGGCCAGAAGGGCCTTGCCCAGATAGTCCGCCAGCTCCTGGGCACTGGCGGAGAGGTAGCTCACCGCGCTGGTGACCACGCTGCTCACCGCCTGGATGTGGCCGGCGGTCTCCGCGCAGGAGTCGGCCAGACGCCGGATCTCCCGGGCCACCACGGCAAAGCCCCGTCCCGCCTCTCCGGCCCGGGAGGCCTCAATGGTGGCGTTGACGGCGATCAGGTCCGTGGAGGAGGAGATGGAGAGGATGTCCTCAATGAACGAGGTGATCTGGTCCACGCTCCGGCTCTTCTCAATGGCCTCGTTGAGCACGCCCATGATCTCCTTCGTTTTGGCCTGTACCGCCTCCATCTCTGCCTGAGCAGAGCGCTCCATCTCCTCGGCCCGGCCCCGCATCTGGGCGGAATAGGAGGTGATGGCGGAGCACTCCTCCGCCATGCTGACGGCCTCGTCCTGAGTAGCGGAGGCGCTGGCGGAGATGGTGGCGGTGTTTCCGGCGATCTCCTCCAGGGCGGCGGAGAGCCGCTCCGTCAGGCCGGAGAGGGCCCGGGCGCTGCCGCTGGAAGTGCGGGTCCGCTTCCGGACGTCGCCCACCACGCCGCTGATGCGCTGGGAGCTGTCCTGGAGGGTGCCCATGGCGTTCCGGATGGGGGCGATGACGTATTTCCGGATGATCCGCAGAGCTGCCCAAACCAGCACAATGCCGGCGGCCAGCGTGACGGCGCTGGTGACCAGGGAGATGATATATACCCGGAGAAGACGGCTCCGGGCCGCCTCCGCCTGGGCGGAGACGGAGGCGGAGAGGGCGTCCAGGCTCTGCTCGGCGGCGGTGCTCCGGGCGGAGACGTCCCCGTTGGCCATGGCGTAGGCTTCCTGAGTCTTGCTGTCGGCGCTGGCGCAGACCAGATAGACCAGGGCGTGCTTGAAGGCGCCGTAGTCCTCCAGCAGGGCGCGGTAGACCGTCTCGTCCTCCCGGCCCACAAAGGACTCGTAGTCCGCCAGCTTTCCGTCCAGCTCCGCCTCCTCCGCCTTGATCTCCTGGACCAGG